>CALEZD010000037.1 GCA_937928385.1 uncultured Bacteroidota bacterium
TGAAACGCCCTCCTTTGAGGGCGTTTTCTTTTGATAATATGTTAGTCATAGGACAGCATGATTGGCATTGTTAAATACCATATTTTTGCAGTATGAATAAGGAACAACAACTGCGTGATATATTGAATCAGCGCATATTGATTATAGATGGTGCAATGGGGACTATGATACAACGGTACAAACTTACCGAAGCGGATTACCGTGGAGAAAGGTTTAAAGACTACCCCAGCGACCTGAAGGGTAACAACGACCTGTTGGTATTGACACAACCACAGATAGTAAAAGCTATCCATAAAGAATACCTGGAAGCGGGCGCTGATATATTGGAGACTAATACCTTCAACGCCCAGGCCATATCATTGGCGGATTACGATATGCAATCCCTGTCTTATGAAATGAACGTAGCAGCAGCTAAACTGGCGCGCGAAGCTGCGGATGAGTACATGCAAGCACACCCGGGCTCACAAAAGTTTGTAGCGGGTGCTGTTGGGCCAATGAATAAAACATTATCTCTTTCACCCGATGTAAATGACCCCGGCTATCGTGCAGTAACATTTGATGAAATAGTGGATGCCTATACAGAACAGATAAGCGGGCTGGTTGATGGCGGAGTGGATATACTTCTGCTCGAAACCATATTTGATACACTGAATGCTAAGGCTGCTATCTATGCCATTAATACATATTTTCAGCAAACAGGTAAAGAACGACTTCCGCTAATGATATCAGGTACCATCACTGATGCATCGGGCCGAACATTGAGCGGACAAACACTGGAGGCCTTCTATATCTCCGTTATGCACGCAGAACCTGTGAGTATAGGATTGAACTGTTCGCTGGGCGGTAATGAAATGCGCCCTTATATCGAAGAATTGTCTGACCTGGCTACCTGTTACATCAGTTGCTACCCCAACGCCGGCCTGCCCAACGCAATGGGTGAGTATGACGAGGAACCCAAAATGACTGCGGAGATTGTGAAAGATTTTGCAGAACAGGGCTGGGTGAATATTGTAGGTGGCTGCTGCGGCACTACCCCCGACCATATACGCGAGATAGCGAAGGCGGTCAAAGAACTACAGCCCAGGAAGCTGGAGGAAGTGAAAGAGATAGTATAGCTTTACTCATAGAACTGACCGGTATCCAATATATATGCTAAAGTTGCCCAAGTGGTACCAACAAATTTGTCAATGTTACGTATGTGGGCAATTAGGCAGGATGTACCGCATTCAAGAACCGAATAGGGATCGAGGTTATATAACGTATTACCTCGTAGCGTAACAACTCCATTGATTCTGAATAGACTATCTGTCGTTTGTTCCTTTATTGGGTAATATTCAGCAACGTTGATACGTATGATGTTCAAGACTGAATCTAAGTCATGAGATTCTATAATATTATCCGAATAAACATTGTCGGAATTAATAGTAAATTTTGGATCAATTATTTCATTCCATTTTGTATCAAATAATGATGGCTCAGTCGTTGCAGTAGATTTGATTAGAAATAAGAAGTTATCAAAGTTCGGAGATAAATGCTGATTACTGATAATAGCATTATGCAATGACAATAAGAAAGTATCATAACTAAGATGATCCAACGAGTCTCCTATTTCTAATATTATGCATTCGTAGAACTCTTTTAGTGTCATTAGTTTTTATTTTACCCCAAAGTCGACCCTATAATAAAATAGCGGCAGAAACCCGAGCTGGTATTGTGTAATAAAAGGATACGCGCCTTGCGCAGCAAGGTCGTAGTTATATGTTTGCGACAATACATTCTTGGTATTCAGTATGTTCACCAGATCTATTGCTATTTCATGTGTCAGCCTTTTTGCGTTAATACGTACACCCAGTTTTATATCTGTTCTGAAATAGTCTTTGAAGCGTAGTGTATTACGCAGCGAATCCACCACTATCAAGTCGCCGATGGCATTGGATGCCGCAACATCAGGCGGCGAATATAACCTGCCGCCGGCATAGGTAATTTTCAGCCCTGTAAGCAATGTGCTGTTCTTGCCCAGTTTGTATTCATAGCCTGTCAACAGGTTGGCGGCAAAACGCCCGTTGTAGTCCGTATTGCGGTACACACCATCATTGCCTTTTGCTTTAGAGTCGAACACCGCCCCTGAAAGCAGTATATAGTAGTTGTCAGAAAATGATTTTTCAATCGTCAGTTCAAAACCATAATTGTATCCTGTGCCTTTATTGACCAGTGTATCAGGGAAAAGCCTGCTGAAATTAGAACCCTGGTTCAGGCCGGAGAATGAAGAGCCCGGCCTTGTTTCTATGGGAACATTGTACAGGTATTGATAATACACTTCGCTGCGCAATCTTAACACTCGGGAAAATACATGCTCGTACCCTGCAACAGTATGATGGCTGCGTGTAAAGTCTATATCGTAATTGTGCATGGCGGTTGTAGGGTTTTGCGGCAGCACGGCAAAGTATTGGTACAATGGTTGCAACTGGCTGTGCAGGCCATAACCCAGTGTAAAGACATTGCTGGTAAAAGTGTATCTCATGGCTACCCTCGGCTCCAGCGCCTTCGATTGGTTATGCGTCAGGTATTGCCCATGCAGGCCTGCTGTAAATGTCAGCGCATCACTTGGCCTGTACTTGTATTGTACATACGCCTGCAACAGGTTAGTACCACCCTGGTAGTCCAGCCTGTGCTGCCAGGTTTGTAACGTGGGCGGGTATTGCCTGCTGCTGTCCACCAGGTTCAAGTGATAATAGTTGTTGATGAGGCCCGCCTTCACTGTATGCCTGCCCGAAAACTTTTTGTTGATATACCAATGCGCTACTGTTGTGTTGGTTACAAACCGGTAGCCAAGTATATACTTCAACGAGTCTACCTGGTAATCGGCATCGCGAAATACTTTATCGTGTCTCGACTTTACATCAATCGCCGTCTGCGCTACTGTTACTCTTGTATAGGTATTGGCGTTGATGATATAACTAAACGATGTACCCAGTACCCCCATATTGCTGCCAAAGTACTGGTCGCGGTCTGACTCACCATAGAGTTCTTCCGGCTGCTCGTTGATATTGCTCACTATCAGGTCTATCTTACTCATGCCACCAATGCCAAAGAAGGATAGATTGGCTTTTTTGCCCATCGGGAAGTTCAGCTTCAGGGCTGCGTCCTGGTAATTGGGTACGGAGTTGGTACCGATTTTAATATTCAGCCCTTCAAAAAGTTTCAGCGTAGAGTAGCGGTAGGTTACTAAAAACGAAGAATTATTCTTGCGCGATATAGGCCCTTCTGCCGCCAGTTCTGTTCCCAGGAACCCCAATTGCCCGGTAAACTCATACCTGTCCGCATTTCCGTTGCGCATTTTCAAATCAAAGACACCCGCTGTTGAGTTGCCGTATTCTGATGGGAAAGCACCTGTGAAGAAGTCGCTGTTGGCGAGTGTTTTATTATTGAGAATAGTTACCGGCCCACCCGACGTGCCCGATACGGCAAAGTGATTGGGATTGGGTATATCAATATCCTCTAAACGCCAGAGTATGCCCTGTGGCGAATTGCCACGCACAATAATATCGTTGCGCGAATCGTCTGCACCCAGCACACCTGCAAAGTTGGATGCCATACGGGCGGGGTCAGCGCGGCTGCCGGCGTAGCGTTCTGTTTCCTGTACATCAAATGTTTTGGCACTTACTAAAGCCATTTCGTTGATATGGTCGCGTTTGTCTGATATCACCACTTCATCAAGTTTGGTAGCAGACTCTTCCATTGATAGATTCAGCAACACCTCTTTAGCAGATGTAACCAACACACCGGGAATGTTAATGCTGTTGTACCCTATATATGATACCTGTAGGGTGTGCTTACCTACAGGTATATTTTTGATCACGAAACTACCGTTATCATCTGTTGCTGTGCCTGACGGAGGATTAACTGTGATAACAGCTACTGTTACACCAGACAGAGGTATTTTCGATTCCTTATCAGTAATGGTACCCTTGATGGTTTGTGTGTATTGTGCGGAACAAAACACAGGGAGGATTAACCCTGCTAGAATTAGCAGTATTCTATGCATAGCAGCGATATTGAAGTATTGAATATACTTCATTTGTTTAATGTAGTATACATAAACTACATAAAAAATAAGGGAAACTATCTGACTATGCTCAACCGTCTACTCCATACAAAATATTCGTTTTTCAACTGCAACGTATATAAACCTACAGGTAATTGGCTGATATCAAACGAGGCTGTGCTACCTCTGTCTATATTAGCTGATTCGTTAAATATAAGCGAACCATTCATGCTGTATATATTAATTGCTCCATCAAAATTCATTGTTGAGACTATATTAATTTGTCGAATAGCAGGGTTGGGATATAGCGCAATCCCTGTATATTCCCCTTGTTCATCAAGAATATTAACGGTTGGCAATTCTTCCGCCACAATTGAAGTCCATGGACAGTATCTGCCGACATTATTAAAAAAATAGGCAGTATCAGCATCAATATCAGAATGCGCACGCCCATCACATACTTCAGGTGCCAAATCTGTCAAACCCCATTTATTAACAACAAAATGCCATAGAAATTCATGAGGTCCATTTTTGTTGACACCATTACTGCCGGCGGCTATTTCACCATTAATGATTTTGGTTCTGCCGACAAACGGCAAAGCCAATTGATCGTTAGCAGACGCAATAACGGAAGTATCTGATGTGCAGGCAACGCAAGAGGTATCTTGCCAGGCGATATTGGCTGACATCGAGAAGCGATAACATTTTACCTGGCCATAGGAAAATTGTGGCAGTAAGAAAGTTGAAAAAAATAGTGCGATTAACAATAGCCAATTTTTCATTTTCCTGTTTTTCGGCAAATTAAATGTATATCGAATGTTGCAGAGAGCTATTATGACTTTTTTACTTTGTTATGACCATATTATGACCATGCAAGTGTAGCAATATTAAGATTAAAATATAGTAGTCGGGATAATAGCACGGTTACTAGTTGACCGTATGCGGATCACCCATTCTTCCCGCCTGGTAGTCGGCATAGCAGCGTTGTATTTGCTCCTCATTATTCATTACAAATGGTCCGTAAGAATATACGGGCTCGTTGAGGGGTTGCCCGCCTAATACAAATACCTCTGCTCCTTCCTCGCTATACAGGTTGATGACATCGCCACCTCTTTTGTACAATACCAGTTGGTTGGGTTTCAATTCATGCTGGTCTTCTATTTCTACCTTGCCGCTCACACAATAGGCGAAGGCATTGTGCGTCGGGTCGACAGGTATGTCTAAACGTGCTTGTTTATTCAACTTGATATAGTAGTAAAATGTTGGAGTGTGTGTCTTGATGTCCGACTTATACCCCATCAGTTCGCCCAGCACTACCCTGCCTGTAAAGTTCTTCTTTACGATAGTAGGCATCTGCTTGCCACGATGTACAATGGTTGTAGGGTCATCATACTTATTTTGAGCAGGCATGTTCAGCCATATCTGGAAACCATGCAGGCTGCCGCCTTCTTTCTTCAGCTTCTGGCCCGATTCTTCCATATGTATAGCCCCCTTACCCGAACTGAACATCATAAATTCGCCCTGCTCTATCTGAAAATCATAGTTCAAACTATCCTTATGGTGCCCGCTACCCGATAAGAAATAGGTAGTAGGAATTACTCCCGCATGAGGGTGCGCATCTACACGCAGGGGATTGCTTCCCGGGTTTACATCCACAGGGCCAAACTCATCAAACAGCACAAAAGGCGATACGTAGTCCAGGTGGTCTCCCGCAAAGGCGCGCATCACCGGCAGGGTACCTACATTCACCCTGTCTGAATTGAGTACACGATGGATTTTCCTGTGGCCTTTGCCGGAGTACATGCCCGACTGGCCGAACAGAAAATTGGGCACTGCAAGCGAGGCGCCGATAATAGCCGAACCTTTAATGAATTTTTTCCTGGACATCATACCCTAAAATTACGGGATTATATTAAACGAAAGCACAGGCTAATGTTTATACATCAATAGGGTTTATTTATTCTTTACCCGCTGTCATCATCAGCCTTTTAGACAGGGAGGTCAGCAGCATGGTTTTTACTGCTACATCACTGATGCCCATGGTATTGGCTACTATGCTTATGAAGGAGCCTTCTTTCATATCCACATTAAAGTCAAGAACGATAATATCAGCCAGTACAGACAACGTGGCCATATGCAACTCAGGTGGTATCTGGCTGACCATTATATGGGCTATATCACTGAAGCTTTTATCTTCAAAACGTGTCTTATATTCTTTGTACAGTGTAATGATATCGTGTTCTGAATAGCCCTTGAACACTTCCTTCATGGTAACAATATTGATGAGCTCGTCCTCGCGCAACTGCCCGTCAGATTCGGCCACGCCGAACATCAGGCATAATATAGCTTCTTTGTAGTACATAGGTTTGTGTAAATAGACAAACAATATACTGCATTATTTCATCAATGTATCCGGGTGCAGTTGTAGAAATTGTTCTGCCTTAACCAGGTCATCGTGCAGTATCCTGTCTGCATCCATATACGATACCTGTGCTCTTAAAGCAGCGCATATTTTTTCCAGTGCAGGAGAGGTTTTACCCGGCCTGCGGAACTCAATTGCCTGCACTGCTGTCAGCAGTTCAATGGCTAATACCCGCTGGACATTCTTCATGAGCCTGTGTAGTTTGGTCGCTGCGTTGGCGCCCATGCTTACATGATCTTCCTGCCCGTTGCTGCTTACTATACTGTCAATAGATGCAGGTGTACACAACTGTTTGTTCTGGCTGACGATAGCCGCAGCAGTATATTGCGCAATCATAAACCCGCTGTTCAATCCTGCATCAGGAGCCAGGAACGGTGGTAAACCCCTTTGTCCGCTGACCATCAGGTAGGTACGGCGCTCAGATATATTCGCCAACTCTGACATGGCTATTGCCAGGAAGTCTAAATGTAACGCCAGCGGCTGGCCGTGGAAGTTACCGCCGCTGATGATTTCATCCTCGTCATGGAAGACGATGGGGTTATCTGTCACTGAGTTAATTTCAATCTCCATCACATTCGTTACCGTATCTATCACATCCCTGGTAGCGCCATGCACCTGCGGCATACAGCGGAAAGAATACGGGTCCTGCACCTGTTGTTTGGGAACGGCTTGTATCGCGCTGCCTTCCAGTAATTCCATCAACTGTTGGGCGGTAGTTATCTGTCCCTTATGCGGGCGTACCCTGTGTATCGGGTGTTTGAAAGGGTCGCTTTTGGCATGGTAAGCATCGGTAGATATAGCACCTATTACATTGG
The DNA here is from genome assembly GCA_937928385.1 of uncultured Bacteroidota bacterium. Taxonomy (GTDB): domain Bacteria; phylum Bacteroidota; class Bacteroidia; order Chitinophagales; family Chitinophagaceae; genus UBA5543. The sequence continues at coordinate 7,283 of CALEZD010000037.1, forward strand.
CCCAACGGTACAGCCTTTCGGCAGCCATCAAAGCCCATGTACCATAGCTACTCATAAACTGGGTACCGTTCAGCAATGCCAGACCTTCTTTAGCCGCCAGCGGAATCGGTTCCATTTCCAGTTCTTTCAATACATCCTTACTCTCACGCAATTTACCATTGTAGCGCACCTTGCCCATGCCGAATATCGGCAGGCTCAGGTGTGCCAGCGGTGCCAGGTCACCCGAAGCACCGAGGGAACCTAATTCATATACCACTGGATAAATACCCATATTGTAAAAATCAACCAGCCGTTGCACTACCTCTGTTCGTACTCCGCTATAGCCCTGGCTCAGTCCATGCGCCTTCAACAGCAACATCAGTTTCACCACATCTTCGGGTACTTCATCGCCCATACCACAGGCGTGTGAGCATACCAGGTTTTCCTGGAGTTGGGAAAGCTGGTTATCGCTGATGCGTACGTCGCACAAAGAACCAAACCCGGTATTAATACCGTAATGGGTTTCGCCCTTGCTCAGTTTCTTATCTAAATAATTGCGGTTGTCTAATATGCGGCCTATGGCGGCGGCAGAAAGGTTAACAGGTTTTTTACCCAGCGATTGCAGGTATTCAATAGATATATGATGAGGTAATTCCATGTGCAAATATTGAGCCTGCAAATTACTTATTCGCCTGCAAAATCCTTAATGATGGTGGAAAGGTCTGTCTCAACGCTCTTTCTTACTGTTTCAGTAATACGTCCTATCTCTTTACCCTCTGATAGGACAATGATAGTGGGCACATATAATACTTTGTATTCTTCGTGCGCTGTGCCCTTGCCCTTCTTCTCCCTGTCCAGCCCGTAGAGCGTAAGGGTTTGTAATGGATAGCCTGTGGCATCCAATACTTTATAAAGTTTAGGAATAAGATTATGCGAATCCTCGCACCAGGTACCCATAAATACGACCAGCTGATATTTATTCAGTTCACCTTCCAGGTAACTTATGTCTTCAGCATTGGGTTGGTAGGCATCTACTCCCTCCGTCATCCACTTGAATGATTCTTCCTGTTGCAGGTCGGTAAATGTGAATTGCCCGGTATACACTAATTCGTTTCTATCGTTGATAGCCTTATCAAAAGTGCCTTGTGCCTGTGTATGCATGGATACAAATATTGCCAGTATTAGAAATAAGTAACGCATGGCAGACTACTTAATGCTGTTTTTGAGTTGTACCAGCTTGTTGCGCAGTTGCAGCAGCGAGTCTTTCAAGTCAACTGATTGTACAGATACTTTTTTGCTGTCCTTCAGCTTGCCTTTGGCGCCTGCTATAGTAAAGCCCCTTTCTTTGGTCAGGTGGTATATGGTGCGTATCTCTTTTATCTGTTCGGGTGTGTACAGCCTGTCTCCTTTGCGGGTGGTGCGTACTTTCAGGGCAAATTCGTTGGTCCAGTAGCGGATATTGGATGTCCTGACGTTGAATATTTTAGCGACCTCGCCTATGGAGTAGTATTGCTTTTCGCCCTCCCAATCAGTAAACTTGTCTTCAACAGGGGCGGCTACTGGTTCTTCCTTTTTTTCAGCTTTATTAGCTACAAGCTTTTCCGTAGCCTTCACCTCCTCAACCACCTCCGCGACAACTTCTTCAGCTTGCTCTTTTTCCTGCTTCTCCTTCTTCGGTTTGGGTGCAGATTTCTTCCTGCCTACAGCGTTCAGCTGCTCCGGCACTATCTCTTCTCCAAACAATGTCAGTATATGCGTACCCATCAATTACAAAGTAACAAAATTAACCTAATCATAATCCATGATGTTTAAAAATCTATAATGCCTGTATATGCAGCCATCGTATATAGGTATATAAGGCATGGCTTTTTAGGTTAATTTTGCAGGGTGATGAAGTTAGCAGAATTATACGACCGGGCCTTAAAGTTTGATTTCCTCAGTATGGAAGAAGGGGTGTATTTGTTTCAACACGCCCCGCTTGCAGAGTTGATGTTTGTGGCCAATGAACTGCGCAAGCAGCAGGTACCGCATGGCAAGGTAACCTGGATTATAGACCGCAATATGAACACCACCAATGTTTGTATCGCCAATTGTAAGTTCTGCAACTTTTACCGAATACCCGGCCATCCTGAGTCGTACATCACGGATATTGAAACCTATAAGGAGAAGATTGAAGAGACCTTCCGCTATGGGGGTGAGCAACTGCTGTTGCAGGGCGGCCACCATCCCGAACTGGGACTGGACTATTATACTACCCTCTTCAAACAATTGAAAGAACTGTACCCCGACCTGAAGCTACACGCATTGGGCCCGCCCGAGGTGGCGCATATCTGTAAGGTATCGGGTGTGAGCCACAAAGAAGCATTGACCGCTCTGAAAGAAGCCGGTATGGACAGTATGCCCGGCCCGGGTGCAGAGATACTCAATGACCGGGTACGCAGGTTGATATCCAAAGGTAAATGTGGCGCGCAGGAATGGCTGGACATTATGCACGAAGCCCACAAAGTGGGGCTGACAACATCTGCCACCATGATGTTTGGCCACGTGGAAACAATAGAAGAGCGATTTGAGCACTTAGTGAAGATACGTGAGGTGCAGGCCAAGAAACCTGAAGACGCCAAAGGCTTTATCGCTTTCATCCCCTGGACCTTCCAGGATGTGGATACATTGCTGAAGCGCATACGCGGTACTAAAAACCTGACTACCGCAGAGGAGTACATCCGCATGATAGCCATGAGCCGCATCATGCTGCCCAATGTGAAAAACATACAGGCATCATGGTTGACGGTGGGTAAAGAAGTGGCGCAATTGTGCTTACATGCAGGGGCCAATGATTTTGGTTCCATCATGATAGAAGAGAATGTGGTGAGTGCAGCGGGCGCACCGCACAGGTTTACCTACAAAGGAATACAGGATGCCATACGACAGGCAGGCTTCGAACCGCAACTCCGCAACCAGCAATACGAGTTCAGGGAGATACCTGAAACTATAGAGGAGCAGGTGATTACTTACTAACCTGTACTCTTATCATACCTTTCCTACTCCATTCATACAAGTCATGTATTGCACTGACTAGTTCATCGGACGTGGAGATTGATGTTCGAGTGCCGTTGGCAAACCAGATATTTTTGAAATACATATTATTCCCATTTACACTGATTTTCTTTATCTCGTATTGTATAAGCCATATGTGTGTTCCTATAGTTCCATCATCGTGTAGATATGCCAATGCTAATATGCCATCTGACTTTGCATACATCATCAGCTTACTGGTAAATTCATTACTACTATAGTTCCAGTAGTCGTTAGGGTTGGCAAGCATAAAGTCCCCAAGACTACATTCTATCTGCTTCATTAGAATAGCTGGAATATCCTTTTTGTCGTGGCTGACAAAAAACTTTTCTGACTGAAGCTTAAGAAAAAAAGACTCAACTCCTGTGCCAGGCATTATACTTTGAATGTTTCCCTGAAATGGGCATTGTTCCTGCGCAAATAGACAATTGCAGAATATGCTACAAAAAACAAAAAATATCTTAGTGAAACGGAGGCACATGTACGTAACTATTATGATGAAACTACAATAATATATAGATTTACCTGTATAATGTTATCACTCATCTTTCTTTGCCTCTTTGCTTTTACTGCCGGCTTTGTTGATGCCGTTGCGGGCGGGGGTGGATTGATACAGCTACCCGCCATGTTCATACTCCAGCCGCAGCTATCGCTGGTGCAAACACTGGCCACTAATAAGACAGCTTCTTTTGCAGGGACATCGGTAGCGGTGGTGCGGTATATCAAGCGGGTGGATATAGACTGGAAACATTTGTCGCCCATCATATTATCCGCATTGGTGGCATCTTTTGCCGGGGCGCTGCTGGTGAGTTTCATACATAAGGAACAGTTCATGCCGTTTATCATTACCGCATTGGTACTGGTGCTGGCATATACGATATTTAAAAAAGAACTGGGCCTGCACCATAATGTAAAACCGCTATCGCAAACGAAATACCTGGTATATGCTATAGCAACCGGTGGCATACTGGGCATATATGAGGGGTTGATAGGGCCAGGCACGGGGAGTTTCCTGGTGTTTGCTTTTATTGCGTTGTTCGGGTACGACTTTCTGCATGCATCGGCCAATGCGAAAATCATCAATGTAACTGCTAATGTAGGTGCGTTGTTGTTTTTCATAGCCAAGGGGTTTGTGGTGTGGAACATTGCTATACCGGTGGCACTGTGCAATATGGCGGGTAACTATGCTGGGGCGCACGTGGCCATCAAGCGGGGCAGCGGGTTTATCAGGCTGTTTTTTATCCTGGTTTCAGTTGCGCTGATTATCAAGCTGGGGTACGACTATCTATGAGACAGGTGCTTTTATCCCGGATAGTTTTTCAATAGCGGCTTTTATAGTTTCCTCTTTTTTGGCGAAGCAGAAACGAATGATCTTATCGTCCTGTTTATTGCTGTAAAACACGCTAACGGGTATCGTTGCTACTCCATATTCTTTCGTCAGCCATATAGCAAATTCCGTATCGGGCATGTTGCTGATGTTGGCATAATGCGCACTCTGGAAGTAACTGCCTGCAGCGGGTTGGTGTATGGTAAAAGGAGTGTCCTTCAATAGTTCCAGGAAGTAATCCCTTTTCTGTTGCATCATGTTTTTTACATCGGGCAACACAGGTTGCGAAAGGTATTGTGCCAGTGCGTACTGTGCAGGAGTATTTACCGAGAAACACAAAAACTGGTGTATGCTGCGGAAAGCTTTTGTCAACTCAGGCGGAGCGATTACATAACCCATTTTCCAGCCAGTGTTGTGGTACACCTTGCCAAATGAAAAGATGGCAAAGCTTCTCTGCCTCAGTTCTTCGTGCTGCAAAACGCTGTAGTGTTCTTTGCCATCAAAAACTAATTGCTCATACACCTCGTCTGACAGTACAATAATATCCGTGCCACGCAGCACTTCCGCCAGGCTGTCCCAATCTTCACGCGTCCACATAGTGCCGGTGGGGTTATGCGGGGTATTGATGATGATGGCTTTTGTTTTAGTGGTTATCGCTGCCTTTACCCTGCCCCAGTCAACTGTAAAAGCAGGTGCGGTGAGCGGTACAGGCACCACTATTGCGCCGTTGGTTTCTATATTGGGTATGTAACTATCATAAGCAGGCTCCAGCACTATCACTTCATCGCCTTTCTGTAATATAGACGTGAAGGCCGTGTATATACCATAGGTAGCGCCGGGGGTAACGGTAATTTCATTAGCGCCGTCAATAACTACATTATACCTTCTTTTAAAATCATTCGCTATGGCATCGCGCAGCATGGGCAGGCCGGGCATAGGCGAGTATTGGTTGTAACCGTTCTGTACTGCTTCCGCCAGTAAAACACCCAGTTTTTCATCTACAGGAAAATCAGGAAAGCCCTGAGAAAGATTGATAGCATTATGCTCTGTAGCCAATGCACTCATCACCGTGAAGATGGTCGTTCCCTTTGCTGAATGTTTTTGCGGTAAGTTCATTACAGGTATTTATCGCCTTTATTTCGTTTTACTTCTGCTACATATTCTTTTATCTGCTGCTCGCGGCTGCGTTCGCATATCAGCAGTACATCGTCAGTGTCTATTACTACAAATTCTTCCAGGCCCTGCAATACTACCAGCTTGTCGTTATTCGCCTTTATCATGCATTCAGTAGCATCTATCACCATTACGTTTTTGCCGTACACAGCATTGCCCAGGTAGTCTTTTTCCGAATTATCATAAGCAGACTCCCATGTACCCAGGTCGCTCCAGCCGAAGTAAGACGGGATTACATATACGTTCTTAGCCTTTTCCATAATACCGTAGTCTATGGAAATATTGGTACACTGCGCATATAACTTGCTGATGACATCATGTTCGCTCGGTGTATTGTACACCCCATCGGCCTGCAGGAATACCTCGTTCAGTTCGGGCTGGTGTTTTTCCAACGCTTCCATAATGGTCTTTACATTCCATACGAAGATGCCGGAATTCCACAGGAAGTCACCGCTTTTCAGGAAGGTCTTGGCAAGTTCCAGCGATGGCTTTTCTGTAAAGGTCTTTACCTTATATACTTTGTTCAGTTCTTCTTCCACATCGTACTGGATATAGCCATAGCCCGTATCGGGGCGGGTAGGCTTAATACCCATGGTCAGCAGTGCATTATGTTTGGATACAAATTCCAGCGCTTCTTTTGCCGTTTTTTCAAAAGCCTTTTCGTCCATTATCAGGTGGTCGGCGGGCGACATGATGATGTTGGCATCGGGGTTTTTGTGCATCATCTTGTGGGCAAAATACGCGGCGCAGGGGCTGGTGTTTTTGCGCGAAGGCTCGCTGATGATATTCTCGTCGCTCACCTCCGGTATCTGCGATTTCAGCGTATCAATATATGCCTCATTGGTAATGAAGTATATATTCTCTTTTGGCACAATATGGGTAAACCGCTGGTAGGTCCACTGTATCAATGACTTGCCGGTACCCAGCAGGTCTATAAACTGTTTGGGGTATTTGGTGCGGCTTACCGGCCAGAACCTGCTGCCGATGCCTCCCGCCATAATGGCTACGTAGTTGTTGTTCTCGTTCATTGCTTTGATATAGAGGGGGTAAAAATAGTATTTAATTGGTAAAGGGTTAAAAGGGTAATTGGTTGATATGTTAAAAGGGTAATATGGGGTAAGAGATTAGCAGTGAGATAGGATATTTTGTTAACTGATGAAAAGCTGGGTTTAACTGTTGGGAATATTGTGTCTTTGCAACTATTTGGTTTGTAACCTCTTACCGCCTGTTTGTTAACTTTTGCTAACTGATTAATGATTTTCTTTTGTGTTAGCGAACTCGCAAGTTAGGTTGTTAACCCTGCGCGTGTTTTTTCCGGGAAACCGGTATTAATAAAAATCCCCACGTAGGTGCGGAGGGATAGAATATGGTTGTGGTGTAGTAGTTGCGGACTCATATTTTTTTTTATGATTGTCTATGTTTTAGGTGGTTAGGGCTTATTTTTACTATTACAAAATTACGTTATTTAGTTGATAATAGGAAGTTAAAATTATTTATAACTAAGATTTATTTGATTACGTGACCCACGCATGGGCGGGGCAGGTGGCTATCGTTATTTACGGTGTCACGTCCTCCTGAAGACAATCATAAATCATACATATTAAATCATCAACTCTTACACGAGCCGGTAATTCCGGTAGCTCATTTTTATACCCAGTCTTTTTTGAGCGAAGTGCTTAAAACGTTCTTTCAGCGAAGTGCGGTTGAAGGAGATATCGTAATCAAAATTCCAGTTGCTGTTGCGGATGCGCTCCTGCATTACAGCAGGGTGTGTACCTGTAAACTTTTGCACTGCATCAATATGTGCTGCATAGTCAAACTCTTCGGCCTTCGCCACGTTTTTCTCTACCCATTCATCATCGTGCCATAGCTTATGGAATATTTCCTGCTTGCGCTGCATGGCTCGCGGGTCTTTCACCCAGCCGTAGTGATATACATAGGCATCCAGCAGTTTTACATTCAGCTTTTCATCATCCCCCTTGCGGAAACCCTGTGCATCGCGGTATGAATAAATACTCTTATCGTTGCGTATTATACGTATCTCGTGCGGGTACCAGCGCGATGAGGTGCCCACATAATCGTAAGAGCCGTAAAAGTGCAGGTATTTGAATAAGAGCCCATCCACGCGCTTATCGTCCTTCCAGCGCAGCATACCTGCTTTTATTGTATCCAGGTATTGCTCGTGTACTATTTCATCGCCCTGTATATAAAAACACCAGTCGGCATCGCTGCCTATAGCACGAAAAGCTTTATTGGTTTCTTCAGCCAGTACCCTGCCGCCCCTACGCAGGCTGTCGTCCCACTCGGTTTCCACCACGCGTATTTTCTGCGGGTCAATGCTTTTTATCATTTCCAACGTACCGTCTTCCGACTTGCCCACTGCAATCACAAAATCGTCGCAAACAGGCAATATAGAACGTATAGCCTCAACTACCGGGTAGTCGTATTTGATGGCATTCCTGATAAAGGTGAAACCCGTTACTTTCATCGGTGGCAAATGTACTAAAGCTAATCGGTAGCCAGCAACCTCAGCAGTTTTTGTAGCTGTTTGGTATTCTCTTTGTGATATATACTCTTCAGGAGGTCTTCCTGTTCTTTGGCAGTGACGTGAAAGTTGAGCGGGGCCGATTTCTTACCTTCTTCGGGGATATACTGCAGGGTAACATACTCCAGGTTGTCTCCCATATATTCTTCCAGGTAATCTTTGATATAACCCTGGTTGTATGATTGAAAGGGTTCCCATTTGTTGTGTATGGCAAAGAGCGGGTCAGACAACATTTTGCCCAGCGTATTCATTTCTGATGGTGGAAACACCTCGTGCTGCCTGGTGTCTCGTATCTGTACTATTATTACCCTGCTGGTATTTTCTTTAATCCATTTACGAAACACATGCACATAGCGGCTGGCCAGCTCCATGCCAAAATTATCGCGCAGGCCGGCATCCATAATATTGATATTGGGCGTAGATGGTAGTTTTACCACCGGCAGTACATAGGGGAAGGTGGCAGTCATGCGCAAAGCGGCAGTCAGGCGCAGGTTGTAGGGATTGTTGTTGTGGAAGAATGTAGCAAAATCCACACCGTCTATGGCTGAATATGTTTCGTGGCTAAGGTCGTATTCAGACTGTGTGAGGTAACCCACTGGCTGCGATGCAATCATGAGTCTTCTGCCATCGTTTAATATAGTGCCGTTGATGATGGCCATGGGTATTTTGCCCTCGCCTTCTTTTTGCATATAATCGCCTATGCTTTTATCCAGCACCCCGTCTGTATTGCGTATCATTTCCTGCTCCATGGCATAGCCCCTGTCTTTGGTATAAGAATAGCCCGCCAGCGATATTTTGTTGAAAGGCGAAATGAGGTCGACACTTGCCAGTGAGAATACGATGGAATTCAGCAGGTCTTTTGCAATATTCCGCTGGTATTCGGGCTTATACGGATTGTCAATAATACTATCGCGGTACATATCGTGCAGGCCACGCCAGTATGCCGCACCCATAGCGCCTCCTGATGCCCCGGTAAACATGGCGGTATGCGAGAACAGCCTGCCGCCGGAAAGGCTGTCTGCATATTGCAATGAGCGGAATGTCCAGAACGCCGCCCGCGAGCCGCCGCCGCTGACTGATATGATGACCAGTGGTGGTTTTGCGCCGCTATCTGCCACATTGATTTTCCAATTGTCCAGCCGGTGCTGCTCTGCATCCCTGTCCATATAGAAGCGTTCTTTATTGAACACGGCACGCAATGCATTGTAGTTGTATTCAGGCTGTTCCGCTTTATAGTCCAGTCCATAAGCAATACTGCGCAGGTCCACCACCCGCTCCTTCACCAGGAATGCCACTATGGAAATAATCATAGCCCAGCCCAGTATTTCCCAGCTGCGCAGGAAGTATTTAACCGAACCTACCATACCCATGACCACCGAGAACAATAGCAGGAAACTGGCAGCCGCAGGCACCCTGAGGGTAGGCTGCTCGCTGAAGAGCCCCAACAGAAACAACACGAGTATAGCGAATAATGTAGCAGTAGTAGCATTGCGGCTGTGCTTGCGCAAGACGGTGTTCAGCAGCCTGGGGTGATAACTTTCTACATCTGAGAACTTCCTGATTTTTAGCCTGCCTGTGAGAAAGGTATCGGCCTTCAACAGGTCCATTTCAATATCCAGGCTGTCGTAAGGAATGATGTTGCGGATAAGCGCGGGGTTGGCTATTCGGCCTATGACGGTTTTGAGCAGGTCGCGGCCCACCCTGAAAAAATAGGCAAATGAGATGATGATGATAAGCGTAAAACCCAGGTAGAACCCCGCCTGTATACGTAGCACCTGCAATATGCCCGCCTGCTCGTGAAACAACTGGAACCGTATGCTGGTGATGGTGTAGAAAATGAGGAACAGCAACGGCAGCAGCGAGTTGTTGAGGCAATACTTAATAAATGCATAGCGTACCGCGCCAATAAAAGGTATGCGTGTATGGTTGATAATAAATGTAGTGATATGCCAGGCCATAACGAACACAGCCATAGCGCCCCCCAGCAGGAACATACTGCGGAAATTGGTTTCACCCAGGTACTCCGGTGCCAGGAATAAAGTAGAGGCGCCGAATATAGCCGCAAAATCGCCCGTGATAACTAATACAAGTACAATCCAGAAAAGGAGGAACAACTGGTATTTACGAAAATGCAGCAGGAATAACTGCACCGGCAGAAAACGGAATACATCCCTGAATATCTTTCGTGCCCTGTTTTGCATTATGTTATTAAGTTACAGGAAATTTTTGATACTGAAGCCTGTGTATAGATATTTTTTGACATAAAAAATGTTATTATTACTCTTCAATAACCAAACATATACTTATGAAAAAAACCACAACTACCCTTGCGCTGGCAGTATTGTTCAGCATGGCATTTGTATCCTGCAAGAAGAATTACAACTGTACATGCGATGTCAATATGAGCGTCCCTATGTTCGGACAGTTCAATACATCTACAACCGAGAGCCTGGGCAAACAAACCAAAAAAGATGCAAAGGCAGCCTGCGACCAGGCAGAAACCGAGCTGGAGAATGAGCTGATGGGATACGGTACCGCATCCTGCGAGATAAGCAAAATTTAAGCTACAGAAAAAGGTGCGCAGAATAGCGCATTTCTTTCCGGCTATAAAAAAGCAATTAGTTAAATATATCTTCCTGCCCCTGTACGGGGTATAATATAGTCAGTCTTTTAATGTAGGTTTGTAGCTACTGAGTACTGAATAATGCGCATCTACGTAGTTGTTGTATATATAATCCTGCTTTTTGTACCGGGTATATTATTTGCCCAAAAAGAAGAGAAAGAAAAAAATCCCAGAATACTGATATTGCTGGACGGCTCCTCGAGCATGCTGCACGAGTGGACCAAAGGCAACATACGATTTGAAGCTGCAGCCAAAATAATAGACAGGCTGATGGACAGCGTATATGCAGTAAACAGGGAAGTAGAATTTGCCCTGCGTGTATATGGCCACCAATATCCTACATCGGCCAACAACTGTTTTGACACCAAGCTGGAGGTGATGTTCAGCCAGGACAACTATACACAGATGCAGCTGAGGCTGGCTGCACTGCACCCACTGGGCATATCGCCTATTGCCTATTCCATACAAAAAGCGGCAGAACAGGACATGCAAAACCTGCGCGACAATAAATATAGCCTGATACTGATAACCGATGGGGGAGAAAGCTGCGAGGGTGATATATGTAAAGTGGTGGAAGAACTGCTCCGCAAGAAAATTGATTTCAAGCCTTATATACTCAGCCTGGTAGATTATGCTCCGCTGCGCGCGCAATATGACTGTATGGGCGAATACCTGCTGGTGACCACACCCGATGAGATAGACCCTGTGGTGGGAAAGATAGTAGAATCGTACCGGCATACTTTTATACAGCCCATCGCCGTAACGAAAGCTATTGAAACGGCCAGGCAGGCGCCCAGCGTGCTGAAGGTGACCACGCCGGAGTTTAAAGTAAAACTACCCGACCCTGAGCCGGAACCCGAACCCCAAAAAGTAGTGGTGAAACAACCGGAGCCTGTTCAGCCTACACCCCCTCCGCCTGCAAAACCATCAAAGATTGTAGTAGCGGATGTGCAACCAAAACCCAGGCAGGAGGTAAGCATGTTGGCCACTACACATAAAAGGCGACTGCCGGTAATGTATTTTTCCAAAGGCAGCTTTAACCAGGTGAAAGTTCCTGTGCTGGTGATAAATATACCGGAACCTGAACCGGCACCCCAACCCGAGCGCCCCAAAGAGCCTGTGTACAAACCTATGGCACCCGCGGCTGCCGCACCGGCACCTGTTGTAAAAACAACAAAGCCGGCACCCAAGACGGCAGAATTTAGCATAACAAGAGAAGAAGCAACTGAGACTACTTTAGAATTATATTTCTGGGACGGACATGGCAAATATTATCAATCAGCTCCCGAAGTAGTGCTTCGCGACATGAAAACCAATGAGCCTGTACACAAATTTGAGCGTGATGTGGATGTGTATGGCAACCCAAGGCCACAGAAGGGTATAAAACCGGGAGCCTATAATATCACATTTACAGGTAAAGATGGGTTTGTAGTTTCAAATGTTGAGGTTTTCCCCAATCAAAAAAATAAAATCCGTGTTATTGTTCCAATGGGTTCATTAACATTTACCTACTACAATAACCCCAGTCGTCCTGTAACAGAATTTAACGCTCGTGTCAGCCTGGCGTTAAAAAGGAATAATGTTACAGTGCAAAAATGTACTGACCTTCTGCCTTATGAGACGGGCAACTATCATGTGGAGATAAATACAAACCCGATATCGCACAGAAATGTTGACCTGGATTTCGGATTGACAGTCAGTCTTGGCCTGGATGAACCCGGACAAATAAAAGTTAATAACTCCAGGGGCTACAAATCAGAATTTCATTATCAACTTGGCGACAGGTATCAGAGATTTCAACCACAGAATGTAAAGGGCAACGCATCTCAATTTGAATTCCTGATACAGCCCGGCAGGTATAAGATTTTTTATATTACCGACCCGCTGGTGCCCAACCCCCAGCCTAAGATGAAAGAGTTTATCATTAAGAGCAATACCATTACCGAACTAACTTTGGATTGATACTATGCTTCGTTTCAGAACCATTACGCCTCACGACAATGAGTACGCGGATGTATTTGCACTGCGGGAAGAAATACTGCGCAAACCGCTTGGGCTATCACTGCACGATGAGGACCTGGGCAATGAAGTGAATGAGTATATACTGGTGGCGGAAGAAGAGGATATAATTGTAGCCTGCCTTATTCTCACCCCTCGTAATGAACAGATGGTACAACTAAGACAGATGGCCGTAGGTGAACATAAGCAGGGGAAAAGTATTGGCAGACAATTAGTGGGCTATGCCGAACAATTTGCATGGGAGAAAGGTTATACACAAATCATGCTGCACGCACGTATGGTAGCTAAGGGATTTTATGAAAAACTGGACTACACGCAGCAGGGCGGTATATTTACAGAAGTGAACATACCACATGTGGAAATGGTAAAAAACAAACCTTGACAAACTGCGGCAATAAGCATAAAGGCATAGATGTACTACTATTTACAGACAGTGAAGCACTGCCGCCTGAATGGAACAGCTTAATACCCCCGGGCCACTTCTTGCAAAGCCAACAACTCAAAGTTGCTGAACAGTCTTCGTTACCGGATATCAGTTTCTCCTACGCATTGGTGTACGATAACAATATACCTGTACTTGCTGCAGGGTTTCAGTTGTTGCAGCTTAAGGCAAAACATCTGAACCATAACATGGTGGAACCATGGAAGTATGTAGCCTGGCAATTGTATACCGGTGTAGCGAGGCCCAAACTGTTGGTGAGCGGGCACTTGTTCAGGCACGATGTTCATTCTGTTTTTTGTGCAGGTGGCATATCGGGTTATGATATATATACCTATTACAAAGAGGCGATAGATGCAGCCATGCGCAAAAGCTGTGCATCGGCGGTGCTGATAAAAGATATGCCCGCCCGGCTGGATAAATACTTCTGCAACTACGAGCCCGGGTACATGATGCTGCGCAACGATATATCTATGGAAATGGATATACCCGCTGCATGGCAAACCATAGATGATTATGAACATGCGTTGAAACATAAGTATGCCCAACGATACAGGAAAATAAGAGAGCGCTGGCATGAACTGGATATAAAGGAATTGGGTATAGCGCAGGTGTCTGAACACAAAGACAGCCTATATGCACTGTACCAACAGGTGACTAATCACCAGCGTGTACGTATCGGGTTGCTTAGCCCCGAATTTATACCCAAGCTGAAACAACATGACGATCGGCTGAAAGTATGGGGCATATATGAAGGTGTAAAGCTCATCGGTTTTTTCAGCGCATGGGTGTACGAGGATACTTTTGATATGTTTTACATAGGGTTCGACTATGAGAAGAACAAGGAATATAATCTCTACTTCAATATACTCTTTTTCGCTATCGAACAGGCTATCAGTTACAGGAAGCCTAAACTGATACTTGGCCGCACCGCACTGGATGCCAAAGCCCGCCTGGGGTGCAGGCCACGGTACCTGTCTACTTTCCTGTATATTAAGAATGGTATAGTGCGCAGCCGCATCATGCAGGCACAGAATAATACTACCACAAACGAAGGCGCATGGGAAAACAGGCACCCGTTCAGGAAAAACAATTAGTGCGCCGCCAACCAGTTGGCGCCTACGCCCGCCTCAGCGTTTACAGGTACATCATAAGGTAATAGCATAGCGCTTTCCATACTTCGTACCACTAACTCTTTCATTTCATCCACTTCATTTTCAGGTACATCGAATACCAATTCATCGTGCACCTGTAGAATCATTTTTGATTTAAGCGTGGTTTTCTTCATCTCGTGGTACACCTTTATCATGGCCAGCTTTATCATGTCGGCTGCTGTGCCCTGTATGGGCGAATTGATGGCGTTGCGCTCGGCAAAGCCACGCACTGTCTGGTTGGCCGAGTTGATATCCGCCAAGTAGCGCTTGCGGCCTTTCAATGTCTGCACATAACCGTGCTCGCGGGCGAAGTTGATGGTTTCATCCATATACCGCTTGATACCGGGGTATTGTGTGAAGTAGTTATCAATTATCTCTTTGGCCTCTGTGCGACCTATGCCCAACGAGCCAGCCAGCCCAAAAGCCGTTTGCCCGTATATGATACCAAAGTTGACAGCTTTGGCTGCTCGGCGCATTTCTTTGGTTACTTCTGTTTCATCTACACCGTACACCCGCGCAGCAGTAGCAGTGTGTATATCCTTATTGTCTTTAAAGGCCTGTATCATCGCCTCGTCGTTGCTAATGGCGGCCACAATGCGCAATTCCACCTGCGAGTAGTCGGCAGAAAGTAATACCCAGCCACTCTCGCGGGGGATGAATGCTTTTCTTATTTCCCTGCCCCTGTCGGTACGTATGGGTATATTCTGCAGGTTGGGGTTGATGCTGCTGAGCCTGCCCGTTACCGCTACCGACTGGTTGAAGTTGGTATGTACTCTGCCTGTACGCGGATTAATCATTGTCGGCAGTGCATCTACATAAGTACTTTTCAGTTTAGACAGCTCCCGGAAGACAAGTATATTATCTACTATCGCATGTTTGCCCTGTAGTTTTTGCAACACATCTTCGCCCGTGGCATACTGTCCTGTTTTAGTCTTTTTGGCTTTGTCGTCCAGCTTCAGTTTGTCAAACAGTACTTCGCCCAGCTGCTTGGGCGATGCCAGGTTGAAGGCTATACCTGCTTGTTGGTACACGCTTTCTTCAGCGGCCTTTATGTCCCGCTCCAGTTCTTTCGAGTAATCTTTCAGGAAGTTGATGTCAATACCCACTCCTTCAAATTCCATATCCAGTAATACAGGGACCAGCGGGTTTTCCACCTCCGCAAATACCGGCCTCACTTCGCATTTGTCCAGCAGCGGGTCAAGCGCATGTTTCAATTGCAGGGTTACGTCCGCATCTTCCGCAGCATATTCCTTTACATCTTCCAGCGGCACATCTTTCATACTGCCCTGGCTCTTGCCTTTTTTGCCTATCAGCGTCTCTATAGATATAGGTTCATAGCCAAGGTACTTGCCGCTCATAGCATCCATATTGTGTTTGCCTTCGGGCTCTATTACATAATGCGCCAGCATGGTATCGTATATCTTTCCCTTCAACTCAATGCCATACCATTTAAACATCAGCATATCATACTTGATGTTTTGCCCAATCCATGTGATGTCCTGCTTGTCAAATACAGGCTTGAATATATTGATGAACTGCTGCACAGCCTCTTTGCCTTCGGGCATGGCTACGTAATATGCTTTACCTTTTTCCCAGCATACACTCATGCCCAATATATCCGCCATGTTAGCGTCTATATTGGTGGTTTCAGTATCAAATGCAATTTCTTGCTGTTGCAGCATTTCGTCTAACAGCTTTTTGGCTGCAGCTTCATCCTGCACCAGTATATATTCGTGCGGCGTGGTTGTGGCTGTCGCTAAATCGTGTATGGTGGTCGGCTCTGCAACAGGCTCAGCTACTGCTATGTCTGCATACAGGGTTGCCGCCTTAGCTTGTGGTATGGGGTTACCAAACAGGTCGAGCGGCGCATTGGCATCTGCAACCGTATTTGTTTCAGCACCGGCAACAGGCACATCTTCACCCAATATTCTTTTGCCCAGTGTTTTGAATTCCAGCTCTGCAAATACTTCTCTCAGTACATCTTTATTCGGCGGGTCCACCCTGAAGTTCTCTTCATGAAAGTTGACAGGGACATTGGTAATAATCGTTGCCAGTTTTTTCGACATGATGGCCAGGTCTTTATTATCCCTGATTTTCTCCCCCAGCTTTCCTTTTATGTTTTCTGCGTTGGCCAGTATATTTTCCAGGGTATCGTATTCAGCCAATAGTTTGGCGGCTGTTTTTTCGCCCACACCGGGTATGCCGGGTATGTTATCTACCGAGTCGCCCATCAGGCCCAGCATATCTATTACCTGGTCCACTCGTTTGATGCCCCATTTCTCACACACTTCTTTCGGACCCAGTATCTCTACACCATTGCCCTGGTAGCTGGGTTTGTATATATATATATTGTCGCGTACCAACTGGCCGTAGTCCTTATCAGGTGTTACCATGTACACTTCATAGCCCATGTCTGCAGCTTCGTAAGCCAGCCCGCCTATCACATCATCGGCCTCAAAACCATCGCTCTCCATTACAGGAATATTGAACCCTTCTATAATGCGCTTGATATCGGGCACTGCTATTACCAGGTCCTCGGGTGTTTCCTGGCGGTTAGCTTTGTAATCTGCAAAATCAACATGCCTTTCCGTTGGAGCCGATGTATCGAACACCACGGCCAGGTGGGTGGGGTTTTCTTTGCGTATCAGGTCGTACAGCGTATTGGTGAAGCCAAACTGCGCATTGGTGTTCTTGCCCTTGCTGGTGATGCGCGGCGAACGTATCAATGCATAATAGGCACGGAATATCAATGCATAAGCATCTAAGAGGAAAAGTTTTTTATCAGCCATGCGGTAAATTTAAGATTTTGGGTTGAGAGTGCGGGTAAAGGTATTATGTAAATAGCCCCGCAATTGCGAGGCTATTGTATATAAATGTTGTAAAGTATAATAGCCTATTTAGCAGCTACTTCTTCTGTCACCCAGTTTTCTTTGTTCAGGTGGGTAACTTCTACCGGTATCTTGTACTTATTTTTCAGGTAAGCAGCAAGATGTTCCGCCGCAAATACTGAGCGGTGTTGGCCTCCCGTGCAGCCGAATGACACACTTAGATGGTCAAACCCACGTGCCAGGTAATCTTCTACATTAATAGATACAAGCCCCTCTGCATGGGCCAGGAATTCACCCATACGGGTTTCCCTGTCCAGGAAGTTTTTTACGGCTTCGTCATTACCTGACAAGAATTTATAGTCTTTGTATCGCCCCGGATTTTTCACGCCCCTGCAATCGAATACATAACCACCACCGTGGCTGGATTTATCTTTTGGTACACCATTCTTCTTGTATGAAAAACTGGTGATTTGAACCTGCAGGCTTACATTTTCAGAGGGCTGTGGTACAGCATAATACTCCTGCATGGCGGCAGAAGATATGTTGTCGAGCAAGGCGCGCAATTCAGAATAAGTAGGTATCTGTGTATGTTCATGCAGAAACACATTCAGGTTTTTAAGTGCCGGCCCTATGCTGGTACGAAAGTGCGGTTTGTTTTCCAGCAAGCCCCTGAAACCATAAGCGCCTAATACCTGCAACATGCGCAGTAATACAAACTGAAAATATCCCCTGCGGAAATATATCTCTTCCACACGACTGATTTTCAGCTCTTCCATTGCTGTTACATATTTGTTCAGCATGTCTTCCTTCCATGCATCGGGCAACTGGGCCTTCGCCTGCCATAGCAGAGAAGCAAGGTCATAAGCGGGGGGGCCCTGCATAGCGCCCTGGTAATCTATAAAGTACACCTTGCCTTCATATATCATGATGTTGCGGCTCTGGAAATCGCGATACATCAATGCCTGCGGCTGTATACGCCCCAGGTCGCGGCTGAGGGATTCCATTTCATCCATCAGCGCATTCTTATCATAAGGTATCTTTTGCAGGTCGGCGAAGTAATATTTGAAATACAGCAGGTCGGCCATGATAGCTTTCTCGTCAAATTGTTTGGACGAGAAGCACTGGTTGTAATTACATTCACGTCCTGCCAGCCATTGCACCCTTACCAACTGCTCCACAGCTTTGTGAAAATAGTCTTTCACCTTATCTGTATGGCCTTCTTCCATCAGCAGGTCGAACAGGGATGTGCTGCCCAGGTCTTGCTGCAGGTAGTACCTTCTTTCGCGGCCTACCTTATATACTTCAGGTACGTTTATTTCGTGCTTGCGAAACAGCTCTGTGAAATAGAAGTAAGAATTGTTTTCTGCAACGTTGGAATTATAGGTGCCTATAGCCGAAATTTTATCAGCCTGGAGCCTGTAATACCGCCTGTCCGAACCTGATACCGGCATCGGGGTAACCGACTGCGGTTTAATATTAAAATGGTCTTCAAATAGTTTTTCTAACGCACTGATGTTATCTGTAACAGATACTGTCATATATTTTTCTTAGGATACTCAAATAAAATTACGCTCTTCTCTACTCTGCTGAATTCATTCCATGCCTTCAGTTCAAATTCTGCGCCAACTATACCGCAGGTGGGCATATTGTCAGTATGAAACGAGGGCGACAACTCGTTGACAAACTGGGTGATGCCGGGGTTGTGTGCTACTATGAACACTGTTTGTACATTATCATCCACCTCGTACAGCACCTCTTCAAATACCGCGGGGATACAATGATACAACTTATCGTACCATTTTATCTCATTCACATCGTAACCGATTGCAGCGGCTATCTTTTTGGCAGTTTGAGCGGCACGTTTGGCAGTACTGCTGATAATCAGGCCGGGTTTGATATTCAATTGCTTCAACCTTTCACCCATCTTAGGTGCATCCGTTTCCCCCCTGTCGTTCAATGGCCTTTCATAATCACTTTGCAAAGGGTTTTTCCAACTGGACTTCGCATGCCTGATCATAAATAAACTTCGCCGTTCCATTACTTCTGTTTATAGTATTCCAGTTTCAATTCTTTACCATCAAATACAGCATAACTGTCGTAGCGTATCCAATCGCCCAGGTTGATGTATAAACTATCGCCCGGCAGTGGGTACTCTATGGCTATATGCCTGTGACCAAAAATGAAATAATCAATATGTTCCTTCTTCAGCGTATCTAAACAAAACTGAACCAGGTATTCCTTTTCCGGCCCCTGAAATGTTTCTTCATCACCCTCGGTATGTTTCGGCCCGCGCTGGCTGAACCATTCTGCCATGCCCACACCTGTGTCCGGGTGTATCCTTCTATACAACCATTGTGCCATTTTGTTGCGCAACACGGATTTTAACAGCTTGTAGCCGTAATCGCCGGGGCCCAGGCCATCGCCGTGGCCAATGAAGAACTTTTTCCCGTTGAATTCGCGCTCAACCGGCTTGTGGTGTACAGGTATGTTCAGTTCGTCCATAAAGTAATCCACCATCCACAAATCGTGATTGCCGGTGAAGGCTTCTATGTGCAAACCACTGTCCGATAATTCGGCCAGCTTGCCTAAAAAACGGGTATAACCTTTGGGGACTACTTTGCGGTATTCAAACCAGGCATCAAACAAATCGCCTACTAAGTATAGCTGCTCCGCATCGTGCTTTATTTCGTCCAGCCAGTTGCATATGCGTTTTTCGCGGGCTATGCTGGAGGCACGGTCGGGAATGCCGAGATGAAAGTCGGAAGCGAAATATATTTTTTTGCCCTCGGGTAACTGCATGGGGTATGCTGAATACAGGGGTGCAATTTAACTCAAATAATATGTTTATCCGTTAAACGCCTTGTTAATAGGGGCAAAACAGGGCATTAAAAAATTTTATTTGGAAATTAGAAACCCCCGATTATATCTTTGCACCAGTTCTTTACAACGATGCTTATCAAGAAAGACCGAGGGATATGGCCCGTAGACGTCTTAGCAACCATCAAGGTGAAAGCCTTGAAAGGTGCTACTTCCATCCTGCAGCAATGCGGGGCAGATAAGTCAGATGCAATAGTTTGCAGCTACTAACGCTACGGCGTTATTAACATAAAACTCAAAGCTCTTCTGATTTTATCGGAAGAGCTTTTTTGTTTACCCCCAACCCCCAAAGGGTGTAAGGCAGGCAAAAAGCTCTCCCGGTAAGTTCCTGGTAAGTATTCGCAAGAACCCACGAATACGTCACATTTAAAACCAGGAATAAAATGAGTACAGTAACAGAATTGATCCACAGCATTCCCGTTGATCCGCTGACAGGCGCTATATCGGTGCCCATCTACCAGACATCTACCTATGTGCAGGAAGCACCGGGCGTCAACAAGGGCTACGACTATGCCCGCAGCAACAACCCCACACGCGAAACGCTGGAGAACATCATCGCGCAACTGGAAGGCGGCGCACATGCCTCAGCCTTCGGCAGTGGGCTGGCGGCTATTGACGCAGTAGTGAAACTGCTGCAAAGCGGCGACGAGATACTGGCCGTAGATGATATATACGGCGGGGCCTTCAGACAGTTTACGCATATCTATCAAAAGTTTGGCATTAACGTCAACTACGTGGATACCACAGATGTGGCCAATGTGTTTGAAGCATTGACACCCGCCACCAAACTGATATGGCTGGAAACGCCTACCAACCCCACGCTGAAGATCAGTGACATCGCAGCGATAGCTAAGATTGCGCAGCAACACAATATCCTGCTGTGCGTGGACAACACTTTCGCTTCTCCGGTATTGCAGCAGCCTATATTGTTGGGAGCAGACATCGTAATACACAGCGCTACCAAATACCTGGGCGGCCATAGCGACCTGATAGCCGGACTGGTAGTGACCAAAACCAAAGAGCTGGGTGAGCAAATCAAGTTCATACAGAACGCATGCGGCGCTATACTCTCACCATTTGATAGCTGGTTGGTCATCCGCGGGCTGGAGACCCTGCACCTGCGTGTACAGCAGCACAGCGCCAATGCCCTGGAACTGGCGGAGTTCTTGCAATCTCACCCGGCGGTTGACAAAGTGTATTATCCCGGCTTAAAGACACACCTCAACCACGAGATAGCGGCACGCCAGCAATCAGCCTTTGGGGGTATCGTCACATTTACCTTGAAGAACAATACAGAAGACGCTGCCAAGAAAGTGGTGTGCAATACACAACTCTTTAAACTGGCAGAGAGCCTGGGCGGTGTTAAGAGCCTGCTGTGCCACCCCGCTACCATGACCCACAAATCGATACCTGCAGACAAGCGCCGTGCAGCCGGTGTGCAGGATAGCCTGGTACGCCTGAGCGTAGGGCTGGAACAGGTGGCAGACCTGAAAGCCGACATAGTACAGGCGCTGGATAAGCTGAACAAAGCAGTACAGGAACCACGGATATTTGAATATCAATAATCACAACCAACATCAATATTGTCTAAACAATTAAATCAATTACAAAATGTCTAAACAACAAAAACAACTCAACATCGGACTATTCGGATTTGGCGTAGTGGGCGAGGGCCTGTACAAAGTATTGAGCCAGACACAATCGCTGAACGCAAGCATCAAAAAAGTGTGTATCAAACACCCTGATAAAAAACGCTCGGCACCACAGGAACTGTTTACGGTCTATCATGAGATACTACTATCAGACAGCAGCATCAATGTGATAGTGGAGCTGATAGATGATGCAGACGCGGCTTTTGACATCACCAAAAAGGCACTGAAAGCCGGCAAGGCCGTAGTGAGCGCCAACAAAAAGATGATAGCCGAACACCTGCCCGAACTGCTGCAATTGCAACAGGAGTACAAAACACCCCTGCTGTACGAAGCTGCATGCTGCGCCAGTATTCCCGTCATCCGCAACCTGGAAGAGTATTACGATAACGACCTGCTGCAAAGCATCAGCGGCATTGTCAACGGCTCCACCAATTATATACTCACCAAAGTGTTTGAAAACAAAGTGAGCTTCCACGATGCACTGCTGGAGGCGCAGTACGAGGGCTTTGCCGAAAGCAACCCTGCGCTGGATGTAGAGGGTATAGATGCTGTGAACAAATTATCCATCATACTCGCGCACGCTTACGGTATAGTGGCGGCACCATCGCAACTCACCTACTCGGGCATACAAAATCTGGACCCGCAGGATGCTGTATATGCGGGCGAAAAAGGCTACGAGATAAAACTCGTAGCGCAGGCCAAAAAGCTGCCCGGTAACAAAGTAGCTGCCTTTGTACTGCCGCAATTTGTGAAAAAAGACAGCCTGCTGCACCGGGTAAAAAATGAATACAACGGTGTAGTGATAGAAAGCGGGCTGGCGGAAGAGCAATTCTTTTACGGCAAGGGTGCCGGTAGCTTCCCCACAGTATCTGCCGTGCTCAGCGATATATCGGCACTGCGCTACGATTATAAATACGAATACAAAAAGCTATACCGTGATAATACGCCTACGCTGTCTAATGAGTTTTACCTGCGGGTGTACGCCAGCTTCGATGGGTTGTTTAACGTGCCGCACGACCGCTTTGAACGTATAGAAGAATGGAGCAGCAATGAAAAACGCTGTTGCGTGACCGGTATAGTGAGCAGCCGCCAACTGGCCGACACCTACTGGTGGAAACAAAAAGGCGTTTCACTCATACTACTACCCGATGCTTTTGTGGACAAACTGCCGGAACCGAAGAAGGTGCGGGAGGAGGTGCTGTTCGTATAACTACGTTTGTGCATTTGGGAACAAAACTGATGGGTTTTGTTCCCAAAATGTTCCCATTTGATGCCGGATTTTCGGAAAAATCTTAGGCGGGGTTTACATAAGCCACTGATAATCAATTGTCAGGAAAAAATGTTCCATTTTGATTCCAGATTTTTTGATTTATTGCCCAACTCGAGTCAACCTCCCCGATTGGCGAATGCCCTAAAGGCATTCGCCAATATCCCCTCCTAAAAACAAGAGGGGAGTTTTTTGTATTTCGAGGATAGTATTTCAAAGAACCTATGCAGCCTGTTTTTTGTAACTGCATTTTATATGTAAATATGCGTAAAATTGTTGTGATACTTTGTTAACGGCCGTGCGGTTTTTGATTTTGGTGAGCATACCAACCACATGGGAACTTGTTGGTGAAGAATACTAACAAGGGCGAAAAGGTGCAGATTAAGATACCGGGGATTGGATGTAACTTTGGCTTCAATATATCCGATAAATGAAAAAGTTGGAGTTGAGAAAAACACAGCATTCAGACCTAGACAGGCTGTTTGATCTGCAAGCGGATGATGAAGCGGGGTATATGGCAGCATTTGTAAGCAGTACCTGGAAAGACAGGGATGCCTATTTTGCCAAGTGGGAGGGATTTTTAGCAGACCCGGATGTCAACTCGTGGACCATACTTGTTGACAGTGCCATAACCGGCAGTATTGGAACTTACGTGATGGATGGTGAAACACAAATAGGCTACGGTATCGGCAGGGAATACTGGGGGTTGGGTTATGCCTCCCGGGCGCTGGCACTGTTCCTGCAACAGGTAGAGATCAGGCCATTGCATGGGCGTGCTGCGTCCGACAATATCCGTTCTATAAAAATGCTGGAGAAAGCGGGTTTTATACGTACAGGCACGGAACGGGGGTTTGCCCTTGCAAGAAATGAAGAAATAGAAGAAGTGCTTTTCAGGCTGGACAGATAGTCTATCCACCCTTTACCTTCCAAAGGTAAATTAAGGTGCGGGTAGCCCGCACCCTGTATATATTTAATCAATCATGCAATTAATAGTGGGGGGATTCGTGCCTATACCAAAGGTATTGCGCAGGTTGTCTTCAATATTATCGCAGGTGCCTTCCGCACCTTTTTTTGTAGTCTTCTCTATTCCGGTAGTCTGTGTAATTGAGTATGGCGTGCCTGTGCCCAAATCTACAGATATGGTACAATCACAGTCATAATCTTTTTTACAAGATAACAGGCTGGCGCTGCACACAGCGGCCAGCATAATCATTTTAATTTTTGAGTTCATTGCGGTTTAGATTTAGTTTCAAATATAAAGGGTTTGTGTGATATTTTATGTGTTCGGAGCAATGGTCGTAAATAACCTTACCATTGTCGCATATTAGTAGTTGTATTCTATTTCTTCTTCAATATTATCCATAATGCTATTGCCAGAAGAAGCGTTATGAACGAAAATAGTTTTTCAAAGAGTGTTTCCGCAAATAGATTGCCAATTGTATTGATGCTGAACAAAATGAGGTAGCACCACAAAATAATATTAAGTGCCCTGCCGGAAAATTTAAATGACACCATGTCCCCTTTCATTGATACCACCCACAAAAAAAATAGGTTCAGCAGGATACTAATACTCTCAAAGACATACATATCCGTGTCATTTTTAAGTTTACCTCCCCATGTAATGTCATATGGTATAATCTTTAGAACAATACAAATATGAAACAAGATTGTTGGAACGATTATGCAGAATATTAATTTTATCGCTTTACTGTATGCCGGATTCATCATACTTATTTTATTGTAGCGTTGCTTTAAAATGACGAAAAACTTTCCTTTTACCAATCACAAAGGTATGTTCATATTAGCTGTAAAAATTAACCTTAGTTAATTTTCCAGGAGTATCTTATGCAGAACTTAGCGAATTGAAAGAGTGGTTTGGGCATAAGAAATTTTTGATTCTTGCCAAGCAACAACGCAAAACAATCGTCTAACTATTAAACGCGTTTGAAAATGAAATGTATTACAGTTTATATTGCAATAGTTGCAGCCATTCTAAGTCCGTTCCATTCACAGGCACAGAGCTTGAAAAAAGCTTTGTTTTTAGGTAACAGCTATACAGGTGTAAACGACCTGCCTAAAATGGTATCGGACGCAGCTGCTTCTGCCGGCGATACGTTGATATTTGACAGTAACACTCCGGGTAGCTATTATATAGCACAGCATTTAGCTAACCAGGCTTCGATGACTAAAGTGGCTGCGGGCAGCTGGGATAATGTGATATTGCAGGACCAGAGTATGGCATTGGCTTATCCCTCCACTTTTATGAACTTCCTGCCATACTGCATTAAAATGGACAGTACCATAAAGGCAGAAAACAGGTGCGCGCAAACGATGTTTTATGCCACATGGGGCAGGAAGCCGGGGGACCAGTATGTGTGCACACCCCCGGAATGTGACCCCTCCAGATTGATTGTCCGTACCTACTATGAAATGGATAGCGCAATAGGCAGCCATTACAAAGTATTTGCAGATACGCTGAAAGCTTCTGTATCTCCTGTAGGTACAGTATGGCGGTATATCAGGCGGAATTACCCGGCAATAGAGCTATATCAACCTGACGACAGCCATCCATCTGTTGCAGGTAGCTATGCGGCAGCATGTTGTTTTTATACTGCCATATTCAGGAGAGACCCTACACTGATTACATTTAACGCCGGGCTTGCCGGCACAGATGCAGCCAGTATCAGGATAGCGGTAAAAGAGGTGGTATATAATCATTTGACCGACTGGAATATTGGTGTGTACGACCATCTGCTGGACAGCTCATGCCTGCAATTGAGTATTGATGACAAATACAGAAAGACAACAGAATGGCGTATAGCGCCAAACCCGGTAACGGATATACTAACAGTGGAGCTGGGTGGCTACGAAGCCGGCAGGGTGCTAGCTGTATATAATGTGTACGGAACGCTGATAAAAGAAGTGGCCGCAACGCATGGCCCGGTAAGCATTGACTTAAGTGCATACCCGCAAGGGATGTATATTATACGATTATCAGATAGCCCCCGGGCATACAGGGTGTTGAAAAGGTAGGTGAGATTAACTCGTTGGCAGTGTTCTATATCGCTGTTCCATATCTTCCGCAAGGGGATGTGGAACACAGAATAGAAAGCCGTTTTGTAAACGGAATAAGAATTCCTGAAGTTCAGTATATTGATACTGCAAACTTGCGCACTATGGCCTACGCTTACAGAATCCACGACCAGCAGGGTGTTTATTTTATCACTTGCACAGTAGTGCAATGGGTAGATATCTTCACAAGAAGGGAGTATGCCGATATAATAGTCAACAGCCTGAAATACTGCCGGGAGCATAAAGGGTTAGAAATATTTGCCTGGGTAATTATGAGCAATCACATACACCTCATTATTTCCTGTAAAGAAGGATATAACCTGAGCGATATTTTGCGCGACTTTAAAAAGTATACGGCTACGCAAATTGTGCAGGCGATTGAAAGTAACCCTCGCGAAAGCCGCAAAAATTGGCTATTATGGCTGCTGAAACAGGACGACAATATCAGTTTCTGGCAAAAGGACAATTATGCTGAGGAGATTAATACTTCTGCTTTCTACCATACTAAGCTGGACTATATACACCAGAACCCGGTACGGGCAGGCATTGTCGATAAAGAGGAGGAATACCTTTATAGTAGCGCGCGGATGTTATTCACAGGGCAGGGCATACTAGACTTAGATGCATATTCTTAGCTTCGGTACTTTGAATTCCGTTTACAAAACGGCTTTCTATTCTGTATTCAAGATGCCTTACAGAACATCTTGAACAGCGGGGGTTCAATACAGCAAAGTTACAATAGTGATATGGCTATCCCACCAATGCCAGCTCGGCCCTTTTGGCCATGAGTTCCGGTTTTTTGAAGTTTTCCATTTCGTTGAGGGCGTCCTGCAGTATGGTTTTGTAGGTCTGGTGCATCTGGTATATCATAATGCTGTAGAAGAATGCCTTGTCCAGCATCTTGCGGTTGTTGGCCAGGCTCCAGCCTACCAGTTTCCAGAAGTATTTGCGGTTGCTATCGGCTATGCCCAGGCGGTAGATGATGAGCAGGGCCATCCTTACCTGTTTCATTGTCAGCCGCTCTTTTATCTTCAGCGTGTTTTGCGGAAAGCGGTAGGTGGCGAAGAAATTCTTCAGCCGCTGGTATGAGCCCTCGGGCGTATAAATATGGTTGATGACCTCTATAAAACCTTTGTACAGCACTTGCGGGTCCATAATGGGAACGATGTTGGTATCGCCCTCGGTAAAGGCAAATGGCTTGGACAGACGCCCTTCTATTTTTATACGGCGGTACAGGTCGGTGCCGGGGGGCGCTTTCAGTATGTTGACGATTGGCAGCGGTATGCCACTCTCCTGTATAAACTGTATCTGCCTTTTGAAGATAGTTTCATCGTCGGTATCGAAACCCACAATAAACCCGCCTGATATAATGAAGCCCTTGCCATGCAGCTCGTGTATGCTGTGCAGCATGTTCTTCTTCAGGTTCTGTGTTTTGTGCGATACTTTCAGGCTCTCTTCCGACGGGGTTTCTATACCTATGAATATATGCCTGAAACCCGCGTCTATCAGCATCTGCATCAGTTCTTCGTCGTCGGCCAGGTTGATGGTGAGCTGGGTAGCGAAGTAGAATGATGGCTGCACCCGCCTGCGCCAGGCTATGAGCGCCGGCAGCAGTTCGGCTTTCAGTATGCGTTTGTTGCCTATCAGGTTGTCGTCGGCAAAGAGGACGAGTTGCGTATGTTCGTCGCCGTTGATGGCGTCCAGTTCTGCTATTATCTGCTCAGGCGTTTTGGTGCGGGGGCGGCGGCCCAGCAGGGCAGTCACGTCGCAGAAATCGCACATATAGGGACAGCCGCGAGAGTATTGCACTATGTCGTAGAGGTACTCACTTTTATCCACCAGCTCCAGCATGGGCAGCGGCGATGTGGTGACGTCGGCAAATTCTTTGGATTGGTATATGGGTTGCGGATTGCCATTGGCCAGGTCGGCCAAAAACAGTGGCAGGGTTAGCTCCGCCTCGTTCAGCACGAAATAGTCCACACCCGGAAAGCGATAATGCTCGTGTGTGAACAGCGTACCGCCCGCTACTATCTTAACGCCAGCCGCGTTACAGCGCCTGATGATCTCGCCTGCAGATTCTTCCTGCACGTTCATAGCAGAAAGGAACACATAATCGGCCCAACGGATGTCTTCATCGCTAAGCGGGGCTACGTTGAGGTCGGCGAGTTTTTTCTCCCAATGCGTGGGCAGCATAGCAGCTACCGTGAGCAGGCCCAGCGGCGGGTATGCTGCCTTCTTGTCCACCACCTCCATGAAATGTTTCATTGCATAGAAGGTGTCCGGCATTTCGGGATATACTAATAGTATGCGCAAGACAGTTGTTTAAGCTGCGACTAAATTAGGTATTTATCATTGGTTATCTATGATTTATGATTGTTTTTAAGCCCTCTAATGTTAGCACTCCATTAATTTCGGGATTTGCTAATTCAAAAATCAATTGCTTTACTTCTTCATCTTCAAAACCTATATCATCTCTCAACTCTATAACATTAGCCCAGTCGTTCAAGTCCTTAAATAAAATTTCATTATTAATGCATCTTTGCACAACTGCAATAATATCCTGCTTGCGAAGTATCAATAACGGTTCTTCCATATCCCATGGATATTGTGCCAATTCCTTTTCCAACTGACTACTGTCAGATTTCAGTGTTACCAAGTCTTTTAATATTTCTACCCTTGCTCTCATATAGGTATGACGAGACACAATTTATTGCTTATTCAACACCCTGCCCGAAAGTAAGCAAGTTATTATCGGGGTCGAGCAGGGCAAACTCGCGCTGGCCCCAGGGCTTGGTATGCAGCGGGGCGTTGGGGTGTATGCTTACGTTATTGTCCACCAGCGATTGATAGAGTGCATCAATATCGTTGGTACGTATATACACCTGCCCGTAGTTATCTGCAGGCACCAGCTCCTTGTGCTCGAAGAAATGTATCTCGATATTGTCTTTGCGCAGCATCAGGTATCCGTCATAATCTCCGCCCGACTGCTCAAAGCCTAATTGATGGATATAATAATTGCGCGTAATGGTCTTATCGCGCATGGGTAGTTTGGGGTGGATTGCTGTCAGCATGTAATGTTTTTTTTGCGAAACGAATCTAAGGCAATATCGTTATCGCCAAACCTCGTTAAAGAATATTTAACTTATTGACCGAGGCTACCCGGCTACTATCCTGCCGTTATCTCCGTTACACTTCTTATGGCTGTTTCCAGCGCGCCATGCACTGTTGCGCTGTGCCCGGCAGTATGTGTAGCCTCACCCGCAAAGTATATTTTGTTATCAATGGCTTTTGCCAATTCAGCACGCATAGCTATGCCACCACCTACTATGGGGTAGGAATAAGCCCCTTTAAAAAAAGGTTCTTTACCCCAATCAGTTATATGTGCATCGTTGTAGGCGCTGCTGGCAGCGTTATTGCCATACATCTTATCCAGCTCCTGCAACAGTTCCTGCACGGCTCCATTGCCCAGACTGCTGAGGTGTTCTGCTTTTTCGCCCATTACAAAAGCGGTAAGCACGGGTGTGCTGCCTTTGCCTGCTGTGTACCAGTATTCAGGACATTTAGACCCTCCGATAATGCTACCGGTATCTGCAGGCCAAAAGCGATTGCTGAACTTCAATATTACCTTCATACCCGCACCCATACCAATTTTATTCATGGCGTTTTTCTTGCTGTCGGGCAATGAGGGGGAGAAGCTGATATCGCCTGCTTTCAATACTGTCAACGGGACTGTAACCAGCACCTTGTCTACTATATGTTCTGTACCGTTTACATCCGTCACTACTGTTTTAGCTCCGCTGTAGTTGATACTTTTTACTGCCTTGTTCAGCTGTACTTTTTTTATCACATCGCCAAAGTGGTGTTGCAATACTGCTTCGTAATTGCCGTTACCCAGTTCATAATTATTATCTCCCGAATTCCAGAGATGGTCTTCTTCGGTAATGCCCAATATGCTCAGCCTGTTGGCAGATGTGCCGTACTCATTGCCGGTTGCGGCATTTACTATCTCGTGTACCGATGGGTGGATATTCCTGTCCAGCATCTCTTGGTAAACAGTCTTGTCTGCACCGCTGTAATTGCGCGCCGTGGTTTCAAATGTCCTGGCCTCCACCAGGTTGCTGTTGCCCGACCAGCCAGATTCGCTCTTCAGTTGATTATCTATATAATAATAGTCTTCGCTTTTATTTTCACCCAACCGTACCCCCGGTGTGGCGGTCACTATATTGTACCACTCCGAGCGTTTGCCATGCACTTCTTCAGCACCCAGCTCTATATCAAAGTCAGCAAATCCTTTCAGGGTTCGTATTCGTCCGCCTGCATAGTTACCAGCCTCCAGTATGGTTACGTTCATACCCTGTTCCATGAGTTTTTTAGCAGCATATAGGCCGGCGATACCTGCGCCAACTATCAGCACATCGCCACGCCAACTGCCGATTTTCGGTTGATCTTTTTTGCTGCAGGATGCGAACAAAATGCTTTGCCCGAAGTAGAATGCAGGCAAAGCCAGTACAGATTGCTTGATGAATTCTTTACGATGCATAACCTGGTTGTTTAATTACTTGACAACTGAAAACCCGTTTACCCCTATCTGTTTTACAACAGGGATTTGCCGGATATTATTTCAACCGCTCCAATACGCCCTTCCGTTTTACAATATTCTTATAATCCCACTGAATGTCTTTTGATTTTTTCAGCCAGCGCTTGAGGTCTTTTTTGTTTACCTGCTTTACATCGGTATATCGCGCTTCCGCAGCTTTAAAACTGCCCTCCGGTGCCAGGCCTTCTTCTTCAAAGGATTGTCCGCTCCAGAACAGCAGGCGCATGCAGTCTTTCAGTTTACTATAGCCCGCTACGGGGTTGCCATCGAGGAACCACACCGGGTGTGCATGCCATATTTTATGCTCCGCTTCGGGCAGGGCGCTGCATATTTCATCGTACAGCGTGTCGGCAATAGCCCGGTAATCTTCGGGCAGTACGTCGTGGTATGCTTTGATGTCTTGGTTCATTGTGGGTGGATTGTTTCTGTACATCAAATTTGCAAAGAAATATTGAAAAGGATGGGGTGTAAAAGCGACAATAACCGGGTGGGATATTTACACACGCTCCTCTGCCCCCAATCCAAATAATGCATAGTCATACACTGCGGGGTCATCGGGATTCATAGCGCGGAGTTGTGCTGTCAGTTGCAGGGCGTTTTGCCAGTTGCTGTTGTTATTGTCTATCAGCCCCAGCCGGTGCGCTACACGGGCTACGTGTACATCCAGCGGGCAAATGAGCTGATGTGGCTTTATCTTCTTCCACATACCAAAGTCCACGCCCTGTTTGTCTTTGCGCACCATCCAGCGCAAGTACATATTGATGCGTTTGCATGCGCTTTTGCGGGCAGGGGTAGAAATATGTTTGCGGGTGCGCTCGGGGTGCTCTATAGAGAAGAAGTAATTATGAAAATGTACCAGCGACTGTTCTACCGTTTCATGTTTGTATGTTTTACCCGGTACGAAGGCATCTTCCAATGAATCGTGCTGCACATAATGCCATTGCAGAAAATGGATGAAATACAACAGGTCGGTAGCGTTGAAGGTGCGGTGTACAAAACCCAAGAATGGTTTTAAATCTGTATCCCGGTGATTGAGTATGAAATCGTAAGGGGTATTATCCATCAATGTCATCAGTCGGTTACAACTGTTGATGATGCTTGTTCTGTTGCCCCATGCCAGCACGGCGGCAAAGAGGCCGCTGATTTCAATATCCTGCTTTTTCGTAAAACGGTGAGGTATAGATAGGGGGTCGTCCTTAATAAAAGAAGGCTGGTTGTACAGCCTTCTTTTACTATCCAGTAAGTTTTTTATCTGTTGCAGACGTTCTTCCATATTTTAGAATATCCCCAAAAACTTCTTTTTCTTAACCTTGGGTACATACACTTTCAGCATACGCATATCCTTGTTGGGGCGGTCCATATTGTTGCGCGGCTCGGCTACTATTTTTTCCACTACGTCCATGCCTTCTATCACCTGACCAAACACGGTATAGTTACCATCCAGGTGAGGGGTGCCGCCGATGGTTTTATATACTTCGCGTTGCGCAGGGGTATAGTTTCTTCCGTTCTGTTTACTCATACCATCCAGTTGCTCGCCTGTAAACTTTTTGCCCACTACAATATAAAACTGGCAGCCCGACGATGATTTGTTGGGGTTGTTGTCCCTTGCAGCAGCTACTGCTCCATATTGGTGAAAGTTGGTATCGTTGATCTCGGCATCTATGCGGTATCCCACATCGCCATTGCCCAACATAGTGCCTGCGGCTGCTTTTTTAGAGTCGGGGTCGCCGCCTTGTATCATAAACTGTGGTATCACCCGGTGGAACAATGTACTGTCAAAAAAGCCCTCGTTGGCCAGCTTCAGGAAGTTGTCCCTGTGTTTGGGGGTATTATCAAAGAGTACCATAGTAATATTGCCATATTCGGTTTCTATCACTACCGTATTAGGGTTGGTTTTCTTTTTGCCTGCCCATGAGGTGGTCAGCAGGCACAGGCTTAGTAATGTAAGTAGGAGCTTCTTCATAAAATGATGTAATAAATCTTAATTTAGATACCGGATTTAAAAATTTAAGGTACGAACTTACTGAAAAACCTGATGTGCCGTAAATATTAGCTGCATGAATACAAGGAAATACGCCCGCGGACTTGCCAGGTTACTGCCCGAATGGACATGGAATATTGATTTGCGCAAGCCGCTTACGTCTTTCAACCCTACCAAAATAGAGCAACACCGCGAGCAGAAGGAAACAGAGCCTGTATATTCGGTATTCGACTACAATGCCGCCGGATACGAAGAGAAGAAACAGGTAGCCTTTGAAGACTGCACCCAATACATCACCAGCGGTCGCGTTACCTGGATAAACGTGGACGGCATAAAGAAGAGCGAAGTGGAGAAACTCTGTAACCATTACGGGGTACACCACCTGCTGGTAGAAGACATTATAAGCATTGGCCAACGGCCCAAAATGGAAGATGCCGGCGAAGTAATATTCTGCCTGCTGCCTATGCTGTACTACAACATAAACACCGGGGAAATAGAAAGCGAGCAGGTGAGCATACTGCTGGGGAAGGATTTTGTCATATCCTTCCAGGAAGACCCCAAGCGTGATGTGTTTGACCCTGTAAGGGAGCGTATACGCATAGCCACGTCCCGGCTGCGCAGCCGTACTGCCGACTATCTCTGCTACAGCCTGATAGATATCATAGTGGACAGCTACTTTGGCATTATAGAAAAGATAAACGACCGTATAGAAAGGCTGGAAGATATACTGCTGCTGCATAAGCGGGAACAGGCCACTCTGTCGCGCCTGAGCATATTGCGCCGGGAGGTGATGGTGCTGCGCCGCTCCATAGGCCCGGTAAAAGAGTTGGTACATGGCTTTATAAAAAGCGACAGCGACCTGCTGGAGTTTGAGCATGAGAAATACTACAAAGACGTGCTGGACCACATAACCCTGGCCAACGAATATGTAGAGAACCACCGCGATATGGTGATGAACCTGCAGGACCTTTCTATGAGCCAGATAAACCTGCGCATGAACGAGGTGATGAAAGTGTTTACCCTGCTGGCAACGCTGATGGCACCCGCTACGGTTATCGGCGGCATCTTCGGCATGAACTTCGATGTCATTCCCCTATCCCACCAGAAGGATGGTTTTTATATTACAGTTGGTCTGATGCTGGCTATACCGCTGCTGATGCTGATATATTTTAAACGCAAAGGCTGGTTCTGATATGTCGCACAGTTCACAGCCGCTTGTCAGCATCATCATGCCTACGTATAACCGTGCAAAGTATATTGCAGAAAGCATACAATCTGTACAGTCGCAAACATATACCTATTGGGAACTGCTGATAGAAGACGATGGGTCTGATGATAACACAGAAGATATTGTCAACTCCTTTACCGATAACAGGATTCATTATACCCGTCACCCCCGTACTGCTATTACTGGTACGCTCAGGAACAAGGCTATACAAAGGGCCAAGGGTGCATATATAGCTTTTATGGACTCTGACGACCTGTGGGTGGCCAACAAACTGGAACAACAAGTAACCTTGATGGAACAAAATCTTGCCGCCGGATTTTCCGTAACCAACTGGTGTGATTTTAGAGTACCCGGGCAGCTTGAATCGCCATACCATGAGACTGCTAACGGTGTGACTGTTGGTAATATATTCAGGGAACACTGTACGGCGGATTTGCTGTTTCATATTACCACACTCATATTCAGGAAAGACTGCGTGGAAAAGACGGGTATGTTCAATGAAAACAGGTTGTTTACCGATTATAGTTTCATGGGCTTGCTGGCATACTATTATGATGCGGTGGTCATATACAAACCAATGCTGCACCGCCGGGTACATGCCGGTAATAGCGTCAATGCCAGTTGGTGTGAAGACTTTGAAGAATACCAGGAGTCGGTACACCTTTACCTGGAGAAGGGTTGGATAAACATTGCAATCGTGCGACAGCCCTTATTTTTGTCGTATATCAACCTAGGGGAAAAATTTGCCGGTGTAAAGGATAGAAGGCGGGCAATTAAAAATTACTTAAAAGCATGGGAATACAAACCTTTCAGCATTATTCCCGCTAAAAAACTGGTAAAAACACTATTTTTGTAACCCGTTCCTTTGTCCTCCTGCACGCTCACCTGGTAGTATATTGTATAACTTTGGAAAGAGCTGAACAGCTAATCTGTCAATAACAGGATGCGCGTATTATTTACACATTCATATTTCTTAAGGTACGACCCTAAGCAATGGGCTACCATGCAGCCTTATGCCCCATTGGGTACCATATTTGCCGCCGCATGGCTCAGGCAGCATGGCTACGATGTGCGCCTGCACGATGTAATGTTTGCTACAGGACCTGAAACTATACAGCCCGTTCTTGAAGAGTATCGTCCCGATTTCCTGGTGATATATGATGATGGGTTTAACTACCTCACCAAAATGTGCCTGACCAATATGCGGGAGGCAGCATTTAAAATGTCGGAAATGGCTAAGGGCTATGGGTGTAAGGTTATAGTTTCTTCCTCGGACTCTACCGACCATTTTGATATGTACCTGGACCATAATGCAGACTATGTAATAATAGGTGAGGCCGAGCAAACATTGCTGGAACTGGTAAACGCCCTGAAAGCAGGCAAAGACAATAATACTGATATACCGGGGCTGGCAACACGTATTGACGGGCATACCGTACACACCGGCAAGCGCCCTGTGATGAACGACCTGGATAGCCTGCCATTGCCCGCATGGGATTTGGTTAATGTAAAGGAGTATCAAAAAGCATGGCGAAACAGTCATGGCTATTTTTCCATCAATATTGGTACCACAAGG
This sequence comes from uncultured Bacteroidota bacterium, assembly GCA_937928385.1. Classification (GTDB taxonomy): domain Bacteria; phylum Bacteroidota; class Bacteroidia; order Chitinophagales; family Chitinophagaceae; genus UBA5543. The sequence continues at coordinate 42,692 of CALEZD010000037.1, forward strand.
GGGTGCCCGTTTAAATGCAATTGGTGCGCCAAACCAATATATGGTAACAGGTACAACGCCCGCAGCCCTGAAAATGTAGTTGAGGAACTTATGCTGCTGCAAAAAAACTATGGCTTTGACCATGTTTGGTTTTGCGATGACATCTTCGGGTTGAAACCCGGATGGGTGAAACGGTTTGCAGAGTTGGTGCAGGAAAAAGTATTGCAGTTCAAATTCAAAATACAATCGCGTGCCGACCTGCTGCTGAAAGACGAACAAATAATACCGCTGGCCGCAGCAGGCTGCGATAATGTGTGGATGGGTGCCGAAAGTGGCTCGCAGAAAATACTGGACGCTATGGACAAGGGCACTACCATAGAGCAGATAGAAGAGGCTACACGTATATTGAAGAAACACGGCATCCACCCTGCATACTTTCTGCAGTTTGGTTACCCCGGCGAAACTATTGCGGACATCAACATGACACTGCAATTGGTAAAGCGTAATATGCCTGATGACATAGGCATATCAGTATCATACCCTTTGCCAGGCACCAAATTTTTTGAGAACGTAAAATCGCAGCTGAACGGCAAGGCCAACTGGACTGACAGTGACGAACTTGCACTGATGTTCCGCAATACTTACGAGCCGGAATTCTACAAACAATTGCACCGCTATGTACATGCATATTACAGGCGCTTACGTGCCCAGCACCAGGTAAGCACGAATGAAAAGAAAGGGTTGGACAAATTAAAAACCTTTATGAAACTGCCGTATTACAGCTGGCAGGCCAGTACTGAACTAAAAAAATTAAATGATATACAACCGCTGAGCGTAGAACATTGATATATGCATACAATGGACAACACAGATAATGAGGTACATGTTAGTGACGCTTTTTCAAGGCAGTCAGTAGTATTTGATGAAATTGATAAAGCGAGTTCATCTATCGTCTGGATGAGAGAGCGGGTGCGCAAAGAAGTATTATCTTATATACAGCCCGGTAGCAGGATGCTGGAGCTGAACTGCGGTACGGGTATCGATTCCATATACTTTGCACAAAAGGGTTATAATGTGGTAGCCACAGATAATGCGGATGGTATGCTGGCGCAATTGAATGAAAAAATTACTAACCTTGGTATAGGTAATAATATTTCCTCAAAAAAATGTTCTTTCAATCATTTGGAAACCCTCGATGAGGGTAAGTTTGATTATGTCTTTTCTAACTTTGGCGGGTTAAACTGTACGGATAAACTATATGAAGTAATAAGCGGTATAGATAAGGTATTGAAGCCAGGGGGTTATTTCACATTGGTAATCATGCCAAAAGTTTGTCCCTGGGAAATGCTAACCGTACTCAAAGGTTATTTTAGAACTGCATTCCGCAGATTTAAAAAAAATGGTACTAAAGCTCATCTGGAAGGGCTAAACTTTTACTGTTATTACTATAGTCCGCAGTATGTGATAAAACACGCCGGAAAAGGATATGTGACAGAAAGTATAAAAGGCCTGTGTGTCACTGTGCCACCACCATTTATTGAAAACTTCTTTGAAAAACATCCGCGCTCATTTCGCCTGCTGGAAAAAATAGAAAATAAGATATGGGACAAAGCACCTTTTAACCGGTGGGCAGACCATTATATTATAACCATGAAAAAGATTTCATGATACTCATATCCCCGATAGAAAAATATGCAGAACAGGAACGCTTATACATTGCTGTGCGCGATGCCGAAGGGCGTGTAGTAGCAGATGATTTATTGAAACAACTTCCTAATCCCCCCGAATCATATATACACCATAAAGAATGGAAATTAAGAGCTGAAAGTTTCCATCGTTTTGCTAGCTATATTGATAAATATTACGCAAGCCAAAGGCTTAAGATATTGGATATTGGTTGTGGCAATGGCTGGATGTCCCACCGATTGTACAAACAAGGCCATTCGGTAACAGCTATTGATTTGAATATTGCAGAACTGGAGCAGGCGGAGCGTGTATTTGGTACTGATGAGAACCTGCTATGGGTATATGCTGATATTTTGAAGGATGAAATTCCGAATATTCCTTTCGATGTTATTGTGTTCGGGGCCAGTAGCCAATACTTCAATGATATTTCCATTTTGACTGGCAGACTAAAACCCCTGCTTAAGCGTCGTGGAAGTATTCACTTACTGGATACTTTCTTTTATACAGAAGATACTATTGCCGCCGCCCAACAACGCACTGAAGAATACTACAATAATTTGGGGTATCCATTGATGGCAACTTATTATCACCACCATAGTGTAAATGATTTGAAACGCAACGGGTACAAAAAATTATTTCCGTCATTTTTTTCCGGTAAGGGCAAACCGGAATGGTGGGTATGTAAAGCCGATAGTTAAAACTGCAACACAGGGCCATCATTTATTTCCAACACTTTTTTCTGGTAATTGAGCGGATGCTGCTTGGAAACATACCACTTGGTTTTCATTGCCAGTTCATAATCCTCCATAGGATAGTTCTTGCGCTCCCATTTATGACGCCATAGCCTGTCTGTCAGCTTCATCAGGAAGTTGTTGAACTTTTCCGGCCAGAGTTTATTCAGCAACCATTCAACAGGTTTTTTGATAAACGAAGTGGTATTAAAGGCGTTATGTTGTGTGTGATCAATATCATTATTCGGAAAAATATCAGCTATCCATGCCTTGTTCAGGCCAACCAATTCGCGGTGTAAATCACTATTGTACACGGGTATCAGTGTAACCAGTTCGGTAGCTGTAAACAGGTTCTTTTCTTCAAGGTTTAAGCGCGACCCGTCTATAAAATAGTTCATGCAAAACGAATGTTGCCTGTTTGCCAGGAAAGTCAGTTTTTTAAACAGGTGCAATATCGTACGGCTAATCCACAGGCGTTTTTCAGCAGTAATAATAAAGAAGTCAATATCCGATTTTTCATCGGCATACCCTTTAGAAAGCGAGCCGGATACACAAATACCCCTTACAAATGGGAAGGCTGCAATAATAGCGGCACACCTGCGCGCTTCTTTCATTTTCTCTGCTGCCATGTCAGCACCCACCCTTCTTTTCAAAAATATCTGCGCAGAGTTTTCCAGCGAATACAAATTGTGGGCATAAAATATGCGCTCATCCCGCACCATTTCAGACAATATATGCTGCAATTTGTCCTTTGATACTTCAGTTTGTAAAAAAGCATGTATTTCTTCGACATTCAATGGGTGCCTGAAAACATGGAAGTATTTTAAAGTCTTGAGTATATGGTTGTGTAACAGAACATCATCTGTTGCGACTGTTTGGCCCTGCTGCAATGAATTACCGACTATCATCATCTACAATGATTCAAAAGTTACGGAGCAGGAATAAAAACAGGGTAAATCGGCAGGTCAGATAAACAGGATATAAAGATACTACTTTGCCTGTTTGTATGTATTAAAATTTACGATTCGGTATTAATCTGTCACTTTAACAGATTTGTATTGTAAATATATATGTTGCACAAAGCAAAAATTCTATTTTTGCTGGAATAATATTTAAATACATTGATATAATACGGCCTATGCCAGCAGATAATCATACCCCCGCTTCATTTTATGATAAACTAATATCTGTCCTGCATTCCTTTTATGTAGACTTAAGAAAAAACGCTCTAGTGTTTTTTGCATGTATTATACTGGTGCCGGCTGTATTCATATTCCAGAACATGAAAAAATCCAATACATACAGGGCTTCTTTTACTGTGATGTATGAAGAGCTGGTACGAAAGGTATATGGAGACAGATTGAATAAACTCAACCGGCTGCTGGAAGATAATAAGGGTAAAGCCCAGGCAATGTTAGGCTTGACAACTGCCCAGATAAACACCTTAAAAAATGTAGAGGGTACCAACATATTGGGTGAACCACTCTCTAAAGACCTGAATGTTGACCGGATACCGTTCATTGTAAATATTTACCTTGGCGACACAAGTCATGTTAATGAAATACAGGAAGGTATAATCAACTACCTGGAAAATTCCAATGATTATCTAATCAGCAAAAGGAAACTGAGAATGAAGGAGATAGATGAAGAAATCGACTTCATAGATAACCAATTGAAAATGATGGATAGCCTGAAAAGGCGTTACCAGGTCAGTGCTTCGGCCACTTCAACTGATGCAGCGACCAGCAGCGAAGGTACGTTGTACTCACTTTCATACGACCTGTACAAAAAGAAACAGGAGTTGCTGAAGAAAAAAGAAATGCCCTTGAACCTGTATGTGATAGACGATGCTATGGTACCTACCCAAAACAACAGGTCTTATATGTTGATGATAGGGGCAGGAATAGTCGCAGGATTCATCCTGTATATGTTTATGGCATATATAGTATTGCCTGTACTGCGCTACAAAAAGGGTTAATTTTTCTTTTCCTGGCAGAGTTCTATAAGCACACCATTGGTGGTTTTAGGGTGCAGGAAGCATATCAGTTTATTATCAGCTCCGTCTTTAGGTTGTTCGTTTAGCATGGTGAAACCCAGCGCTGACAGCCTTTTCATTTCAGCTTCTATATTCTCTACCTCTATGGCTATGTGGTGGATACCCTCGCCCTTTTTCTCAATAAACTTACTGATAGGGCTATCGGGCCCGGTTGCCTCCAATAGCTCCACTTTCGACTCGCCCAATTGAAAAAAAGCAGTGCTTACACCCTCAGTTTCAACTACTTCTGTTTTATAACAAGGGGTGTTCAGCAGTTGCTCGAAAAGAGGAATGGATTTCTGCAAATCCGCTACTGCTATGCCCAGGTGCTCAATTTTCAACATAAAAATCTTATAAGTTTTAGATATGGCTTCATTTAAAGCTACAATGTACAAAATGAACGAATACGCTGATTAGTACGTAACTTTGTAGGCCAACATTATCAACGTAATCTGAACATGAGTGTGAAATTGCCAATATACCTGGATAATAACGCCACTACGCCTTGCGACCCAAGGGTACTGGACGAGATGATACCATATTTTACTGAGAAATTCGGTAATGCCGCCAGCCGTAGCCATCCCTTTGGCTGGGTAGCCGAAGAAGCTGTGGATTATGCACGTGAGCAAGTAGCCAAACTGATTAACGCCAGTTCCAAAGAAATCATATTTACTTCGGGCGCTACAGAGGCTGATAACCTGGCCCTGAAAGGTGTTTTCGAAATGTATAGCTCTAAAGGCAACCACATTATTACCTGCACTACAGAACACAAAGCCGTGCTCGATACCTGCAAGCATATAGAAAAACTGGGTGGCGAAGTTACTTACCTGCAGGTGCAGCCTGATGGCCTGATAGATCTGGCTGAACTTGAAAAAGCTATTACATCTAAGACCATCCTTATTTCCATCATGTATGGCAATAACGAGATAGGAGTGGTGCAGCCCATACGCGAAATAAGCGCCATAGCTAAAAAACACGGGGTATTATTCTTTACTGATGCCACACAGGCCGTAGGTAAAATACCTGTGGATGTAGAAGCAGATGGTATAGACCTGATGGCTTTCAGCGCGCATAAAATGTATGGCCCTAAAGGAGTAGGTGCATTGTATGTACGCCGCAAGAATCCCCGTGTAAAAGTGACTGCACAGATGGATGGCGGTGGCCACGAGCGCGGTATGCGTAGCGGTACTATGAACGTGCCGGGCATAGTAGGTTTTGGTAAAGCCTGCGAAATATGCATGAACGAGATGGAGGCAGAAGCTGCCCGCCTGAGTGTAATGCGCGACAGGCTGGAAAAAGGCTTGCTGGAACTTGAAGAAGCTTATGTAAACGGCAATGTGGAACACCGCCTGCCGCACGTAGCCAATATATCTTTCAAATATGTAGAGGGTGAGGGGCTGATGATGGGTTTCAACAAGAACATTGCACTGTCCAGCGGCTCGGCCTGTACATCAGCATCGTTAGAACCATCGTATGTATTGAAAGCCTTAGGCCTGGGTGACGACCTGGCGCACAGTTCTCTGCGTTTTGGCCTGGGCCGTTTTACTACCGATGAGCAAATTGACTATACTATCGGTGCGATAAAAGAAACTGTATTGAAATTAAGAGAGATGAGCCCGCTATGGGAAATGTATAAAGAAGGCATTGACCTGGACGCTATTGAATGGGCGCATCACTAAACTAAAATAAAAAGTAAAATATTATGGCATATTCAGAAAAAGTAATAGACCACTACCAGAACCCCAAAAACGTCGGCACGCTGGATAAAGCGAAGCAGAACGTAGGTACCGGACTGGTGGGAGCACCTGAGTGCGGCGACGTAATGCGCCTGCAGATAGAGGTAGATGAAACTACCGGACTGATAAAAGACGCTAAGTTCAAGACTTTCGGATGCGGCTCTGCAATAGCCTCATCATCTTTGGCTACAGAGTGGCTGAAAGGCAAAACAGTAGACCAGGCACTGACTATAGACAATATGGATATAGTGGAAGAACTGAACCTGCCCCCGGTAAAAATTCACTGCTCGGTATTGGCGGAAGACGCTATCAAAGCGGCTATCAACGACTACCGTGTGAAGAATGGTATGGAAGAACTGGTATTGGACGAAAAGAAACATTAAGGGATAGCGATAAAAACTTTTTAGTGGTTGACGGTGCAGGTGTGGAGATTGGATTTGTGTTTTAGGCAAAAGCACTTTCAGCCACTTTATAAGATGCAGACTATATGATACACATCAGTGAAAAAGCAAAGAAAAAGATTGAGCAGCTAAAGCGCGATGCCGGGCTGGATGATTCTTATTTTCTACGTGTGGGTGTAGTGGGCGGCGGTTGCTCCGGCTTGTCGTACAAACTGGATTTTGATAACGAAGCGCAGCCTAACGACCAGGTATTTGAAGAAGGTGATGTAAAATTAGTTACAGACCTTAAAAGCTTCCTGTATCTCTGCGATACGGTACTGGAATTTTCTGATGGCCTGAACGGTAAAGGCTTTCATTTCGATAATCCCAACGCCAGCCGTACCTGTGGCTGTGGCGAGAGTTTTTCGGTATAAGAATATTATAAGTATAAAGAAGCGTGTAGTAATTTATTACTACACGCTTCTTTTATTTAGCTGATGCTATTTGTCAGTATTTTCTCTTCCGGCTATTGCGTTCAGTTGCTTTTCGGCTTGTTCCAGCTTTTCTTTTTTATGCTCTATTTTATGCTCTGTTTGGGCTATCAGCTTGGTCAGGTGTTCGCGCAGCTCAGCTTCTTTTTTCATACCAGGTGTAATGTTTTCAATTCCCTGCTGAAAGTCTGCCAGCTTCTCTTCCTCTTCTTTCAGTTCGGCCCTTATTTTATCTACAAACCCTATAGTCTGGTTAACCCTTTCTTTTTCTTTCTTTTCTATAATATGCTTGCGTTTCTCGCGATTGGCATCTTTGCGGTTGAAGAAATTCTTCCTGGCTGCCAGGAAACGTTCCCATATTTCGTTGCTGTGCTTGCGCGGTACCGGGCCTATTTTTTTCCATTCGTCCATTAGCTCATTCAGTTCCTCCGTAGCTTCGCGCCATTGGGTAGAGTCCTGTATATCCTCAGCCCTTTTCAACAAGGCCAGCTTTTGCGCATAGTTGTCTTCCAACGATAGCTTGAATTCTTCAAAATTCTTGCGTTTGTTATTGAAGAAATAATCGCGGGCGTCATTAAAGCGCTTCCATATTTCGTCCGATTTTTCTTTGGGTACGCGGCCCAGCTTTTTCCATTCCTCCATCAGGTTGGTATAGGCAAGCGTGGTTTCATTCCATTCAGTGCTTTCCTTTATGGCTTCCGCCTGTTCTACCAGTGCCAGCTTGGCGTTGTAGTTGTCTTCCTGCTCTTTATGTATTACCTCAAAGTGCTGTTTCTTTTTTTCAAAAAATACGTTGTTAGCTTCAGTAAAACGCTTCCACAACTCTTCATTTTTGTCGTGCATGGTGCGGCCTATGCCTTTCCATTGTTCCATCAGGGCCTTAAATTCATCTGTAGCTTTCTTCCAGTCTTCTGATGCTGCCAGTGCTTCCGCCTTATCCACTATTTCCATTTTCAGGTCCAGGTTCTGCAGCATTTCTTTATTTACATCATCCTGGTGTTCGCGCTTACGTTCAAAAAATTTATCCTTGGCAGCTTCAAGCCTGGCCCATAGTTCGTCATTTCTTTTTTTGTCCAGGTGGCCTATTTGCTTCCACTCATCCGCCAGGTGGCGTAGGGTTTCTGTGGTTTCTTTCCAGTCTTCTGCAGCTGATAATCCTTCTGCTTTTTCAACCAATGCCAGCTTTTTTGCATAGTTTTCTTCTGTTAGCTTGCTTATTTCCTTATCCAGGTTTTCTACTATCTTATATATGGTATGGAAATCGCCCACGGCACTGGCATGGTGCAGGTATTCTTTCATCCGCTCTACTTTGCCCAACAGTTTTAATTTATCTTCCTCTGCATTCCATTCGTTCACCAGTTCAGTTACTTTAGCTTCTACTTCAGGAAACTTTTCAATAAGCAGGTTAAACAACATATCAGCATTATCGGCAGTCAGGGTACCAACGGGCCGTTGTTTATATTCATTGTATTCCTTCAGCAATAACTCTCCCTGTTCGTTCAGGTTATATAATGCTTTGTGGTCGAAGGATAGTTGTTCCCACCATGCTGACAATGTAGTTGCGTGGTTGCTGTCTTGTGTCATAACCGATTACTTTAAAGAAACGATTTGCTGCCTGTTTATTATATAAAATGTACTATCAGCCCTGGCCAAATACTTTTTTCAAAAGATCTGTGACCCTGGCCGATGGATTTTGCCTGATTTTATTCTCTTCCTGCTCTACTGTTACAAACAATCCGTTCAATGCCCTTTCGGTTACATAGCCGGTCAGGTCAGGATTTACTTTCGTTCTTGTAGTAGGTAGCCTGTTGTAGATGGTAAACACCTGCGACCAATATTTGGTTGCATCCACTTTACGCAGCGAGTTTTCGATAACAGGACGGAAGGCATTGGTGAGTTGTTGTGTTGTCCTGCCCTTCAGGTAATTGGTGGCGGCCCCGTTACCGCCGCGCAATATACTTAACCCGTCTTGTATAGTAATGTTTCGTATAGCATCCACAAATATTGGGACAGCTTTTTGTGCAGCATCTTCTGCGGCGCGGTTCATAGCCAGTATGGCCTTGTCCACTTCGCCACCCATGCCTATAGAACGTAATGTTTGCTCTACCTGGCGCACCTCGGGGGGCATCAGTATTTTTATCAGTTGATTGCCGAAATAGCCATTTATAGTGGATAGCTGGCTGCCGGCATTGTTAGAACCTATTTCCAGAGCTTGTTTCAGCCCTGCAATTATTTCGGTATTGGTCAGGTTGCTGCCGCCAGTTCCGGTCTGTTCGTTCAATATCTTTTTACCCTTATTCAGTATATCTCCAAACTGGGCTTTACCCTGGTGTATAAACAGCAGCGGGCTGCACAATAATAGTATGAAAAGCTTTTTCATAACTACAATTTACAACTTTTTCATACTACAACCCTCAATGTTTAAAAACCGCCGCCGCCACTGTTATCATCATCTTTGTCTTTTATATTATCACGGTCTTTATTCGTATCTGGTTTGCTTTCTGCTTTATTACCCCTACCGTTGCGCTTTCTGCCGCCAAAACCCTTGTTTTCGCTGGATCCGAAGCGGTAAGAGAAGGTAATATTGCCTATGCGGGTTTCCCTGTCGCTGTAATTTGTTTGCAGGTATTGGCCAAAATCGAAGTCTGTCGTGTATTTGCGGGTATTGAAAATATCAGAAACATTTAACACGAGGTTAGCTTTCCCATCCCAGAAATTCTTGCGTATGGCTACGTCCAGCCAGTATGCTTCTTCCCTGAATCCCTGCGCCACCACCTTGGGGCCTTCGTAGTTTCCGTTTACCTGTACCGAGAAGTTTTTGGGGAGTTTTACGGTCGTGTTCAACTTGGCAAACCAGCCCAAACCGCTGTTGTCCAATGCCGGGTCGATATTACTGCCCAGTATCTGGTTATAAAAGAGGTTGGTATTCAAGGTCATATCCCATACACGAGGTACTAATTGCACTTGTCCGGTGAGTTCCAGCCCATAAGTAAGCCCTGCATTCAGGTTGCGGCGTTGAGTCAGTGATTTACCATCATTATGTAGTATTCTGTAACGCTCTATCAGGTTTTGAGTGTATTGGTAGTAACCACTTACAATAATGTTATGACCTTTGTCGTACAGCTTATTGTAGTTCAGTTCAAAGTTGTGTATGAACTCCGGCACCAGGTCGGGGTTGCCCACGCTGGTATCCTGCGGGTTCGACAGGTCTACGAAAGGCAGCAGGTGCCAGAAGCGGGGCCTGTGCGTACGGCGTGTATAACTGAAATACACGCTCTGGCTCTTAGGCAATTCATAAGACACAAATGCCGACGGGAACAGGTTCAGGAATTCATTTTTGTAATTGCCCTGCACCTGTGTGGTGGTACCTGCATAATATGCGTATTCCAACCTTAACCCACCCTGGTAGCGAAACTTGCCAACTTTGTCGCTCCAACTGGTGTATGCTGCATATATCTGTTGGGTATAGTCATATCCATTGAAAAGGATACTATCGATAGTAGTGCCGGTACCTGCAGAATCTGTAGTTGGCTTATTGTCGCTGCTCAACCAGAATAGCTGCGACTTCAATCCTGTTTCCAGTTTACCGTTTTTAGTCAACATCGGCGATACATAGTCTATCTGTGAGTTGAGGCTATTGTTGCCGCTCGTGCTGGGTGCGTCCTGGTATATAGGGCCTGCTATCAGTACATCGCCTGAGTTATAGGTGTTGGTTGTGTATTCCTGTTGTCCGTCCCTCCACGATGTAGCGAATGTGCTGTTAGCTGTCAGTTCGCGCTCTTTTTTGGCAAACTTCCTTTTGTAATCCAGAGAAGTAGACGATGAGATGGGCCCGCCACCTGAGTTAAACTCGCGTTCCTGGCGGTATGCCAAATCGTTCTCAGAACGATACTCACTAAGCACGGAATTCCCCTTACCTCCCCAATACATTTTATTGAGGTTCTGGGTCAGTGTTACACTGTTATTGGTATCTATCCTGTACTCCGCACCTATACTATTGAAGAAACCATTGAATATGCGCAGATTGTCCTCATAGCTGTCAGAAGAGCCGCTGTTAAATTGGTTATCCCTTAAAGTTGTGTTGCGATGATAGTTCCTGTTTTGCCTGAAGCTGCTGTTCAGAAAAACATTCCATTTCTCATTTTTCATATTCAGGTTCAGGCTGCCGTTATACTTATCGCGTGTGCCTGCACCGAGGTTGATGCTGCCATTAAAGCCGAATTTCTTTTCTCTTTTGGTAATGATATTAATGATACCCGTCATTCCTGTAGCATCGTATTTGGCAGATGGGTTGGTAATCACCTCTACCTGGTCGATACTGGAAGCGGGCAGGCTTTGTAAAGCGGTAGCCTCATCTCCACCTAACAATGTGGCGGGTTTACCATCTATCAGTATGGTTACGTTGCTTTTACCCCTCAGGCTTACAGCGCCATCTACATCTACCGATACGGAGGGTACGTTCTGCAACACATCGCTGGCACTGCCACCAGAACTGGTAATATTCTTATCTACATTAAATATTTTCTTATCAATACCCATTTCCATCATAGGGCGCTCACTAACTATCTCCACTGCCTCCATCATCTGCGTAGTAGTATTTACGCTTATCCGGCCCAGGTTTTTCACGGGCTCATTTTCCGTTATGTTTACGCTTAACGTTTTGGTGCTGAATCCTATACCACTGATACGCACCAGAAAAGTTCCTATTCCTGCAGGAGATATTTCAAATTGTCCGCTCTCGTCGGTGATGCTGCCATTGACTACAGATGAATCAGCAGTTTTGAGCAGTGTAACGGTAGCATAAGGCACCGGGGTGTTCTTAGTACCGGCCACTATTCCTTTTACCGAACTGTTCTGCGCATATATTGAAAATGTATTGACTGTTAAAAAAACTATTAACGCGATTAAACTTCTGCCCACAATAAACTGTCTGTTGATAAAAAATAAAATGCAAATGTATGAACATTTAAACAGCAGGGCTGTTAAAGCCATTGATATACATGCAAATACATTTGATAATCAAAGAGGACAGACGGATTTTCGTAGGTGTGGTTTAATGGCCTGCAAGCCATTAACATAGTTTTACCGTATATCGATAAATAATGTACAAGGTGCAGAAAAATATACTGAATATAAGAAGCAGGGCCAGGAATATATTACTGATGATACTTAGGAAAATATTCTACTACTAATACTAAATCCCATATAAGTGACAGGCCGAATTTTGCAGCCTTTGCAGTACTTGTTTACTGCAAAGGCTGCTGATGATATTATATCCCTCCGAAACGCAAACCTATAGAGAAGGGATGTTGTTCAAGTGCATTTTCGGCAAGCGGTGTCACCTGGTAACTGGCATATAACCTGAAGTACCCGTCCAGCCCGAATTCCGCAGTGACACAACTATTAAAGTCACTGAAGTTGAACTTGTCATGGTTTTTTTGCTTACCCCGTTCGTTAGATACTTGCTTTGTCCATGATGCCAGCCTGTAGCCCCCTGTAATACCAACACCGTATACAAACCAGGATTTGGGTGCTGCTTTGGTTTTAAAGGTCAGCATCAACGGCACGCTCAGGTAAGTAAAGCCCAGTTTGTTTTTGGTAATGGTTTGTACCGTATCCAGGTATGCCATAGGGCTCACTTCATTAATATAGGTCACGGGACGGTTGAAGCGGAAATTATACATCTGCAGACCCACACCGGTACCCACAAATATCTTTTGTCCTCCACCATTCACCAGTTTCCAACTGGTAATTACAGGCCATACATTCACATTCCACGATTTACCGCTGCGCAGGTTGAACAGGTTTTCATTCTGATACGCATCAGGTACGTTCAGCAGGCTTTGGGCGGCAGTACTGCTATAGTTGCTTTTATCCTGCAAAGAATTAAGTCCTATATCCACTATACCCACCTCAACGTCAAACTTTTTTTCTACTTTATTATCCTCCTTTTTAGTTTCAGAGTTGATGGCAAATCCGTCTGAGCCGAGAGATATACTCATTTTCTTTTTTTCTTTCTCTTGTGCTGTAGCTGTAGTGAAAGACAATATGGCTAACCCTACTATTGCAAATAATATCCTGTATTTCATCTTTATTTTTTTTAAAGTCTTACTGTAAATAGTTCTTTTTTACCAATGCGGAAACTAACTTCTGCATCTGTATTTTTTATTTGTTCTCTTATTGTTTTAGCGGCGGTTAGTTTTTCATTTACTTCTTCCTCCAGCCGTTCAAGCCCTGCGGGTTTTTCGCCTAAAACAGCTGCTATAAAGCTATTTTTCCTGTCAACCGGTTTAGGTATTGCGGACACCTGTTCCTGCTGTTCAGCTATTGCTTTGTCTTTGGGTATAGTTACTTCAACAATGTATTCTGCGGTGTCATTGTTCTCTGTTGATTTTACTATCACCTCTTCTCGTTCTGCAACCGGCCGTACAGGAGTCGGTATTTTATCAACCGGTTTGTGTACTTGTTCCGCTACCGTTTTATTTTTGGTTGTTGGCTGGGTTGTTCTCACGGCAACAGTGTTCACAGGTGGTTTTGAATGGAGCTCTTGCTTTTCTTCGGGCTCTTCTTTAATAACAGGTGGCGGGGTAGTTACAGGTTCTGTTATGGTTTCTTTTTTCACAACAACAGGTTGTAATTCTTCTTTGCTCTGGCGATTGATGCTGAACAGGACGATGAATAGTATAACACTTGCTGCTGCGGCGTAGGTTTTCCAGCCACCCAGCCACATAGTTCTTCCTCCGGGTTCTGTTTTCAACAACGTCTCCTTACCGGTAAACACTACAGACTCGTCAGGCTGCAGGCGGGTGGCGGCATAGGCCTCCAACTCCTGTTTCAGTTCAGGACGCTGTGCTACAAAGTCCAGCAGGGCTTTCTCCTGTTCCGGTGCCAACTCCCTGTCTGCATACAGCAGCATATACTCCTCATAGTTCTCCATATTCACCATAGCTTCTGTTTTTATATTACATGTTCCACACTTACCAGGTAGTCCTTCAGGATTTTGCGCGCGCGGTGCAGGTATACTTTCACCTGCGAGTCGGACAACCCGGTTATTTGCGCTATTTCGTCATAACTATACCCCTCGTAGTCCTTCAGCAGTACCAATGCCCGCGCCTGTTCGTCCAGCCTGGACAGGGCCCTGTCCAATACTTTCTTCAGGTCGCTGTTAGCGATGGTTTCTATCCTGTTATCCTTCACCTCTTCTTTGTAGCTGATGCGGTTCTGTTTCCGGTACAGGTCTACCGACTGCCTGTATGCCACCTGGAAGAGGAATGATTTGGCCTTAGCAGGTACCACATCTTTCCTTTTCTGCCAAAGAACTTCGAAGCTGTTTTGCGTAATATCCCTTGCGTCCTCGCCATTGCCCGTGCACTTGCAGGCGAAGCGGTACACCGCATCAGACCACTCGCGTACGCAAGAATTATACTCATTAAGCTCCATTCGTATAATAAATCGGGGGAAGTGTAGAAAAGTTACAGAATATCTCGATATTTTTTCTCAGAGCCTTACTGGTATTTCAGGGCATAAGAAAGCCCGCTATCAGCGGGCTTTCTACTAATAACAGTTTTGTTATCTACAGGCCTGTAATACAGATACCTATAGAATATGGTGTAAGAGCAGGGCCCTGGTTTTCTTTATACAGGTTGGTAAGGTTGTATGTGCCCATTAAAGTAAAGTTGCCATAGCCCAGGCGAAGCGTACCTGCAAAACGCCATGTTTCGAGGAAGCGTTTAGTATTAACCTTGTTCACAATCTTGGTGCCATCCTCTCTGCCCCTGGTATGCGCACCCAGCAAGGAGCCCACCCTGAGGCCTGCTGCTGCCTTGAACCCCTTGTTGCGGTTGTTCTTATTGCCATAAAAACGTATCTCAAACGGTGCTTCTATATATGTAGTAGTTACTTTGTATTTTTTATAATTAGTGGTTTCAGGCGTAAACCTGGCCTGGGCGTTAGTATCATTATCTGTCAATACTATTTGCTGGTCTTTCAGGTAAATATTATCAACACCTACACCCACGCCTGCGGCAAAACTGAAATGTGATTTCTTAATCGGGAAATCGTAACATATATAACCATTGAAGCCACGGCCTATCCCTGTTGTCTTTATCGAGTCGGGGGCGTTGAGCCAGCCATTATACATAAACTGCAGCATCAGGAAATCGCGCGAGGGCTTGGAGAAGCTGGTTTTCTCAGCTTTTGTGCCGTCTTTTACCACATCCTGCGCTTGCAGAGATGTACTGTTTAATATAAGTACGGCCATAGCCCCCAAAGCGTAACGTAGCATCATAAATTCGAATTGAAGCGCAAATATAGCATCCGTCCTACGTTTTATTTGTTAAAACTGGAATAATAGACACCTGCCACCCTGATATGTTTTTTGCAGAAATCGATTTCTATGTTGTGCTGAAATATCAAATTTGCTTACCTTTGCTTCCCCATTTCACACGGAGGCAGTAGCTCAGTTGGTTAGAGCATCGGATTGTGGTTCCGAAGGTCGTGGGTTCGAGACCCATTTGTCTCCCTTGAT
>CALEZD010000038.1 GCA_937928385.1 uncultured Bacteroidota bacterium
GCTCCGGAGTAAGAAATATTAAATATTTTTGGAAAGCCGCCCTCCGGGCGGCTTTTTTACTGGATATATGCATAGTTATTACATGACAGGTATAGTTCGGGTATTTTGCCTTAATTTTGCCATCCGTTTCAGGATAAATTGTAGTTCTAAATAAGAATCAGATGAAGATATTAGTTTGTATCAGCCAGGTGCCGGATACTACCACAAAAATCGCTTTCAGCGACGATAAGAAACAACTGAAGACAGACGGCGTTACGTATATCATCAATCCATACGACGAATGGTATGCACTGGTGCGCGCGCTGGAACTGAAGGAAGCCGGCACCGCCACTACGGTGAACCTGGTAACAGTGGGTACTGCAACCGTAGAGCCGGTAATACGTAAGGCCCTGGCGCTGGGCGGCGACGAGGCCATCCGCATCAATACCGACAGTACAGACCCATACGTAGTGGCTGCGCAGATAGCTGAATACGCTAAGAATGAAGGTTACGACCTGGTGCTCTGTGGCAAAGAATCCATTGACTATAACAACGGCGTAATGGGCGCTATGCTGGCAGAACTGCTGGACATGAACTATATCGGCTTTGCTACCAAACTCGATGTAGCCAACGGTACCGCTACAGCCACCCGCGAAATAGAAGGCGGACAGGAAACAGACGAGGCATCATTGCCACTGGTAGTGTCTTGCCAGAAGGGTATGTCCGAAGCACGCATACCCAATATGCGCGGTATTATGGCGGCACGCACCAAGCCACTGAAAGTGGTTGAGCCCGCAGCTATTGAGGCACTGACCAATGTAGCCGCTTATGAAATGCCACCAGCCAAAACGGGCGTAAAGATGATAAACCCGGAGAACATGGATGAACTGGTGAGCCTGCTGCACACAGAGGCGAAGGTGATATAAGTGTTTAGTGGATTGACAATTGAAACTTTTGAATTTTAACTTTTGAATTTTGACTTTATAATATGTCAGTAATAATATTAGCAGAACACGAAGAAGGCGTTTTCAAAAAGAAAGTTTTTGAAGCGGTACAATATGCGGCGGGTATTGCCAAAGAACTGAACACTACTGCAACAGCGGTAGTACTGGGCAATGCGCCAGCAGATGCTATGCAGCAACTGGGCGCTTATGGCGCTACAAAAGTATTGCACGTAGCAGATGACCGCCTGAACCAACTGAATGCAAGGGCATATACCAAAGCACTGGCTGCAGCCGCAGAAAAAGAAGGCGCGAAAGTAATTATAGCCCTGCACGATGTAACAGGCAAGGCCGTAGCCCCACGACTGGCTGCAAAGCTGAAAGCCGGTATGGTGGCAGGCGCTATTTCTATGCCTGATATGAGCAATGGCTTTACGCTGAAGAAATCAGTTTTCTCAGGCAAGGCATTTTCTTATATCAACATCAGCAGCGATGTCAAAGTGATTACTTTACTGCCTAATACGTTCCAGGTGAATAAGGGTGAGGGCAGCGCGAATGTTGAAACGCTGGCTGTATCGTTTGACGATAAAGATTTTGGTGTTAAAGTAAAAGAAGTAAACAAGATAAAAGGAGAAGTGCCGCTGGCAGAAGCTGAACTGGTAGTAAGCGGTGGCCGTGGTATGAAAGGGCCTGAAAACTGGGGACCGCTGGAAGAGCTGGCACATGAACTGGGCGCAGGCCTTGCTTGCAGCCGCCCGGTGGCAGACTCGCACTGGCGCCCGCACCACGAGCACGTAGGACAAACAGGTGGTACCATCCGCCCCAACCTGTATATAGCTGTAGGTATCAGCGGTGCCATACAGCACCTGGCAGGTGTCAATAGTTCCAAGACTATCGTGGTGATTAACAAAGACCCTGAGGCTCCTTTCTTCAAAGCTGCTGACTATGGCGTAATAGGCGATGCCGCTGAGATACTCCCCAAACTGACAGAAGCAGTACGCAAATTCAAGGCGACACATAACTAATTACACGAACAATTAATTTATAGTAAAGGGCTGCTGTTGCAGCCCTTTTTTGTGCTTTGCATTTAATTATGTTGATATTATATTAGCACCAAAATCAACAACACTTATAAACATGAAAAAGTTACTCACTCTTATTGTACTGCTTTCTGCTACTTATTCATTTGCCCAAAGCAGCGATGCGACCCAAGGTGGTTTAGCCATCAATACCAACATGTATTCTTTCAGCCAAACCTTTGCGGAGGACTACACACCATACACTCCGCCACGCGGGCGAAGTTGTGTGAATGGATTAACGATTGCAGCTAATGTACTCGCAATCCCGGGTGGAGCGTTGATTGGATGGCCCTTAGGTACGGCAATAGGGGGAGGCGACCCTGAATGGTACCTGGCAGGTATTGGTGCTGGCCTGGTAGCGATTGCCATCCCCCTGGAAATTATTGGCAAAAAGAGATGCGGCCGATATACTATGGTTGAAACAGCAGATTTGCCCTACTATGCATTTAGTGGTAATAAAACGAAGTGGCATGTAGCCGGAACGGGCAATACTATAGGGCTGGTACTGGATTTTTAGTATTTCCCTGTTGCAGTGTGTTCTTCACCTGCAACGTCCTGATGGAGCATGCTTTGTTGGTGAAGAACACCAACAAAGGCGAAAAAAAACTATGCCCTTGATTGTTAGTATGATGCTACGCTACATCCTCGCTCACCTTCTCGCTTACATCTTTTACCTTGAAGGTGAAGTTGCGCTGGGACACGTAGCTGAAGAGGGCTACTAATACGGTGGTAACCACCTTAGACGGTGTGGGATACCAGCCGAATGTTTCAACGAATAATTTCAGGAACACATAGTTGAGTAAAATACACATAGCTACCAGCAATGCATAGCGGAACAACTGTATCCTGCCCTTCAGGTTCGACTCCTGGAACACCACATACTTGGCCAAGGCAAAACCTACGGGGAAACTGACACTGAATGAAATAATGAAAGCCGCAATGTGCGGGGCAATCGTAATAGAATATATCGGAACGGGTTGCTTGTCCAGTATAAAGTTGTAACTGATAAAATATATCAGGATATCCAACACAGTATTAGAGCCGCCACATGCCAGGTAGCGGAATGTCTGTTGTTTAATCCACCCGGCAAAGGGTTTGTGGAAGAAATCAATGACAGATAGTATTTTATCTCTTGTTGTGTGTAGCACTAAAATCTAAAATAGTGGCAAAAATAAGTCATATTTTTTCAAGAGAAAAACCCTTTATTCCACATATCACCATTTTATCTTATTCAACCGGGTGAAAAAGTCTTTTTCTTTCATACCTATCGAGTGCAGCATATCTCCCAGCTCGTCAAACGATACCAGGTCGGTTTTGCGGGCTTTCATCTGCCGGGCGGCGCTATAGGCAAAATGGCGCCACTCATCGCCAATGGCAGTCAACTCATGTGCAAAACCTTTCAGGTCGTCTCTTTTCAGAATTTCGGCTGATTCCTGCAGGAATGCTGCGTATAAAAAGCGGAAACCCGCCCCACCCGTGCCTATCTCTTCCTGCATACGGATGATGTTGCCGAGATATAATTGCGCCTTGCGTTCGGTAAGCTGCTGCGGGTATTTTCTTATCTTTTTAGATAATAAAAAGATGGCATTGACACCAAACCATGGTAGCGGCGGTGATAATATCAGGAAACAGTTTTTCTTGATTCCCCTCTGGATAGCGCCTGCCAGGTCAAGATTGGCCGGTACGTTTTTTACATAATACATAAAGCCCTTTGGCTCGGGCGTGCCTTTGGCAAAGCGTGCTTTGGCCAGGTCTTCAGGCAGGATAGTCGCCACATCCTCCAGCACGGGGTCGCTGATGTTGTACACTCCGTTTTCTTTGCCAAAAGCTATCAGGTTGTGCGCATTGAAGTGGAAACGAAAAGCCTCGGGCAGGTACGGCAGGTAATACACACTACTAAGCATACCGGCGGGCTTGCCGCTTTCCAGTACTTCGTCCAGCGCAGCCATGGCTTTACCCGGCGTACTGAAACGTTGGGTGTGTACATCTATATCCAGGCTTTTAGTCACCCGCTTGAATATACTGCCCGGCAGCGAACGAAAAGTAGTGCCCGGCGTACCGCTGACTTTTAGAAAAGGTATATGTGCGAAAAACAAACCCGCGCCTATACCGAATGCCAATGGTTCCGTTATCTGCTGCAACCCCTCGTGCCTGAGCAGGTTGGCCGTCACACCGCTTTCGCAATGCGCATGCTGTTGGTGTTGAAAGTTGAGCCTGCTCATCAGTTTGATTGTGTAAAGAATTTATTTTTTGCCAAAAGAAATGAGTTCGTCAACCGTGATGTTGAACACGGAAGCATATTTTTCAAGCAGGCTGCGGTCCAGCTTGTTGAATACCGAAGGCTTGAAATGCCTGCTCACCTGCCAGCCCCATTTGCCTACGTATTTTGCCAGCAGGGCTTTGTCCATCAGGCATTTCTGCATATAGTAGGCTACGGGGCTCAGTTGCCCGGCCTTTACTTTTGCTTCCGTTTCTGCCAATGCCTCGTCCACAGCATCCCATGCCTGGCGGGTAGCCTCGTTTTCGGCTTCCCATCCGGCAGAGTTAACGCCTGTGTATTTACCATCCTTGTCTACCGCGTACACCAGCTTCCTCACTTTATCGCCATCCCGAAAATCCCTGGCATCCTGCGGCACTTCATTTACATTCATCCCTGTATCCTTGTTTGGATTGCTAAATTATAAAAAATCTCCCGTGCATGACGGGAGATTACAGATAGGGGGAACAATTAATGTATCAGTTTAAAGCTATGCTTTGGGTGGTATGGCCTGGGGCACCAGGTTCTTAACCGGTTTTACCGTCTTCAGGTATTCAAACATGGCTTCTATGTCTTCGTCCGTAAGCTGTGCATAGTTTTGCCAGGGCATGGGCGGCAGCAGCGGGCGGCTGTTGTCTATACCTTTGTATTTACCCTCTTTCATCGCCTTGCGGAAGTTTTCCAGGCTCCAGTTGCCGAGACCTGTACCGTCGGATGTGATGTTGGCGGCAAATGAAACACCCCATGGCCCTGCTGCAGCAGTCAGGTCGCCTTTGAACAGTGCCCACTGCCCGCTTGCCGCCAATGCCGTGTCATATTCGCCCAATGGTATTTCAGCATTGTAGCCCGAAAGGTACCTGTCCATATCGGGTGCGGGGCCTTGCGGTGTCATTATCTTAGGGGTGTGGCAGTCTCCGCAGCCTATTACCGTTACCAGGTATTCGCCACGTTTTACTTTTTCCTCCTGTGTGGGAGCTGTTTTTTCAGCTACCTGTGGTTGGTTGCTGTTGCAGGCCACTGCCATCAGCGAGAGCAGTGCTACAATAGTGTACATTGTCCTTTTCATCTGTTTATGTTTTAGTTGATTAATATGAGTGCATAAGATTCCTGTTACCGGCATATTCCCCGTTCACATTTATTGCTTTTACTCTGTTTTTACTGAATTAGTTTAACCGTATACCAGTTCTTCGTTTAGTTGGTAATAAGCGGGTTTATTGTCGATAACTCGTGTGGGGTTTTCGCCTGCAAACTCCCTGAACTCTCGTATGAAATGAGCCTGGTCGGCATATCCGAAATGGTAAGAAACATCCGACCACGATATTTCATCCTTTATGTTATGCTGCAGGAATTCATAAGCATTCCTGAAGCGGATGATACGCGTGTACATTTTAGGGTTGGTGCCCAATATATCTTTAAACCCCCGCTGCAACTTACGTTCGCTCACATATAGCTGCCTGCTCAGTTCATCAATACTGATGGTACCTTTGGTCTTGCGAATCAGCGATACGGCATCATCTATATAATTACTGCTTGCGTTCATGCTGTTCAGTTGCTGCAACATAAACTGCTCGCTGATGTTGATAAGCGTTTGCGGGCATTCCACGCCATACATGCGCCCTGTCATCAATTCTGTCTTCCTGCCCAGGAAACTCTCGAGGTCGGTATGCGCATTAAATAAGTCAGACACCGGCACCCTGAACAACTGCATTACCGCCTCCGGTTTCATAGTAATGCCGAACATCACCGTCCTTCCTGTTGTCTTCCACGATACGGGGTCCCTGTGTATCCCTATGAAAGATGCGTTGGGCAGTTGCTGCCACTCCCCGTTTGTCAAGGCGCAACTGGTTACCTGGTTGACATGAATGATAATCTGCGTCATGCCCAATGGCAGGCAACGTTGTATGGGCGATTCCTCCTCACAATGCCCGTCAAACACCATGTAAGTGTAGTTATCAACATAAGGTTGCAACTGTGCCGACGGCGTGTATTCCTTATATGTGAGTGTCATAACTGTGCGGGTGTTATTGCATTGTAGTGAAATGCGGGGCAAAGATAATATGTTTAACCAGCTCTTTATTGAAAAAATCCGACATATTATTCAGTAACGCCTATTTCTGTTTCCAGTACCGAAGCAATTATGTGATACCTTTCCGCAGGCAGTTCCTGTTCCGCCATTTGCAGGTAGGCAGCATATACTTCGGCAGGCGCGCCGTGTTTAATACCGGTCATCCATTCGGCTATTTCAGCATTGTTCATGCTGCGCATCATCCATTTGCTTTCCAGCATCAGTATATCAGGTGGTATGCTGGCTACTATTGCCTGCGAAGCTGCCATCAATTCTTCATCAGTATGATGTTTCCACAAGGTAGCCAGAAGTGTGTCTTCTTCCCTGTTCATGTGGTACAGGTTAAAGGCGATAAACTCGTTGAAGGCGTAAAAGATACCTTGTCCTATCGTGTTTCTTTCCTGTTGGGTAGTTGCACTTTTCCACGATGCCACTAACTCCCTCAGCCCTTCTGATAGTTTGTGGTCCAGTTCGTGGTCTTTCTCAAAATCGGCCACCAGCCCGGGGTTATGCTTTTCTATCATCGGCAGTACAAACTTATCTTCGTGATGGGCATGCTCATCAAAAAGGTCAACTACCAGCGATACAGAGTTGATCACTTCATTTGCCTCGGGGCGTGACAAGTCGGAAATTTGTATGCGCAGTGCTGTGTCATACATCAGGTGGCGGAGGCCTTTGTGTATCTGGTTGAATACATTATAACGTTTCTGTGTCATAGTTATGATTTTCGTGCAAAGCTACCTGCACGCCTGCACCCGATATTGAACAAAAGCGTCATCTTCTGTTAAAAGATGGTGAAATCAGGATTGATAAAAAAAGCGCCCAAAAGGCGCTTCAAATATCTATATGGTATTAACCCTATTTCTTTGCAGTATTGCTACGATACATCTCCAGGTTAGGGCATTGTGTGTATTCCTGGTCTATCCTGATGTAGTAAGACGGTGCTTTATCTTTTATCCACTGCTGCATACGCTCGCCTTTCTTTTTTTGCATGGCTGCAAACTGTATGCGGCTGTAGTCTTCTTCCAGGTTGGCCTTATGCGGCGATGTAATGCTCTTCATATATACTATGCGTGTAGAGCGCTCTCCACGCATATTGGTATATATCATTGGTTTTGAATAATGGCCCGGCTTCAGGGTATCTATCATCAGTGCCAATGCGGGGTCCAGGTCTTCTACTTCCAGGGTAGTATTGCCTTGCTGGTTAGCTATCATGCCACCTGTACGGTTCGACATTTCGTCTGTAGAAAATTTACCCACCGCTGTTTCGAATGTCAGCTTGCCGGCCACCAGTTCGGTGCGTATGCTGTCCAGTTTGGCCAGGGCTTTTTCAAAATCTATGCTGGTGCGCTCCGGTGTTATTAATATATGCCTTACATCGGCCTCATCTCCTTTGCGGTTCACCATCTGTATGATGTGGTAGCCGAAGCGTGTGCGAATTACAGGTGAGATTTCTCCGTTTTGCAGCTTGAACGCAGCTACGGCAAATTCTGTTACCAGGTTGCCGCCTTTGCGGGTAATGCCCCGCATCATACCACCCTCGTCACGGCTGCCCGGGTCCTGGCTTTTCATACCGGCCAATATTTCAAAGTCGGCACCGCCCTCTACAATTTCTTTCCTGATGTCTTCGATAGTTCTGCGGGCGTATGTGTCCAGTTCAGGGCTCACATCAGGGTCCAGTACAATTTGTCCCAGCTCTACAGTAGCGGGAAAGAAAGGCAGGCTGTCTGCAGGTATGCTGGCATAAAATTTCTGCACTTCAGCAGGTGTCACTTTCACGCTTTCCAGTATACCGCCCTGCACCCTTTCAGACATAATCATATCACGCGTCACTTCGCGGTTTTCTTCTTTTAGCTGGTATACCGTCTTCCCGGACAGTTCTTCCACTTTCTCCTTCGAGCCATACTGCATGATGAAGTACCGCACCCTGTTTTCCAGTTGGGCTTCCACTTCTTCATCACTCACCACTACGCTGTCGCGCTCACCCTGCTCTACCAGCAGCTTTTGCAGCAGCATCTGCTCCAGTATATCGCACTCAGGCATGTCAACTATTTCCGGGTTTTGCTCCTGCATGGCCTTTACCTGCATATCAATATCCGATTTCAGTATGATATGCTTTTTGCCTACTACAGCTACTATTTTGTCCAGCTCGGTTTGTGCATGGGCAGCAAAAGACAGGCAGATAATAGCCAAAGGCAGTAACGCCCTGAACAATGATGTATATGTAGGATTCTTTTTTGTCATCTGTATAAATATGGCCTGTAGCCCGAAATGTGTGGGCAAATGTAGTGTATTTGGCCTGCCCGAAATAACCGGCAGGGCATTTTTAACGTTTATATCAGCCTTTTTTCTTCTGAAATATGCCATCTACTGTTTTAGCATTGTAAAATTCATTATCGCCCGCATGATATGGGTAATGGCTCATCCAGCCTTCCAGCCTGGGTATGGCATCCGGGTGAAACCTGTTCCAGGCTTCAAACTGCTGCTGGTTTTCCACCTTGCCAAACAGCCATTGATTATATGCATCAAAGTAGCCGTTGCGTATCATATAGTCGTGCCGGGCAAAGATGGAGAAAGGGTATTTCTGCGCATATTGCAGCGTCCAGTCCATGATGAAGCGGGTACGAAGCATAGCCAGGTTTTCGGTGGTGTACCCATCGCTCATTACCGGCGATAGTTTGATATACGTATCATACACAGCCTGTTCAAAACTGCCTGCATCTGTACCACCGGTACCAAACTTGGGAATATTGCCGGTAGCCAGCGAGGTAAATAAGGTCTTGTAAGCATTGAGAATCATGGCGCGGGTATCATAAGCCCGCTTGGTATGGTGCTCTATGTTTACGAATATCTCTCCATACAAAATCACCCACACGGGTTTGTCTGTATTCACATATATGCGGGCGGCCTCGTAATAGTTCAGGTGGTAGGCGGGGGCTTTTTCTATGCCCTCCAGCCAGCTTTCCAGGGCATACACCATTTCATTATCCTGCTCGTACACCAGGCCCATCTGGTGATACAGGGTACCTGCATCGGGCATGGCAATGATGGCATCCCGCAGCAGTTTTTTGGCTTTTTTATTTTCCCTTTTGGCTACCAGGCATTGGGCCATAATCTTGTACGTTTCGGCATCGGCTACCCCCTGGTCGATAATGGGTTGCAGGGTAGCAATGGCATCGTCATAACCCTGGGCCAGGTAATATGCCTGGGCCAATTCCCGGTGCAGCAGCACTATTTCCGGGGCTATTTGTATGGCCTGCTGGTAACGAAGAATAGCCTCCCGCAGGTTTCCCTGCGAATGGTATTCCCGCGCCTGTTTGTAGAGGTTTTCCACCTCGGGCGTAGGCCAACTGGTTTGCGCCAGTGTTGTGCCCACTGTTGCCAATGTGAGTAGTACGGTAAGTATATGACGTAAGAAAAAATTCATACAGGCCGCAAAAATACCTTAATGCAGGCAGAAAAGCAGGTTTTGAGGCGGATTTCCATGGTTTTACACTTTTTCTCAATGTGCCATTTAACATTATTTTGATATTTATTGACCGGCAAACCAACTGTAAGCAGTAAATTGCAGCCTATGAAATTGGTGCCGGCAAGTTTTTTCCTGCTCATTTTCTCTTTCCAGGTGCTGCCCGTGAAAGAGATAGGGAAGATATTGTTTAAAGGTACTATGATAGAAGAAATTCATGAGGCAGCCCCCGACTGCGATGAAACCCAAAGCAAGCTAAAAAAAGGTAACGACCCGTTTACCCCATATAAAACATACTCCCCTACAGCCCGCATGTTGGTGCTCATCGGCAACGGCCTGGGTATCCTCAATCCTGAAAGTATCTCCAAGCAACATATACCTGACATTATCACGCCACCGCCTAACGCAGGTTAAATTTCTTGTTGTCATAGGCCATTTCTATATGGCCTGTATATTTTATTTTCTCCAAAAGATTACGCCTAAACGTAGATATAATTCACGTAGTGATATGAAAAAATCAGGAATCTTCAGTAATATTAAAAACGATGCTATCTCCGGCATTATCGTCTTCCTAATAGCTTTGCCCCTTTGCCTGGGTATAGCACAGGCATCGGGTGCTCCGTTGTTCTCCGGTATCGTTACAGGCATTGTCGCCGGTATACTTGTCGGTTTCCTCAGCGGTTCCCAACTAAGTGTTGCAGGCCCTGCCGCCGGACTTACTGCCATCGTATTGGCCGCTATTACCGACCTCGGTTCCTGGGATATCTTCCTTTGCGCAGTGATGGCTGCAGGGTTGATACAACTGATTTTAGGCTTTGCACGTGCAGGCTCGATAGCGAATTATTTCCCCAGTAGTGTAATAGAAGGTATGTTGGCGGGTATCGGCCTCACCATCATTATCAAAATGATACCTGAGGCCCTGGGCTACGATGGCGAGGGGCACGAAAGAATGGTAGACGCTGAAGACGGTTTCACACTGGATTATATTACTTCCGCCTTCAACCATGTAGAACCCGCGGCTGTAATCATTTCAATTTTGGGCCTGGCATTGTTGTTTATGTGGATGACAAAACCTTTTCAGAAGCTGAAGCTGGTACCTTCCGGACTGGTGGTGGTAGTGATAGCAGTGCTTATCAATGAATTGTTGCGCATGAACGGCTCCTCCTTGTACCTGGGCACAATACACCTGGTAAACCTGCCTATTGCGGGCAGTTTTTCAGAATTCATAGGCCAATTCCGCTTGCCTGATTTCTCAGGCTTCGCCAATCCCGCAGTATGGCAAACGGGCGCTGTAATAGCCGTAGTGGCTTCTATAGAAACACTGTTGTGCCTGGAAGCCACAGACAAACTGGACCCGATGAAACGTTTTACGCCTACCAACCGCGAGCTGAAAGCCCAAGGCATAGGCAATATGGTTGCCGGGTTAATAGGTGGTTTGCCCATGACATCGGTGATTGTACGCTCCAGCGCCAATATCAATGCAGGTGCCAAATCGAAGTTGTCCACTATTATACACGGTAGTTTGCTATTGGTATGTGTAGCGCTGATACCTACCGTACTGAACCTGATACCTAAAGCATCGCTGGCGGCTATCCTCATATTTACGGGCTACAAACTCTGCAACCCCAAAACCATCATGCATATATGGCGCGAAGGTGGCATAACGCAATTTGTTCCTTACGCCGCTACAGCTCTGGGTGTAGTGTTCCTCGACCTGCTGAAAGGTGTGGGCATAGGCCTGGCACTGAGCATTGTATTTCTGCTCTATAAAAACATGCACATTCCATTCTTCTTCCGCAAAACCAGCCATAGCCTTGGCGAGCTGGTGGAGATAAAACTGGCGCAGGAAGTATCCTTCCTGAACAAGGCAGGCATAAAAATGGCGTTGGAGAAACTACCGGAAAACAGCAAAGTAATTATAGATGCCAGCGATACAGAGTATATAGATTTCGACGTACTGGACCTGATACGCGAGTTCCACTCTACACGCGCTGCTGACAGAAACATCGAAATGTCTTTGGTCGGCTTCAAAAATATGTACAAAGTGCCGAAGACCAACAATGCTGATGAGCTGTACTCGCAACTGGAAACAGCGGAGGGGGAGCATAATTCAACTACTACATCCGGCGATTATAAGAAACTGATAAAAGAACTGGATAACAATAACTAAGCCGGGACAAAACAAATAAATAACGAAGCCGCCTGCAATAGCAGGCGGCTTCGTTATTTAAATCCTGCTTATTCCGCATTAACCTTTTATCTTATTTACCCATTAACTTATTAACCTATTACCGTATTACCTTATTAACTTACTACCCTGTTAACTTGTTATCCTATTATCTTTTTAACTTACAGAGGAAATGAAAAAGATAACTAAAATAGGCATCATGACATCGGGCGGCGACAGCCCCGGCATGAACGCTGCCATACGTGCAGCAGTACGCACCGCCATATACCACGACGTGGAGATATACGGCATTCGCCGCGGCTACCAGGGTATGATAGAGGGCGATATATACCGCATGCAAACCACCGATGTGTCCAACATTATACAACGGGGCGGCACCATACTCAAAACCGCCCGCAGCAAAGAGTTCATGACCGATGAGGGCATGAAACGCGCGTATGACGAACTACAGGCGCATGGTATAGAGGGGCTGATACTCATCGGCGGCGATGGTACTTTCAAAGGGGCAAATGCTTTCTTTAAAAAGTACACCATACCCGCCATAGGCCTGCCCGGCACTATTGATAAAGACCTGGCTGGGACTGACTATACTATTGGTTACGACACAGCGGTAAACACAGCGGTAGAAGCCATTGATAAGATAAGGGACACCGCCGAGGCCCACGACAGGCTGTTTTTGGTGGAGGTGATGGGACGCGATGCAGGTTATATAGCGCTCAACAGCGGCCTGGCCTGCGGGGCAGAGGATATACTGATACCCGAAACTGTTACTAACATCAACGAAGTGCTGGACCGTATAGGCCACGATGAACGCCGCAAAAAGACGGTACACATACTGGTAGTAGCCGAGGGCGATGACTATGGCAACGCTGAAGCTTTTCATAAAATCATCAAAGAACGGTTCCCGGAGAAAGATGTACGCACCTGTGTACTGGGCCATATACAGCGCGGTGGCAACCCCACCTTTGCCGACAGGATACTGGCAGGCAGGCTGGGCTATGCGGCTGTCAACGCATTGCTTGAAGGCAAGACACAAATGATGGCGGGTATCGTCAACGATAAAGTAGCCTTCACCCCATTTGAAGAAGTAGTGAAGCAAAACAGCAGGATGAACGAGGACATGATACAAATGATAAGAGTACTGTCTGTATAATGAGGAGGATAGAAATACTATTAGCACTGCTTTTAACACTTTCAAGTTGTGCAGCGCAGGAAGACCGACAACAT
Organism: uncultured Bacteroidota bacterium; assembly: GCA_937928385.1. Classification (GTDB taxonomy): domain Bacteria; phylum Bacteroidota; class Bacteroidia; order Chitinophagales; family Chitinophagaceae; genus UBA5543. The sequence goes on from CALEZD010000038.1 coordinate 13,203, forward strand.
TGCGCAGTAGCCTTCTACAATGTAGAGAACCTGTTTGACACAGTGGACGACCCCACTACCATGGATGATGAATTTACACCCACCGGGCGCTACCGCTATTCCGACAAAGTTTACAGGCAAAAACTGCACAATATAGCCACTGTAATAGGTGAACTGGATGCGGTATTGGTAGGCCTGGCGGAAATAGAAAACAATACCGTACTCAAAGACCTGGTTGCACAGCCCGAGCTGAAAAAACATGCTTATAAATACGCATGGCACAACAGCCCCGACCCGCGCGGCATTGACGTGGCGCTGTTGTACAACCCTGCGCATTTTAAAGTCATACATACGGAAGCGATACCTGTACGCATGAAAGGATTGGCCACGAGGGATGTACTGTATGTAAAAGGTGTGCTGGACGGCGACACGGTGCATGTGCATGTGAACCACTGGCCATCGAGGGGCGAAGGTCTCAAAGAGTCGACACCCAAGCGCAGGGCAGCCGCTATTATTACTGAGAAAAATGTTCGTGGCATACTGGCAGTCAATCCCGGGGCTAAAATCATCATCATGGGAGATATGAATGACAACCCGGATGATGAAAGCATCAGCAAGGTGTTAGGTGCAAAAAATGATAAAAACGCTAAACTATACAACCCATGGATGGCGCTGCACCAATCGGGCAAAGGCACATCGGTGTACAACAGGAAATGGGACCATTTCGACCAGGTGATTATCTCCCAGGCATTCCTGGCAGGCGATGGGTGGAGCTACGAGAAAGCTGAGATATTCGATGCTGCCTTCATCTGCAACAAAGGTTTTGAAGATGCCTACCCATTGCGTTCTTTCAAGGGCTATCATTGGAACAATGGCTACAGCGACCACTTGCCCGTGATACTACACCTGCGCAGGTAGATACCTTAGCTGAAGAGGAAAGCTATATCGTCTTTGGTCAGTTTCTTCAGGAAGGCGTTGTCTTCAGATACCAGGTCGCTGGCGAGTGCGCGCTTACGCTCCTGTAATATCAACATCTTCTCTTCTATAGTGTCTTTACATATCAGCCTGTAGGCGAAGATGTTCTTGGTTTGCCCGATACGGTGGGTACGGTCAATAGCCTGCTGCTCAACGGCGGGGTTCCACCAGGGGTCTACTATATACACATAGTCTGCTGCAGTCAGGTTCAAACCTATACCACCCGCCTTCAGCGATATCAGGAACACGCGGCAATCTTCATCGTTCTGAAATTTCTGTATAGCTTTCTCACGTTCTGTAGCTGTGGTGCTGCCATCGAAGTACACAAAAGGTATCTTCTGCTTTTCCAGCTCCTGCCTGATGAGGCTGAGCATGCCCAGGAACTGCGAGAATATCAGCACTTTGTGGTTACCTGTATTTTCTGTTATCTCCCGCGATAATTCTTCCAGTTTCACCGAGTGGTTTTCAAGGCGTTCTTCTTCGTTCAGTATAGCGGGCGAATCACATATCTGGCGCAGCTTGGTAAGGCCCTGCAATATATGCATCTGGGCCTTTTGCATACCCTGCTGTTCTATCATGCCCAATATCTGCGACTGGTATATGCTGCGGTACTGCTCGTATATCGTGCGTTGTTCCGTGCCCATTTCGCACACCAGAAGTGTTTCTGTTTTTTCGGGCAGGTCTTTGGCCACCTGCTCTTTGGTGCGGCGCAGCAGGAAGGGGTATGTCAGTTTCTTCAACTGGTCTACTATCTCCCTCTCCTGGAACTTATCTATAGGTGTGGCAAATTCATTCATAAAAAACTCCCTGCTGCCCAGTATGCCGGGGTTCAGGAAGTTCATCTGTGCATACAGGTCGAAAGTATTGTTCTGTACAGGGGTACCGCTCAATGCCAGCCTGTTCTTCGTGTTCAGCAGCAGCGATGCTTTGGCTACCTGCGATTGCGGGTTTTTGATGGACTGCGACTCATCCAGCAGGGCGTAGTCAAATGTTATTTCCTTCAGCATCCTGACATCGCTGCGCATAGTGCCGTACGTCGTAATAATTATATCATAAGCGTCAAAGTCTGCCGGGCTGATGGTACGCTTAGGTCCATGATGTATGGTATAAGTAAGTATAGGCGCAAACTTCTTAATTTCGTTTTCCCAGTTGTATATCAGCGTGGTGGGACATACTACCAGGTACTTTGCCTCAGGGTTATTTTTCTTGTAGTGCAGGAAGAACGCCAGTGCCTGCACCGTCTTACCAAGACCCATATCATCGGCAAGTATACCACCCCAACCTGCTTCGTTGAGGAATACCAGCCACTGAAAACCGGCCAACTGGTAGGGGCGTAGTTCAGCTTTCAGGTCATCGGGTGGGCGCAGTTCGCTGAAGTCGTTGTCTATTATGTGCGACAGCTTTTCTTTCTTCTGTTCCAGTTCTTCCACCATCGCATCTTCATCCAGGTCTTCCAGCATTTCGTCCAGCACACTAAAGTGGAATTTCTTCAACCTCAATTTGCCGCCACGCTCTTCGCCCATCTTTATCAGCAGGGCGTATTTCTTCAGCCATTCTTCGGGCAGCAGGCCTATGGAGCCATCGCCCAGCTTGATGAAGTTCTGCTTCTGGCTGATGGCGTTCTTTACATCAGTAATAGTTACCGACTGGTCGCCAAATACCAGTTCAACCGAAGTGTCAAACCAGTCTATACCACTGCCTACGGTAATGCGTGTCTTAGGTTTGTTGACATTGATGCGCAGGTTTTTCAACTCTTCCAGCCCAAACATCTCTACATTCCACTCTTTCATCTCCTCCACAAAACGGAAGAACCAGTTTTGCGCCAGCACCGATGTAGCCGGTATATACATAAAATGTTCGCGCAGGTTCTGCTGCATATCGCTATGCAGGTTGCGCAACATCTGTATATATTCATTCTCAGCCTCTTCGTTGCGCTGTATGATTTTCACCACGCCGTCCTTAGGCTCTATTACATCGCCAAAGAAACCCCAGTCTATTTCTATATCACCATAAGCAAATACAGGTTTTAATACCAGCATCTGCTCACGCTCACGCAGGTACAGCCTGTAGGCCGGCTTTACTTTCTCTATTCGTTCTATTACCGCTTCGTCAAACACTACATGCACCTGCCTGCTCCACTTCATCACCTTCTCCTGCAAAAAAACCGGCCATTCTTCATTACTCACCTGTATAGTACCATCGGGCAAAAAATCATCCAGCAGTTTTACCTCTGCAATATTGCCCAATGCATATATCTTAAAGTCGTGCTCTACCAGGGCGTTATTCAGTAGTTTTACTTCAGAATAAGGCAGGTAGGTCTCATCCACATTCCACGACAACTCAACCGTGTACCCGCCTTCTTTCCTGTTCACACTCAGCTGCGGGTGCACCTTCCTGCCTGTGAACTCTATGGCCTCAATGGTCTTGGACGAAATGTTTTTGCTACCTCTATTTATAAAGCACAGGGGGTGTGCAGCATAACGGTCGAGCAGGCGCTGATATTTAGGCAGCAGGTATTCCCATACTTCCTCTTTTACTTCTTCACCCGGCACATCTTTCAGCACTTCCCTATAGTCGTCGTACAAATCGCCGAAGGGCAGGTTCTTCCTCAGGTATTTCATCACTTCTACAGGATGAAACTTCCGTGTCACCGGTATCAGCTCCCGCTCATCGTGGCGGTATTTATGCGCATTGATATATTGTTGCAGTTCCAGCACTTCTACACCGTTGATGAATCCCTTCTCATCATCTTCTCCTGTTATGCCGCTTACTAATGCCACATTTACAAAAGGGTACCAGGGTACGCCCGCATCCAGTACGATGCCTAACCGGGCCTGTTCATGTTTTGCCACCGGCTGAGTTTCCACCACTACTTCTTCCTGCAATTCTCGTTTGGGTTCCGGTGCCGCCGCTGCCACCTTTTTGATAGTGTTATCCAGCACGCGCAGGAAAGGCTTACCGTTCTCATAGGTAAATTCAAACTTGCCGGTGAGGTCATCGTCAAGGCTGTAACCATACAAGCCCAGCAATTTATTTTTCTGCACATCCCAATCCTGCAAGGCCTGGAAATACTGGTGCCCGTAGGCCCTTAATATCTGTAAAAACACTGTGGCCTTGTGCAGGCATACTGGGTAGGTTTTTTCATCGCAGCCGCATGATGTGTCGAAATACTTTTCTTCGTTCCTGCGGATGATGACCTTGTAAGTCATATCCCCATCAGGCACTTCTGCTTCTATCGTATCATTCTTTTTCGAAGTAATGATGGCTGTAGTCTTATTGGCCAGCTCTTGCGCCCTCTCCATTATTTCCGCCGAAGTGAATACGCGTATCATCTGCATATTCACCTGTCTCATGCGTATGGCGGTATGCTTCTGGTCGTAGGCGATGTCTGTATTTTCAAAAAACCCGCTCAGCAACAAATCGTTCAACTGGAACAATGCTGCCACCTCGTGCCTGCATATCTCACCCAGGTTGTACGGGCACTGGCACCTTACTGACAGGTGCTCCGTATCCATGTACTTATTAATCGTAACGGTATAATAATTCTGGTACACATCATTACGTACACGAAAACGCACCTGCTCCAGCAGGTGGTCCACATCCAGCATCTGTACACCTGAGGTAAAAAATATCTTTTTACCCCTGCGTATTACTTCTTCTGTACCGTGGTTATATACGTGTCTTAATAGTGGTGGTAATGACATTAAAAGGCTTGCAGTTTTGAAAAAAGCAACATCAAATATACAGAAAAAGCGCCGGTAAACGGCGCTTCAATTAATTAAATGTCTGTTAAGGTGGCCTGCTACATGAACATGTTGAAAATAAAATATATCAATGCCGCGGCCAGGGCGCTTACCGGTATCGTCAATATCCACGCCCACAGCAGGTTGATAGTTACCCCCCAACGCACGGCCGACAGGCGCTTGGTAGCGCCCACGCCTATGATAGCGCCGGTAATAGTATGCGTTGTGCTTACGGGTATTTTCAGGTTTTCCGTCAGGAAGAGCGTTACCGCACCTGCAGTTTCAGCAGCCACACCTTCAAACGGTGTAACCTTCGTAATACGTGTACCCATCGTCTTGATAATTTTCCAGCCACCGCTTAATGTACCTAATGCTATAGCGCTGTAACAGGCCAAAGGCACCCAAACAGGCATCTGCTCAAATGAATCTATCTGTCCACCCGTAATCAGTGCGGCAGTGATAATACCCATTACTTTCTGCGCATCGTTACCACCATGGCCTATGCTGAATACGGCTGAAGAAACCAACTGCATACGCTTGAACCAGACCTGCGATTTAGCCACATTCAGGCTACTGAGGAACAGGGTGAATGTACTCATAATGAAGAGTACCAGGGCCATAAGCAGCCATTTGAAGTTGTGGCCGTAAAACACACCCAGCCAAAACCTGTTGCTATGCCCCATTTCGTACACCGACTCTATAACTATTGGTTCATCATTGCGTAAAACATGCAGTGTGATGGGCTCACCATTATGAAAATTGTCAAAGGCGTTACCTAACTCTTTCGATTCATTAACAGGAATATGTCCCACAGCAGTAATCACATCACCCTTCTTAACCTTCATATTGTAAGCAGGGGATTTGAAACCAACATCCTTTATGCCTACACCGGTAGTCACATTTTCAGTAGTGGTTTTCAACCCCAGCAATTGGGGTGTTTCTGTTACTAATACATTGGCTAACACTATACCCATGGCAACCATCACGCCTATAGATACAAGCTTGGGCAAGATGCCCTTCCTGAAGGAGTTAATAAACCACAGTGATATGATAAAAGCCATAATCATACCCACCAACGGCGCCAGTACAATAAAGCTTACTGTTTTGATTACCGGCTCAGGGTTTACCGAGTTGAAACCCGCGTGTGCAATAGCAGCGCCGGCAAAACCACCTATCAGTGTGTGCGAAGAACTGGAAGGTATGCCATACCACCATGTCAGCAGGTTCCACGATATAGCGGCCAGCAGGCCCGAGATAATAACTGGCAGCGTGATAAATTCTTCTTTTACAGTCTTGGCTATAGTATGTGCGACGCCGTGATCTTTGAAAATAAAGAAGGCCACGAAATTGAAAAACGCGGCCCAGGCCACCGCCTGGAATGGCGTAAGTACTTTGGTAGATACGACCGTAGCTATAGAGTTGGCCGCATCATGAAACCCATTGATGTAGTCGAATATGAGCGCTAATACTATTATTACTATCAGGAAGACTGTCATAACAATGGTTCGTCTGTTGTGTTTTTACCTATGCGTATTTAATAATAATTGATTCGATAACGTTGGCGGCATCTTCGCACTTATCAGTCACAATTTCCAGCATCTGGTACAGATCTTTCATTTTGATGATTTCAACAGGCGGTATGTTGGATGAGAACAGGCGTAACATTCCATTGTCCAGCAGGTCGTCGCCCTCGTTCTCCAGGCTGTTGATGCTCACGCACACTTCGGTAATGGCACGCAGGTCGCGCATGTTACGCAACTCAAATATCCCCTTATGTAGTGCATTTACCGCCTTTGATATAATATTGGCAAACTCCAGGGTCGTATCATCTATGTCTTCAATATTATAGTTCATCATACGCTTGGCAGCACCCCAGGTATAATCTGCAATGTCGTCCAGCGCGGTAGCCAGGTAGTGTATATCTTCCCTGTCGAAAGGTGTAATGAAATTACTGCCCAGTTCTATGAATATCTTATGGGTTACTTCATCGTTCTTATGCTCCCAGTCTTCCAGCCCCTTCAGCAATACACGCCTCTTCGATACATCTTTTTCGTTAATAGCCGTCATAAACAAGCCTGACATCTCCTTCAGGTTATTGGCCACCTCTTCAAACAGGGTATAAAAAACCTTGTCTTTGGGCATAAACATCTTAACAAAAGAACCTAATCCCATATTTATTTAGTTTTTGTGCGAAAACACGGCGCAAAAGTATTTTAGTTAATCAGGCAGAACTAATGGGTCATGTAAACTTAATAATTTAATAACCTTGCCCTGCCTCGTATTTCACAATTACTTTATACCAGTTTCCTGGGTTGTTTATAATTTATTTACAAAAGTAATATTTACCTGAAGTTTACCTGTGCCTGTATCCTTAATAAATTTCCCTGCTGAAAGTTGTTCTGCTTAGCAAAATCCTCATACCTCCTGGAAGATATGGTGTACATCACTACCAGTTCGAAGGCTTCTATCGGCTCCCACTCCACACCCAGTTCCAGTTCATTTACCTTGTAGCTACGGGCGTCCAGCTCATGTTTCTTACCGCCTTCGTAGTATTGTATGCGGGTAAAGGGATATATCAGCATATTACCGGCATGTATCATATAGCTCAAAGTTGCATATCCACCACCCAGGTTCCGCACCTCTATGCTGTCAGTTGCTTTATTAAATTCAGGGCCACGACCTATATTATATTCAGCCTGTATACCAAAGGGGCGCGGGTATAATATGAAAGAAGCTGCAACACGCTGGTCTATATAGTTCATATCCTCCTGGTACTTCACCCCTTTACTCAGGTTGTTTTTCGGCATTTCAAACTGGCCGGTGTAGGCTTGTATGCCTGGCTCAATTATCTGGCTGCCTATCACAAACGGGTAGCTAAGTCGTGCTGCGTAGTGAGGGTCGTTGTTCAATTCGGGGCTGTTTGCGGTCTGGCCTGCATAAGCGCCTATACCAAATACACCATAGTCGCCCGAACCTTTAAAACCTTCCCTCACCAGCATACTGAAACGCTCCCTTATTTTCTTAGGCGCCCAGTAGAAGAATACGCCGATATCCCGTTCGTTTTTCAGTGCACTGTTAGTAGCATCGGCACGGTCCAGCGGAAGGCGGTTCTGGCTCGACTGCATATTTTCAAAGCCATAAGGAACTTTACTCTGGCCAAACCTCAGCCTGTATTCATTACGCTTATCCAGTCCAACGTCAAAGTACGCATCCCTTATCTGTCCTATCTGCAGGTTGTCGCCTACAGAGCTGGCAAAATCGGGTTGGATATAGAAATACACGCGTGGATGCACCTGCCCGTAGAATATCACACGTATCCGCCTGAAAAAGAAACCACCGTTTCCACCCCAGCTTTTATCGCACTGGTCACAACCCAGGTCCGGGTTAGTTTCCAGCAGGCGGTTGTAACGCACCTGCGCATAACCCCTGATGTTGATCCTGTCGAACCATTTTTTGGTGGGTTGGGGCTGTTCAGCTTCCTGCTGTGCATCAATTGTTGAGGGGGTGGGAGTTCCGCCCGGGTTTTGGGCGTTTATCGTTGTGGTAGTAAGGCTAAGTGCAATTCCTAGAGTAATAATCTTTGCCGTTCGCATTTGAGTAATTTGCGTGCAAAGCTAAATCGGTAACATTACCCTAACAATATCATAAACCAAAGTTAACGATTTGGTAATATTGGGGTTAAAGTAGTTTTGTATGCGTTATAAGTGCAAAAAAACTTTATAACCCATTGAGCATGACGCACATTACGATGTCTGAAAATATAGTTGAAAGAGATAAAACCGAGTGATTTCACCCGGCACGGCCTACCCTAACCTCACCCTTGGGTCTATCCTCGCATACAGCAGGTCGGTAAGCAGGTTGATGATAATAAACATAAAAGCTGTGAGCAGTACGGAGCCCATCACCAGGGGGAAGTCAAATTTATCTAAGGCATCCACGGTGATTTTGCCTATGCCTTTCCAGCCGAATATATATTCGATAAAGAATGACCCCGCCAGTAATTCCGCCAGCCAACCCGTTACAGCAGTCACTACTGGGTTCAGCGCATTGGGCAGTGCGTGCCGCCACACTACTTTGGCAGTAGATAAACCTTTGGCGTAGGCGGTGCGTATATAATCCTGCGACAATACATCGAGCATAGCACTGCGGGTAAGCTGGGTGATAATAGCCAGGGGGCGAATGCCCAGTGCAATAGCAGGCAGTATCAAATTTTGCACTGCCAGCCACCTGCCGCCAAATGCATCATACTCCCACAGGCTGCCGGTCATATTCAATCCTGTAACTGAATGGAGCAAATACCCGAACACATAAGCAATAATCAATCCTGCAAAAAATGAGGGCATGGATATACCCGCTACGCTCGCCGCTATGGATGCGGTGTCCATCCAGGTGTCTTTCTTCAGTGCGGCAACTATACCCAGCGCTATACCGAAGATGGTAGCTATGAGCATGGCCGATAATGCGAGTATCAGTGTACCGGGCAGGGCATCAGCCAACGTTGCGGTCACTTCTTTCTTGCTGCTGTAAGAGCGCCCCAGGTAGGGCCACTTCAATGCAATAGCTTTTTCGCCCAGGGGTATCAGCTTTATAAAACTGTATTTCTCCTGCTCATCAATGCGGTGATAACCAACCGGGGAAATATCATTCAGGTAAAGCAAGTACCGTGTGAATAGCGGCTTGTCTAAGTTCATCTCCCGCCGGGCGTTTTCAATGGAGGCTTTATCCGCACGCTGGCCCATGACTAATCTTGCAGGGTCGCCGGGCAGTACATTGAAGAGGAAAAACACCAATGTAACTACACCCCACAATACCAGCAGGCTATACCTGATACGTTTGGATAAAAAACGAAGCACCGTTTAAAGATACTGCTTATTATTTCCTGATAACAGATGCATCAGGATAATCGCGGTAACTCCACTTGCCTTTGATAACACCCTGCTCCAGCAGCATCAGGCCGGGATTAGAGCGCATAGCGGTTTTGCTCACGGTACGGTCCAGCACCAATATTTCTCCATTCAGGCCATGTTCATCCATAAAGGCGTAAGCGTCATTCTTATTGTCAGAAAACAGGATGTAGAATGGCACACCTGCTTCCTGTGCAGCTTTTATCAATGCCTTCAGCCTGTCCATGTTATCTGTACTGGCTTTCTTAGTATCGCGCACGTACCATAGAAAACTATAGCCCGGGGTATTCAGTATCGCATCTGTATATTCATTGCCATCATAATCTACAATGATAAAGTCCCTGATTTTGGGTTCGGCATTACCTTTCTTCACTAATTTGTCAATCCTGTCCACAAACTTCCATGTAGTATCCTCCCAGGGATAGTTCTCCATCGTAAACTCCTTTTGCACGCCGTCTTTCTCATATATCATGATGTTCTCGTACTGGTCGGGGATGGCACCCTCCGGCATTTTCCTGTCTTCTATCACATTCACACCTACTCTATATGGCAGGCAGTCGTGGTAGGGAAGATGCTCCAGCGCCCATAGCTGCGAACCAACAGAAAAGAACACAGTCAATATCATAATAGCCGTAGCAGCATGTCCTTTTACCAGAGGCTTAATTTGATTGCGGTATACCACCAGTATGATACCCATTATGAGCAGTATAATGTCTTTGGTAAATGTCTGTATGGGAGTAAGCGGAATACAATCGCCGAAGCAGCCACATTCCTTTATCTTGCCCGAGAACAATACGTAAGCCGTAAGGAAGGTAAAGAACACCACCAGCGCCAGCAACAGGTACGAAAACAACCTGTAAGCATAACCCAGCAGCAACGCCACGCCTGCAATTATTTCAAACGCTATCATGGCTATTGACATTACCAGCGAATAAGGCATCATCCAGTGCATGCCCCATACCTCGAAGAACTCATCCATCTTGTAGCTGAGCCCCAGCGGGTCGTTAGCCTTTACCAATCCTGAGAAAATGAATAATACCGCTACAATAATGCGTATAATCCAGAGAAAGTATTTCATATAGATGGTTGTGTTTTGCGTTTTACTTGACAGTGAAAATAATAACAGCGTGATGCAAAGAAATGTTAACCTTTTGCCTCATCAATTTTTATCAGGGCGAAAATGCCGTAGTTGACAATATCAGCAAAGTTGGCGTCCATACCCTCTGATACTATCGTCTGCCCGTCGTTGGCCAGTATCTGTTTGATGCGCAGCAGCTTTACCAGTATCAGGTCGGCAAACGATGCCTGCGACATATCCCTCCATGCCTCGCCGTAATCATGGTTTTTCTGCATCATCAGGTCTTCCACCTCGCCGGCTTTCTTTTCGTACCACATCTTCGCCTCTTCGGCGCTCATGTCTATCTCAGTATTGCCCGTCAGTGCCGACTGTATCAATGCTATGATGCCATAGTTCACTATGCCTATAAATTCCGACTCGATGCTATCCCCTATTTTCTGCTCGCCCTTCTCCTGTATCTGGCGGATGCGCCATGCCTTTATATATATCTGGTCTACAATGGATATAGGGCGCAGTACCCGCCACGATGTGCCGTAGTCGCTTGCCTTTTTTACAAATAAGTCTTTACATTGCGCTACGATGCTCCTGTATTGTTCGGTAGTATTGGGCATAGCCTTGCTGCTTAACGTATCCTGCATTTTTATATTATAATAGCCGATGAGTTTCAAAAATACAGTTTTACCCGTACAAACAACCATCCAAAGCCGTGGCTGTCTGCTCGACCTGTCGCAACCCATAATAATGGGCATACTCAACGCCACGCCCGACAGCTTTTATAATAAAGGTAAAGACAGCGATACGGACAGCCTGCTGCGCAATGCCGAAAAAATGCTGAACGAGGGGGCAGCCATACTGGATGTAGGCGGTGCCTCTACCCGTCCGGGTGCAGAACTCATAGACGCAGACGAAGAATTACAGCGTGTATTACCTGTGATTGAAGCGTTGGCAAAACAGTTTCCCGACGCATGGCTGAGCGTGGATACTTATAACGCTTCTACTGCTAAAGCGGCAGTAGAAGCAGGGGCATCTATCATCAACGATGTAAGCAGCGGGGCGCTGGATGAACATATGCTGGCCACCGTAGCTGCGCTGCAAGTGCCCTACATAGCCATGCACATGCGCGGGCTGCCCAAAACCATGCAGCAAGACCCGCAGTACGACGATGTGGTATATGAAGTGCGCGATTACCTGCGCAAGGTTTGCGACAACTGTGCCGCCCTGGGCATAACGGATATTATCATTGACCCCGGCTTTGGCTTCGGCAAAACATTGAAACACAACTTCGCCCTGCTCAACGACCTGGCCACACTCCGCATATTGGGCAGACCGATACTGGCGGGCATATCCCGCAAAGGCATGGTATGGAAAACCCTCGGCACTACCCCCGAACAGGCCCTGAACGGCACCACCGCCCTGCACATGGCAGCCCTGCAACAAGGCGCTAATATATTGCGTGTACATGATGTAAAAGAAGCGATGGAGGTGGTGAAGTTGTGGGGAATGATGTAATCTCCAACACTATAAAAGCGATTTAATCATGATACTGAATATAGATATTGATAACTATCAAGGGCATAACGACCTATTACTTAAGTCTGATGTATTGGCCTTGGAAGAACTTGCTGATACATATTATTTTATTATTGATCGACATTTCAGACCTGACGAAGAAACTATTGAGAAAGTAATCATGCTCCTCATCGGTCTTCTACAGTTCTGGATTAACGAAATCGAAAACATTGGAGAAAAAAAGACTTCTTACTTGCCATTTGATTTTTCCGACCAGTATTTGGGCTGCTTTAGAATAGTAGGGTCGAAACATAATGAAATTGACATTGACTACGGATCCACAACTAAATATCAAGGGTGGGGTATTACAATATCAAAAATCGACCAAGTTAAATTTAATATACTCCAAGATGAATATCAGCGTGATACCGAAACCGTTAAAGTGGCAAAAACAGAGATCATAGAAAATATCAGGGCTTCGATATCAAATCTTCAGTCTAAACTGAGTATCAAATAATTTAAAAACCACGTTTCGTGTACCCCACTCGTCCTCGCTTGTAGCGAGGATGCAACGGGCGGGGCGTTTGTAATGCTCGTCGTTCGACATTCACCCATTACGGAACTACTTTTTCTTCCTTATTTCATGCTCATCGGTCTTTAAAAACTCACCTGTTTCAAAACTATACTCAGCTGCGTAAGATTTATTTATTAGCCTGATTATAAAATCGCAATTAGCTTTTAAACGATAGTTTATTTCCATTGCATTTTTGTCCTCGATATATCGGTAATTATAGCCTCCACCCACAGATCCTCCCGTACATCCGCTGCCGTGAGCAAGTTTTTTATCTTCAGCAGGTACAACTTGTTCCTGAAATTGCGCATGAATAGCAAAAACATCAAGATGGTCAATATCAATTTTGCTTAAATCAATTGCTCTAACTTTATAAGCAGGCCGTTCAGGTAGCCGTGCTTGTGAAAAATAGCAAAATGTATCGTCTTGTTTCACCTTTACCAGATTCATGGCATATTTTATTTTTTCTTGACTGCTAAACCATATTGGAAGAAACTCACTCAAAGAAAGATGCTCGGGAGGTTTTATAGTTTCACTTCCTTTTTTATCACCTGCAAAGCAATTGAACGTGAATGCTGTAATAACTGTAACCAATAATATTTTCGTTTTCATATTCATCATCGGTTTAATGAAACTAAATTAAACAATATTCTTTTAGTACAACATAACCCACTCATCCTCGCTTGCAGCGAGGATGCAACGGACAGGCGTTTGTAACGCCTGCTTTTATAGATGCATGAAGGATATCTACCTAGCAATCAAAGTTTTAGTAAAAAATATGCTGTCAATATATGTTTTTAAAATTAACTGTTCGTCAACAATATCTTCGTCTCGTCTTAGCACCAAATACAACGAGTCTTGCATGTTATAACTAAAGCATAGTCTTGCATATATCTCACATCCATGAGAAAGGTCTTGTTCCATTAAAAAATAGTATGGGTAACCAAAGGAGTCTTTTTTTATGTATGGTGATTCTATTACCAATTGCAGATTACTATCCTTTTGCACAATAGCCTTGTTATGGATACATTCATATCTCCAACTATATTCAACCCATGCGTCATTAATAGTATAGTATAGATTACTATCAAGGCGAAGCTGTTTTTTATTTGGGAATACTTGAAACAAGAAAACTTCGTTTTCTATGGATTCCTCTATAGTCATACTTGATTTGTGAATGCCTGTTTTTTTGGTAACACAATCAAAACCACAGGAACATAATAAAACAACTATTGTTAATAATAGTATTGATTTGTATATATAACTACTTTTTATCACTTACACTGAGTATTAGATTTGCCAATTTGCAAGGCAGTTCAAATTAATCTACCACTATGGTGCCTTCAAAAATATTGCAACTTGTGTGATGTTGTTCACTGAATCTTTTTTGTTGTTCCGGGCCTTTTTCATCACATCGTTTTTTTGCTTTATACCATTTGCCGTTAACTGTCCAATTATTCACCAATACGGCTTCATCATCCAGGTATGTGGTACAGTAACAATTATATTCTTTGCGGCAACTTGTTGTAAGCATAAGGGCTAGGGTCGACAATGTGAGTAATATGCGATTCATAGAGGTGGTTTTATGTAAATTAACAAAGAGCAGTAATGCAGCCAAAAATTAAAATCTGTTTTAGCAACAAATTCCGACTACCACTTACTCGTCCTCGCTTGCAGCGAGGATGTAACGGACAGGCGTTTGTAACGCCGGCTTGCCATTAAATAAAATACACAATAATAAACAATTTTACGTATATTTGCTATAATATAATACCATTCAAAATGGCGACAGAAGTTCTTTGCATATTGGATAACAAAAGGAAGATTATTCCATCCCGATAGCTATCAGGACTAAAACCAAAATCTTGGCATCATTTTGGAACATTTTGCGAGAAAGTCCCCCCGGGAGATTTAGGGGTCAATTCGCGCAGGAAATTGTTCCACCCGATAGCTATCGGGACTAAAACATAAATTCTTGGCATCAAAAGGGAACAAAACATAAAATAAAACTCCCCTCCTGTTTTTAGGAGGGGTCAATTGGCGTGCGCCTTTAGGCCGTAGCCAATCAGGGGTGGTTAACTCGCGCAGGATAACCAGAGCCGGGAAATTGTTCCATCCCGATAACTATCGCGATCAAAACCCAAAAATCCGGCATCCTTTTGGCAACACTTGTCCCGCTAGGGCGGAGAAAACGAGGTTAGCCCCTTTAGGTATTTGGGGTAAACATTCCAAAATCTTACACTATCTTAGATGTATAATTCACTGCTATGAACAAGAAACACTACCTGCTGTACCTGGCGCTGCCAACTTTGCTGTTGTTGCAAAACTGCATCAAGGAGAAAGACAATGTAATACCCGGGGTAACCAAAGTAACGGAGCACTGGGGCTATGAGCACGCCGAAAGCTGGGGTGGCATCAGCGGCAACTGTGCGGGTGTCATACAGTCGCCTATAGATATTAATACATCAGGCACGGCTAAAGACACTGACCTCCCCTCCCTCCAGTTCAGCTATAGCAGTTTCCCTATATCTATTATCGACAACGGGCATACCATACAGGTAAATACCAATACCTATTCAGCCGCTAATACTGTGTCTTACAAAGACAAGACCTACCAACTGAAGCAGTTCCATTTTCATGCCATGAGCGAGCATACCATCAATGGAGAACACTCGCCTATGGAGCTGCACCTGGTACATGCGGCAGACGATGGCGCCCTGCTGGTAGTGGGCCTGATGATAAAAGAAGGAACTGCCAACAGCATGATTGACCGGGTTTGGAACAGCATACCTGATATGGAAAACAAAGAAGAACAGCGAACAATAACTATCAATGTGAAAGACCTGCTGCCCGCTATGCAAGGTTATTACAGCTATATCGGCTCACTCACTACTCCGCCCTGCGCTATGGGGCTTAGCTGGTTTGTGATGAAAGAACCACTGTTCCTGTCATCCGCGCAGATAGCAGCCTTCAGGCAACTATACGACCACAACTACCGCCCTGTGCAGCCGCTCAACAATCGCACGGTACACGAGAAACCGTAGATATACGCCAGGGGAATTTATTTATTGAGATAATCCAGGCATTCGTACACCAGCATAGCTGGCCATACTATAGCTTTGAGCACACCCAGCACACCCATCCAGAAGCCGGTGGCATGTTGTATGAAATATATAAGCGCGCCTATAAATCCCATACCGTACACCGCCGATGAGCTTTCGCGAACGACTGTTTTCTTTACTACTTGCATAACGGTAATATTTAGTGATTTAGTGATTTAATGATAGTAAAGAAATAAAGAACTATCCCTGCCGGGTATGACCGAAGTCATTAGCTTGTATGAAATTTGTCAGGCAGGGTCAGCAGTCCCGTCTGCGCTCCATAGCCTTGTGGCGGTTGAAGCGCATGGTTTCTTTCTGCAATCTTTTGATAACCAGGAATATAACGAAACCGTCATCTATCCACCCTACAAAGGGTATCCAGTCAAAATCCAACGGGATAACCACATATAACAAACCCAGCACTATGGCTGCACTGGTAAAAAAAGACATCCGGTAATTCCCTTTCCACGACTCGCGCAGCATACACCACAAAGTCTTCCTGTTGCGCAGCAACTGCCACCCCTCCTTTGCCTGCTTCACACTGCTTACTGAAGTAACTTTTCCCATCATCGGCATATGTTTAATGAACAGTACAAAATTAAGAAGCCTAATGTTGCAGGACTGTTAAGACCCCTGATACCGAATGTTAAAAAAAAACACCCCCAAGCCTTACCGGGCTTGGGGACATTATAAATTAGGGGGGTAAGATTATCTTAGTTCACTACCAGCTTCTGCTGCACAAGGCCTGCATCTGTTGTTACAGATACGATGTACAATCCGCTGCTGAAGCTATTAGTCAACAAAGCAGTATGGGTACCGGCTGTACTATCTAAAGACTGCGCATATACAGTTCTGCCCGCTATATCTGTCACCTGCAACATTGCAGTTTTATTATTCGCTTGCAGGTTGTACACTACCTGCACATTGCTACCGCTGGCAGGGTTAGGATATAGTGCCATAGTGGTTGCATTCCCTTCTACATCATTTATGCTTGCTGCCACCAGTTTTTGTTTGTCAAAGAAAAATTTGCCATCCGCAGCTTCAAAACCTGTAAATATCAGTTTCCAGATGTCAGCACCGGCTTGTTTGTTTATGCCCACAAAGTATACCAGCGAATCCTGCACTGAGTACACACCCATACCTATGTGGCTCTTCCAGTCGTAGCCAATCGTATTGATTTCTGACATAAAGCTATGCGCCTGCCAGCCGGTATAAGAAGTTTTGTTAGGAATGTTAGCAGCTTTAGCTACTGATACACCCCTGTTATGCAATACTCCTGTGAGTGTATATGGTATGGGAACAAAGCCAGTATATTGCGTAAACACCAGGTCCCATGTATCGGCGTTGGGCTCCCTGTTCACAGCGGCTTCATTTACTATAGAATAGTACCCCAGGTTTTTATCTGTAAACTGTGATTTGCTCACCTGCTCAGATTTCTCGCTACTTCCGTCCAGGTTGGCGAACTTAAAGTAGAAAGTACCGCCTGTCAGCTTTTCGATGTAGAGCTTCTTATAATCACCGCTTACTAATTTGATGATGTAAATAGAGTCACCGGTAATCTGGTGTGTACTCATATCATAAGTACCCCAGTCCATGTCCAGCCAGTTGCTTGGGTCGGCATAAGCACCCATAGCGCCTACCGCCCACGATGTATCTGTATTATAACGTGCGTTCCAGGTGCTCAGGCCGTTGGTGTCAACGCTGGCCCATGCTGTTTTATCACCATTAGGGTAGTTCCACAACATCACGCCCGAAGCCGAATTGATATGTATAGATGAGGTCACATCTACTACGTCAAAAGCTAAATCCCAATTGTTTTTGGCAGCGCTTCCCTGCTCATCATTCGCCATGCTATACCACACCTGGTTAGCATAACCAGCACCCAGCATTACACTGTCGGTTACTACTGTTTGTGCATGGGTTGTCGTTGTGGCGGCTGCCAGCATCAACATCGAGAGTACTTGTTTTTTCATCTTCACTTTTATTTTACTATTTATTTATATACTGTAAGAAATTACACTGGTATTGGTGATGGCCTACCGGTATGGCTATAGCATAAGCCTGCATTCTTGCTCCCTGCCGGCTGTTGCTGTGTTGTTGCCATACGGCAGGCACACCACGAGTTTTGCGATAATAGTTGATATACCCGCACACCATCATATACAGGTAATGGAACGTATTGGTGCAACTGTGCGATGGATATGCAAACTTTGTCAACAGCATGATATATACCGTATTACCGCAATATTTTTTAATGTCCAGACATACCTTCAGTATGCGTTCAGGCGGGAGCAAGCAAGATTATGCTGCAAATGTAGTGTCATGGTTTTATAGTTTCTTTTACAAATCGGGAAAAGGATAGTCAAAATCGGCAAAGCAGGCGCATTATTACAATAGCATGACAGAGGTGGTGCAATAAACCTATTCGTCGCCCAATTGTTGCAGCACCTGTTGCGCCTGCGACTTCTTTACAGAGTTCTCATTTACCAGGCTGTTGAGCAATGTACGGGCCTGCATTTTTTCACCCAGTTCTATATGGCAACGCGCGGCCATATAAGTAGCGGCGTCCCTCCTGTTAGAGCGGGTATCGCCCATTTCATCCTGGTACACCTTCAGCGCCCTTCGGTATTTGCCTTTATTAAACAAATCGTCTGCTTTTTCCAGACCGGTGCGTGCGGGTTCAACAACTTTCTTTACTATCGCTTCTTCCGCCTTATCTTCATCAGCCGCTACCACCGGCGCTGTTGTCGCAGGCACAGGGGCTGTATAGCTATTGCCCATACGAGGCAATGCATCGGCAGATGATTGCCTGGATGCGGTAGGTATTGGTTTTATTTCTTCTGTTGTTTTTTTTGTTACTAAAGATGTAGCTGCCCCAGCCAGTTTTGCATCCACAGCTTTTTTATCTGCTTCTTTCCTGGCAGCGGCGTCTTTTGCTTCTTTAGTTGTTACCTCAGTTGTAGCTGCTAACAGGGGTTGTTCTTCCTGTGTCATTTCATCGGTTGCAGGCATTGTATCAACTATAGTCATGGCATTGCTATCCGCCGCGGGTTGATATGCTATTACAGGTTCAGCCTGTTGTTCCGGCACAGTGGTTTGCTGCGCCAGTTGGTCATTATCCTGCGGAAAAATATTATCGCGCATAAACCACAAGACAGCTACCATAGCCAGCAGGCTGGCTGCCAATGCCATAGGCTTCCATATCTTACGTACTGTCGCCGGTTTATCATTTTCAGGAGCTGTAGAATACGAGCCGGCTTTTAATACAGGCGGCGTGTTTTTAGGGGCAACAATTTCCTGGGTAGTTACGCCAAAATGTTTGGCTATAAAACCTGCATCCAGCTTTTCCATAGCACTAATGGCTACAGGGGTCTTATATTCAGTCAGTCCTTCCACAGCTTCCCTGCAAAAAGGGCAACTGAGCAAATGTACTTCCACAGCATGGGCCTCTTCGTGCACCATTTTGCCCGTCACATAGCCCTTCACCTGCCTGGCCGTCAGGCAAGCACTCTCTTCAAAGATATGTTTCAGTTGGTCTTTACTCATGACTTTTCTTCCAGCAGTCCCGCTAATCTTATTTTGAGGTTCCTTTTGCCGTTCTGGATGGCGCTCTTTACTGTGTTCAGGTCATAATTGGCCTGGCGCGCTACTTCTGCATAGCTCATCTTTTGCAGGTAGAAGTAACGGATACACACCCGCTGTTCTTTACTCAGTTCCTGTATTGCTGCTTCCAGTTCGTTCAAAAAATGCTCCTCCTTTATCTTCTGATGCCATTCGTCCTCAAATTCCATATTATCAGCCAGGTTTTCTGCCGAAACCACAGGCTCTTCTTTTCTTAATAACATATAACAGTGGTTGCGTGCCACTTTATATAACCAGGCTTTGAAATGTGTTATCTCAAACTTCTTAAGGTCTTCCAGGAGTTTGATGAAGATTTGCTGGGTGGCATCTTTGGCGGCCTCTGTTTCTTTCAGGTACTTGAGGCATACACCGTATACCAGGTGTGAATACCGCTCGAATAGGGCGGCAAAAGCCTGGTGCTCGTTACGCTCAGCGTAACGGGACACCAGCTCCTCATCAGTTATTTTTCTGTAGTCCTGGGCTGCCAAACTATTTAAATCTGTGTATTAACGTGAATAAAGATAATAGATTAGATATTAATTTGCGATAAACAAAATGTGATTAATATGCTAACGGCAGAAGGTATATAATAAAGCCTATGTTTTTAATGCCTGAACTGCTATATTTGCACCCTTAATTTAAATAACATCATTATATATGGAAATGTTTTACCTCGTTCCGTGCTTTGGCCTGCTGGCTTTGTTGTTTACGGTAATGAAAAGCTCATGGGTGAGCAAACAGGATGCCGGCACCGACCGTATGAAGGAAATAGCCAAACACATAGCAGATGGCGCTATGGCCTTCCTGAAAGCTGAGTACAAAATCATGAGTTATTTCGTAGTTATTGCAGCTATTCTGCTGGCCATTATGGGCAGCCAGAATGACAATTCAAGCTGGATAATTGCTATAGCTTTTATTATTGGCGCATGTTTCAGCGCTATCGCTGGTTTTATTGGTATGCGTATAGCCACCAAGGCCAATGTACGTACAGCACATGCTGCGCGCAGCAGCCTCAGCAAGGCTCTGAATGTATCTTTTACAGGCGGTGCGGTCATGGGTATGGGTGTTGCCGGCCTGGCAGTACTCGGCCTGGGTAGTTTGTTTATTATACTTAAAATGATATTCGCTCCTGAAGCTGCGATAGACAGCCTGGAAATGGAACGTACTATCGAAGTACTTACAGGTTTCTCGCTGGGTGCTGAAAGTATCGCACTTTTCGCCCGTGTGGGTGGTGGTATTTATACCAAAGCTGCCGACGTAGGCGCTGACCTGGTAGGTAAAGTAGAAGCGGGTATACCTGAAGACGACCCCCGCAACCCCGCTACTATTGCCGATAACGTGGGTGACAACGTGGGTGACGTAGCCGGTATGGGTGCCGACCTGTTCGGTTCTTATGTAGCTACTGTACTGGCCACAATGGTATTGGGCCGTGAAACTGCAACTATAGCAGGCATTACCGAAAAATTTAGTGGTTTCGGACCGATACTGTTGCCTATGCTTATAGCAGGTATTGGTATAGTATTTTCTATCATCGGTACGTTTTTCGTACGAATTTCGGATAGCGTGGGTGTAAGCACCAATGCAGTGCAAAAAGCATTGAATATGGGTAACTGGGGCTCAATGGTACTGACAGCCATTGCTGCCTATTTCCTCACTATGTACATTCTGCCTGAGCAAATGATACTAAGGGAGCACGTATTTACTAACACGGAAGTATTTGGCGCTATAATTATTGGCTTAGTGGTTGGCGCTTTAATGAGTATCATTACTGAATACTATACAGCAATGGGCAAAAAACCTGTATTGAGCATCATACGCCAGTCGGGTACAGGCCATGCTACCAACGTTATTGGTGGCCTGGCAGTGGGTATGGAAAGTACTTTCTTACCGATATTGGTATTGGCAGGTGGTATATGGGGCTCTTTTGCTATGGCGGGCTTATATGGTGTGGCTATTGCCGCAGCGGGTATGATGGCTACAACGGCTATGCAATTAGCTATAGATGCCTTTGGCCCTATAGCCGATAACGCGGGTGGTATTGCCGAAATGAGTGAACTCCCCAAAGAAGTACGTGAAAAGACAGATACACTGGATGCAGTGGGTAACACTACAGCAGCCACAGGTAAAGGCTTTGCTATTGCTTCTGCCGCATTGACCGCATTAGCGCTGTTTGCCGCCTATGTGGGTGTTGCAGGCATTGATGGTATTGATATCTACCACGCTGACGTACTGGCTATGTTGTTCGTTGGTGGTATGATTCCTTTTATCTTCTCGTCGCTGGCTATACGGGCTGTAGGTGAGGCTGCTATGGCTATGGTGGCAGAGGTTCGCCGCCAGTTCCGCGAAATTCCGGGCATTATGGAAGGTACAGGCCAGCCAGAGTATGATAAATGCGTGGCCATATCTACAGATGCTTCTATAAAGAAAATGATATTGCCGGGTGCCATTACTATTATCGCCCCTATACTGGTAGGCTTCCTGGTAGGCCCCGAAGCATTAGGTGGTATGCTGGCTGGTGCTACGGTAAGTGGTGTACTGATGGGTATGTTCCAGAACAACGCCGGTGGCGCCTGGGACAATGCCAAGAAGTCTTTTGAAAAAGGAGTGGATATCAATGGAGAAATGCACTACAAAGGCTCTGACGCACACAAAGCATCTGTAACAGGTGATACAGTGGGCGACCCCTTCAAGGACACTTCAGGCCCTTCTATGAACATCCTGATCAAACTGATGTCTATTGTAGCACTGGTAATAGCACCTACCCTGGCCAGTATGAATGGTACGGGACATACTGCTAAAACCCCTGTAAAACAGGAAGTTAAAATGACTGATAATAAAGTAGCCACCATAGAGGTGAAATAATAATATCAAGGTTTCTATAAAAAACCGCCCAATTGGGCGGTTTTTTTATGGGGTTTACTAACATACTATATCCCCCCTGCGTCATAAGCATAACAAAACGATTGAAAATCTCTTAAAACAATGAATATTATGAGAAATCTACTACTTTTTATGCTCGCAGCATTATTGGCAGTACCGGGCTTCGCACAGCTCAACTGCAATAACGTCAGCTCTGCCATCAGCCTCAGCGCCAGTGGTGCAGTGGTGACGCTCACCAACAGCAGTGTCCCAACCTCTACCACAAATATCTATACATATTATAACATCCACTGGGGAGACAATACAACCTCGTTTACCAGTAACAATAATAATGTCACTCATACCTACAATACATCAGGCACCTACACGGTTACTATGTACACACAGGTACTCGACTCCATCAATAATATTCTCTGCCTGGATACAGCCAGTGCTAGTATCACCGTCACTGCTTCGCTCAACTGCAACAATGTAAATTCAAGTTTCAACGTGTATGTCAGCGGTGGTAACACAGGGGTATTGGCAAACTACAGCACACCTGTGTCCGGGCCCAAACTATCTGTACAATACCTTATCAACTGGGGAGATGGCAGCGGACCTTTCAGCACAACGAGCAAAGCCAACCAAACCCATGTGTACTCTTCAGGCGGCAATTATGTGGTGAAACTTCATGTTATCGCCCACGATTCCAACAACAATATCACCTGTGTTGACTCCTCCACAAAAAATCTGATTGTCAACGGTGGTGGCAGCCTTAATTGCAATACTGTAAATGCAGCTTTCAACAAAACTGTAAACGGGCATACCGCAACTATTATCAACAACAGCACGCCTAACCCCGGTTCAGGTATCACGGCATCTTACAAATTCTATTGGGGTGATGGTAGTTCTACTACCAAAAGCAATAAAACCAACACTAACCACACTTATTCTGCTAATGGCACCTATACCGTAAAACTGGTGGCTACCTATACAGCAGGCACTACAACTTGTATTGACAGCACTTCAGACAGTGTGAATATCAACGTAACACCGCCGAACGTCATATCCGGTGTTATTTGGGTAGACTCAACCAGCAACCTCGACTCATACAAAGTATGGCTGATTACATATGATTCTGCAACAAATATTTTGTCAGCAGTAGACTCAGTAACTATAGCCACCATGGCCGGTAGCGGGTCTTACGCCTTCAGCAACAAAGCAGCAGGTAGCTACCGCACTAAAGCAGCGCGTAAAGGCGGGCCTACTTCAGGCACAGGACACGTCCCTACTTATCACGATTCTTCCCTGCTGTGGAGCAACGCCCAGGTTATAAGCCATTCAGGCGGGAGCAGCACAGGCAAACATATATACATGCGCACAGGTACACTCACCAGTGGCCCCGGCTTTGTAGGTGGTAATGTTAGCCAGGGTGCTAACAAGGGTACTGCTAACGGTATAGAAGGCATGACTATCCTACTACTGGATGCCAACAATGAGCCTGTAGCATATGCTGTTACAGACGCTAATGGCGATTATAGCTTCAGCAACCTGCCTGTAGGTGCTTATAAGGTGCATCCTGAAAATATCAACTATAACACTACTGCCGCCGGCCTCAACATCTCTCTTACACACTCTGCGCATATTGATATCAATTTCGAGCGCTCACTCAGTCAGAAAACAATTGTGCCGGTTGCATCAGGTATCAACAACATCAACAAGGCTACAACATTTACTGCCTACCCCAATCCTGCTACAGATGTCATCAATATCAACTGGAGCAACCTGTCTGACGATAAGGCTACTGTCAATATCACAGACATAAGCGGCAAGAAAGTATACAGCTCAGAAGTGAAAATGGACGCAAATGCTGCTATTAATATCAGCAATATCCGCCCCGGTTTCTACTTCCTGAACGTACAAACAGTAGCAGGAAGTAGCATACAGAAGCTGCTGATACAATAATAGTTTGCTTTGTAATTAAAAACGCCCCTATATAGGGGCGTTTTTTTAGCTTTTTCAGTAGTTATTC
>CALEZD010000039.1 GCA_937928385.1 uncultured Bacteroidota bacterium
TAGGTGGATGGTGCAAATTATTGAATAACAAACCATTACAGCCTACTTCAGCGTCGTGTTGTTGAATGCAAAATACATCTGCATTAAATTGAATGAGTTTGCATTTGCCTTGCAGTTCTTCGCCGGCCACCAATGGTTGGTTATGCGTTAAAAAACACAAGGCATTACCATCTATACATATTTCTTTATTATTCACCAGTAAGGTGGTAGCCACATTCTCGAAGATGAATATACTTAAGAGATTCTTGCGATATTCCCTGCCATTAAACTCAGCAGTAATTTCGTCTGTGATGTTGAAAGCACACACAGGATGATCAAGCGAAACGTA
Source organism: uncultured Bacteroidota bacterium (assembly GCA_937928385.1). GTDB lineage: Bacteria > Bacteroidota > Bacteroidia > Chitinophagales > Chitinophagaceae > UBA5543. The sequence continues at coordinate 329 of CALEZD010000039.1, forward strand.
CATTATGTAAGTGTTTTAGTTAGTAATTGCGATAAGGTATAGTCTATACTATAACTTATTATCTAAATACAGTAAGCATTCCCGATGAAACGGGATATATATATGATGAAGACGACTACATTGAGAACAACATACAATTATGTGACATACTGATGGTGAACAGGGCTATAACTGCCAATGATTCGTGTGTTACTTTTGCAAATCTTCCCACACATGATAGATATTTGAAACAAGTTATAAATCCTATTTTAGTAAAACCACCAAAATTTTATCCTGCTATCCCAATGACATTTATGATATACACTGAGGAATAGTAGTTTAAATTTTTTGATTTTTGGATCAACTTGATTCAAAAGGCAAACCACGAAAATCGATGGCTGTAAGCGATCAAATCCTCAAATAGTTCAATTCCTAAAAGCTCCTGAACCTATGTAAAAAAAAACTGATTGATTATCAGCAACAACCGTACCGGAGGGAGGTAACTGAACCTATACTCCAAATATGTTGATTGTCAGCTTTTTACAAACACCTCAATTAAGCACTCATCAATTACTCACTGATATTTTAAGAATTGTACTCGGCTAAAAAAACACAAAATAATGCACCATAATCCAGTTGAAATTAGTGGTCATGCCTTTGGCCGGCACCGCTTTTTAATATGAATTCACTACTGATTAAATAGGCCCCGGCTGTAACCACAGTTTCACCTTCTCTTATACCTGACAAGACTTCTGCAAAAAATTTATTTTCAGCACCGGTCTTCACCATACGCTGTTCAAAAGTGGTTTCATCTGTCTTTACCCATACAGTTTTCATCTCTTCCAACAAGATGGCAGACTTGGGAATAGCTAAAACGGGCTGTAATGTCTTCTTCGGGCTTACATACACCATCATTCCCGGGATGAGTTGATTTTTAGCATTCTCAACACTGATGCGGAGTAATTGAACTTTGCTGCCTTTTTCCAAACTTGGATTCTTAAAAACAAGGCGGCCATCGTATCCCTCATCCGGAGAAGATTCGGTAAAAACCCGGAATAAACTGTTACCGTTTATTTTATCATCACTATAAACCTGTGCTTCAACCCAAACACGGTCCAGTCTTGCCAATTTTATCAGTGGTGTTCCTTCCCGGACATACATCCCTTCTTTTACGCTGACCTCAGTAACATATCCTTCAGATGGAGAATAGAATGTTATTAGAGGGGATGTTATTTTACTATGCTCAAGCTCAGTAATCTGTTTCTCAGTAACACCCCAAAGCCGTAGTTTGTTTTTTGATGCTGTGAGCATATCATGTAACAGGTCATTATCTATATTGCCCTGTCGTTTTCTGTCAGATAATGCAAGGAACTCTCTTTCGTCGGCAAGTAATTCCTCGCTATAGATACCATACAGTGGAGCGCCTTTTCGAATAAACCCACCCTGTGCTTTGACAAAGAGTTTATCAATACGTCCGTCTACCCTGCTGTTTATGCTGGTCACCTGTTCTTCGTCAATAGCAACTGTCCCTAAAATGGTAACACCGGGAATAATGGTTTGATATTTTACCGTATCCGTTTCTATACCGGCCAATAGTTGTTGTCTACCGGTAAGCGTAATGAAATTCCCTTCATGCCCTTCGTGTGACTCTTCCTTTTTTTCCACTTTTATCAGCGACATATTGCAGACGGGGCATGCACCCGGAGTATTGCTCTGAACGCTTGGATGCATGGGACAAGTATAATACGTTCCGCTGTCATGTTCTGTACTATGCTCCTGTTTATTCTTACAACCAATAAACAACAGAGTTCCGAAGAAAAACAGTACAATAATTTCTTGTCTCATGTCAATTATCGTTTAATAGTGTCTCGCTATCTGTTAAGTAACCAGCATTTTTCGCAACCTCATCGTAAGAAGTAAGGCCTTTGACAACTGTGATCATCCCATCAATTGCCGGACCTGTTGTAACTTTCCGCAACCTGAATATGCCCGTTCCGTTAGGTGTTTCTCCCGTTTTCACCCATACGAAAGAGTTTAACCCGGTACGATAAACTGCCGAGGCCGGTATTTGTAAAACTCCAGTTATATCCGGCGTTATTTCAGCTGTTACCAGGGAATTTAACTTTAACCGGCCATTATGATTAGGCAATACTATTCTTATGCGTGTAAATCGTTGCTTGTTTTCCTCATAGACAGGTTCTACCAATGATATTTTCCCAATTTGTGGTTTATCCGGCAAAAACTCTGAAGTAACTTTCAACTGGTCGTTTTCGTTAAGTACCTGGTGATATTCAGAAGGGACAGAAACAATTGCCCAAACATGCTGCAAGTCATTTATACCAAACAGCGTCTCGCCTTCATTAACATACATTCCTTCGCGGATATAGCCGGAAGATGAACCCGGGAATTTATCTGACCCGCTCTTTGCCACCATGTTCATATTGCTCATGGATGGTTGTTGTTCATCGTCAGGCACTGTACCATCAGGGGTTTCTTTATCAAAGAAAACATATCCTTCTGCCGGGCTATAAACTGTTATTGTCTGAACTATAGTTCCCGAATTCTCCAACTGACTAACCTGGCTGGCAGTAATACCCAATAATTTCAATTTCTTTCTTGATTGTTCCAAAAGTGTATTTCCTCCAGCTTTTAACACGAATAAGTGCTCCTCCTGGAAAGTATTTAACTCCGGGCTATATAGTTCTAAAATTTTATCGCCTTTTTTTACATACTGCAGATTGTATTTCACATATAGCTGTTCAATTCTACCACTAAAACGGGCAGCAACTGTCTGGCTTCTGTTCCTGTCCACATCAATATAGCCCTGCACTTTCAAAACCGGTTGCTCATTTTGTGCCATTAATTTTATTGTTGCCTGTCGCGATAGGACCTGCTTGCCAGGAGAAATCACCTGGTCAGAGAGATCGTCCACTTTTACTTCAAGCTTCATATTACATTTAGGGCAATTACCTGGTTTGCCGCTTTCGACTTCAGGATGCATCGGGCAAGTATAGATTAGCTCCGCATGTTGCTTATGACTGTCCGGGGATTTACTATGGTCAGAGTTATTACAGGCTGAAAATATTGCCCATAACAACACAAAAATCAGCCGACTACCTAATTTCTTTTTCATATTCATATTCGGCCTCCAGTTTTAAAACATTGAACAACTTGTCATACATTTCCATTTTCTTCATCAGCAACATCTCCCAAGCATCCAGTAAAACGAAAAAGTCTCCCGTATTTTGCCTGAATGCGAGCAAATTTGCCTCCAGGTTGTTCTCAAAAGCCGGTATAATTTCTTTTGTATAGTTGTCGTATTGTTCGTACTCATAGTTTAGCAGGGTAAATTTTTCAGACATCATTCTTTTGGCCATCAGTTCCATCGTTTGTTTTTTCAATTCCATTGCCTGTATTTGAAAACCCATGGACTTAGCTTCTGAGCGATACATAGAGGCCGACCAGGGAACAATAGGAATTGTAACCATTCCCATAACAGACCACTGGTTGGGCATTCCAAACATTTGCATGTGTTCTGCTCTTATACCAAAGTCAGGCCTGTTACCAATTTTCATCACATTTTGTTCCAACTGCATGGACCGGATATATTTTGACATGGCTGCAATATCACTCCGGTTCATAATGCTGCTCGTGTCGTTTGTTGTGTAATTATGTCTTTCCGGCTTAATCAGTGTATCAATTTGAAAAGGCGTATTTACATCCCTGACCATAAGGATATTCAATCCTATGTTGCTTTCAGCTATCATACCAGACAACATATATTGCATATTCTTCAGTTCGGATAACCGTGCCTTCGCTTTATAAATGGTTTGCAATTGCGATTGGTTGTAGCTGAATTTAGCCTCTGCCGTCACCAGCAAAAGATTTAAAATATCCTCGCTTTCTAAAATAACAGCTTGCTTCTTCTCGTTGATATACCTGTAGTAGTATAGAATTTTAGCGTCCCTTCGCAGTTCATTTTTTGTCCAATCCGACTTGCTTGCTTCAATTTCTGATAGCGAACTGTAGTAATCTTTCTTTGCGTTAAGTTTGCTGGGGTTGGGTATCATTTGCTCCAATGAAAAACCAAGGCCGGCCTGGTTCATTGGGTTATTCTTTTCATTGACCATTGCCAGGTTGTAGGGGAAACGCATAACGCCAGTTGAAAAGGTGGGTGGCATCCATGATTTCGCACCATCGGTTTTTGCATCTTGCGCCTGTATCCTGTATTGGTATTCAATAATAGACGGGTAATTATTCTCTACCCGCTCTAAAACGGTATTCAAAGAAATGTACGTTGTGTCCTGCGCCTGTAGTCCGGGCGCTAACCAATACGTTAATAAAATCAATATGACTTTTTTCATTTCCTTAATCTTTTATTTCCAAATACCTGACTTCGCCATGTTTATATAGTTCCCGCTCCTTCACCAATTGATAAACAACCGGCAGAACGATCAACACAAAAAGTGTAGAAGTAATCATCCCGAATACAAATGGTATAGCAATTGGCTTCATCACATCGCTACCTACACCCGTTGCCAGCAGGATAGGCAACAGACCGATCATGTCAGCTACCACAGTCATTAGCTTAGGACGCACACGCATCACTGCACCTGAAAAAACAGCATTTTTAATTTCTCTCTGTGAAAGTTTTGCAGTCTGCTTTTTTTCAACAGCATCCCGTATTGCCTCATTCAGGTAAACAATCATTAAGACGCCCGTTTCTACAGCTATACCAAACAACGCAATAAATCCCACAGCCACTGCTACTGAAAAATTCACGTTAAAAAAGTACATAGAATATACACCACCGATAAGGGCTATGGGGATACTTGAAAGAACAATAAACATTTCTTTGACGGAATGAAAAGTAAAATACAGAACAAATGCTATGATGAGCAGGGTTATCGGTATGATAATTTTCAATCTTTTTTCAGCGCGTATTTTATTTTCATATTGTCCGCTCCAATTGATGAAGTACCCTTTCGGGAGGTTTTTGAATTCATTTTCAATTTTCTCTTTAGCATCCTTCACAACACTACCCATATCCCTGCCACGTACATTGAATAATACTGTACCCCTGAGCATCGCATTTTCAGAGTTGATCATTGGTGGCCCCTCTGAAATTTCTAAATCTGCTACAGCAGACAGTGGGATAACACCGTAGCCAGGAGTTTGTAGCGGTGTACGCTTTATTTCAACTATATCGTTTCGGAAATCCTGTGCCAGCCGCATAGCTATACTGAACCGCTGTCTGCCCTCAACTGTATTTGTCAAGGGCATACCCCCCAAGGCCATTTCAATCATCATATTCACTTCTTCAATAGAAAGGTTGTAACGGGCAATCGCTTCTCTGTTGATTTTTATGTCGAGATATTTCCCTCCTGTGAGCTGTTCCACATATAAGTCAGTCAACCCATCAATGCCTTGTAAGGATTTCTCAATTTGCCTTGACAGGTTATAAATAGTGTCCAGATTTTGTCCATAAACCTTTATCCCAATATCAGTGCGAACACCTGTTGAAAGCATATTGATACGGTTGATAATAGGTTGTGTCCAGCCATTCGTAACGCCTGGTATTTGTACTTTCTCGTTAAGCTCCGAAATCAGTTTTTCAGTAGTCATGCCTTTCCTCCATTCCGACTTTGGTTTCAGTATAATAATGCTCTCTATCATACTCATAGGGGCATTATCTGTGGCTGTGTAGGCGCGTCCAGCTTTGCCCAACACATTTTCCACCTCGGGGAAACTACTGATTATCTTATCCTGGACCTGTAAAATGCGCTTGGCTTCATTATTCGAAACATCCGGGAGCGTAACGGGCATAAATAATATAGAGCCCTCATCCAGCGGGGGCATAAATTCCGAACCCAAACGTAAAACAAAGGGAATGCTTCCTATTAGTAAAAGAAGGGAGATGGCTATTACTACCTTTTTCCAACGCTGGCATAAACGTAAGACCGGCCCATAAATTTTAATAAAAAAATTAGCGACCGGGTTCCTGCTTTCGGGAATTAATTTCCCTTTCATTAATGAACGTAAGAGCATCGGGACAATAAACAGCGCCACGATGGCAGAGCCAATCATCACAAATGTCTTTGTGTACACCAATGGAGAAAACAGTTTCTTTTCCTGCCCTTCCAGGAAAAGAATGGGTGCGAAGGATATAAGCGTAACCAATATTGAAAAAAACACAGCCCTGCCAACGGTACGGGATGAGCGTTCAATAATTTTGATACGCTCCGCTTCGCTTAGTTCATTAGTATGCCCTATTCGTTCCTTCGCCATTATTTGCCGGTTTTTAAAACTGCTTTTACCAATCCCTTGTATGCGTTTTCAGTCATAACAATTCCGGCGTCCACAAGGTCGCCTATAGCCAGGGCTATTCCACCCAATGACATAATGTTTAATGAAATACCGAACAGTTTGACCATCATAAAGCCAATCAACACGGACAAGGGGATAGTAACAATTGCCACCACTGCACTCCGTACATGAAAAAGAAATATCAACACAATAATAGATACCACAATAATTTCTTCAATCAATGCCTCTTTCAGCGTAGCCACCGCGGCTTCTATGAGCGTGCTGCGGTCGTAAGCAATTTTGATTTTTACCCCCGGTGGTAATCCTTTTTCTACATCTGCCAGTCTTTCTTTCACATGGTCAATTACCTCCTTCGGATTTTCACCGTACCGTGCTACGACTACCCCACCTACCACCTCGCCTTCACCGTTTTCATCTGCAATTCCTAAACGGATATCGCTGCTCATTTGTACATCGGCTACATCTTTAAGTTTGATTGGAATTGATTTATAGGCTCCTACCGCTATTTCTTCAATATCTTTAATACCCTTTACATACCCCAGGCCCCGGATCATATATCCCATCCGGTTCATTTCGAATATGCTACCTCCCACATCCCTGTTGTTTGCTTTCAGTGCATTTGCAACATCCATTGCAGAGACATTGTAATAAATCAATTTATGAGGATTGATACTCACCTGGTACTGTTTCTGAAATCCGCCAAATGAAGCTACTTCGCTTACCCCATCTACATTCTGCAAAGCGAATTTTACATACCAATCCTGCACTGCTCTCAGTTCACCCAGGTCATAGCCGTCACCTTGCAATGTGTACCAAAAAACATGTCCTACCCCTGTACCATCCGGACCTAATGCGGGCGTTACTCCTTGTGGCAGCGCCTGTTGTGCAAAATTCAATCGCTCCAGCACTCGGGTTCTGGCCCAGTATATCTCAGCATCATCATTGAAAATGACAAAAATGAAACTCATACCAAACATAGATGCTGCACGTATGGATTTTACGTTAGGAATTCCCTGCAAGTTGGAAACCAGGGGATAGGTTATCTGGTCTTCCATGATTTGCGGATTCCGTCCCATCCATTCCGTGTAGACTATTACCTGGTTTTCAGAAAGGTCCGGAATAGCATCAACCGGCGTGGTCATCACAGACCACACCCCTCCTGCTACGATCAGCAAAATACCAATCCATACAAAAAAGCGATTGTGCGTTGACCAGGAAATGATTTTCTCTATCATAGCGCGTATTCAGTTAAACATGTCACACAGATCAGTTTTTTATACCCAATGTGTGAAACGGTGTCAGATATGTAATAACCCTCCCTACTCCGGAATTGCTACGGCTATCCAACAAGTAGTAAATTCCAAACATCCGGTTTCAAAAACAATGATGTCGCCAAATTGCCTGGTGACTTTTGTCACCAGGCCTTATACAATATCCTTAACTTACCATACTAAAACGGGCTGCTGTATAGCTCGTTGTTCGCCAATGTCTCATCTGTCAGGGTCCTCAAAAAAGCGACAAGGTCGGCTTTATCCTGTGCTGACAACCTGAGTCCTGTATTAGTAGTTGCAAGCAGTGCCGGGTCAAGAGTCTGCGATTTTTTTATCCCGTTATTATAATGATTGACAACCTCTTCCAGTGTTTTAAACCTGCCGTCGTGCATATAAGGTGCTGTCAAAGCAATATTCCTTAAAGAGGGAACCTTAAACTTAGCCCGGTCATTTGCAGACTTGCTCACTTCCTGCCTGCCAATATCTGTTTGTTGGCCATCTGCATCAAGGCCATTGTTCATATAACGGTTGTTCGAAAAATTGAAACCGCTATGGCAATGTGCACAATCAGCTCCTGACTGTGCCGGCAAAAATTCATTATACTCCATAAAGAACAACTGCCTCCCATGCTCTTCACTGGCTGTAAGAGTAACTTCCCCCGCCAGGTATTTGTCGTATTTGGATTGGTTGGAAACAACAGTATTCATGAATTGTTCTAATGCCAGCGATATTTTTTCTGAAGTCACCTCTTCGCTATTGAATGCACGCACGAATTGGTCTCTGTATTGTTTGCTGGCGCTTAACTTACTAACTACATTTTCCAACGTTTCATTCATCTCGAGTGGGTCTTGTATGGGTTTCAGAGCCTGGTCGCGAAGCAGATGGGCCCTTCCATCCCAAAAGAACTCGTTGGTATGCCATGCCGTATTAAAAACGCTCATCGCCTGTCGTTTTCCGGGTTTCCCTTCTACACCAATTGAGAACCGGGCTGTATCTGTAAAACCATTGGACTGTAAATGACAACTGGCACATGACTGGCTTCCGTCTTTAGACATCATTTTTTCGTGAAAAAGCATACGTCCCAATTTCACGCCTTCTATCGTAGGCGGATTGTCCTTAAAATCGGGCATTGGGAAAGTACCGGGATTAAAATCATACAATGTTGCATTGTAGGTGGCACTCTCTTGTGTAACAGGTTTCGAGTCTTTCTTAC
>CALEZD010000040.1 GCA_937928385.1 uncultured Bacteroidota bacterium
CAGCTATTACTGAGCGGGCGTGTTCAACACCTCTGCCAGTTTTGCGGTCAATGCTTCGGCGCGCAGGTTGCTGGCAATAATAATACCGTTGGGGTCTACCAGGAAGTTGGCAGGAATGGCGTTCACTGCATAATCGCGGGCTGCCAGCGACTGCCATCCTTTCAGATCGCTGATATGTGTCCATGTCAGTTTATCCTTTTTTATGGCTTGCAACCATTTGTCTTTATCCTCATCCAGCGATACACCCAAAATGGTGAAATTTTTGTCTTTGAAAGCATTATAAGCCCTTACTACGTTAGGGTTTTCCTGCCTGCACGGCCCGCACCACGATGCCCAAAAGTCAATTAACACATATTTCCCTTTGAAAGAAGACAGGTTAACCATTTGTCCATCAGGTGTTTGCAGTCTTATTTCAGGTGCAGGCGTACCCTCAGCCACAGCAGGCGCTGCCTCGTTTTGCTGTTTAATAACACCCATCATTTCATGGTATTTATTGGTGAAGTCGGCTGCCAGTTTTGAGTCGGGGAAACGTGAAGGCAGGCTTTGCACAAAGCTTTCAAGAAAAGCGCCCTCAGCCTGGGGGTTCAATATCTGCGCTGCAAACACGGCGTTGGGCAGATGAGCGGTGGTATCAGCATATTGTTCAATATACCTGGTCAGCGACACATTCATGTCTTTGATGGAGGCCATAGCCGATGCCAGTTTTTCTTCATCGCCTTTAGCACGCAATGTGTCCATCACTATCTGCATCTCATTAAGGTCGCGCATGTGGCCACGTACTATCAGCAGCAGTTTCTTCAGGCTTTCAGACCCGTCAGAGCCACTCACCTGGTAGTTTTCTATATCATCCCAGTTGGCAGTCACTTTCACATTCCCTTCGCTGACAGATAATAATATATACCTGCCTGAGGGGAAACGCAGACGGTACAGGCGGGGTTCCGGGGCTGTACCCTTAAGTTCAAATTTTCCATCGGCACCCACATGCACAGAGTCTATTACCACCAGGTTTTCTATCCCTATTTCTTCCAGGTACACGTCAGCCTCAGGCATACCGGCTACATCCCCTATAACGGTAAACTTGCCGTTCCCGTTATCACATGCCGCAAAGGCAGTAAACAGGAGGGCCAGCAATAGATATTTTATTCTCATTTCTCTTATTTTTTGAGCGCACAAACCTAACTAATAATTTGCGTTTAACCCGTTTGTGTCATGAACTTTACATAAAACGGAAATTTTTAACAAAACCCATTCTTAATGACAATACTCTGACACAAGCTGGGTTTTTCTGCTGGATATTTGTATAGTAATGAGAATGAAAGGTTTACTCAGCTTGTACACTTTGTCGGCTGCCTTGCTTTTTGCATCGTGTGAGAAGGAAGACAAGCCCGTGCCATTGCCTGAAAAGGGAGAGGCGGAATATGGTAATGTTGAAATGGGCGAAGATTATACCGACCAGGTATTCTTCGACCTGGAAACAGGCAGGGTAGTGCATATAAGCGAAATAAACAGCTGGCACCTGGCTTTTGACGCTTCGGTAAATGGATACCATATGTTCCTGAACGGCGGAGCCGATGTAATGATATATAATACCGGTGAAACGAACTTCAACAATGTGACTTCTGCCCCCGCCAATACCAGCAAAGAATGGATGTTTGACCGGCCCTCAGGTTTGGCCGATTCCACAGCAATGGGCGACTGGCGTGCAGCAGGTGGTTTGTCCAAAAACGAAGTGTATATCGTTAAACTCAACCCGACTTATGACCCCAATAACCTGAAAAAAATAAAACTGGTATATGTAAGTAATACAGAGTATGTGTTGGAATATGCAGATATGGATGAGACTATAACACATACCATCACTATTCCCAAAGATGAAAGGTATAATTACTCCTACTTCAGTTTTACCGGTGGCGGCAAAGTACTACAGCCGGACCCGCCCAAGGATACATGGGATATAGTGTTTACCAGGTACAGGTATATCTATTACGAGTTGGATAATTTTCCATATATGGTCAACGGTGTGCTGCTCAACCCATATAACACTACAGCCGCCAAAGATACTACCACTGCATTCGCTGATCTTGATTTCACGAAGATTTTGGAGATGCAGTATTCCAACCATCGGGACGTAATAGGTTTCAACTGGAAGGAGTATAACTTCGATACCGAGCGTTATGAAATTAACCGTGATAAGAATTTTGTAATCAAAACCAGGAAAAATCATTATTACAAAATGCGTTTCCTGGATTTCTACAATAAGCAGGGTATCAAGGGTAGCCCCTCTTTCGAGTTTCAGCGTGTGTACTAGCCTGTTTATGTTTTAGGGATGTATATTCCTAACCGTATGGCTTCTATTACAATACCCACAATGTTTTTTGCGCCCATCTTCTCCAGTATTTTCATCCTGTAGCCCTCTACGGTGCGTGTACTCAGGTATAGTTTTTCGCCTATCTGCTTATTGGTATATTCCTGGCATATCAGGCGAATGATTTCTTTTTCTTTTTCAGAAAACTCCGCCTCCTTCTGCTGCTTCTGCATATTATACCTGCTGAAAGCTATCAATTTGGTCAGCTTGCCCGATGTAGATTTGCAGTAGTAAGGCTTGTTTTGAAAAACAGACTGAACGGCTTCCACCACTTCTGTTTTGTCAGCATTCTTAAGCAAGTAACCTATAGCCCCTGCTTCAAACATCTCCAGTATCAGCTCTTCATCATCATACATCGACAATGCTATCACCTTAATAGCCGGGTAATGCTGCATGATGTATTTGGTGGCTTCAACGCCATCAATTATCGGCATTTTTATATCAGTAATTACCACATCGGGCACCAGCTTTTTCACCTGGCTAATCAGTTCCCTGCCATCCCATGCCTCGCCGGCAAGGTGTATGCCCTCTACAGAGCTTAACATGAGTTTCAACCCGTCTCTGAACAACTCGTGGTCATCAGCTATCACGACATTTATCGGTATTGCGCTAACTGTTTTCTGCATAAGTTTCTGTTACTGGTATTTCAATGACGTATTGGGATCCGAAACCCGGCATTGACCTGAAATTGAACCTTGCGTTCATTACTTCGGCACGGCTGTGCAGGTTGGTCAATCCCAATCCGTTATTATTTTCAATGCTCTTATCATAATCAAAACCTTTGCCGTCGTCGGCGGTAAGCAATACCAGCTTGCTGCCGTTATTCTGTAGTGTAATGATCAGTTGTCCTGCATCCGCATGTTTGATGGTATTGTGTATAATCTCCTGTATGATGCGATAGATATTGATGCTCATTTCTGCAGGAAGTTCCATATCGGGGCTGATAAAGGTAATATGCAGTTCATGGGTATCGCTTAGCTTGCTGATGTACTCATGCACCGCTTTTACCAGGCCTTTTCTTACCAGTGTACTGGGCAGCAGGTTGTACGATATTTCACGCGTTTTAGCAATGGCATCATCAATATGTTTGTTTGCAAAGGCAATGATTTTCTTTTCTTCATCGGTCTGGTGCTGCAGGTGGTTGATTTGTATGCGTACTGCTGATAGTATGGGGCCCAGTTCGTCGTGCAGGTCGGTGGCTATCCGCTTACGCTCTTTTTCCAGCGTATTTATTTCTGCACGTATCCTCATTTTGTTCAGTAGCGCATTGCGCCGCTGGTGGCGTATCATAGTGGCAATAAATACTATGATAATGATGCCCAACGCTATGGCGGCGACAATTATAGCTGTATAAAATTGCTCTTCGGAGGTATGCATATTATTGCTATTGTCAACATAATATTATACCCGACATTGAGGTATGATTCTATAACAAAAATATTGTTTTTTATTGAGCCTGTAGCCGCATAATAATAAAATATCTCTGTTAATACTTTGTATGAAAAAAAGATAATCACTGCTATGGATATAATGAATGCCGGATTGGCAAGTATCCTGCCCCTGTCGTTTACCACCAGCCAGCTTAGCTGGTTAATGGCCAGCAGTATCAGCGATAATGAGTACACTACCTGGAATACCGGGCTGAACATAGTAAGCCTTCCGAGTATGATATTTTCAGTCAGCCAAAGTAGTGTCATGCCTGTTATCAGCACCAGGTATAGCCACCTCACTCTGAGTATATTCTTCCAGTTATGAAATTGCCAGGCCAGCAGCAGGAATTCACACAGGTAATAGATATTGGTAGGTAATGCATTGCTGGTGTTGTAGAAGAAGAAGTAACAGGTGAGTTCGTTGGCCAGCCCCAGCAGCAATAGGTATATAATAGGGTGATAAGATACAGGAATGTTCCTGTATCTTATCACACCGGTAATAGCTGGGGCCAGTATGCTCAAGCTGAATAAAAATGCCTGGTACTTATTCATGCATCTGTATTTCCTCTATGGCCAACGCTGCCCGGCTTCCAGTATCATTTCATCTGCGGTAGCGGTATATGCCGGATTTTCCTGTCTTTTTTGCACTACATCTCTGCCCTCGCCATCTACCCCGGTCAACACAAGCCTCACCTGGTTTTGCCCGTCCATAGCCAGGTAAACGCGGAATCCTACCACGTTTGGCTGACAAATAAGTGAGTCAATGGCTTTCAGGTTGAAAGTTTCATAAACAGGGAAGGCATTGGGCCCACCCAAAGTAGTAGAAAGTACTCCCTCCCTGGCTATCCCGAAGTTGCTGATCATATTGGTTGCGTCGTTGAGGGTAATATGGTGGTTGATAGCATTCAATGTTGTAATAAAGGGGGTAGGTGACGGTTTGCTGTCTATACATTTAGTACAGGTATCGCAGTCGCCTGTTCCTGCTGTACATGCAGTAACCATAGATAATGTCAATGCTAATGCAGCTAATCTGAAGAGGTCCTTTTTAATTCTTAAAGGAAACTGGTTCATAATAAAGATTGTTTTTTGGTTTACAACAAATGTATAAGTGACGTTTCGTGTTTTTATACGTAGTTCTACGCAAGTTTTTCCCGTAACAGATACTGCAATATTCCGTAACAACGCTTGCAGCCGCAGCTCTTGCCCGTAATAGTTTTGTGCTACAATTCCAGAGTGACAATTGAGAAAAATTTATTGATAAACTATTAAAATAACCTTTGTTATGGCAACGATTAAGAAAACAACAGTGACTAAAGCTACCGTGGCTACCAAAGCGGTGGCCACTGCAGTTCGGGCACTGAAAGTGCAGCCCGAGCGCGAACAGATGCAACTATTGCTGCTGAAGAATCCTAATTATTTTGGTACACTGTCTAAGAAAAGTCCGCTTGCCGGTCAGTACAAGGCCGTAAAAGCGATACAGGGCAATACCACTTATGAACAGATTACCTGTGTGGGTTACAACCCGCAGATGAAGTCGGTGACAGCTATTGTGAAGCTGAACCAGAACGGCGGCTATAGCGGTGGCGCCTGTACGCCCGGCAGTAAAGAATATGTGCGTTTTTATATTGACTATGAGCACAACGGTAATTGGAAAGACCTGGGCATGGTCAGCTTCGATTCGCACGATTTCAATCATACCAACAACAACCCCCTTTGTTATGCTGTTAACCTGGCCTTCAAACCTGAAATTACCCGCTGCTGCGACGATAAGCCCGTGCTGCCGATAATAAGGGCCATACTCTCCTGGAGTGTAGCACCTACAGCAGACGACCCCGATTTTATTCCTGTATGGGGTAATGTAATGAATATAAACGCCCAACTGGAACCTAAGCAAAGCTGGATATGCTGGCTGAAACTCAACCTGAAAGATATAGGCGTTGAGCTGAAACCCGACCAGTTGAAACTGTTTGCTGAAAAAATACCCCAGATACCTGAAGTGCTGAACCTGCAGGTGGAGGAAACAGAACTCGCAGCATTGGCTAAACTGTATAAAAAAGATGTGCAGGAAGAACGCCTCGGTTTCACCACTGTGGCTAAGGCTCTTACAGCCGGTGTGCCGTCTTTTGAGTTGACAACAAGCCTGACCAATGCAGGGCTGAACATAAGCAAGGTGGTAGACTTTGTGCTGGCACCCAAGTTCAATACTACTTATGAAGAGGTGAAGTGTGTGGGCCTGGACCGTGATACCAGCCGCCTGTATGCTACTGTATTGCTCAAAAAACCATCGGGCTATGCAGGCAACCTGTGCAGCAAGGGCAGCAGGGAGTACGTAGCGTTTTATATGGACTTTGGCAGTGGTTGGGAACATATGGGTACATCATCGGTAGAAGTACATGATGTAAACCCTATGCCTACAGGTGGACTGTCTTATCATGTAGAACTGCCTGTTAACCTAACACCTTACCAGAAAGAAAAATGCAGCGAAACTTATTTCGCCAAAGTAAAAGCCATCCTGTCGTGGAATATGTACCCACCCGATAATCAACCCAACTGGATAGCACCCTGGGGCGACTGGGAGCAGGCATGGGTAGAGATACGCAACCGTGGTGTAGTATATACAGGCAAAACACCGATTATTACAGCCATTGGTAACATACCGGCCAAAAAGGTGAGTACAGTTACCGGTATGATAGACAGCTCGCTGGATGCACCCGATGCCTCGGTAGATGGCTACAATGGTTTCTCTTTCAATGGGGTAGTGCCGCTGACAGGACTGGTGCCCGAGCATCCTGATTCCAATGATATACCTGCATCACAATTGCAGTACAGGATAATGCTGAAACGTGCGGGAGAGCCTGATAGCAGTTTCGCACCTGTTACCACACCGTTCAAAGTACTGAAAAATGTAATCGCGGGTGGCATACTTACCCAGTCGGTAGAAACACAAACACCTGATGCAGGCGGCTTCTACAACTACCTGGTGGATTACAATGCGCCTAAGATTGTAACTGTACATGGCGACCTGATGGGTGTCCTCTCTATTGCCGATGCAGGTGTGTACGAGTTCTACCTCGAAACATCAGAAGGATACATCAGTGCACGCCACCGCATAAAAATTGACAAACACGCACCCAAAGATGTGGAGATAAAAGTAAATGGCTCAGAAGACTGCGGTACGCTGAAAAAGGGAATGGACATAACCGGTACATACAAACTGGCCGATGATGAGAACAATTGCCATAGTGTAGCGTTCGAGTTCATCACCCTGCGCCCCGGCGACAGTACTGTCTTCAAAGTAGATGGTGCGGTGAGCAGCTTTGGTGCAAGGGTACCGGTGCCCCTGGTAGGCAAAACAGGAACCTGGTCTATGACGACGAACAACGTACGCAAATGCGGCTACAATATCAGGCTGTGGGCATACGACAGGACCTTGTATTGTTACGCCTTCATTGCGTATGCATACACCTTCCACCAGCAGCGCAGTGTAGATACTATTGGTTTCTGCCTGAACGAAGCATAAACACCCAATGGTTAAGCCCGTGCATACGGGCTTAACCCTCTTGTTTCATTTTATCAAATAAGTTTTCATTTTATCACGCTAAAACACATAAGTATGAAAAAAACAAAATCATGGAAGCTCTTATCCCTGGCGGGAATCATGCTTCTGCTCATCAGCGCCTGCTGCAAACCCGAAATTTCGGGCAACGTAGCCAACACATTGCGGCCACAGGAAACCAACAACTGGTGCTGGGCTGCCACTACACAGATGCTGGCGGCATCACAGGGGGTTACCGTTACCCAATGCTCGCTGGCTAACCAGCGATTTGGCCGCAACGACTGCTGCAACCCGCAGAACGATAACGGCAGCTGCCCAAAAACCAACAACTGTAACATGCCCGGCTGGCTGATGCTTACAGAATGCGGGCTTAACTTTGAAGAAAATACTGCCGCGCTCAGCTGGGAGAGCCTGCGCAAGCAGATATACTGTTCTAAAAAACCTATGGGATATGCCTATGGTACGCCCGGTGTGGTTGGCCACGTAGTGGTTATCAAGGGTTACATCACCCTGAGTGGTACCAACTATGTAATACTCAACGACCCCTGGTCGCCCTGCAATGGTGAGGAGCGCATCATAACCTATGCGCAGTACTCCGACCCCGCGGGTACGGCCACACACTGGAGGACCTGGTATAATATTAAGAAACCATAGTTATTAATTTTGAAAACAGAACAAGTTATGAAACATATAAAATCAATGATGCCGATGCTACTGATGCTAACGGCTATAAGTTGCACCAATATGGATAACAACAGCAGCGCAGACGCACAGGACGGGGGCAAACCCAAAACATATACTACGGTAACAGAGGCTGCAGTAGCTGCCAAAGAAGATATGCTGGAGGCTATGAAAACCGTTGACTTCGGCATAAATGGCGATAAACTGAAAAACGCTACGCCCGGCGCGCCCGTGTACAGGTACGAGCTGGACTGGAACGCGCTGCTGAAAGCGGACTCTACAGCTACCCTTGAGAATATGGCGGCGCACGGCAGCGTTACCATCGTGCCGTTGATTAATAAAGACGAGGTGATAACTGTAGTGTCGCTGATGGAAAACGATGGACAGTTTGGCATCGGGGGCCTGGGCGATAAGCAGGTATCCAACGAACTGGATATGGTGCGCAGGGCCGACTCACTGGGTATGCAGAGCGACGTGAGTATCTACGAAGTACCTAACCTGCAAGCGCTGGTATATTCGGTTAAGGGTAGTAATATGTACTACACTTCTTACAACAACAATTCTATAAGGCAGGGAATAATCGGGCCTGAATTGGTGAAATTATTAAAGGCTGACGCTATGGATTTCGAAAAGAGGTTCAGGGATGAGCTGAAGAAAGGCGACCTGGTTAAATAAGCGATGATGAATGCAGGGCTGGTCCGGTAATATTATTATTCCGGGCCGGCTTTGTTGTTTGTTGGAGTGTAAAGATTTTATTTACCGGGCTGCGGGCCCGATAGCATAGAAGAATGGAAAGCAGCAGTTACGGCTATGCGCTGCTTACAGCCCGTTCATATTACCCGGTTTTTCCAGGGTCATATCTACGGTGCCGTTTTTGTTTACCACGGCATTGATGAGCACGAAATTGTTGCCCAGCGAATGGTAAAACCTCAGTACGGTCTGTTCTACCAGGCCCTTCTGCTTATCATTGGCAGTGGCGGTGCTGGTTTTCACAATTGCATCATTCTCCTCGTTGGTTTCGGGGGTCAGTTGCAATGTTACCAGTACACGGTTGAGGCCAACGAATGTCTCACTGATTGTATTAGTTTGCATATATTGATAAAAATTAGTTTCTTGTTATAGATTCAATTATTTACCATATTCACCTCTCTTAAATATACCTACAGATTTTCATATGTCCAACACTATTTGAAGAATTTTTTTAAAGTGAGATAAAAAAAATATAAACAGTAACTTCAGTGTGGAATCATTAATTTCAACCTGAAATGAGAACTACGGTAGCAATAATAATAGGGCTGTACAGCAACGAAGATTATACCTATGGCGGCGCATTCAATACCAAAGACAAAGACAAAACAGCCAGTATAACCGTGAGGTTGGAGTATGAGGTGGAGTAGTAAATGATAGATAGGTATGGGATTGTTTAGTATTAAGAATTCACCAAAAGAATACGCGAAAGTAATCGACTGGTCGCCTATGTGGGATGCAGGCGCCCCATCTCCACAAGTTTTCTCTAATGGTCATCGTGCATTTCTTATTTATTATTTAGATACGCCAGACCCTGATTGGGATGGTACATATACAAGGATGATTGACCCTAGTAGTGACGAAATTTTTGACCTTGCATTGGTTGAATTTAAAGGATGTCATTCATATAGGTTCGGCATAGTCAACGATGAAGCAAGTCAGGGACATCCCCTCGCAGGCAGGGGACTTGAAACGTACGCTGCACATATCGTTCAAAATTCTCAATGGATTGAAGAGCTAAAAACAATTCACAAAGTACATCCGTACTTTAGAGAAGAAAACTGGCATGATTATAAGCATTATTTATTCTTTTTTCATGACGATATGTTGGAAATAGTTGCCAAGGAGTATAAGATTGAAACATTCAAGTCAACTTTTTCGATGCTGGGTATAGATGTAGTAAAAAGATTGAACGTTTAGGTAGCTGAAAGTTACTTGATTTGAAGTGTGGCATCAATGGCCCTACCTCAACCTCTCTTTCAGCTTCCACAGCATAGAATCATTTTTGCGCAATACTAAGTATAGCTGGCGCTTGCCACCAAAGTTGCGGAAGAATTTTTCAACACCGGGGTCCATGCTGCCTTCAAAGTCGAAGCCGCTTTTACCCAGTTCTTTTGAATGTTTGATGGCATGCCAGAGCAGGGCGGTCATGCTGCGGTTGTCTTTGGCAGCAGGGTTGTTACTGCCTACCAGGTAATAAGCCTGTACTCCGTCCCATATATGCCAAAGGATAGACTGCAGTTCACCATTACGCCGCGCTACCCATAGCGCAGTGCTATTGTGTTGTATACATACATCGAATATCGCCTGCATTTGCAATTGGGTAAAGTGCATACGCACGTCTTTCTTATCCAGTGTAGCTTTTTGAAAACCCCAAAGCTGTTGCAGCATTTCAGGTTCGTTGGTGATGGTAAGTTCTTTTTCGGCCTTGCGTATGTTGCGGCGATAGTCTTCGTTCAGCCGGCTGAAGATATCTTCTATGGGCTCGTGCAGGGGCATGATGAATGTCTGCCTTACCTGTACGTCAAAATCATGTTCTGTAAACAGCCCCACCTGTTTCAAGCCCGGGAAAGCTGACAGATGCCATACTTTTGCATCGGGCATTTCCTCCAGCAGGGCGGCTATCGTTTCGTGCTGAAAGCTGTCGCGCTTGGAAGGTTTCAGGTCGTGCGGGTAAAACACAAAAGGCCCCATATAGGGTGTCAGCACCTGGTCGCGAATTATGGATATATTGATTTTCTTCTCAATCCTGTACGGCCATACGCCTGATATGCGGTCGCCGTTTTTCACTATGGACACATCCCAATCGCTGCACACAGCGTCCAGCCACCAGTCTTTCAGAAAGAGAGGAATAGTATTTTCTGCTGAGCAGAATTGCCTGTATAGTTCTTTATCGCTCAATACAGTTTTGTAACCTGTTATTTGAATTGCAGCACTTTTGCGGGTTGCACCCTACGAATATACAACGTTGGCACCCACATACAAAGTATACACAGCAGCATAGTGCATATACTTATCACTACCGGGTGCCACCATATAATTTGCACAGGCACATATTGCATCGAGTAGGCTGTTTCCGACAAGGTGAGGAAACCGGTCTGTTGTTGTATTATACATAAGCCTATTGCCAGTATATTACCAATGATGACACCTGTAATGCCTATAAGTGCGGCATGGTACAGGAATATCTGCCGCATCTGCCCTTCGGGCATACCCAGCGCTTTGAGCAACCCAACCATGCGGGCCTGGTTCACGATGAGTATCAGCAATGCAGCTACCAGGTTGATAATAGCCACTATGCTCATGATGATGATGACCACCAGCGCATTGGTATCCAGCAGCTTCAGCCAGTCGAATATGCCCGGGAATAAATCGTACATGCTGCTGGCCACTAATTGTGTTTCTCGGGGTAATATCTCGTTAAATATCTTATCAGCCACAGCTTGTGCTTCTTCCGGATTAGCCAGCGTGAGCTGGTAACCGTTTACCTGGTCGCTATTCCACATGTTGATGCGCTGCAGCAGGCGTATATCGCATAAGGCGTAGTGTGCGTCTATATCTTCCATGCCGGTGTGGTAGCTGCCGGCTACCGTAGCTTTGCGTATGCGTGGCACCGTAGACTGTGCATCCAGGAAGTAGAGCAGCAGTTCGTCACCATCTTTCAGCTTCAGCCTGTCCATAGTCGTTTTCGACAGCACTATTTCCTTCGAATAAGAAGTATCGGAAAAATCTAAACCCTCCGATTGTATGGAGTGGAAATCATAACTATTATCTACGCCCTTCAACTGTAAGCCATCCATCAGTTGGTTGGCATTCACTATTGCCGGCCTGATGGCATAAGGTGTCATAGACTGTACTCCCGGCTGCGCCATAATCTTTTCAGCTATTGCTTTATCCAGCACCAAAGGGTCGGGAGATATGATGGAAGCTGATGCGGGGCTGTACAGGGTTACATGTATATGCCCCCAGTAGTTGAATATATTCCGGCTTATCTGCTGCTTGAAGCCCACTATCAACGCCATGGCTATAATCATAGCTGCTACGCTCAGGGCTGTAGCCACCATTGCCAGCCTGATGATGAATGCAGAGAAACGCCCCTTTTGACGGAGCATATACCTGCGCGCTATGAAGAATGGTAAATTCACTTGGTAAGCCAAAAGTAAAAAGTCAAAAGTGAAAAATGCCGATTAAGTATAAAAAAGCAGGCAAAGTGTAAATAAAAAGGGACTACCTGTTGGTAATCCCTTCTTCACTGTTGTGCATTAACTCAATCATTATTGAGTTATTAAGCCATTGAGCAATTATGATATTGGGTTAGCCCCTTCTATCAGCACACTGGCTTTGTTGTTCAGTACTTCTACAAAACCGCCTGAAATCTCATACAGTTCTGTAGTGTTCTTGTCCTTCAGTATTTTCATTTTACCCTTGCCCAGCGATGCTATGATGGGTGCGTGGTTTTCCAGTATCTCGAAAGAACCGTTGATACCGGGCAGTTGCACGCCATACACGTTACCGCTGTATATATTCTGCTCAGGTGTTAAAATATCTAGTTGCATTTTCTCAATTTGACAATTTGACAATTTGACAATCCGGCAATTCTGAATAACTCGGACAATTGGCTAATTGTCGAATTATCGAATTGACAAATTAGCCTTTAGCCTGCTCCATCAGCTTTTTACCTTTCGCTATCGCATCATCGATAGTACCTACCAGGTTGAAGGCTGCTTCAGGATACTCATCCACTTCACCGTCCATGATCATGTTGAAACCACGGATAGTTTCTTCGATTGGCACCAGTACGCCTTGCAGGCCGGTAAACTGCTCGGCCACGTGGAATGGCTGAGACAGGAAACGCTGCACACGGCGTGCGCGCGATACTACCAGCTTATCATCTTCACTCAGTTCATCCATACCCAGGATGGCGATGATGTCCTGCAGTTCTTTATAGCGCTGTAATATCAATTTCACACGGTTGGCACAGTTGTAGTGTGCGTCACCTACTATCTGCGGAGTCAGGATACGTGAAGTAGAATCCAGGGGGTCAACCGCGGGATAGATACCAAGGTCAGCTATCTTACGGCTCAATACCGTTGTAGCATCCAGGTGGGCGAATGTTGTAGCCGGAGCGGGGTCAGTCAAGTCATCCGCAGGTACGTAAACCGCCTGTACGGATGTGATTGAACCATTTTTAGTTGAAGTGATACGCTCCTGCATCAGGCCCATCTCTGTAGCCAGGGTAGGCTGGTAACCCACAGCTGATGGCATACGTCCCAACAGGGCCGATACCTCAGAACCTGCCTGCGTGAAACGGAAGATATTATCTACGAAGAACAGGATATCCTTTCCTTTGCCGCTACCGTCGCCATCGCGGAAGTATTCCGCCATAGTCAGGCCCGACAGGGCAACACGGGCACGGGCACCGGGGGGCTCGTTCATCTGTCCGAATACGAAGGTAGCCTGAGATTGTTTCAGTTCTTCCATATCTACTGTGCTCAGGTCCCAACCGCCTTCTTCCATGCTGTGTTTGAACTTGTCACCATATTTCACGATACCTGCTTCAATCATCTCGCGCATCAGGTCGTTACCTTCACGTGTACGCTCACCCACACCTGCAAATACCGATACACCGCTGTACGCTTTCGCGATGTTATTAATCAATTCCTGTATCAATACTGTTTTACCTACACCCGCACCACCAAACAGACCGATTTTACCACCTTTTGCATAAGGCTCAATCAGGTCAATTACTTTAATACCTGTAAACAGGATTTCAGATGCCGTACTCAGGTCCTCAAATTTCGGGGGCTTGGCGTGTATCGGGCGGCCACCTGTTTTATCAGGTTGAGGAAGGCCATCAATAGCGTCACCGGTCACATTAAACAGGCGGCCATATATCTGTTCGCCTACAGGCATGGCTATTGCCTTGCCTGTATCAACAGCTTCCATGCCGCGCACCAGGCCCTCAGAGCTGTCCATCGCTACACAACGTACACTGTCTTCGCCCAGGTGCTGCTGCACTTCCAATACCAGTGTTTCACCTGTTTCGCGCTTGATTTCCAATGCGTTATAGATGTCAGGCAGTTTATTATCACCGCTAAAGTACACGTCTACTACCGGACCAATGATTTGCTTTATTTTACCAACGTTTGGCATATCTGTTAATTAATATAAAAGAAGAATATTACCGAAAATTTGCGCAAAGGTAAGGGTCTGGGGTTGAATGTCAAAATTCAAAAATAAAAAATAGGAAATACTGTGTATTGCAGCAAATGGTGGATATATGCTACTGTAACCAGCAAATATATGCTGTAAAACAGTACGCAACTGCTAGCATTGCCGCACCAATTGTATCGTTCTATTTTATCCTATTACCAATTACCTCTTCACGAGCTTAGAGACGCGCTTCCCACTCTGGGTATTTACTTCTACCATATACATGCCGTGATGTATTTCGCCAAGAGGTACTGTTAAGCTATTAGTTGCAGGTGGAACTTGTTGTTTGTATACCACCTGTCCTGTAGCATTCAGTATGTTCACCTCCGTGGCCAGAGTACTTGATGTAAAACTAATAGTCACATAATCATGCGCAGGGTTGGGTATGATTATGATATCATTAGCCAACTCTAAACCCGGAATATTAACAGCCCATGCTGCAGCTACATTGGATGTGATACTACTATAACCCATACCTGATATACAACCCGGAGCAGCTACCTCTACACGGTAAGTTACATTGCCCGATGCAGGTGGATTAGTGTCTGTGTAGCCAGTGGTAGTAACAGTACCTATGCTGGTGTATGCACTGCCATCTACACTACGCAATACGTTGTATGATGGTGAGGAAACACCGGTATAAGCGTTCCAAACCAGGTTTGATCTATTGTCTCCTGTACTGTAAAAGCCCAGATGGATAGTTTGTTGTGCAGTGGAGGCACTCAACGGTGTACCTACGCCACAACTGTCTACAACCGCTATTTTATACTTATAACTTTGTTTGCTGGGTGTAGCAGACATGTCAATGTACTTACCTGCGGCTGAAGCTGAAACAGAACCTATCCTTTGATAGCCAACAGTATCTTCTCTGAATATTCTATAAGAGTCAGCATGTTGCACGCCGGTGGTATCCCACAGTATTATATTCTTTGCTGTTGATGGGTCTGTCAACACACCACAGAGTTGCGCCTGTGTAGGACTTATGCAGCTGTACTTCATTACGGTAGCCTTTTGAGATTCACTGTAATCTAAGTACAGTATGTAGGGTATATTATTTCCGTCTATTGCTATAGAGGTATAATTGGTAGAGCCAACGGAAGCCGGTTTACCCGGTACGCCTACGTTCACCCATTTGCTTCCATCATACTTCATCACTTTGGTTTTGGCGGTATCGCCCCAATCACTATACACTATATAAGGCACGTTATTGCCGTCTATAGCTATCCTGGTTTCATGAGCACGATTAGTTGTTGCCGCAGCACCGCCTACTGTCACCCATTGGGTGCCATCGTACTTTTTTACAAAAGCTCTATACGAGCTATCAGAGTCAGCATACACCACATAGGGCACATTATTACCGTCAATGGCTATATCTGTATATTGTGCAAGGCCTGCAGATATTCCATTCGGACCCACAAGGCTCCATTTGCCGGCAGAATACCTGATTACTGTAGCCTTATTCCCATTGTTTCTATCGGTAAAAGTTACATAAGGTACATTGTTTCCGTCTACAGCTATATGATTGAAAATTGGCCAGTATGCGGCTGAATAACTGGGTATACCTATCTCACTCCAGCCGCCACTATACCTAAGTGCAGTAACTTCTGACTTGAAACCATCATCCAGGTGTGTTATCAGCGGATTGTTATTCTTGTCTATTGTTATATCATTGTGATAAACGTTCAAAGCAGAAATACCTTGCCAGCCCACTACGCTCCAGGTGCTACCATTATATTTCATTACGGTGGCCTTATTACCAACTGCACCGTCTGCAAAAACGACATAAGGGTTATTACTAGCATCAATAGCTATGGCCATGTATTGCGTTTGCGGAAAGTGCCCAATGGTTACCCATTTGCTGCCATCATATTTCATCACTTTACCATCATATGCAAAGCCCCCAACACCATTGTCGGAAAAAACTGCATAAGGCATGTTATTCCTGTCTATCGCAATATTTGTATGTTGTATTTGCCCATCAGAAAAACCAGGCTTGCCTACTGCTCTCCATTGTTGTTGCGCAAACGTTGAGTTAGCAATACCTGTTGCAGCAGTCAACAATATCATTACATGTGACAGGAAGCTCAATTTCTTTAGTAATTGCTTTATAAAATACATTACCTTTTAGTTAGGGTCTGAGTAAATAAAAACGAAAGTTACTGCATAAATTTAGGTGAAAAAAATATTCTGTTTGGTGGGTATTTCATTGCACTACCAGGGTTTACAAAATACTACCCAAGATATGCTTTAATCTTACCAACGTTTGGCAT
>CALEZD010000041.1 GCA_937928385.1 uncultured Bacteroidota bacterium
GGGTCCCAATGGCTTTAACTCAACCAGCGCAACACCTTTTATCAACGGCGCTACGGCTGCACAGAATGGTGACTACTATGTAACAGGTACACTCAACGGCTGCCCGCTGACAGATACAGTAACGGTGCTGGTGAAACCACTGCCCGCCAAACCTGTTGCAGGTGTCAACACTCCTATTTGTGCAGGAGAAACCCTCAACTTCACAGCTACCACTTCCACTTCCGGCGTCAGCTGGTCCTGGGTAGGGCCGGGCAGTTATAGCTCAACTTCGCAGAACCCGTCTATAACCGGCACCACCACTGCTATGAGCGGTGATTATATAGTGTCTGCTATACTCAATGGCTGCGCACTTACAGATACAGCGACTGCATTGGTAAAACCTCTACCGGCTACTGTAACGTTGAGTAACAACGGGCCTGTATGTGCAGGGGATACATTGCACCTTTCGTCCACAGCTTCTACTACCGGGGTAAGCTATAGCTGGGCAGGGCCGAATAGTTTCTCTGCCAATACTCAGAATACTTTTGTTGCAGGCAGTACTACAGCCGCTTCGGGCTGGTATGTGGCTACACTCAACCTCAATGGCTGCATCTTGAAAGACAGCACACAGGCTACCGTACATCCCATACCTGCTACGCCATCTGTTTCTTATAGCAACCCGATGTGCGTAGGCGAAACTTTACAACTGAATGCTACCACTGTTTCAGGTGCTACCTATACATGGGCAGGTGTAGGCAACTACAGCGCTAATATACAGAACCCCACCCGCAGCAATATGCAGTTTGGCGATACAGGTACTTATAGCGTAACTGCCACTGCGAATGGCTGTACCTCACCTGCCGGGTCTATTAAGGTTAATATCAATCCCGTGCCCTTTGTAGTGATACTGCCCACACCGGGCGATAGTATCTGCGTGGGTGAGCAGGCTACATTCACAGCATTGCCCAACAATCATGGTGGCACACCTGCTTACCAATGGCGTATCAACGGGGTGCCTGTAGGTGGCAACTCCACTTCGTACAGCAGCACTACGCTGAACCATAGCGATGTGGTAAGAGTGGACATGACGGAAAATACCAAATGCCGCGCAAATTATGTGGATGCAAGTAACGAGGTGGAAATGAAAGTGCTGCCCTGGCTGGCGCCGTCGGTGAGCATCACTGCCAACCCCAACAGGCCGCTGAATGTGGATGAGTACGTAACCTTTACCGCAACACCGGTAAATGGTGGTAACAACCCCAAATACCAATGGAAGCGCAACGGGCAGGATGTGCAGGGGGCAACAGGCCCGGTATGGAGCGCCAATACCCTGAATGACAATGACAGCGTCAGCGTGGAAATCATCAGCAACTACCGTTGCCCGCAACCACCGGGTGCGCAGAGCAATGGTATAAGGGTTCATGTATTAACGGGTGTGGGTAATCTACATCAACCACATAACCTGTCGCTGTACCCCAACCCCAATAACGGCAGCTTTATCTTGTCAGGAAAGTTGAACAATAGCCAATCTATTCAATTAGATGTTATCAACGCCATAGGGCAGGTGGTACATAGCGAAATGATAACAGCTAATACCGGTGAACTGAACAAAGAAATACAATTGAG
>CALEZD010000042.1 GCA_937928385.1 uncultured Bacteroidota bacterium
CCCCTGCATCGGTGGTCACTTCATTATCACAATAGCAATAGTAAAAGGGCGCTATTTCAACCCGATGTCCCGGAGATGTCCAAACCCAGCTATTGTTACTCTTACACTTTACAGTTACGCGGTACCACCTTTTGGCTACCAGGCTGTCCTTGATTTCGCCATACAAACCAGGTACTCCCGTAAAATTTGACCACGCTGTACCATTATTAGAATACTCCCATTTATATTCTGCATCAGAATAAAAACTATCAGGTCGCAGTATAAATGGTTTATTAGGGCATACTCTGACTGGACCGTTAACAGAAGTTTTCGGAGTATCTGTACATGGATACCCTGAGAAGAAATCAAAACCAAACTGATATGAATAACGCCTTGGAGTACCCGTCCCCGAGGTACTAGAACTGTAAGCATGGGTATTACCTGTATAAGTTGAATTAACGGGTGTACCTCCAGCATAAACAGGTATGCCGTTCGTAACGTTAGACTTTTTTATATCCACAACAAATGGTTGACTGGGGTTTACGTATACCGGAGTAGCTAAAGTAATTTTAAACCAGTCACCTACGGCCGGGCTACCTATATTATAATTTGTAGCAGGTAACCCATTGGTTAAGCCAGTTACATAACCTGTAAGGCTTGTAACCGAAACATTACCTAAATCTACTTCTAAGTCCTGTATAGTCATACCAGATGTCGCAAAATATGCCTTGAAGTATATTGCGGTAATAAAACCCGGAGCATTACTGGTTAATGCAGGGAAATCGCCAGGCAAGTACAAAAACTGTGAACGATAGGGCCCCCAAGTTCCTGAACCGAATGGTATATAATTACCCCCTGTAGCGTTATTAGTGTAAGTATATTGAGGTGTATTTTGACCATATACCGTTTGGCTACCGGACATAATACTAACTGCTAACAATAACAGTACACCCTTAAGAGTAGTAAAAACATTTTTCATATTTCTGAATTAACCCTATTTATTTGTGCTTACTATGCAGATATTAAAATAATATTCACACTAATATAAGAATTAAAAACAATTGAAAAATTATTTTTCAAAAAAAATCCTGTAAAATGTTACATATTTATTTGTGTAACATTTTAAAAAATAGATTATCCATAAGTATATAGAGAACACAGTGCTTATTAAGCAATGTTATTTGGGGCAAAAAACGAATTTAGGAATAGAACCAGTTTACACCATCTCCTTCACACCCCTGCTCACTATTTCCTTTACAGCCTCGGCTATACCCTGGGCATCGTAGCCACATTCGCGGTGTAGTTCTTCAGGCTTGCCATGCTCTATAATGGCATCGGGAATACCCAGCATTTTTACTTCAGGAGTGTAATTATTTGCTGCGAAAAATTCTAATACCGCGCTGCCGAAACCACCTACGATGGTACCGTCTTCTACAGTAATGATTTTATTGAACTTCGCTGCTATTTCGTGTAAGAGTTGCTCGTCCAGCGGCTTGGCGAAGCGCATATCGTAGTGCGCGGGGTTCAACCCTTCGGCAGCCAGTTTTTTGCAGGCTTCTACGGCAAAGTTACCGGGGTGGCCAATAGTAAGTATAGCCACATCTTCGCCGTCTTTTATCATACGGCCTTTACCTATCTCTATACGCTGCATGGCTGTACGCCACTCTGGCATAACACCTTGTCCGCGTGGGTAGCGGATGACAAAGGGCAGTTTGGTTTCATCTAACTGTGCAGTGTACATGAGGTTGCGTAGTTCGGCCTCATTCATAGGTGCGCTCACAATCATATTGGGTATGCACCGCATGAACGGTATATCATAAGCACCGTGGTGTGTAGGCCCATCATCACCTACCAGCCCTGCCCTGTCGAGGCAGAAGATAACCGGCAACTTCTGAATAGCCACATCATGCACTACCATATCATAACCACGCTGCATGAAAGAACTGTAAATATTACAGAAAGGCCTCATGCCCTGTGTTGCCAGTCCGGCACTGAAAGTAACGGCATGTTGTTCGGCAATGCCTACGTCAAAAGCACGGTCAGGCATTTCTTCCATCATATACTTGAGCGAGCAGCCTGAAGGCATAGCGGGAGTGATACCCATTACCTTGTCGTTCTGCTTGGCCAGTTCTATGATTGTATGCCCAAACACATCCTGGTATTTAGGAGGCTGGGGTACATCATGTATCTTCTTGTTGATTTCACCTGTTACCTTATCGAATGTACCGGGGGCATGCCACAGAGTCTGGTCTTTTTCTGCCAGGTCGTAACCCTTGCCTTTTACTGTTTTGATATGCAGCAACTTGGGGCCGGGAATGTCTTTGAGGTGTTCCAGTATCTCGGTTACCTTGAGGACATTATGCCCGTCTATAGGGCCGAAATAACGTAAACCTAACGCCTCGAACAGGTTGCTGGACTTAGACAACATACCCTTGAGGCTTGTCTGCAGTTTGGAAACTATATCCCTCTGGTAATCGCCGTAAGGCAGCTTACCCAGGAAATGCCACACATCATCGCGTAGCTTGTTGTATGTATGCGAAGTGGTAATATCCGTCAGGTATTCCTTCAAAGCACCCACATTGGGGTCTATCGACATATTATTGTCGTTGAGGATAACCAGTATATTGGCATTGCTGACGCCTGCATGGTTCAGCGCCTCGAAAGGTAGGCCTGCCGTCATAGCGCCATCGCCAATAACGGCTACATGCTGGCGGTCAGTTTCACCTTTGTATTTGGATGCAATAGCCATACCCAATGCGGCGGATATAGATGTAGAGGAGTGCCCTACACCGAAAGTATCATATTCACTCTCGCTACGCTTGGGGAAACCGCTCAGGCCTTTGTACTTCCTGTTGGTATGAAACACCTTGCGGCGGCCGGTAAGTATTTTATGCCCGTAAGCCTGGTGTCCCACGTCCCACACCAGCTGGTCTTGAGGGGTATTGAGGACATAATGAAGGGCAACCGTCAATTCTACCACACCCAGGCTGGCGCCGAAGTGTCCGCCATGTACGCTTACACAGTCGATAATAAACTGGCGCAATTCGTTACACACCTGTTGCAGCTGTTCTTTCTTCAGCTTTTTCAGGTCAGCCGGTATGTCAATTTGGGAGAGTAATGGCCCTGCCTCGATTTCCTTCATTTGCTATGCTTGGCAATAAACGTTCAAAATTAATTAAAAGCTGGCTATATATAGCTATCAAATAACATTATATTCTCATTTCGGTTGCATCTTAATGATAAACAGCCCGTTATTTTCAGAGGTGGCAGGCGTAGGAGCAGGAATTATCTTTCAATAATCAAGCCAAAGTAATCATTCGCTATTACCTTTGCGGCTAATATTTATTTATGTTTAACAAGTACTGGAGAGAATACCCCTGGTTTTTCCAATTGGTGCAGTTTGTACTGCTGGTATTCGTCTGCCTAGCTTTTTTCAGCGTTATCAGCATGTTTATAGTGCCACTGATAACAGGGGTTTCCCCTACAAAGCTGCACGAGTTTTCTTTTGACAGTAGCCCTGCTGAACGCATTAACATGTATTTTGTGGTTGCTGTTGGCCAGGTAGGCATGTTCCTCATACCATCAGCCTTATTCGCCTACGCAGCCCATCCAAAACCATTGCAATACCTGGGCCTGCGTAAGCCACAACGCGGCATACACTGGATAATAGTAGCTGTATTGGCTTTGGCGGCTATCCCTACCGTATCGGGCATAGCGGGGTTGTTTGATATGATTCCCCTTTCTGAAGGACTGGAGGCCAGCAAAGTAAAATTTGAAGCGCAACAAAAAGCATTACTGAACCTTACTACACCCGGCGAGTTCATCATCGCTATGCTGACAGTAGCCCTGGTAGCGCCCATAGGAGAAGAGCTGATGTTCAGGGGGATTATGATGCGGTTTGCAGCCAAAAAGATGGTGGGCAGTATCTTCTGGCCTATAGCACTTACAGCGGTGCTGTTTGCAAGCCTGCATGGCAATGTTGTGGGTTTCCCCTCCTTAATCATATCCGGCATGTTGCTGGGCTATATATACTACCTGACAGGCTCATTGGCCTTGAGCATATTCGCACATGCCATAGTCAACGGCTCGCAGGCGGCTATTATATACCTGGGCAGGGGTAATGCCGAACTGGTGAAGATGATGGAGAGCAATGATATACCCTGGGGGCTGTTCCTGGGAGGGGTGGTTGTATTCATAGCATCATTCTATTGGCTGTGGAAAGAAAGAACACCACTGCCCCGTGGCTGGACCAACGATTTTTCACCCGAAGAACTGCAACAACGCGAGCAGGAAAAAAACAATATGCAGTAAGCTATGGCAATGAACTGGCCTACATTCTTCACGCGACTGGGTAGCGCAATCGTTTTCTCCATCATCATGATGGCGGGGCTGCTGTGGAATGAATACGCCTTTATAGCCCTGGTAGTACTGATACAGGTGCTGTGCCTGCGCGAATATTTTGCATTGATAAAAAAGATTACCCCCGAAGTATATTGGCCATCGTGGCTGCCGATGACGATACAAGCCATCAGCCTGCTGTGGCTGCTGCTGGAAACACCCTTATTGAACGGTGTACGCTTCTCCCAGCTACTGATGTTTGCCCCTGTGCTGATATTATTACTGACAACATTACATAAGAAAACCGCATTACAGGCAGGCATACAATCATTGGCAGGTATGGCATATATCGTATTGCCCATGATACTGCTGTACAGCCTGCGGATGCAATCTATAGTGCTGCCATTATCATTGGTGCTGATGCTGTGGATGAACGATACTATGGCGTATATAGTAGGCTCTTTCATTGGTAAAACACCGTTCTCACCCATATCCCCTAAAAAGACATGGGAAGGCACCATAGGCGGTGTGCTACTGACACTGGGCGGTGCGGCTATATGGGGCTATTACAGCCCCTACTACAGTATGGTAGACTGGATGGCACTGGCGCTCTGCGCATCTATAGCAGGTACTGCGGGAGACTTGCTGGAATCGAAACTGAAACGCCTGGCGGATATAAAAGACTCCGGCAACATCATGCCCGGGCATGGCGGTGCATTAGACCGTTTTGACTCGCTGCTGGTAGCTACGCCATTTGCATTTGTTTACGCATATATATTCATGCATTATCTGCCATTGACCATTTTTTAGAATAATTTTGCACTCATGACAATTCATCGCGAAGGATACATCTTCATCATCATTGCTACACTATTGTTTGCCGTAGTATGGCTGGCCAGTTACAAATACCTGGGGCATATACCCTGGCTGCATTATCCTATCATAGTTGTGTTCTTCCTGCTGTGGTTTTGGGTGCTGTGGTTCTTCCGCATACCTACGCGCCAGCTGACTAAGGGCGACAACCTGGTAGTAGCACCCGCCGATGGCAAAGTAGTAGTGATAGAAGAAGTGTACGAACCCGAATACTTTAAAGACAAACGCCTGCAGGTATCTATATTCATGTCGCCGCTGAACGTGCACCAGAACCTGAACCCGATAAGCGGAACGGTGAAATACTTCAAATACCACCCCGGCAAATACTTAGTGGCCTGGCACCCCAAATCGTCCACGCTGAACGAGCGTACCTCTTATGTAATAGCTAACGAAAGATCAGAATTGTTAATACGACAGATAGCGGGGGCATTGGCCAGGCGCATAGCCTACTATGTAAAAGAGGGCGATAAAGTGGCGCAGACAGAGGAATTCGGCTTTATCCGCTTTGGCTCCAGGGTAGATGTGTATTTCCCCGTAGGGACGAAGGTAAATGTTAAAATTGGCGATATAACGCAAGGTGGTGTTACGGTATTGGCAGAAAACCCGTAAGTTTGTTTATCATATTGAATAAATATTAATCACTAAAAATAAAGAAGCAATGAAAAAATTATCATTAGTAATGATGGCCCTGTTGTTTGCCGGTGCAACATTCGCATGCGATGGCGACAAAGGCAAGAAAGCCTGCTGCAAGAAAGACGCTAAAAAAGAGTGCTGCAAAAAAGGCGAGAAAAAAGACTGTGAAAAAAGCGAGAAAAAAGCTGACGAGAAGAAAGCTTAATCCTCCATATAACTACAGTATTGTAAAAGGCGGCTCCGTTATGCGGTAGCCGCCTTTTGCTTTAGCCGTTCTTTATCTTATTCCAGGTATCGTATAATGACTCCTGTGTAGGCCTGTCTGCCGGCATTTCGCTCAGTGGCTGGCAGGGTGTGGCGGTGTCGTCCATATCTTTGGGCAGGGTTTGATACAGTTGCGTACCCTTGGTCTTCCAGGCTATCATATCATCGCTCACTTCTTTTATTACTTTGGCAGGATTGCCTACCACCAATGAGCGTGCAGGTATTTTAGTATTAGCCGCTACAAAAGACAATGCACCTATGATACACTCATCGCCCACTTCTACCTCATCCATTATCACACTGTTCATACCCACCAGCACATTGCGGCCAATGCTAGCGCCATGTATGATAGCCCCGTGCCCTATATGCGCGTTCTCCTTCAGCACCACCGTCACACCGGGGAACATGTGTATCGTGCAATTCTCCTGCACATTGCAGCCATCCTCTATCACTATACCGCCCCAGTCGCCACGCAGGGCAGCGCCGGGGCCTATGTATACATCTTTGCCAATCACCACATTGCCCGTTACCACCGCCTGCGGGTGTACATAAGCCGTAGGGTGCACCACCGGTATAAATCCTTTGAATGAATAAAACATGTTTCAAAAGTAAAAAGTAAAAAGGCAAAAGTAAAAAGTAGTTGTTGGGAGTTATACACCAGCCCCAACTCGCGTCATTGCGAGCATAGCGTGGCAATCTAGCCCAAACGTGGGTTGTCCATCGCGTGATTAGATTGCCACGTCGTTGCACTCCTCGCAATGACGGCCGTAGAGTAAAAACTTTTTCTTGCTTATTCAAAACTTATTTATGTAAATTTGCTGTGTAACTACTAACCCGCCATAACCTGTAATTTTTAACCATTTAATATAAAATAGCCATGAACGAAAACCAACAACCACACCCGCACCGTATAGACCCGGTACAGATTGCTAAAATAGCCCTGGACGAAATCAACCGCCCCGCGCCGGATACACCCGGCATCCTCAACATCAAGCGCAGCTACGAGTGGATAGAACAGGCCATGCAGCAGCCCGTGCCCACTATGCTCTTCGACGAATTCTGGAACGAGGGCGAGATATGCATCCTCTTTGCCGATACTAACGCGGGCAAGAGCATACTGGCGGTGCAGATAGCCGACAGCATTAGCCGCGGCGAGGCCATACAGGGTTTCAGGCTGGAGGCGCAGGCGCAGCCCGTCATCTACTTCGACTTTGAGCTGAGCTGCAAGCAATACGAACTGCGCTACAGCAACGGCTACAGGGGGCACTACACCTTTCACCCCAACCTGTACCGCGCCGAGCTGAACCCCGGCGACACGCTGCCTATGGGTTGCCACAGCTTTGAAGACTGCATCATAGCCGGTATAGAAGAGGCGGTGCTGAACCGCAACGTAAAAGTGCTGGTGATAGACAACCTGACCTACCTGCGCGACGACAACGAGCGCGCCCGCGACGCCAAGCCACTGATGCAGAAACTGATGGCGCTGAAAAAAGAACACGGACTGAGCATACTGATACTGGCGCACACCCCCAAGCGCGACCTGGGCAGCCCCATAACGCTGAACCACCTGCAGGGCAGCAAGATGCTGATGAACTTTTGCGACAGCAGTTTTTGCATAGGCACCAGCACGCAGGACAAAAACCTGCGCTACCTGAAACAGATAAAGGTGCGCGCCGGAGAGTACCGCTACACGGCAGACCAGGTAGCCCTCTGCCGTATAGAAAAACCCGCCAACTTCCTCGGCTTCTGGTACATAGGCACCGGCCACGAAAAAGAACACCTGAAAGAAAAAGAAGAGGGGGATAAAGCGGAGTTGGTAGCCCAAATCAAATTACTCAGTGAAGAGGGGCTATCGCAGCACAAAATTGCCGAAAAGCTTGGTATTTCTTCAAGTACTGTAAATAAATACTTACGTAATTAATTGTTCGGGTCGTTCGTTTGTTCTGTTAAGCCAGAGAACGAACGTATCTAAATGCCTAAATATTGTTATACTTTTAGTTTTACAAATGAATATGAATAAGAAAAAAATAAATTTCGTCATTACTGACTTGGATGATACCATTTGGGATTGGCTAACAATGTGGTATAGTTCTTTCAAGCCGTACCTTGATGACATTGCAAGAGAGTTTGGGATAGATGAAGGTACGCTTAAAGCAGATTTCAAGCAATTGCACGAAAAATATGGTACTTCAGAGGCATCATATATATACAACGAGCTGACGAGCCTAACAGATGAACAAAAAGCAATAATTGATAACCATAATGCAAGCGATAGCATTATGCATAGATACAATTCGAGTAAAAAACACAGCTTAAGGTTGTATGAATCTGTATACGAAACATTGCAACACATAAAAAGTAAGGGTGCATTACTGGTTGGGTTTACAGAGTCGAACGACTTTTTTACAAGATACCGGCTTACACATTTAAGGCTAGATGGCATATTCGATGCTATATATACACCTAAAGGATATGAGCTGCCAGAATCAGTGAAAAGACGATATGATGATGAATTTTGGGAAGTAAGCAAAACAAAAATATCTCATCTTAAGCAGGATTTCAGGAAGCCTGATGAACATATATTAAACGAGATTATTGCCGATTATTCCGGTAATAAGGAAAGCACAATCTATATTGGTGATAAACTGCATAAGGATATTTACATGGCACAACAGGCGAATGTAGTAAGCGTTCATGCGGAGTATGGGCATATGATTAGTACAAGAGAATATAAATTACTACAGGACGTTACCCATTGGACATTAGCTGATGTTGAAAGGGAAAGAAATTTTAGAGAGGAAATGAAACTTATGCAGATTCCTGATCCCAATTATGTGCTGCGAACACACTATTCTGAATTATTGAATTATTTTGACTTTGAATCTTTTACCCAAAAAACATAGAAAATGAACAGTAAAGAAGCTGCGCCCCAAACAGAGAGTATTAGCAGTATTGTTTCCGTTTGGGAGAAAATAATCGACGTCCAAATGCATTTTAATGATATTGAACTCAAGATTAGAAACTATGCCTTGACAACCTTTACTTTCGTTATTGCAGCTATGGGATTTCTAGAAAAAGAAAAAATAGTCTTTTCATATAATGGAGAGTACAATATACCTGCTGCGACTCCTGTTGGAATACTCGGTATAGTAGTTGTGTGGTGCTTTTACTTTATGGATAAGTTTTGGTATCATAAACTATTAATGGGTGCTGTTTATCAAGCATCAGAAATCGAAAAGAAATGGGGCAACATTATTCCAGAGATTGGTTTAACTCAACGCATTTCCAAGGAGAGTCCTATTAAGCTAGATAGCAAATATGACTGGGTAAATAGTATCTATAAATTTATAGGAGTCACCGAAATTCATTCAAAATCAAAGTATCGAATTTTCTATTACCCGCTGTTTGTGGTTTTGTTTGCTTTTAGTCTTGGGATTTGGATTCTGGAGCTATGAATGTTCGTTCTACATTAGCAACGAACAAAACGAACGAACAACCCCACTGGTTTAAGTTTGTAACTTAAATCAGCAATAAAAAGCATGGCTGTGCCTGGCAGGGCTTGGGTGCAGATGATGAACAGAATGACACCCACTCGCGTCATGGCGAGGCACGAAGCCATCTCACGAAACACAACACTCAATACGTGAGACTGCTTCATTCTTCGCAGTGACGGGAGAGAATAACAGGCACAGTTATTGCTGTGCGTTAATAAAACAAAACCTGTAGAACTTATGAAATACTACATCATCCTGCTAGTGGCGATAGCTATTATCGGCTGCAAAAAAGATAACCGTCCAAAGCCAGAAGATCAAGCCATAGCGAAATTACAAGGGGTCAGGAAGTATAAAGGGACCGTCATCAACAGCAACAAAGACATGCAAGGCAACTATACCACCGTTGACAGCCAGTGGTTGGAAAACTATGAGATAGAGATATACCAGCAATATGAAAATACCATTACCCTGCGCAGCCTCGACAGTACGAAGCCATCGCTCAGCACTTTGTATGCTTTGTCGCCTTGGAGGGACCCACCCTACGGTTGCAATGAATGTGTTCTCTTTGAACTGACTAAAGAGGGCAACTATGGCAGGACGGACTTTGAAGTAATCTACAACCTGGTGTCGGATAAAGTAACAAAGGTGTACGTAAGCTTTGAAAAGGCTTACCCGGGCATGCCAAATGTCACCAGGGAAGAGTTTGAACTGACAGAGCAGTGACGCACAACATCACTTTTATCTTTTCACTTTTAACTTTTGACTTACCATGAATTACAAATATCAACTCGAAAAATACTCAGGCCGCAACAGCAGGTACACCTGCCCCGCCTGTGGCAAGCCCCACCGTTTTACAAGATATATAGATACCGGAACAGGCGAACACCTGGCGCCACACGTTGGCCGCTGCAATCGTGAGGTGGAGTGCGGGTATCATTATAAGCCGAAAGAGTACTTCTCTACTACTCCCGTCATTGCGAGCGCAGCGCGGCAACTTTTCTCAGCGGAGCTAATCTCACCCAAAAAAAATCACTCAATACGTGAGACTGCTTCGTGCCTCGCAGTGACGAAAAAAGAAGAGCCTATGCACCGGGCGACACCGCAGCATACACAACACTTCCCCTCTTGGGAGGGGCGTAGGGGTGGGTCGGTACACAACGCCGAACAGGTATCAGCTACGCTTGTTGATTACGACAACAACCACCTCATCCAATACCTCAGCAACACCCTAGGCCCGTCAGCCACGGGGCAACTCATAACCCGCTACCGCATAGGCACGCACCACCACTGGCGGGGCAGTACGGTGTATTGGTACATCAACAAGGCGCAGCAGGTGTGCAGCGGCAAGGTGATGCTGTACAACCCCGCCACCGGCAAGCGGGTGAAAGAACCTTTCAACCACGTAACATGGATGCACAGCCTGCTGGGTATGGAGGGTTTTGTACGGCAGCCCTGCTTCTTTGGTGAACACCTGCTGGTCAACACCACCCTGCCCGTGAGCATTGTAGAAAGCGAGAAGACGGCATTGGTAGCCTCCCATTATTTGCCCGGCAGTATATGGCTGGCTACGGGTGGCCTCAGCAGCCTGAACATCGAGCATTGCCGCCGTGTGCTGAAAGGGCGCAAGCTCACCCTCTTTCCCGATGCGGGTGCGTACGACAGGTGGCTACCCATAGCCGCCCAACTGCCCAACTGCAACATCAGCCGCATGATAGAATACTACCACAGCCTGCCGGGCGATGACCTGGCGGATATGTTGGCATTTTAGTAGTTAGGGGTAAGTAGCAGAGTAACAGTAAAAAGCGGTGTTGTTTTAAACTCCCCTCCTGTTTTTAGGAGGGGACATTGGTATATGCCTTTAGGGCAAATGCCAATGGGGGAGGTTGACTCGCGCTGTGTGTCCCTCGCGAGTCAACCTCCCCGGTTTTCATCCCGCTGAAAGCGGGACAAAAACATCCCCTCCTAAAAACAGGAGGGGAGCTACTTATTACTTACTACTCTCTACTAACACCTTTGCCCCCCTTTTCGTAACTTCGCACACTGTTTTAAGGGCATGGACCATGCCTGTTTAGAAAATATTATTATATGTCTTACACGCCTAAGAATAAAGTACGTATTGTAACAGCCGCTTCACTGTTTGACGGACACGATGCCGCTATCAACATCATGCGCCGCGTGATGCAGGCCAGCGGGGTAGAGGTGATACACCTGGGCCACGACCGCAGTGTGGAAGATGTGGTGAACTGCGCCATACAGGAAGATGCCAATGCCATAGCCATGACATCGTACCAGGGCGGCCACGTAGAGTACTTCAAGTATATGTACGACCTGCTGAAAGAGCGTGGCTGCGGGCATATCAAGATATTTGGCGGTGGCGGCGGTGTGATACTGCCCAACGAAATAAACGAACTGCACAACTACGGCATTACACGTATCTACTCTCCCGACGATGGACGTTCCCTCGGTTTGCAGGGTATGATAGACGACTTAATAGAAAAGAGCGACTACCCCACAGGCAATCAGCTGAACGGCGAGGTGGGCCACTTGCAGGATAAAGACCCCAAGTCGATAGCCAAACTGATATCGGCTGCTGAAAACTTCAACGAGCTGCCCGAAACACAGGCATTGCTGAAGAAGGTACAGGAGCTGTCTGCCAAATCAAAAACCCCAGTGCTGGGCATTACGGGTACGGGTGGTGCGGGCAAAAGCTCGCTGGTAGATGAGCTGGTGCGCAGGTTCCTCATCGATTTTAAAGACAAAAACATAGGCATCATATCTGTTGACCCGTCTAAACGTAAAACAGGGGGTGCATTGCTGGGCGACCGTATCCGC
Organism: uncultured Bacteroidota bacterium; assembly: GCA_937928385.1. GTDB lineage: Bacteria > Bacteroidota > Bacteroidia > Chitinophagales > Chitinophagaceae > UBA5543. The sequence continues at coordinate 12,414 of CALEZD010000042.1, forward strand.
ATGAACGCCATCCGCAACGACAGGGTATATATGCGCAGTATGGCTACCCGCCAGAGCAACCTGGCTGTGTCTAAGTACATACTGGATGCGGTGAACATATTAAAAGCTGCCGAGTACGATTTGATCATACTCGAAACATCGGGCATAGGCCAGAGCGATACGCAGATAACCGACTACTGCGATATGAGCATGTATGTGATGACACCCGAGTACGGTGCGGCTACGCAGTTGGAGAAGATTGACATGCTGGACTTTGCGGATATTGTAGTCATCAACAAGTTTGACAAGCGTGGTGCACTCGACGCCCTGCGCGATGTGAAGAAACAATACCAGCGCAACCACAAGCTGTTCGACAAAGACCCGGAAACTATGCCGGTGTTTGGCACCATCGCCTCACAGTTCAACGACCCCGGTACCAATACTATGTACAAGTCGCTGATGGATATTGTAGCTGCAAAAACGGGTGCTGATTTACATTCTACCTTCGAGGTGAGCAACGAGATGAGCGAGAAGATATTTATCATTCCGCCCAAGCGTACCCGCTACCTCAGCGAAATATCGGAGAACAACCGCAACTACGATAAGTGGGCCAAAGAGCAATCGGCCATAGCGCAAAAGCTCTTCGGTATAAAGAAAACTATAGAAACCCTGCAGGGAAGTGATATAGAAGATAAAGACCGTTTGATAAAAACACTGCAGGAGGTGTACAGCAAAACAGAGCTGGACCTGGACAATAAGAATAAGCTACTGCTGGAAAACTGGGATGCCAAGAAACACCTCTTTACCGATGAGTATTACACCTTTAAAGTCCGCGATAAAGAACTGAAGATATTAACGCATACGGAATCACTCTCGCATACACAGGTACCCAAAGTAGCCGTGCCCAAGTTTGAAGCATGGGGCGAGATACTGCAATGGGCGCTGAGCGAAAACTTCCCGGGTGAGTTCCCGTATGCAGCGGGTATCTATCCGTTCAAGCGGGAGGGTGAAGACCCTACCCGTATGTTTGCCGGCGAGGGTGGGCCTGAGCGTACTAACAAACGTTTCCACTATGTATCGTTGGGTATGCCTGCCAAGCGTTTGAGTACGGCATTCGATAGCGTAACTCTGTACGGTCAAGACCCCGACCACAGGCCGGATATATATGGTAAGATAGGCAACTCTGGTGTAAGCATCTGCTGCCTGGACGATGCCAAGAAGTTGTACAGCGGTTTCAACCTCGCCGACCCCAAGACATCGGTATCTATGACCATCAACGGCCCCGCGCCTACCATTACCGCCTTCTTTATGAACGCTGCCATAGACCAGCAATGCGAGTTGTACATCAAAGCCAACGGGCTGGAAGAAGAAGTAAATAAAAAAATCAACGCGATATATAAAGATAAAGGTATCGCACGCCCTACTTACAATCCGTCTGTATTTGGTGGAGGTGCCGAAGGTTCGTTGCCGCAGGGTAATGATGGATTAGGTTTAATGTTGCTCGGTGTTACCGGCGACCAGGTTTTGCCTGCTGATGTGTACGAGAAGATTAAAATTGACACACTGAAATCCGTTCGTGGTACCGTACAGGCAGATATATTGAAAGAAGACCAGGCACAGAATACCTGCATCTTCTCTACGGAGTTCTCGCTACGTGTGATGGGTGATGTGCAGCAGTACTTCATTGATAACGGTGTCCGCAATTTCTATTCGGTATCTATCAGTGGTTACCATATTGCAGAGGCGGGTGCTAACCCTATATCTCAGTTGGCGTTTACGCTCAGCAATGGTTTCACATTTGTAGAATATTACCTGAGCCGCGGTATGAACATTGATGACTTCGCGCCCAACTTATCTTTCTTCTTCAGCAATGGTATAGACCCTGAATACAGCGTGATAGGCCGCGTAGCACGCCGTATATGGGCCAAAGCTATGAAGTTGAAATATGGTGGTAACGAACGTTCTCAGATGCTGAAGTACCATATCCAGACATCGGGCCGGTCGCTGCACGCACAGGAGATTGACTTCAACGACATACGTACTACACTGCAGGCGCTGTACGCGATATACGATAACTGTAATTCGCTGCACACAAACGCTTACGACGAGGCCATCACCACACCAACTGAAGAAAGCGTACGCCGTGCTATGGCAATTCAGCTCATCATCAACAAAGAGCTGGGTCTGGCTAAGAATGAGAATCCGTTACAGGGTTCTTTCATCATAGAAGAACTGACTGACCTGGTAGAAGAAGCGGTATTGACTGAGTTCGACCGCATAACAGAACGCGGTGGTGTATTGGGTGCAATGGAGACTATGTACCAGCGCAGCAAGATACAGGAAGAAAGCCTGTATTATGAAACACTGAAACACAACGGTGAGTTCCCGATAATAGGTGTGAATACATTCCTGAGCAGCAAAGGTTCACCAACAGTCATACCTCGTGAAGTAATTCGCTCTACTACGGAGGAAAAGGAATTCCAGATACAGACAGTACAGAACCTGTGGAAGCGCAGCGGTGAGAAAGGCCCTGAAATGCTGCGCAGACTACAGGAGACAGCTGTTAAAAACGAGAACATGTTTGCCGCGCTGATGGAAACAGTTAAATATTGTTCGCTGGGGCAAATATCCAAAGCCCTGTTTGATGTAGGCGGGCAGTACAGGAGGAATATGTAAGCAATGAAGCGAATACTGGCTTTAATAACACTGTCACTAATTAGCCTGTCGGGTACGGGTAAATCCATTCCCGCATTGGATAGCTTTTTTATTAATAGTCTTTCAAAAGACTATTCTGAAGAGTCAATGATTGATTTTTTCAATCTTATTGATTCACTTGATGCTATTGCATACTTGATAGATCACGAGCCGGGGGCGTTAGCTCAATATGCACGACATAGGAACCGTCCGGCTGGGAACGTTGAAGAGCTCGCGCTATTATCAGACTCAATTGGCATGGATGCAGCTTGGGAACTGCTGGAAGCGAGAAATGTTGCAGGCGTAACCTACGATACAACTATGCCGGAATGGTATTATCTGCCCGATTTCAAGAACGAGCAACTGTATGTAAAAGGTATAAGACAATTATTGTTTTCTGCTAACATTTACCAGCGTGCTATAGCTTATAAACTTATTGGGGCCACAAAAGATACAGGCTTTTCACAAGCAGTAGCCAAATCCATTAAAAATGAAGGGGATAGTTATTCAGGTGTTTGGAATGCCTATGCTGTGTCACAAATAGCACGTACATCTACAACTGAGTTGTTTGAATACATTGTAAAATATGAACATTTTGGTGACGCACACATTATTCCGTTGTATTTACAAATGGATACATTAAGCATATTAAAAACCAGCTACAGCAAGATAACTGACACAAATAAGAAAGCACAGGTACTTGCTTTACAGGCAATAGCATTACTAGATAGTTCCGAAAGGCCTTTATCCTATATAACAACTGCCTTGAATACCTGGGATGAAGATTTAAAAGGCTATGCTGTTGCTGCGTTGGGTATGCATCAAAAAAAGGATTTATTGCAATACTTAAAGCCGCTAGCTGCTAATCCTAATCTAAAGCAAATTATTATACAAGTGTTGAGGGAAAGTACATCTCGTAGAGATAGAGAATTTGCGAATACCCTCGCTGAGTAGCAAAACTCGAACATTATAGCCTGAAAACGGTTCCTGACAACCCTCATCTTTTCCCCTTAATTATTGTTATACAGTTGTTTATGTTACCATAACACATTAAAAGGGAACAAATTTTAGTAATTTTGTAGTATATTCTGATACATCTGTTTGAAGAAATTCCTGAAAATATCACTATACGTGCTCGGCAGCATCATCTTACTGGTGGTGCTGTTATTCTTATTTATCAACAGCAAGTGGGGGCAGGACATCATCCGGGATAAGGCCGTGTCCTTTCTTAAAGACAAACTGAAAACAGAAGTACAGGTGGGTGAACTCAGGTTATCCCTGCCCTACTGGATAGAATTGAAAGACGTACTTGTGATGGATCGGGCCCACGATACCCTGGCATCCATAGGCAGGTTGAGGGTTGACATCGCCATGCTGAAGTTGATAAGTGGCGAAATAGAGATAGAAAACCTGGAGCTGGAAAACACATACGCCAATCTATATCGTAATTATCCTGACACGACTTTTAACTTCGATTTTATCGCCCAATCCTTTTCTTCCGATTCGCCTAAGGAGCCAAAAGCGAAAAAAGACACTACTACAACTATTGATATAGACGTAGAGAAAATAGCATTTAAAAATATCAGGTTCAATTTCCTGGATTATTCCGGCGGTGTACAATTCCGTATCGCATTAGATACATTGGGGCTGAAAGGAAGAAAAACCGACATCAGCAAACTGGCATTTACGGTGGACGATGTGCTGATAGCAGGGGTGACCAGTTCCGTGAAAATTGATACATCTATTATCCCGCCTTCAGGTGATACAACTTCCGGAGCCTTACCTGTTATCTATGCCGGCAGGTTGCAACTGAAAGATATCAACTTCTCATTTGATGACTTGCAGCAGCCCCACCAGGAAGAAGGTATTGACTATGTACATCTTGATTTAAAAGATGTGGCACTTGATGCTGAAAACGCGTACTATACTATAGACTCCACCAGTGGTATAATTAACCACCTGGCTGCAAAAGAAAAAAGTGGAGTGGACCTGCGTAAGTTCAAAAGCAGTTTTGCTTATTATGCTCATGGCGCTTACCTGCACGACCTGTACTTAGAAACCGCCAATTCGATTGTACGCGATAATCTCGAAATACATTACTCATCCATTAAATCGCTTAAGGAGCAATTGGGTGAAATGGAGCTCCATATTAACCTCGGGAAAACTGTGGTGGGGGTAAAGGACATACTCATTTTCGCACCTGATTTACGTTCGCAGGAATTATTCAGGCAGAATAGCAATGAGCAACTGCAACTGACTACGGCTATTAACGGGAAACTGAAATCGTTGAACATTGATGATTTCTATTTGTCAGGCTTGGATGGAACAGTGGTAGATATGAGCGGACAGCTTAACGGCCTGCCAGATGCGAATAAAATCAACTACGATTTTCTTATTGCAGAAATCCGCTCTACCGAAAAAGACATCATGGCCTTTATTCCGGAAGATGTGGTGGCCAGCGTGGACTTGCCTGAACATTTTTCATTGACCGGGCAGATATCAGGAACCACCCTGGATTACAATCCTGATATAGCGCTGGTAAGTACCGACGGTTCTGCTACAGTAAAAGGCTACCTGCATATGTCGGGCGGAACAGGCAATGAAAAATACAAGCTATATGTAACCACAGATAAGCTGAACATTGGCAAAATACTCAGGCAGGATTCTGTATTAGGACGTATTACCGCTAATATAAATGCGCAAGGCAGCAGCTTCGATGTTAAGCGTATGAACACTGTGTTGAAAGGCGACATCAGTTCGTTGTGGGCAATGGGATATAATTACACTAATATTCAGCTGGACGGAAGTATACAAAAACAGCAGGCAATATTGGAATTACTATCTGCCGACCCGAATGCGGACTTTAACCTGAACGCTGCAGCAGACCTGAGCGGGGAATACCCGACACTCACAGGCAGGCTTGAAGCGGATAGCATTAACCTGTATGCACTGAAACTGGCGGGTGAAGAACTGGGGTTAACCACCAATATAGACTTTAACTTCCCGTACCTGAATCCAGACTATCCTTATGGCGATGTCGTCATCAGCGCGACAGGTGTGTACACTAAAGACGACCGGTATTTCATGGACACGCTCCTGGTGAGTGCTAAATCTTCGCCCGATACAGGACAGCATATTGATATTAATGCGGATTTTATTTTCGCGTCAATTACGGGTAATATCCCCCTCACAAAATCGGGTGCACTCATTCAGCAACAAATAAATAAATACAATCCACTGCAGGCAAGGGATACTACGGCACCGGATACTTCTGAAAGCAGCATGGCAGGTTATACGCTCGCCCTGGATGCTACCATTACCGATAGGCCATTGTTGCGCACTTTACTACCATCGTTAGAATACCTGCAACCCACTACCCTGCAAGCTAGTATTTCGCAAGATTCATTAAATGTGTATGCCAGTATTCCGGGATTGGGGTATAGTGATATGCTGGTAGACAGTGCAGTTTTAGCTATCAACAATACCTCTCCGCATAGAATAGCCTACAACCTGTCCCTGCAAAGTTTTTCGCAAGGTACTACACAGCTCTGGTACCCGAATATATCGGGCGGAATGGACAGCAGTAATATTACTGCAAGAGCTGTTGTAAAAGACCTGGAAAAGAAAGACAGGTACGTGGTCAATGCCATCCTGGATATGGACAGCAGCCAACAAACAATATCTCTGCAGGAGGGTCTGATGCTCAATTACCGCAACTGGACAGTAAGCCCGGGTAACAAAATAGTGATAGACGACAGTGGGTTATATGCGGATAATTTCAAGCTCAGCCATAACGATGGTGCTATTGCATTGCAAAGCGAAAGGCAAGAACCTAACGCACCGCTTGATATTACCATTAAAAATTTCCTCATTTCTGATATTGTACAGGTAATACAGCAGGATAGCCTTGTGGCAAACGGCTTGCTCAATAGTAACATAAAAGTGACCAATCTTTCAGGCAATATAGCTGCTACCGGTAAGTTAACGGTTGACCATCTTTCCATTACAGGAGATACGATAGGAGATTTGCATGTAGACCTGCTGGAGGCGTCAGCCAATGAGATAGATACACGCATCACGCTCAACGGAAACGGCAATGACCTTGTGATTACCGGCTCTTATTACCCTGAGCCGCAAAATGGCAACAACTTTGATTTGCAGATGGATGTCCACTCGCTGAACATGCAAGCAGCGGAAGGCCTGGCAGCCGGGCAACTCAGGAACAGTTCAGGTAAGTTAAGTGGTGATATAGACATAACGGGTACTATTGAGCAACCTAAGTTAAACGGCGAATTACGTACGGACCAGGTAAAAACAACCATTGTACAATTGGGTGCTGCATTCACCATGCGTAACGAAGTCATAAGTTTTTCAGGAGATAAGATATCTTTCAACAATTTCACCTTAGAGGACAATACGGGCAATACCGGTATACTGAATGGAGACGTGAGCATAAAGTCACTCAGCAAACCAAGTCTTGATATTAATTTTAAAGCGGACCACTGGCAGGTGCTGAATTCTACGTCCAGGCAAAATGATTTGTTTTACGGTGAACTATTTATCAGTAGTAATATAGATATTACCGGTCCCGCGGCGGCACCATCAGTCGAGGGTCTGCTGACCATACACGATAGTACAGATTTCACCATCAATATACCCGAGGATGAACCCGGTGTGGAAGAACGTGAGGGCGTAATAGAATTTGTAGATAAAAGCGCTCCTGAAGGTTTTCAAAGGCCGGTTAAGAAAGACGAATCGGAAGCCATGGCGATACAAACAGGTGCAGACCTGAATCTGAATATCGCCATCGAAGATGACGCCAGGTTCAATGTAGTAATAGACCCTGCAAGTGGTGATATGTTAAGCGTAAAAGGAGAGGCTAACCTGAACACACAAATCAATCCTGATGGCACGATAGGCCTGGCAGGCGTATATACGCTGAAGGATGGCTTTTACGAACTGAACTATTCGCTGGTTAAGAGGAAATTCAAAATAAAAGAAGGCAGCGAAATCAAGTTTGCCGGCGACCCGCTTAAAGCGGAAGTAGACATCACTGCCGAATATACTGCCAATATCCCTCCTTATGAATTGGTGCAAAATGAAATAGACGAGCAAAATTCTATTTATTATAAACAACGGTTGCCGTTCAGTGTGGTACTGAAACTCTCAGGTGAAATATTAGAGCCTGAGGTGGCATTTGATATTACTTTGCCAACTGAAAAAAACTATCGTGCTAATTCGGAGGTAATTCCCATAGTACAGGGCAAACTGCAGCAAATGCGCAACAACCCGTCTGAGATGAATAAACAGGTGTTTGCCGCTTTGGTGCTCAACAAATTTATTGCCCCGGACCCCTTGGAATCTATGGGTGGTACCAGTACAGAATATGTGGTACGCCAGAGTGCCAGCCGCTTCCTCAGCGCACAACTCAATAGGCTGTCTGATGAATTGGTGAAAGGACTGGATGTGAACGTAGATCTGCAAAGCACAGAAGATTATACTACCGGGGCAAAACGTAACAGGACAGATCTGAACCTCTCTGCTACCAAACAACTATTTGACGAGCGGTTGAGTGTAACAGTAGGCAATAACTTTGAACTGGAAGGGGCGGAAGAAGGAAATAACAACAACAGCAACCTGATACCCGGTAACCTGGCAGTAGATTATAAATTATCTACCGACGGGCGCTACCTCATCAGGATATTCAGGAGAAGGGATAATATCAATATAGTAGAGGGCGTATCCGTAGAGACGGGCGTTAGCTTTGTTATTACATTAGATTACAATCGCTTCCGCAATATCTTCAGGGGAAAGAAAAGAGAACAGGAAGAAGCGGAAAAAGAAAAAACTGACGAATCTCAGGGAACATATTAGTAACGTAAATGCTAAAAAGTAAAATCACATCTTATATATTATGCTTGCTGCTCGGGTGGGTAGTGCTTGTTGTGGGTACAGGCTGCAGCAATACAAAATTTTTGGCCGAGGGAGAGTCACTATTTGTAAAACCGGAAGTACATTTTAATAATCACAAAGCTGCCAGGAGGGAAGAAAAAGCACTAAAGCAGGATATGGAAGATGCAGTGCGCCCGGCACCCAACAGAAAGCTGCTGGGCATGCGCCTGAAGCTGGCAGTATATAACAGGGTAGATACCCCAAAAAAAGAAAAAGGATTAAGAAACTGGCTGAAATATAAAGTTGGAGAACCGCCTGTATTAATGAGTGATGTTGACATATCTTATAACAGGAAAGTATTGGTGAGCATTCTTGAAAACCATGGTTTCTTTCAGCCCGATGTGAAAGTATCTACAGATACCAGAAAACAGAAATCAAAAATACGCTTTGAAATACTAACCGGGGAACAATACAAAATTAAAGCTGTGTATTTTCCGGATTCAGCAGCAAGCCTGTTGAACAGGGAAATATTTTCACTCAACGAAAACACACTGCTAAAACCCGGAGACCCCTATAATTTTGAAGCAATAAAAGGTGAGCGTGAACGCATTAATGCTCACCTGAAAAACAAAGGATACTATTTTTTCGTGCCTGATTATCTGATAGTACATATTGACACAACAGTGGGCAACAGGGAAGTAGAAATGGACCTGCTGGTAAAAGAAGGATTGCCATATAAAGCAACCAGGCAATATTATATCAACAAAATATACATCAACCCCGCCTACATAACCAATAGCAAGCAGAACAAACAGGATGTTTCAGACACACTGAATTATGAAAACAGGTATAATATAATTGGCAAAACAAAACTATACAAGCCGTCGATATTTAAAATACCTATGCAGTTCTCTCCGGCCGAAAGATATAGCAGGGAGGACCAGGTAGCATCCGTAAGCAAACTGGTGAACATGGGAACTTTCAAGTTTGTAAAAAATGAGTTTATAGAGTTGCCGGGAGAAGGTGCATACATGGACGTTGTCTACGAATTAACACCCTATCCTAAAAAATCGTTGCAACTTGAAGTGGGTGCAATTACTAAAAACGATAGCCGTGCAGGCTCCCAGGTAAATATCAGTTGGCGCAACAGGAATACTTTCCGTGGGGCGGAATTGTTTACTGTCAAAGGGTCGGCGGGTTTCGAGACACAGTACAGCGGGGTAGTACGCAGGCCTAATACTTACCAGTTCGGCATAGAGCCCAGCCTTACCTTTCCCCGCTTCCTCGTACCTTTTATAGATGTCCCTTCCTCCAGCAAGTATGTGCCTAAAACAATTATCACTACCGGCTACGACCTGATGATACGCAACACACTGTTCAGGCTGCACACATTCAGGGCGGGATATGGGTTTAGCTGGAAAGAAGATGCACGTAAAGAGCATGAGTTTTTCCCGTTTAATATCACGTACGTAAGAGCAGATACGCTGAATAAGGACAGTATTTCACAGATTAATTTCAGTAACCTGCTGTTTAATGGTATTATCATAGGCCCACGTTATACCTATACATTCAATACCCGGGGTACAGGCACCATACACAAACACGACTTTTATTTCACAGGCGAGATAGACCTATCCGGCAATATACTGGGCTGGGCCCAGGGCACTTCGCTCAACGAAGCTCCTAAAACACTATTAGGCTCGGTATATGCGCAATATGCAAAGTTCACTACTGAACTCAGGCATTACAACAACTATGGTGTAACTAAACACGCTATATGGGCCAACAGGTTGTTGGTGGGATATGGCATCCCTTATGGTAATTCAGCTACACTGCCCAACATCAAACAATACTTCAGCGGAGGCAATAGCAGCTTGCGTGGCTTCAGATCAAGGCTGGTGGGGCCTGGTACATTCAATGAACAGTACGAAACAGGCAACATTACCTTTATAGAAACCAACGGCGATATAAAACTGGAACTAAACACGGAATTGCGCACAAAGATTATCAACTTCTTTCATGGCGCTGTGTTTATAGATGCCGGTAATATCTGGACGTACAGGGACAACCCGAATTTCCCCGGCGGTAAGTTTTCATCGACGTTTTTGAAAGAGATAGCTATAAGCGGTGGCGCAGGTCTCAGGCTCGATTTCAATATATTGGTGCTCAGGCTCGATGCGGGTATTCCGTTGCGTAAACCCTGGCTGCCCGAAGATAGTCGCTGGGTATTCAACGATATACGCCTGGGAGACCCGGTATGGCGCAGGCAGAACCTGATATTTAACCTCGCTATCGGCTATCCTTTCTAAGGTTGTGGCTTATCCCTAGTGGCGCGTATCAGCCCTATACCTGAAAAGAAGAAGATGGCACCCAATATGCCATATATAGCCAATTGCCGGTAATTGCCCCCTTCCGCAAACAGCACTGCTGCATATATCAGCCCCCCAACGCCTAATAAGGTAAGTATTACGCCAAATATCCTTTTTTCCATGTCCTGTATGATTATCGTTAATACAATAACACAGGTACAGGGCTAATTGTTACAATAAAATTGTGCTGATTACTCTTCAATGCCCACTTTCCTTTCCACTAAGTAGTGATTCCTGTCGGCGGCGGAGCGGGATACCAACTCTGCCAGGAAGCCGGCGAGGAAGAATTGGGTACCCAGTATCATGGTTACCAGCGAGAGGTAGAACGTCACCCTGTTGGTCAAACCGTATTCGGCACCGTCAGTTAAACGCTGTATCACTAAGTAACACACCATGATAAATCCCAGCATAAACATAACAGTACCTAAAGTACCAAACAGGTGCATGGGTTTTTTACCAAAACGGCTGATAAACTGCACAGACAATAAATCGAGGAAACCATTGATAAAACGCTCCCAGCCAAACTTGGATACCCCGTACTTGCGCGGGCGGTGCTGCACTACTTTCTCGCCTATCTTGCGGAAGCCCGCTGCCTTGGCCAGCACGGGAATAAAACGGTGCATTTCGCCATATACCTCTACGGTCTTTACTACACTGCGTTTATATGCCTTTAGCCCACAGTTCATGTCATGCAGCTTAATGCCTGATATGCGGCGGTTGACGGAGTTATATAATTTAGACGGCAGGTTTTTAGTAACTGCATTGTCATAGCGTACTTTCTTCCAACCGCTCACCAGGTCGAAGCCATCAGCCGTTACCATGCGGTACATTTCAGGTATCTCGTCGGGGCTGTCCTGCAGGTCGGCATCCATGGTAAATACCACATTGCCTTTCGCTGCTTTAAAACCTTCGTTCAGCGCAGCGCTCTTGCCATAATTGCGTTGAAACTTAATGCCCTTTATACGCGGATTTTGTTCAGTGAGTTTTAACACCTCCTGCCAGCTGTTATCTGTACTTCCATCGTCCACCATTATCACCTCGTAGCTATAGCCATGGTCGGTACATACTTTCTCTATCCACTCTGCCAGTTCCGGCAAAGATTCTTCTTCATTATACAGTGGTACTACTATGCTTATATCGGTATGCATTATCCTTGCAGGTGTTCAGGTTTGTTTCTTTTTACTACGGCGGCTATTATAAATCCGAACAGGCTGTATAGGATGATTGAAAATAAAGCGCCCATTAATTTGCCGCTGAAACTCTTTTGTTTTTCTATTGATTCCTCCGCTTTTGCTGCTGCAAGCTCGCTTGCTTCTTCATCACCGCCTAATTGCATAACCATGTTCTCCGACATTTCCCGGCTCTTATCATAATACTCAGGGTCAATCCATGTCGTATATACAGTCGCGTATAACTGAGATACAATAACGATGATGAGAATAGATACAAACACTGCTGAGAATGCCTCTTTGAAAGTGATGAATCCACCCATCGCCTTCCGTTGCTGCATGGCCATAGCCCCAAGCAATAACATAGTAAGTATAAACGAAAATACTCCAAAGCCCATTGTGCCCCACATACCTGCAGTTGTCATCATAAACATACTGTATATGGTAAACAGCAATATCGAAACAATGCTAATGATAATGCCCCACCTGAATGGTATGGTAAACCTGTTAAATGATGCGTTGTTTTCCATAATTATTGATTTATATGATAGTTGTTATTATTAATAATGCCTGCTACCCTACCCGGCAGTTCTTGTTCTAAGTACGGGTTGTTCTTTGACAATGAAACCATACGGGTGGGTGTATAGCTGCCTGCTGTTGTAAATATAGTCAGTTTTGCTACACTGCCTTTGGCTATGGTTGCCGCCGGCATGTTAAATATTTCCCTGGCACGGGTAGAGAAAGCTTCGGTTATCCTGTTGAGGTCTGCCTTGTCGCCCAGTGCTTGCAGCACTATGTTGAAGGCCAGCTCCTGTATATTCATACCCGGCGAGGCGTATTCAAATTCCCGGGCTTTGGCATCCCACTCGTGCGGGCGGTGGTGCGATGTAATACAGTCTATCGTTCCATCGTTCAATCCCTTGATAAGTGCCTGCCTGTCCTTCTCGCTGCGCAGCGGCGGCGATACTTTATACATACTGCTGTAACCGTTCAAAACCTCATCAGTCAGCGCCAGGTGGTAAGGGGTAACGGAACAAGTTACGTTCAGTTTTTCTCTTTTTGCCTTGCGTATCATATCTACACCTGCTGCGGTGGATACACCTGTAAAGTGTAACCTTGAACCGGTATATCTCAACAATTGCAAATCACGGTTGATGATGATGGTTTCCGCTTCCGGTGGAATGCCCGGCATACCCAGCCGTGTAGAGGCTATACCTTCGTGCATCAGTCCGGTAGTGGCGATAGATGCGTCTTCAGGTATCTGTATCAACGTGCCATTGAAGGCTTTGATATATTCCAATGCTTTCAGCATTAGCCCGGCGTTCTGCACAGGCTTCCAGCCGTCGGAAAATGCAATAGCGCCGTGCGCCTGCATATCCATCATCTCGGCCAGGCTTTTGCCTTCTATATTTTGCGATATAGCCCCCAGCGGGTGCAGGCTCACTGCATGGCCAGAGGCCTTCTTCAGTATAAATTCTATGATAGACTTGGTGCTGACAACCGGCTCTGTGTTTGGTGCCAGGAATACATCTGTAAACCCGCCTTGGGCTGCCGCCGCCAGTCCCGATTTAATTGTTTCTTTCTGCTCATGGCCTGGCTCTGCATAGTCTGCCAGTATATCTACCCAGCCAGGGCTTACATATACTATCCCCTTTCCCGATGCATATACCTTTTTGCCATCTGTCTCAATAGTTGTTTCCCCCGTTTTTTTGGCCGATACTGCCACCTTGCTGATGATACCATCTTTAATAGTAATATCAACAACCTTATTATGGAATTCCGAAGCGGGGTCGGACACTTTAGCCTGTCTGATGTGCAATTGCATAAATGGCTATTCTGTAGCAGCAGTTGGTTTGCGAAGACTGCCCGCCAGAACAAATGTTTCGGCAGCCAGCATTAACAGGGCTAAAATAACACAAACTTTCCAAAGCGGGAAACCTCCCCAGTTGCTGCGACCGCCTTTACTGCTTATTTCATCGGCGCTTACCACCTGTACGTCTATACCCGTCCATATATCTTCAAGGTTGCTGACATCGGCTATGGCCAGTCGAGATTCCGCGCGGTTGGTGTTTATAGCCACAATAGTAGTGTCGTTGCCGGGGGCTGCCAGGGTGTAGAAACCCGGTGCTGCCACCACCTCATCTACAAACACATGCAGGCCTGCCCCATAAGACCGCTGAGGTGGAATAGCTTCTTGCCCGCTGTGGTACAGCTTTATCATATTACGCTCACTGGCATTGTTCAGGGGAATATAGGCAGGTTGCCTGCTGCCGAGGGTAAGCGCATATACGTTACCGCCCTTCGACTGCACCGCCATCTGGTACAGGAACGGCGCGAAAAAATAACCCGATGGGAAATTGCCCGACTGCAGATCTATACCTGTAGATAAGATATATAACTGCCCTGTGTACGGGCTGTATTGTGCAAACATGGGGTCGCCATTGCGGAAGCTGAGTATGGACTGCCTGTTAGCGGTCAGCCCCGACTGTAACACATAATGCCAGTTAGCTACTGGTAACTGAACATTTTCAGGTACAGACTCAAACAAATCGCGGACGAGGGTGCTGCCCTGCTGCAATGTAGTAGCTGCCTGTGTAGCCGTATCTATACCCGATATGGAAATATCACTGATTTCCTTCAACCCCTCGTTGAGGGCAGCGTAATTGCCTGTTCTGCCGGGGAAGATGCAAACCGTTTGCCCCAGTTGCTGTGCTTTGGCCAGTTGCTTACCCAACTCGCTGCTGATACTGGTACAGCCGTTTACGATTACAAGGTTGTATTCAGTCCAGTCAGCGGGGGGATTGTTGATACTCACATTGTTCAGTCTGAAACCATTGTAGGCCCTGAAGGCCGCCTGTATATACGGACTGGGCGCTCCTTCGTTCAGCGCCAGTACCGACAGGTTGGGCGTACTGCGTGCCGTTATGCGGAATGTATCATCAAAACGAACCGATTCATCGCCTATTACCAGCTCTATCTGCTGCCAGGCTGCATCATTCACCCTGAAGTTGATGGTATCAATACTTTCCTTGTCTTCATTAAAGTTGAGTGTCGCCGCACTCTTTACCTGGCCGTTCACCAGCAGGTTCAGCACCGGGTCTTGTTCAGGCGCATCGCCATACAGGCGGGTACGCACTATCAGTTCATTGCTCTCACCCGCCTGCACTACGGGGTTGGTCATCCAGGCAGTATCTATATATACATTGGCGATTTTGTTCCCTGTAAAAGGTATGGCATACACCGTAACATTATCCATCGCCTCAGGCGGGTTGCCCACTGCGCTCTGCTGAAAGTCAGAATAATAATACAGATCAGCAGCAGGTACAGCTTCCGTTTCGGTAATGCTGCCCAGCAGGGACAGTACCTGCCTTGCCTCTTTGGGTGATGAAGAAATATCAATAGCGCCCAGCTCTGTCAATACCTGCTCGGCAGGCATAGGGCGGTAGCTTACGGGGCGGTCGTTGGTCAGCAGTACAAACTTAGTACCCGGGGCTGCATTGCGTACCTGCCTGCGGGCGGTTTCTTTGGCTATATCTACCAGGCGCTGCGATTCCTTCTTCAGGCTCATGCTGCCCGAGTTGTCAATATATATAGCCTGCAGGCGGTTACCGGTATCCTTCTTATCGGCCCCGGCAAAGTAGGGTTGCGCAAACGCCAGTACCAGCAGCAGCAGGAAGAGCAGCCTGAGTGCCAGCAGCCATTTGTAGCGCAGTTGCGATTGTTTTTGCGAGCGTAGCTGTATATTCTTCAGGAAGCGTGTGTGCGGAAAATACACCGTCTTGTACCTGCGCAGGTTGAAGAGGTGTATGAGCACAGGTATGGCCAAAGCCAACCCCGCCAGCAGAAATAATGGATATATAAAGCTCACAGCATCAAATATAAGGCTAATGCATTGATAAACAGGGGGGATATTTAGCTAAGGCTTTCTTAAATAATGCCGTGGGAAAATTGTTATTTTACCTTTTGGTAATCCGCTGCATACACTGGATAAGACAAGTACATACAGCCCGTTTTTTGCCGCAGCCGCCGTGCTGTGCATAGGTGTGTGGCTGCTGTACCCCTGGTACCAATATTATATTGACCCGGACGCTACCGCTTACCTCACCATAGCCAAACGCTATGCCACGGGCGACTACGACAAAGCCATCAACGGGTATTGGAGCCCATGGAGTATATGGCTGACCGCACTGGTGATGCAAACGGGGCTGAATGCTTTTCCCGCTGCTATTATCATCAACACACTGGGGGCTATTGCTTTCCTGTATGGTAGCCAGGCGCTGGCTGCAGTGCTCAGGGTAAAGAAAGGCATACAGTGGCTGATGGCTTCTACGCTGGCGCTGTTTCTCTGTTATGCAGTGTACAAACAAACCTTCAGCGACCTGTGGATGTGCGGCTTCCTGCTGATAGGGCTGCGGCTGATGCTCTACGACAATTTTACTACAAAACCACTACTTTGGATATTACTGGGCATTACCGGCACACTGGCCTACTTCGCCAAGCAATACGGCTTTCATTTCTTCATACTCAATACCATCGTTTGTACTTTCTTCATCGCCGGTGGCAACCGTAAACAATGGCTCATCATATCAGCCGTAGCAATAACAGTAATGATAGCCGGCAGCCTGCCCTGGCTCTGGCAACTTCATGATAAATACGGCGCATGGATGACCGGCACCGCCGGCAAGCTGAACCTGAGTTGGTACCTGCTGGGCCACCCTATATGGAAGGAGGGCATAGAGGTACTGCTGCCACCCGTATATGCCGACAGCCCTTACTATTGGGAAGACCCCTGGTGGGTAAATGGTGACACACCACATTTCTACAGCTCATTCAAACTCTTTGCATTACAGGTAGTAAGAGTGGTGTATAATACTATCAAGCTGGTGCAGAGTATGGGGGCTATATCGGCCTTCTACGCTGTGGTATGGTTACTGGGGTTGAGTATGGCATTGTCTAAAAAAATCAGAGAAGAACTGAGCACGGTGCAATGGGTAGCGCTGGTGTCCTTCCTCATCTTCCCGCTTGGGTTTTTACTCATCAACTTCGAGCCGAGATATATATGGTACACCCTGCCATTGAGCTTCATCATAGGCGCCTGGGGCGTGCAACATATACAGCAGTATGTCAATCCGCTATTGCAAAGGGTGATTATATGGGTATTCGCGCTCAGCTACCTGGTAACGCCCATGAAGGAAATGCAGGAGATGTACCTGGACGGGCAGGATGCCTACGATATTGCGCAGGTATTGCAACAGGAAGGAATCAGCGGCAGCTTCGTTACCAATGTAAACAGCGGTGCCGATGTACACTTTATAGAACGCATAGCCTACCATAGCGGCAATGCTTACTACAACATGCCCACCGCCGCGGTACAACCATTACTACTGAAAGACATGCGCCGCTACGGTGTACAATACTTCTACTACCTGTACCGCGGCAACCCCGATAGCTTCATCTTCCGCGATGAGCAGGGCCGCCCCTTCCCTGTAGTGTATAATGACGGAAGGTTACAGGTGTTTGAGATAACGCCTTTGCCTTGAGAGTTCAAACGCTTCCGCTCCTGGAGTGGGGAGCAAATACAACGCTCTCAACTGTATATCCTTTAAATGATTGCCCGGATAGTTGCAGTAGTATTTTATCCATTGAAGAACAATAAAAAAACGCCCCGCATACACGGGGCGTCTATATCTTAATATTACCAATTATTAATTATTCATCATCTTCGTCTGCTTCTACTTTCATAGGGCGCAGATCATCTCCGGGCTTTACATTGCCGGTTTTTGTTTTGCAGTTGAAGTTTTTAGATACACCAAAGTTGAATTGGTTACCCCAGGTAAACATAAAAGTGCTCTGGTCGATAGTACCGTTCAGTGCAGTTGGAGATTTTGGAGTATCGTAGCTGGTAGTCCTGTAGCCCAGTCCACCGAAACCGAAGTTCAGCGCCATACCATCGTAAACAAACACCTGTACCATTGGCGTAATAGAAGCCTGGAAACCATTGTAGTAGTCGTAACCGTAGATGATTGTCTCTACTATTTTGTTAGCACCGAAATCTACAGCCCTTGTTTCAGCTTCAGATACATCCTGTCCGGATACATAGCTCAGGTCTACCTGTGTGAACAGTGACAACCAGTTGTTAACGGGCTTTGTATAACGGAAGAACACGCCTGCCTGCCATTCCCTTGTTTCCATAGCATTCCTGTTCCAGGTATTTGCTGCAGGAGACATCCTGTTTTCAGTAAACATGCTCATAATACCACCCTGAACACCCAGTGTGATGTTATTGGTAAACTGGTAACCTACGCCGGGGCTAACGTTCCAGTTAAATTCTCTCATTTCAGTACCACCGCCATTGTCGGTTTTGTCATGGCTCAGGCCAAGGGTACCGTATACAAGAACACTATTTTTTTGTGCGCTGGCTACGCCTATAGAAGACACTGCCAGTAAAGCGAGAATAAGTTTTTTCATACAGATCATGCGTTTTATAATGAAACAAATGTATATCCTCTTTGGCTATTATGCAATAGCTATAGACAAAATAACATACAGAATTAATTAATTATAATATATGCTACTTTTTGAACCAGCCGCTATACATCACATAGTTGTTGGCTATGCGTTCTACCTCCCCCTCCAGTAGCTCCGGGCTGATGTCTTTTACCTTTTTGGCGGGCACCCCGGCATAAATACTGCCCGATGCCACCTGTGTGCCCTCCAGCACTACCGCTCCTGCCGCTATTATGCTGTTCTTGCCTATATGTACATTATCCATCACTATAGCGCCCATGCCTATCAGCACATTATCCTCTACCGTGCAGCCGTGTACTATGGCGTGGTGACCTATAGATACGTTATTGCCAATGATGGCTTTGGTCTTCTGGTAAGTGCAATGTATACAGGCGCCATCCTGCACATTTACCCTGTCGCCCATGCGTATGCTGTTGACATCGCCACGCACAACGGCGTTGAACCATACGCTGCACTCCCTGCCCATCACCACATCGCCCACTACGGTAGCATTTTCCGCTATATAGCAGTCATCAGATATATTAGGCAATACTCCTTTTACAGGTAATATTAGTGGCATGACCTTGTGCTTATTTGAATAAATTATACTTCAGGATACAATATATAGCCCTGAAACCATCCTTCCATCCTATTTTCTTTCCCTCTTCGTAGGTGCGGCCATAATAAGATATGCCTACTTCATATATCCTTATTTTGGGTACTCGGGATATTTTGGCGGTTACTTCAGGCTCAAAGCCAAAACGTTTTTCCTTGAGTTGTATATTTTGTATAATATCCCGCCTGAAGAGTTTGTAGCAGGTTTCCATATCTGTCAGGTTCAGGTTGGTAAACATATTGGACATAAAGGTAAGCATACCATTGCCCAGCGAATGCCAGAAGAAGAGTATCCGGTGGGGGTTGCCACCCGCAAAACGTGAGCCGTACACTACGTCTGCAAAACCATCAAGCACAGGCTTCAGCAGTTGGTTATATTCCTGCGGGTCGTATTCCAGGTCAGCATCTTGTATCACCACATATTCGCCTTTAGCCTTGCTGATACCTGTATGCAGTGCTGCACCTTTGCCCTGGTTTACTTCGTGCTTGTAATAGCTGATGGGAAGATCGGGGTTAGTGGCCTGGTAATTCAGTATGGCTTCTTCGGTGTTGTCCCTGGAGCAGTCGTTTACTATGATTACCTCTTTCTGTATATTTCCTATCAGCTCCACAGCTTTTATACGGTTGAGTATATTGTGTATAGTAGGGCCTTCGTTGTATGCAGGAATGACTATAGAAAGTGTTTGATGCATGAGCTCACTTATATATTAAGTTTCAAAAATAATATGATTTGTTTAAGAATTATCGGTTTATAGCGGTTATCTTATTTTTCTGAGATAAAATTCTGCTTTGAGTTACCTTTGTTATTATTGTTACAACATATTCTTACCGGGAAGTATGAGGGCATATTTAGATTTACTGCAACATATATTGGACAACGGCGCTGAGAAGAGCGACCGTACAGGCACAGGCACTATCAGTTGCTTCGGCTACCAGATGCGGTTCAACCTGCAGGATGGTTTCCCGATGCTGACGACCAAAAAGCTGCACCTAAAGTCTATTATACACGAGCTGCTCTGGTTCCTCAATGGCGATACCAATATTAAATACTTGAAAGATAACGGTGTAGCTATATGGGACGAATGGGCTGATGAACATGGCGACCTGGGCCCTGTATATGGTCACCAGTGGCGCAGTTGGGCGGGTGCCGATGGTAAGACTTACGACCAGATCAACGAGGCTGTACGATTATTGAAAACCAACCCCGATAGTCGCCGTATTATCGTCAATGCATGGAATGTAGCTGATTTATCAAAAATGGCATTAACACCCTGCCATGCTTTGTTCCAGTTTTATGTGTCTAATGGCAAGCTGAGTTGCCAACTTTACCAGCGCAGTGCCGATGTATTCCTGGGTGTGCCCTTCAATATTGCTTCTTATGCATTGCTAACTATGATGATGGCGCAGGTATGTGGCCTGGAGTATGGCGAATTTGTACACACCTTTGGCGATGTGCACCTGTACAGCAACCATATAGAGCAGGCGAAACTGCAGTTAACAAGAGAACCTTTTCCACTACCCACTATGAAGATTAACCCGGAGGTTAAAGATATTTTCGGTTTCAAATTTGAAGACTTTACACTTGAAAACTACCAGTCGCACCCGCATATCAAAGCGCCGGTAGCGGTTTAAGAAAACGTGTTGTATCACGATACTTTTTGTCCCGATAGTTATCGGGATTGACTTTTAACTTTTGACGTATGATATTATCAGCAATAGTTGCCATGTCTGAAAATAACGCTATCGGCAGAGATAATGATTTGCCATGGCACCTGCCCGA
Organism: uncultured Bacteroidota bacterium; assembly: GCA_937928385.1. Taxonomy (GTDB): domain Bacteria; phylum Bacteroidota; class Bacteroidia; order Chitinophagales; family Chitinophagaceae; genus UBA5543. Next base: position 33,419 of record CALEZD010000042.1, read on the forward strand.
CGATCTGAAGTTTTTCAAACGTACCACCCTGGGCAAGGCTGTGCTGATGGGCAGAAAAACTTACGACTCTATGGGCAAGCCTCTCCCCAACAGGTTGAATATTGTGGTATCGTCACGCAAAGATTTACATCCGCCTGAAGAGGTATTATTGTACGACAACATTGATGATGCTGTAACCCGCCTGCAACAGGAAGATGCAGATGAGGGCTTTATTGTAGGTGGTGGTAAGATATTTGAGCAAACCATGGACAGGGTAGACAGGATATACCTGACGAGGGTACATACTGTTATCAGCGACGCTGAAGCATTCTTTCCGCATATAGACCATACGCACTGGAAGCTGAGCTGGAAAGAAGAGCATCCGGCAGACGAAAAACATGCTTACGCCTTCACCTTCGAGCAGTGGGACAGGGTTAATGAAATATAAAAAGCACCGTGCATAGCACGGTGCTTTTCTTTTGAGGCAGTAATTATATTAACCGCCGAAGTTTTTCATTATATCAGAAAGCGGGTTATCGCTATCGTTTTTCGTCGCCAGGAAATTTTCTATCATCGGGTGCATCATGGGCGGCACTTTCGATTGTATGAATTCTTTAATCACTTCCAGCGCTTTGGCAGCCTGTTCTTCATTAAGGCCCGCTTCTTCAGTCAGTTTTTTTACCAGTTCGTTCATTAGTGTTTTTATATTACGTGTTAGCTTAAGTTTATGCTGCTTTCAGTTGGTCAAGCTTGGTATGCTCCAGCATCTGGCGGGCATACTCCAGTGTCAGTACAAAGTTCTGCTTATCTGTTTCCGATGGCAGGTCGAACATGGCATCGGTCAGTATCATTTCGCATATAGCCCTCAGGCCGCGTCCACCCAGCTTAAACTCTATGGCTTTGTCCACCATGTAGTCCAGTACATCTTCTTCCACTGTCAGCTCGATGCCCTCGTATTCAAACAGTTTTTTGTATTGTTTGATGAGTGCGTTCTTAGGCTCGGTGAGTATTTTCTTCAATGCGTCACGGTCCAGCGGGTTCAGGTAGGTTACTATCGGCAGCCTGCCCAACAGTTCAGGTATCAGCCCGAATGTGCGCAGGTCTTGTGCGTTTACGTATTGCAGCAGGTTGCTCCTGTCCAGCTCTTTTGTGGCCTTTATGGCATTGTAGCCTATAGACGATGTCTGCACACGGCGGGCTATCATTTTATCCACCCCCTCAAAAGCGCCACCGCATATAAATAATATGTTCTGCGTATTAACCTTCACCAGCTTTTGTTCAGGGTGCTTGCGCCCCCCCTGTGGCGGCACCAGCACTTCCGTTCCTTCCAGCAATTTCAGCATAGCCTGTTGTACGCCTTCTCCACTTACATCGCGGGTAATAGAGGGGTTGTCTCCCTTACGGCCTATCTTATCTATTTCGTCTATATATACTATGCCCTGCTCCGCAGCAGCTATATCGTAGTTGCAGCTCTGCAGCAGTCGTGCAAGTATGCTTTCCACATCTTCGCCAACATACCCTGCTTCGGTAAACACGGTAGCATCTACTATGGCAAAGGGCACCTGAAGCAACCGGGCAATGGATTTTGCCAGCAGCGTTTTACCCGTACCTGTTTCTCCCACCATGATGATGTTGGACTTCTCAATCTCTACATCATCAACCGTAGGATGCATCAGCCTTTTGTAGTGATTGTATATCGCAACCGACATTACCTTTTTGGCCGAATCCTGCCCTATCACATATTGATCCAGGAAATCTTTAATTTCTTTGGGTTTATATATTTTATGTTTCTTCAGGGTATCGCGGTTGTCTTTCGCCGGTTTGGCATCACCTACTGTTTCCTGCAGCAGGTGGTGGGCGTTTTCTGTACACGCATCACATATATTTCCTTTTACACCTGTAAAGAGGATATTTACTTCACTTTCCAGCCTGTCGCAAAACGAGCACCTTTTTTCACCTTGTCTTGACATTAATAATATATTAGTCTGCAAAAATACAAAGAAACTTGTAAGTGGTAAAGAATACCTCTGCATGGGCATAAACTCTTTTGTGTAATTTGCACAAACATGCCTGCTGCTCAATTATATACATCACACCATCAAGCCGGATATGCAGATGTGATTTTACCCCTCAGCCTGCCGGGTTTGCTCACTTATGGCGTGCCGGTAGATATGCAGGAACGTGTGCAGATAGGTATGCGGGTAGAAGTGGCATTGGGCAGAAACAAATTGTATTCAGGCATAGTAGGCCGGTTACACAGCAACAAACCCGATGCCTACCAGGTAAAACCCATACGCGCCCTGCTGGATGAAGAACCGGTAGTGAATGAAATGCAATTGAAATTCTGGCAATGGATAGCTGAGTATTACATTGCTGCCCCTGGAGAAGTGATGCAGGCAGCACTGCCAGCGCATCTGAAACTGACGGGCGAAACAAGGGTGCAGTGGATGCCTGCCGACAACGACGTAGTGTACGAGTGGAGCGACAAGGCCTTTGCCGCTGCTGACGAATTGGAGCGGAGAAAAGAACTGAAACTGAGTGAGCTGCGTGCCATAACAGGCCCACGCCACTTTGCCGAAGTGCTGAATGAACTGCTGGAAAACGAAACCATCGTTATACATGATGAACTGGAAACAGCCTACCGTCCTAAAAAGGAAAAAGTAGTACGGCTGAACGTGCTGTATAAAGAAGAAACAGAACTGCACAGGTTGTTCGACGAGTTGCAACGGGCGCCTAAACAGCTCAGCCTGTTGATGGCCTATATCGAGCTATCTGTAAAATACGGTGCTGTTACGCAAGATGCATTGACAGAACGTGCATCAGCTACTGCAGCCCAGGTAAAGGCCCTGGCAGATAAGGATATTTTTACAATAGAGGAAGTAGCTGTTGACAGGATAGCTGCTGATAATACAGCCGCGTTCAACGAGGTGGTGCTGACTCCGGCGCAGCAGAAAGCATACTATGAACTGGAAACCGCACTTGACACAAAAGATGTGGTACTGCTGCAAGGAGTAACCGGCAGCGGCAAAACCATGCTGTATATCAAAAAACTGAAAGAGTGTATTGAGCAGGGCAAACAGGCAATACTGCTGCTGCCCGAAATAGCACTGACCACACAATTAGTCAGCAGGCTATATGCTTACTTCGGCAATGATTTAGGTGTTTATCACTCGCGCTTCAGCAACAACGAACGTGTGGAGATATGGGAGAAAACCAGGTTGGGTAAATATAAAATTATCGCCGGGCCGCGTTCAGCCTTGTGGTTGCCCTATACGGATGTTGGTTTGATCATCGTAGATGAAGAGCATGACGTATCCTATAAACAGAAAGACCCCTCACCACGCTTTCATGCCCGCGATGCTGCTATATATTTAGCTTCGCTGCATAATACTAAAACTATCCTGGGTTCTGCTACCCCATCGGTAGAAAGCCTGTACAATGCACGGCAGGGAAAATATGGTTTCGTCAATTTATCAGAACGATACCTGGGTGTGCAAATGCCGGCTATTGAAACCATCAATGCCAAATCGTTGGAAAGCATGCGCAAGCAAGGGGTAAAAATGATTACTCCCGAACTGCACAACGCCATTGCGGAAACACTGGCCAGGCATAAGCAGGTGGTTTTGTTTCAAAACCGCAGGGGGTATGCCCCTTTCCAGGTATGCCTGATGTGTGGCTGGGTACCACATTGCAAGAATTGCGCCGTATCACTCACCTACCACAAGAGCACGGATAAACTACATTGTCATTATTGTGGCCTGCGCGCGGCTGTAGTGCATGTTTGCCCTTCCTGCGGCAGCAACAGGTTGCAAAGCAAAACATTCGGAACTGAAAAAATAGAAGAGGAGATAACACAGCTATTCCCGCAGGCCAAGGTGGCACGTATGGATGTAGACAGCATGCGCCACAAAACCAGCTTTTCAGAACTGTTTGACAAACTGGAAAAAAGAAAGATAGATATACTGGTAGGCACGCAGATGGTGGTAAAGGGCCTCGACTTCGCGCCTATCGAGCTGGTAGGTATTCTCAGCGCAGACAGCCTGCTCAATTTCCCCGATTTCAGGGTGAATGAACGGGCGTTCCAGCTAATGGAACAAGTAAGCGGACGTGCCGGGCGTACTGATGGCAAAGGCAAGGTGTTGATACAGGCGTACAATATGACGCACCCTGTATTGCAATGGGTAAAGGAACATGATATACAGGCTTTTTATGAGCACGAGATAAGATACAGGCAGCAGTTTGCATATCCTCCTTTTACACGTTTCATAAAAATCACCTTTAAACATATCGACGAACCCAAAGCGGTGGCAGCAGCGGGGCAAATGGCACAGGCATTACAACAAATAGCCGCAATAGGCGTGCAGGGCCCTGTGCAGGCGCTAATACCAAGAGTACGTAATTTGTACGTGCAGGAAGTATGGATAAAATGCCCCAGGAACAAATCAGTATTACAGGAAACAAAATCCTATATCCGAACACAAAAAGACATCATCACTGCTGCTAAAGGAATGAGCAGTGTGCAGGTACACTTTGATGTTGACCCTATGGGATAAAAAATGCCCTGCATAAAGCAGGGCATCACTATATGAGTTGGGATTGTTGTTTACGTCAGGTCCAGGAACCTCTCCAGGATATTGTTACCTTCTATCATGTTCAGTGGCTCGTCAAATGCCTGTGTAGCTGCATCAGCATTTACCTGGTACCCGTTTATACCCACCACGTCAATACCTAATTGTATCGTATTTCCCTCACCTGCATAAGCCCTTTGTGCTGCAGTATTGGTAGTGTCCGAGTTAGTTCCGGTTATCCATGGTTTTATGTCTTCTTTCAGCAGGTATTTGCGCAGGAAACGTGCAAACGTGGCTTGCCTTGCTTTTACTGAATGAATCTTCATCAGTGTGCCCAATGTTATTTTATCAGACAACACCTGGAATGTTTGCCCTTTGTACATACGTTCTCCTCCATCAGTAAGTACCTGCATCAGTATCAGGAAATCTTCTGTATTAACCAGTGCATTGGCAAAAGGGCCGCCACCAAAACCTCTACCGCCACTCAGGTCTATTTTATCATCTGTTATGTTTGATGGAGCACCGCCCAGTTCTGTTATCAGTTGTTTCAACGCATCTATATGCGATTGCGTATTCGCTGCTATCTTTTCAAAATGAGTTTTGAACTCTGCAGGCAACAGGTCTTCCACCAGCATGGCTTCCGCATACAGTTTACGGGATATATACTCCAGCTTCAGCAGGTAGTTCAGTATATTAACAAGGGTCTCTTTACTTTGTCCATAGCTTTTGTTGGCAAACAGGCTCGCCGCAGCAAATGGTACAGCAGCCATGGCCAGTTTTGCACCCAGCCCTTTCAGCATATCCCTTCTGTCCGCTGTCTTTCCCAACTTCTCAGAATTACCCGACGCTAATTCTTCTATTATATTATTAAAGTTCATTTCTATGTTTTTTACATGTTAGGTAAATTATTGCCTGAAACTTTAGTAGACAGGAACCTGTTGATTGTAGTAATGGTATTGGATGGCAAAGAACCTTGCTCCAGGCCGGCTACATCTACCGGGCCAAAGAAGTTGCCCCAACTCCTCATATTGCCTATAGTGGCAGCCTGCCTTGCCTCAACCGATGCTATTTTTGCGGCCAACGAAACATGCTCCCCTGCTACAAACAACCTGCCGGCTTCGTTCAGTGTAGCCACTGCCAGGTTTTCTATCAGTTCAGCATTGTCCATTACACTGCTGCGTACCGCAAATTTCACATCGCTGAAATCAGTGGTTACTACCGTTCCGCGTCCTGCCAGGTAGTTTCTCAGCAACTCCCTGTGCGCTATTTCATGATCGAGCATTTCTTCAAAATATGCTTCCTCTTCGGCAGTCATACCCGTGTATTTATTTTTCAGCAACGCCTCATAAAAACCTGCCTCTACCTGCTGAATAACAAACATCAGGTTCAACAGGCCCTCATCGTTTGTCCCCAGGTCTGTTGCACCATCTACGGCCACAACTTTTTCCTCCTTTTTACAGGATGCAATCAACAGCCCGGCACCCGCAATGCCTGCATACCCCAAAAACTTTCTGCGGGATACTCCTGTGTTTATAGACACTTCCTCCTGCATAGTATTTTTTACTTCTTTCATAATTAGTTATAGATTAACTGTTTTGCTTTACCATGGGCGCAAATAATAGCGACAGGACGCAAATTGTTCCCAATATACAAAAGCAGTAAGTAAATCTAATATATGAAATCTGCTTTTCATAGTATTTTCACTATGAAAAATGTGGACAGCCTGTATTTTTTGTTTTACGATATGAAACCAGGCGTACAGATGATATCATCCTGAATATGAATACGATAGCTATGCAGCGGTTAATTATTGCAGTTGAGAAAAATAAACGGTGAATTCAATTTTTCATTTACGTACTGCTTCAGTTTCCTGGACGTGGGTTTGATTATTCTATATCGTTGCAGGTCTATGACTTCTACAGTATCCAGGTAATAGCGGTTCATGGTGATAAAACGAATATACCGTGATAAAAAAAGCGCGGAGCAATCATCACAGGCCAGTACCCCTGTATAACGCATCCATACTTTATTATTATTGCCCCACATACTACATACCCTTTAGTTAATGATATCGTTTAGGCTGTTTATATACTTTGTTGAGATTGCCGCCACACCCGCAACCCTTGCTGCTGGTAGCGCAACTTTCCAACGCCACACATGCCGCTATTATTAATAACAGGTAAATCGCCGTTTTGTTCTTTTTAATCATATCCTTCTGGCTACTTTTGTAAAGTTAAGGATTTGAAGCCATCAAAAAACCGCTGAATATACTGGTAGCCCCGCTCGACTGGGGGTTGGGGCACACCACACGCTGCGTGCCTGTAATAGCGTATTTACGGGCAAAAGGGCATAGAATATTGTTTGCGGGCAATCACCAGCAATGCGATTATATAAGCGGTACTTTCCCGGGTATAGAAACTATTTATCTCGAGGGGTATAATGTGCGGTATGCTGCATCAGGCTCTATGTTCATGCCCGCCATCCTACAGCAAATACCATCCCTGCTCCATACCATCCGCCGGGAAAATGCCTGGTTGAAAGAAACAATTGAACATTACAAGATAGACATGGTTATATCCGACAACCGTTATGGTCTTTATCACAAGAAGGTCCCTTCTGTTATTATTACCCACCAGCTCAATATCATTACCGGCTTCGGCAGTATAGCCGACGATATGCTGCGGCGGCTGCACTATCGTTTTCTCAATAGGTTCAATAATGTTTGGGTGGTTGATATGCCCGGCGCACCGGGACTGGCAGGGCAGTTATCCCATCCGAAACAATTGCCAGACAACACACAGTATATAGGTTTATTGTCGCAGGTAGAGATAAAAGAAACTACTGGTGAAAAATACCTGCTGGTACTGCTCTCTGGGCCGGAGCCGCAACGTACCCTGCTGGCTGATAAGCTATGGCAGCAGGTGTTATTATACAATGGTAAAATAATCTTTGTAGAAGGCAGTGATGAAGTGGCTGCCAAACAAGATATACCACCGCATATTACTTATCACAAAAGGCTATCAGGTGATGCATTGGCAGCAGCTATATCCGGTGCGGACATGGTGATATGCCGCAGTGGCTATTCTACCCTTATGGACCTGGTGAAGTTGAACAAAAAAGCTATACTCATTCCAACACCGGGGCAAACGGAACAGGAATACCTGGCAAAGCATTTGGCAGGCAAGGGTAATTTCACATATGTTGCACAACATAAAATAAACCTGCTGAACGACCTGGATAATACCAGCTATTCACCCTTTGCAATGTCGCAGGACAATTTTAAATTGTTTATTCAGGTGGTAGACGAATGGCTGAATAAGTAAAAGAGGGGGCAATCTTTATCCCCCTCCTTATTTGCCATGTACCCAACCTTATGCTTACTACTTGTGTATTATTGTTTCTACAAATACTGTATTATCTGCTTTAACACGCAAAAAATGTACTCCCCTGCTAAAACCGGTAATGTCTACAGTATGCATTGATACCCCTCCCTGTATTATTCCATGGTAAACTTCCTGCCCGGATATGTTGTATATATGCATTTCGGCTTCTTTCTGTGCCTGCAATCTTTCAATGTTTAATATTCCTGTGGACGGATTTGGAAAAATACGGTAACCCGCACGCTCAGCAGTAATATGCTGCACTGATACAGCCGGAGATACATTGATGTTGCCGGAGCCTGTATTAGGTACATCATCATTCCAGTATTGGTTGCTCCCTACTCCGGCTATTACATTAGCTTTCAACGTAGTGCTATTGTAAATGGCCGTACGCTTCATCCCCAATATATACTCTTTATTAGCTGCGTCAATTTTAATACTTATGTTGTTTGCACCCAATTTTGTGTAATTCATTGCTGCAAAGCCTGCGGCATCGGTAATACCTATAACACCTGATGAGCCGGATGTTACCCATACTGTTATCACCCTGTTGTATTTAAAACTGGTGTTGCTGCCAAACCATGCTGCGGTTGTACCACCGCCATTTACATCCATAATAATATTGATACCGTAATTGGCATTCAGAATACTGGTTACCGTTACCTTGAACCAAATAGAATCAGAAGTATTATCATACCTATACTCAAGTTTGGTACCGTCAAGGTATGTAGGCCCGCTTGTTTTTCCGTCGCCGGACGGGTCTGTTGCAAGAGTTCCCCATTGAGCAAATGCAGCGATTGTAAACGCTGTATAGATTGTCAGTAATAGTAAAAACTTTTTCATTTTGAACTTATTTTAATGATATAATATTTGGCGGACGTTATTGCCGCCTGTCAGAAAAATCAGGACTGGAGAATATAGGTAATGGTTGAAAAAATCATCTATACAAAATCTATACAGAGAACTAAATAGATGATATAGAGCATCTAATATTTAACTATTAAATCGTATATATTATCGTCTTTTCCCAAACCCAGTTTCTTTTTCAACCTGTATTTGCTAATATCTACACTGCTTGGGGCAATATTCAGCAGCGAGGCAATCTGTTTGGATGAAAGATTCAGCCTGATGAAAGCGGCCAATCGCAGGTCGTTGGGTGTTAATTGGGTATAATCCTTTTTAAAATTATCAAAAAAAGAGTGGTGTACCTGTTCAAACCTTATTTTGAACTCTTCCCAATCTTCCTCTGTCCCCATAGCAGAGTTAATAACATGTTTAACCTTTCTCAATTGTGCAACCTCTGCCTGTGTTATATTATGTAGTTCGTCATTTATTTTCTGCAGTAGTTGGTTTTTTTGTGCTGTAGTCAGTGTAAATGACAACAACTCCTTATTCAGTTCCTCATTTTTCAGCTCCTCATTTTTCAGCTGCAACTCAACCAATTCCTTCTGTTGTTGCTCAACTTCCAGTTGTTTGTTTTTGGCGTTGATGCGCAACTGCTGGCGATTGTACAATTGATAGGCTATCACACCTGTGAATACGGCAACCAGCACAGCGATAACCAGGTAGTACAGGTTTCGCTGGCTCGCGGCTTTGCTGACAGCCAGTTGTGTTTCTTTCTCTGCTATCTCTTTGTCTTTTTTTTCTGTTGCCAGTTGAGTTTTTACAGCAGCCAGTTCAAGGTTTGTTTCTTCATTTAACAGTGAGTCTGTCCATGTATGTTTCAGTTTAAGGTTCTCGAAAGCATGTTTGTATTTTCCGATTTTTTCATAACCCATGTATTTCAGCCCATATGCTTCAGCTGTGAGTGTATGGATGTTTTTAGTTTTAGCTATTTGCAGCGCCGAGTCGGCGTAGCTAATAGCCGAGTGGTATTGCCCGGTATGCAACAATGCTTCAGACATGCTCATATAGCAATGCCCCAATACTTTTTGATTATTGAAAGCCCTGCACGCTGCAAGTGCTTGCCTTGCATATTTCATGGCGCTGTCAGGTTGGGCAAGCTTGGTATACAGAGAGCTGATATTACCCAAAGTTTGCCCTAACCATTCTGTATTATTGTAATATTTTCGAAATCCATCAAACGCCCGAATGTAATATATGAGTGCGCTATCATACATCTCTTTGTCCTCGTAAATCCAGCCTATGTTGTTGAGGTAATGAACAGTACTTTTATCTTCACCAATTTTGTTATACAGCATTATAGCTTTTTTACTATAATCAAGTCCGAGGTTACGATCGCCCATATCTATATATATTACCGCTATGTTGCCATATGCTCTGGCAATTTCATTTGAGTCGTTATACTTTTTGGCGGTGGCAACCATTTGCCGCATATATTCCAATCCTTTATTGAAATCACCTTTTACCCAGTAGGACATACCTGTAATATTACACCCACGCATTTTGGCCAGATAGATGCCTGTTTTTTCAGATAGTTTTATTATTTCTTTACCAATGGCGATAGCACTATCGGGTTGAGACATCATATGCTCTTCGCCAAGTACTATAAGCTTATTAATTGCAGTTGTATCACTTACAGCAAAAGCAATATATGCTGTAAGCAGGAAGATTATAACGGAGTAAAATATCTGTTTCAAAACACAACGTAAATGAATCTGTCATGTAATACTGGTTTTCGTGCTAAATGGTTGGGGTGCCGCCAAATTAAAACCGGCTCTGTACCTTTGCGCTCCAGTGGACAACAAAACTAAAGCTCATCTTGCCCTGTTGGGCACCAATATATTATATGGTGCGGGCTATAGCATTGCCAAGTATATCATGCCACGGCTGATAGAACCACTGGGTTTTATCTTCATCCGTGCAGGTGCGGTGGCTTTGCTATTCTGGCTCAGCTACTTCCTGGGCAGCAATTACAGGGCCACTATCAGTAAAAAAGACTGGGGAGTGTTGGTATTGGGTGGTTTATTTGGGGTGGCTGTCAACCAGATGCTGTTTTTCCTGGGGCTGAACCTCACCATGCCTATACATGCATCATTGGTAATGATGAGTACCCCGCTGTTGATTACAGTTGCCGCCCTTATTATTCTTAGAGAAAGGATAGGGCGTAATAAGCTGATAGGGCTGCTGCTGGGTATAGCCGGTGCCGTGCTACTGATGAGTGCGGGCAGGGAACTGACCAATGCAGGCACCAACACAGCCCTGGGCGACATATTAGTGTTTTTCAATGCCGCCAGTTATGCCATATACTTAGTCATCATCAAGCCATTGATGCAGCGCTACCGTCCGCTGATTGTCATCAGGTGGGTTTTCCTGTTTGGGTTTATGTTTGTACTCCCCTTTGGCTGGCAACAGTTTGCAGATATACAATGGCAGCAATTCACCCTGCCCGACTATGCGGCTTTGGCTTTCACGGTAATAGGTACCACCTTCCTGGCATATTTGTGGAACATCTATGCACTCAGCCATTTGAGCGCATCTACCGCAGGGGCATACATCTATCTGCAGCCATTTTTCGCAGGCATTATATCTGTTATATTTATGGGCGAAGCAGTTACCCTTGCTAAAATTTTTGCGGCTGTACTCATATTTGCCGGGGTGTATTTAGTTAACTTCGGCCAGAGAAAGAAAGAACTTAAACAGTAGCCTATGTCTAAGAAAAATAAAGGCCGTGCCGACGGACTGGTATATTCTACCAACCAGGATTTTTATAACGACTTTGAAGAAGAGCAACAGGATACAAATACGCTCCCCAAAAACAAGCAGAAGCTGAGGGTAAAACTGGATAGCAAACAGCGGGCGGGCAAGCTGGTAACACTTGTAGAAGGCTTTGCCGGTGCAGATGATGACCTGAAGAGCCTGGGCAAGTATATAAAAACCAAATGCGGCACCGGCGGCAGTGTAAAGGACGGCCTGATAATCATACAGGGAGACTATAAAGAAAAAATTATAGGTTGGCTGCGCGACTGGGGTTACACATTAACCAAATGATAAGCTATTTTTGCACACATCATGCTACAGGATATAATAGAAACAGGCAAAAAAGACACCCGCTCAGGCTTTGGTGACGGTATATTGGAAGCAGCACGCAAGAACCCCAATATCGTGGCGCTATCTGCCGACCTCGCCGGCTCATTGAAGCTGAATGGCTTTATGAAAGAGTTTCCCGAACGTTTTATACAGGTAGGTATTGCAGAAGCTAATATGATGGGCGTTGCTGCCGGCCTGACTGTAGGTGGTAAAATACCATACACCACTACTTTCGCCAACTTTTCTACATCCCGTGTGTACGACCAGGTACGCCAGTCTATAGCATATAGCGGCAAGAATGTAAAAATATGCGCTTCTCACGCAGGTCTTACCCTGGGCGAAGACGGAGCTACACACCAGGTGCTGGAAGATATAGGCATGATGAAAATGCTACCCGGTATGACCGTTATAGTACCCTGCGACTATACACAAACCAAACTGGCTACTATGGCGATAGCCGACTACCAGGGCCCTGTGTACCTGCGTTTCGGTCGCCCGGTATGGCCCATATTTACTAAAGAAGACCAGCAATTCGAAATAGGTAAAGCACAGGTACTGGCAGAAGGTACCGATGTAACGATTATAGCCTGCGGCCACTTAGTGTGGACAGCCGTAGAAGCCGCTAAAGCACTGGCTGAAAAAGGCATATCTGTTGAGCTCATCAACATGCACACCATCAAGCCGCTGGACGAAGCAGCTATCCTGAAATCTGTAGCCAAAACAGGTTGCGTAGTAACTGCTGAAGAACACCAGCGCAATGGCGGCCTGGGCGATGCGGTAGCGCAGGTATTGGCTCAGCACCACCCTGCCCCGCAGGAATATGTAGCGGTAAACGATACCTTTGGCGAAAGCGGTAAGCCCACCGACCTGCTGAAAAAATATGGTTTGGACAAGCCGGATGTTATCGCAGCTGTAGAAAAAGTGATGAAGCGCAAAGCCTAACCTGCTTTCAATAAATCATCCCTGTGCCTTTCAAGCATAGCCAGCAGTTTATCTACATGCGTCAGATGAGTGCGGAATGACAGGCAGGCAAACCGCAATACAAACATCCCGTTCAGCATGGTGGATGAAATAAAAATTTCACCATCCGCATGTATGGCTCCTAAGAGTTTTTTGTTGAACTCATTAGCATCACCGCTCTCCGGTATATACCTGTAAGCTACTACCGTTAGTTCTGGTTTACATATTATTTCAAAACCCAGTTCTGCAACCCTTTCGGTGAAATATCTTGTCAGCAGCAATTTCTCCTGCAAACAATCCCTGAATGGTTGCTCGCCATATAGCTTCAGAGGTAGCCACATTCGCAGCCCCCTGAAGTGTTTACTCAACTCAGGCGACACATCGGCCGGTGAAACGCTGTCAGTTGTCGCCGTAGTGTCCTGCATATAATGGGCATCATAAGCAAAAGCCTCTTGCAGGTGCCTCTTTTCTTTCACCAATACTATGCCCGTACCATAAGGAAGGAATAAACCTTTATGCGGGTCCAGCACTACCGAGTCTGCTTGCTCTATACTCTTCATCTTCTCTTTGTACTCATCCAGCAGCAGGAAGTACCCGCCATAAGCTGCATCTACGTGAAACCACAAGTTGTATTGCTTTGCCACAGCACTTATTGCCGCTAACGGGTCTATTGCACCTGTATCAGTGCTTCCTGCGTTGGCTACTATCATGAAAGGTTTGTACGGGCCATTTTTTTCTTCCGCTATTTGTTGTTCCAGGTCGGCAATATCCATTCTGTATTGGCCGTCTGTCTTTATGTACTTTATTTTGCAGTCCTTCAACCCCGCAATAAACAATGCTCTTCGTACACTATGATGCGCCTGTTCGGTTGTATAAACCACGCGGGTACAATAATCTTCAGAATACCAGACCTGTTTTTCCCTCGCAGCTATGACGGCCACGAGGTTAGCTATACTGCCACCCGATGTTATATTGCCGCCAAAACCCTCATTATATCCTACCAGTTTCGCTGTCCATTCTATCAAAGCATTTTCAATACGCACCGCACCGGGTGATGCATAAAACACCCCTGCATATTTATTGGTTATATCAGCCAGGTAGTCGCCAAGTGCTGCGGCATATATGCCACCACCCGGTATATAACCCAGGTGCCCGCCATGTGCGGTATTGATGCCCGGTTTTTCCAAATGCTTTTCCAACAGGTGGATAACACTGCCCATATCATTCGGGGGTGAAAAATCCGTATCACTTAATGTGTTGTCGTCCTTACCTTCCTGTATATATGTCTTTGCAGTCAGCAGTCTTTCAAGAAAAACTTCTGCATATTCCTGCACAATTGCGGAAGTTTCTTTACGTACATCTTCATCAGGTTCCAGTGTTCGTGCGGCTCTTTGCAGTTGTTGTATCTGCGCTATCAGTTCATTGTTCATGATAGCAAATGTAATAAACACCCGCTTAGGGTGGTGCCGATAAAAAAAGCGGCTTCATGTGAAGCCGCTTTTCATTACGTTCTCTTTTTCAGATTATTCACCCGCCACTTCAAATTCTATTTCCAGTACGTTATCCTTACCGAAATCTATCAAAGCTTTGTGCATACCTACCTCTTTCACATCACCTACCAGTGATATGCGGCGGCGGTCTATTTCATAACCCTTTTGCTCGCGTATGGCACGTGCCAGCTGTATAGAAGTAACAGAGCCGAAAATCTTTCCGCTGGTACCTGTTTTAGCACCTATTTTCACAGGGCCTGCTTTCAGTACATCCGTTACTTTAGCTATCTCAGCTATCAATGCGTCTTCGCGTTTCTTCAGCTGCTTGCGGCGCTCTTCTAATATTTTCAGATTAGATTGGCTCGCCTCAAGTGCGAATTTCTGAGGTATTAGGTAGTTGCGGGCGTATCCCGGCTTTACTACTACCAGCTCGTGGGCTGAGCCCAGGTTGTCTACATCTTTAATTAATATGACTTGCATTGGTTATTACTTTAAAAGGTCTGTTACATAAGGCATCAGGGACATCTGGCGTGCCTTTTTTATTGCTTGTGCTACTTTGCGCTGGTATTTCAGCGAGTTGCCCGTAATACGGCGGGGCAACATTTTACCCTGTTCGTTTACAAATTTCTTCAAAAATTCGGCGTCTTTGTAATCAATATACTTGATGCCCATTTTCTTGAAACGGCAGTATTTTTTCTGGCGATGCTCTATACGTGTAGAGGTCAGAAATTTTATATCGTTTTGTTTAGCCATTGTTCAGTTCTTTTAAATGTGATTAAGCGGTAACGCTTTCTTCTGCGTTAACTTTATTACGCTTTCTTGCATTGTACTGCACGGCGTATTTATCCAGTTTGGTAATCATGTGGCGCATTACAGATTCATCGCGGTTCATCTGTATTTCCAACGTACCGTTGCTCTGCGGGTCTGCCTGGTACTCAAGCACCCAATACAGGCCGGTTGTCTTTTTGTCGATGGGGTAAGCCAGCGAGCGAAGGCCCCATGCATTTTCGTGAACGATTTTGCCACCGCTCTCTTTAATAAAATCTGCGTACTTTTTCTGAGCCGCTTTGTACTCATCTTCTGCCAATACCGGCGTGAAAATGATCATCAGCTCATAATCCTGAAGGTTTTCTGTTGCCATAAAAATTGTTTAGTTATTAAAATTTTCCCCTCGTATCCGGCAGCAACGCTGGTTATCGGCCCGGAGATGGACAAATAGCCGGATAATTTTGGGAACGCAAAGGTAAGGGGATTTCCTGATTTTATGAAATCATGGCAGAGAAATATCTAATATTATTGATTTTCAGTCTTTTGCACGAATAATTTCCGCCAAACAGCCCTCAAAAACAGGTACACAGGGAAAAGCAGCAATACCAGCAAAACGCCCGTAAACAGTATTCCTGCCGCTTCTTTAAAGTCTAATGTACCGTCTGAATAGCTATCAAACATACCTACATCGACACTGATGGTCATAGGCAATGCCATAAAACGGATATGGTTGATAAACAGCTTTTTCACGAATAGTGCTAAGTTAGTAAAATCAGTAACCCGCTACAAAAAAAACAGCCCGGCAATACTGCCGGGCTGTTACACTATAACAGAGAATACTTCTTATTGTATCGTTACCATCTGCCTGGCGGGCGCATGGCCTTTGCTCTCTACGCTCAGTATATAATTGCCGGCAGGCAAGCCTGCAACACTCATAGTAGCTTTTTGCATACCATTTACCTGCAAGTCCCTTACAGTCTGTCCGCTCATGCCGGTCAGCCTGATGTTGGCATCTTTCCTGTCGCCCAATACTATATTAATATTCGTGCTGGCGGGGTTAGGGTATATCACTACCTGTTCTTTCTTCTGCGCATCCTGCACGCCTACATTAAAGTAGTACTCCCAGTACATATTGCGTACTAAGAACGGTGTTGGAATTTTAAAACCGCCAAAGTATACATACACCTCTATCTTAGTAGGGTTGTCATTGTTATCGTAGCTTACCTCACCTTCTCCCTGTATTTCCCAATTGCTTGTCGTGTCGTTCCATTGCGAGAAGAATACATTGGTAGGCAGGCCCTTGCTATTATTCGTCCTGGTTTCTAATTGGTCATATACCCAATCAGCAGAGTCAACATCCCATGATTTAGACAGGTAATAATTATATGCGCCATTATTATCATAACCGGTACTGTCAAAATAGTTGTTTACCCATCCCGCTGTATCATAGTCCTGCTCCAGCGATGTGACTATCTTGTTATTACTGTAAGTATTAATCACCTGACCGGCGGTATCCCAACTGCTGCCATTCCAGCTATAACTCATGGAGTGTAACATATTACCATTGCCGTCGTAAGTATATACCGACTTATTCCACGGGTTAGGTACGCCCATTACATGGTTTACAGTACTATCAGTCAGCAATTTGTTCTGGTTGTCAAATACCCGGAAGGTAATACCGCTTGTATCCCATTTGTTGTTCAGTCCATCCCAGTACAGGGTAGTTTCTTTTGTGATGTTGCCATTAGCATCACGCACAGCCAGGTGTTTGCTGTTGTCTTTCAGCCCGCCGCCGTTATCGTACTGCTCCAGGAATTCCATTCTCCTGTTGCTGCCATCATAGTTGCTGATGTACCTCCTGTATGGCTCCAGCCCGCCGCCGTTGTCGGTCAGCATCACCGCCGTATCATACAATATGGTACTGCTCAGCCCGTAGTCATCCACATCAATATCATCGGTGTTCAGTACAGAGCCTCTGCCATTGGAGTACTTATAAAACGCAGAGTCCGTAAGTTCCAGCGACGAGCCATCAAAGGAGTAATCTGAAGTGGCTGCCAGCCTCCAGTAAGCGGCTGTGGTTTTGGCCCCTGCCCTCGATGATTGTACAATAGCTTTCGCTGTGGAGCCCGGTGTGTTCTTTGAGGATAATGTGGTTTGCGCCTGCATGCTGGTAGCCGCAAAGCCCATAAATAGTAGTGGTAGTATTTGTCTCATAAAGATGAAGTTTCGGGCAAAGCTATAGGGCGGTGGCCATTCAAAAATCAGGCGTGTAGATATAGATTTGTTAAAACTTGAATTGTGATTGTCATGTAAAACCCACATCACAGGTTTATTAACCACTGGTTACATACTTAATTAGGCCTCTACAAAATACATTTTCAACATACCCTTATTTTTAGCTTCCAATTCACCACGATATATGCAGGTAAATTTATCCTTCACTAATTCGTAAGTGGTTTGTGAGATGTTTATCTTTCCGGGTTCACCGCTGCTTTCCATACGGCTTGCTGTGTTTACAGTATCTCCCCATATATCGTAGGCAAACTTTTTTACACCGACTATGCCTGCTACTACAGGCCCGGTATGAATACCGATTCTTATCTCAAAGTATAATTGCCCTGCAGCTTCTTTCTCTTTCTTATATTGCATCATAAACTGCTGAACATCTATAGCAGCCTTTACGACATCTGTTGCATTGGTAGTATTAGGTGTTGGCAATCCACCGGCAGCCATATAAGCGTCACCTATAGTCTTTATCTTTTCCACTCCATGCTTCTGCATAATCAGGTCAAAAGCAGAAAAGCAATTGTTGATCTGCGCCACAAGGTCCTGCGGCGACATTTTTTCTGAAAGCTGTGTAAACCCCTTGAAGTCCGTAAACAGCACGGTTGTCTGCTCAATGAGTTTTGCCTCAGCGCCCCCTTTCTCTTTCAGCTCTTCAGCAACTTCTTCAGGCAGGATATTTAGAAGCAGTTCTTCGCTCCTTGCCTTTTCCTTTTCTACTATCGACTTTTGTTTCCTTACTTTATTTCGCTGGCGCATTACCACACCTGTAAACAACAGCAGTGCGGCCATACCTCCCAGGGTAGTATTGCGAATATTCTTTTGTATGATGACCTTCTTCTCCTGCTCAGCATTGGCTATTGCTGCTTTTTTATCATAGTCATACTGCATCTGTTGCTTCATCATGGCCTTGTCATTCTCAACTGAAAAAACGGAATCTTTCAGAATTCTATAGGTTAGATAGTTATTATATGCAGCTTTGTAATCGCCCATTTCCACATTTGTCTGCGTTAGCATGCCATAGTAATATGCCTGCCCTTCCATGTCACCGAGGTATCTCAAAACTTCAATAGCTTCTGTCAGGTATTTCACAGCAAGTTTCAATCTTTCAGATTTGCTACCAGGCATCAATGCACTTGGCTTTATAAGACCTAGCGAATCTTTTATACCTGCCATAACATATACTGTTCCGATATTACCCAGTATGGTGCTTCTTATGGATGTATCAGTAACCGTTTTTAATGCCTTAAAATAATAGAGCAGGGCCATCGGATAATCGTAATTGTCCCTGCTCTGATATATCCAGCCAATATTCGCAAGTGTATTTATTATATAACGTTCCAGTTGCAAAGTCTCTGCTAACTTTAGCGTCTTCATTTGATATTCTAACGCCAAATCAAATTTCAACGACGATTGATAACAGTTCCCCAGATTTCCTAATACAGGTACCATTCTGGCAGAATCCTTTAACTGTTCAAATATTTTCAACTCTTTAGTATAGTACTCTATCGCATCGGGTGTATTATTCGAGGAATAATACACATTCCCAATCACATGCATATTAGCGGCAACACTTATGGTGTCCTGTAAAAGCTCATAAGTTTTCAGAGACTTAAAAGCACACTCAATTGACTTTGGATAATCTGACTTTGCATAATATGATTTCGCCAAACGAAAATTTGCTTGTGCTATAGTCTTGTCCATGGAAAGTTTAGTGGCCAATTTTTCAGCTTGTGTTGCATACTTAATGCTCCCGTCATAAACCTTCATATCATAATTGGCATCAGAAATCGCTAACAGCAGCTTTGCTTTGTTACTGTCGTTCACTTCCCTTCGCACCGGTGCATTTAGCTCAGATACAAGTGAGTCCAATAATTCCTGTCCCTTCAATTGGGCAAAGGCCTCGCTGCTACTAACCAATAGCAGCAGGAACATCAGGATGCCGTACGACTTTTTCATAAAAGAACATTAAAACATGAATTGGCAATAAAAGCAACTATATATTCTCAAATAATTACCCTTCTACAAAATACATCTTCAACATACCCTTGTTCTTTGCTTCCAGCTCACCACGGTAGATACAGGTGAATTTATCTTGTACCAATTTGTAAGTGGTTTGAGAGATGTTTATCTTTCCTGCTTCACTGTTTTGCTCCATTCGTGCTGCTGTGTTTACGGTATCGCCCCATATATCGTAGGCAAATTTCTTTACACCTACTATACCGGCTACTACCTCTCCACTATGTACACCTATGCGTATTTCAAATGTTTTATCACCCAGTTGTTCACGACGTTGTAACATGAATGTTTTTATCTCTTGAGCAGCCTGTACTGTTTTTTCTGCATGTCGTTCATTGGCAGTTGGCAACCCGCATACGGCTAAGTAGGCATCGCCGATAGTCTTTATTTTTTCTATACCATGCCTCTCCATGATATCGTCAAATACTTTGAAACAACTATGCAATTCTTCTACCAATGCCTGCGAACCCATACGCTCACCGGCGGTTGTAAAATTCACAAAGTCTGTAAAGAGCACAGTTACATTATCAAACTGTTGTGCTGTTGTAGCACCACGGTCTTTTAGTTCGCTGGCAATCTCTTCGGGCAAAATGTTGTACAATAATGTTTCTGACTTGTTTTTTTCTATGGCCAGTTTTTTATTGTTTCTGAAAACGAATATGCTAAATGCAAGCAGTAATACTGCCATCCCTATACCACTAAAAGCCATGGTGCGCTGACGTTGTAGTTTTACTGCTGTCAGCTTTTGCGCCTCAGCGTTGTGTATGCTATCAGCTATTTGTTTCTTTTCATATTCACCCTTTACTTCCAGCCTGGCCAGCTCTGCCGTATTCTCTCTGTTAAACACCGAATCTTTGTATACTATGTATTGCTCCAGTGCCTTTATTGCCGCCTTATCGTTGCCTGCTTGTCTGTTGGCAAAAAACAGGGCATGATAAGCTGTAACCAAATCATCCAACTGGTTGATGTTTTCAAATATTTTAATTCCTCTTGAATAGTATGTAATAGCTTTGCTATAATCACCCATTTCACTATATAAATACCCTGTTTTAACCAATGTATATCCAAGGCTTGTACTATCACCGCTCTTTGTCGAAAGCTGAACCGCAAGTTGGAGTGTATCCAATGCTTTTGTATATTCTTTTGACCTTATATACACACCCCCGATATTTGTAAGAGCGATTATTTCGGCTCGTTTATTTTGGTATTGATTGGCCAGCCTGAGACCTCTGCGATAGTACTCCAGGCTATGTGGTGCATCTTCTTTCTCGGTGTATACCAACCCGATATTGATCAATGCATCTATCTGTCCATACTCTATTTCCAGTCTTTCATATATGTCCAGTGCCATTTGCCAATATTCCACAGCTTTGTCCAAATCTATTTCGGCATCATAATATATTGCGCCAATTGTATTTGCTACATTTCCCATCAACCCGGAATCGGCAACTTGTGAAGCTAATTTCAGGGCTTCCAATGAAGCGTCCAGGGCTTTCGGGAATTCTCCACGTATGTCTAAAACGTTTGCAATATTGTTTAGCGCCATAGCCATACGGCTTTTATTGCCTATTTCCTGACCTACGTTAAACGACTTTTTGAGGTAAGTCAAGGCCTGGTCATAATCAGCTTCATTTTTATAAATGACACCAATAGTATTATTGGCAACGCATATCCCGTATTTCCATCCCAATCTTTCAGATAATGCCAGGGCGCGCTCAGCATAAATCCGGGCTTTGTCGCTCGCGATGTCAATAGAAGACCAGGCAATAGCGTTTAGAATTTTGGCTTTAGTAGTATCGTCTTTTAATGTCGGCAGTTCCTTTATCAAAGAGTCTGTAAGTGCCTGGCCTTTCAGCTTTTGAGCGTTCAATTGATTACTGATGCTAACGAGCAAACAGACATTAAGCAATAACAGCAATCGTTTCATATTAGAGACAATTTGCAGTAAGATATAAATATTATTTCAATATCTACATACGCCTTCTATGTTTCTACAAAATACATTTTCAACATACCCTTTCCCTTAGCCTCTATCTCACCTCGATAAGTACAGGTAAATTTATCTTTCACTAATTCATAAGTAGTCTCCGAAATATTAATCTTACCAGGTTCACTATTCGTTTCCATACGTGCTGCGGTGTTTACTGTATCACCCCATATATCGTAGGCAAATTTCTTTACACCCACTATACCCGCTACCACTTCACCACTGTGTACGCCTATCCGCACTTCAAATGTTTTATCGCCCAACTGCGCACGGCGTTGCAACATAAAAGTTCTTATATCCAATGCTGCCTGTACAACTTTTCCGGCATGATGTTCATCAGTTGTTGGCAACCCGCATACGGCTAAGTAGGCATCGCCGATAGTCTTTATTTTTTCTATACCATGCCTCTCCATGATATCGTCAAATACTTTGAAACAACTATGCAATTCTTCTACCAATGCCTGCGAACCCATACGCTCACCGGCGGTTGTAAAATTCACAAAGTCGGTGAATATAACCGACACATGGTCGTACTGGTGAGCTGTAGTGGCGCCACGCTCCTTCAATTCATCTGCCACTTCTTCAGGTAAGATATTATGTAGCAATTCCTCAGACTTCCGCTTTTCTTCACTCAGCATTTTATTAGCCCTGCCCCGCTCCCTGTAGTTTCTGAATATAATGGCAAGCACTATAAACAGCACTGCAATACCGGCTATCAGGGCCACTCGCTCATTTTTCTTTTTGGCTATCAATACCTGCTGTAGTTCCAGTTCCTTATCTTTTAACTCAATAGCCTTCTGTGCATCCAGTTTGGCCACCTTCTTGCTTTCATTTTGTATATCCAGCGAGTCTTTCAATGCCGACCTTCGTTTATACAGCACCAGGGCAGCGTCGGTTTCACCGGTCCCCTCATAAGCTTCCGACAAGTAGCCATATATATCTATCAGTGTAGTCTGTTCATTGATACCTTCAAAAAAAACACGGGCATCATTCAATAGTTCTATAGCTTTCAGGTAGTTCTGTTCCCTGGTGGGTTCAAACAATGATGTATCAGCCTTGTAGCCGGTTGTATCCGCTGCTACTGCAAGATAAGTCTTGCCCAGAGATACGTTACTGTAAGCAACATATTGCTTATCGCTGGCACGTGAAAAATAACCTCCTGACAACCTGAACAGGCGCTGGGCTTTGTTGTAATTACCTTTATTATAATAACATTCAGCCAGGTAATTTTCGCCTACTGCAATAAAAAATTTATTCCCAAACTCTGTATATATCTGTATTACAGAGTCAGCGTACTTAATTGCTTCGTCGTATTCTTTGTCTTCTATCAGGCTTTCTACCAGGCTCATCATTATATACGCCCTGTCAAACCTGTCACCGTATTTACTGTTGGCTTCCAATGCCTTCTCGTAATAGGTGTTAGCCTGTTCAGGTTCGCCCGCCACACCGTACAGGTCGCCGATGTCTGAGTACAGTGTGGCGATATTTTCTTCGCCTATCGATTGATATGCCGCCAGCGCCTTGAAATAGTATCCCAGGCTTATGGACAACTGGTTGCTTGATCCATACATATCGGCCATACTATGGTAACATCCGGCCAGTTCAAATGTGTCATTCAGTCTTGTATATCCTGCTATGCATTTATCATAATAATACTTTGCCGAATCAAAATGAGATTGCAGGTAGTGAACAAACCCTACATAATTGTACGCAAATAAGTCCCCCCTGTCCCAGTCCATTTTCCGCGCATGTGCCATCAGCCTATAAGCATAGTACATGGAAGTGTCGAGGTTAATGTCATTATACTGACTTATCAGCGAGCCATAAGCATCCAGCTTATCTGTATCATTGGCAATTCCGGGCAACTCTTTTAATACCGAATCCACAAAAGCCCTGCCTCCGCGGTTTTGAGCACCGGCGCATAAACAACCGAACATTAACAGCAACATTATCGCAATAAATGTTCTCATGCATTAAATAAAAGGCTTTTATGTTGTATTTGCAAGCATACACAGTGATATACTAGCTATCATACCGTGAATTGATGATTTTTTAATGTCATGCTCATCTGTTCATGGAAATAACGTTCACAAATTGCCTCAACCCTCTACAAAGTACATTCTCAGCTTGCCCTTGTTCTTTGCTTCCAGCTCGCCACGGTAGCTACAGATGAATTTATCTTGCACCAACTCGTACGTAGTTTGTGAAATATTGATTTTTCCTGCTTCGCTTTTTTGTTCCATGCGGGCAGCCGTGTTCACAGTATCACCCCAAATATCATAGGCAAATTTCTTTACACCTACTATGCCCGCTACTACACTGCCGCTATGTATGCCTATGCGAATTTGAAAGGTCTTGTTACCTAATTTAGACTCCCTGTCTTGCATGAAAGCGGTTATCTCCATAGCTGCCTTTACTATATTATCTGCATGTTTAGGGTCAGCTGTTGGTAAGCCTGCCGCTGCCAGGTAAGCATCACCAATAGTCTTTATTTTCTCAATACCGTACTTCGATGTTATTGCATCAAATGCTTTGAAGCAGGTATGCAATTCACCTATCAGGTTTTGTGCAGTCATCTTTTCGCTGGCTTTTGTAAAGTCAACAAAGTCTGTAAACAGCACCGTTACGTTATCGTAATGTTTGGCTGTAGTACCACCGGTTGTTTTCAGTTCAGCAGCTACTTCTTCAGGCAATATATTCAGCAGCAGTTCATCCGACTGCTTTCTCGCCGTCTCCGACTTGTCACGCTCTTTTACAATAAAGAAGGAAAATCCTGCTAGCAATAATATACCCACTATACCCATATAGGTATAGTTCTTTTGCTTCTTCAGGTTGATGGCTGCTATTTTTTGTTTTTCCGCTGTTTTCAGGCTGTCCCTCAGCCGTTGCCGCTCATATTCATTTTTCATACCCATTTTCAGTATCTCTTCTTTATTCTCTTGAGAGAACACAGAGTCTTTTATAGCATGGAAGTTGTCTGACATCTCCAGCGATTTTTTGTAGTCACCCTTTAGCTTGTACGCTTCCGACAGAACTGCATAGCATTCCATCATCCTATCAAGTGCCTCTATCTCTTTGCATATGGCCAGACCGCGCTGCAGGTGGTCTATGGCGGCGGCAAGCAAGGCTTCCCTGCCTGCAGGAATAGATACGGCAGGCCTGCGTTCAATTTCTGGTTTCGTGGAAACAACTCTAGGTTTACCAATGATGGCTATGTATGCGCTGCCGATATTATTTAAGGACAAAGCCATCATATACTTATCCCCCAGCTCTTTCGCAAGTTGCAAGCTGCTTTGGAAGTAATCAACCGCCTGCGTATAATCACTTTGTCTTCCACAAACAAGCCCGATATTGCCGGAAGTCATAGCAATACCTTGTTTATCCCCCAATTCTTCAAATATTTTTAAAGACTTGAAATAATATTTCAGCGCTTGGGGATAATTACTTTGTTCTGAATAAACATTGCCGATATTGCTGGTAGTTCTTGCAATACCGCTTTTATTCCCCAACTCTTCATACATTTTTAAAGCCTTAGAATGATATTTCAGGGCTTTGGGATAATCACCTTGTCCTGCATAAACAAGGCCGATATTGCCAATAGTTCTTGCAATATTGTCTTTATCCCCCAATGTTTCCTTCATTTTTAAAACCTTAAAATAATATTCCAGGGCTTTGGCATAATCACTTTGTCTTGAATAAACATTGCCGATACTACGGGTAATTCTTGCAATACTGCCTTTATCCCCCAATGCTTCGTTCATTTTTAAAGACTTAAAATAATATTCCAGGGCTTTTGGATAATCGGACTTGGATTGATAATTATTCCCCAGGTTATTATCAGCCTTTGCTATTCCCTTTTTCCAGCCTAATTGTTCTGCCAGGGCCAGCCCCTGCAGACCGTATTTGATGCCCTCATCCGGGTTGATTTGAGCATAGTCCCACGACAAATCATTCAGCAGGTTCACCTTATTGGTATCTTCTTTAGCCTTGGGCAACTCTGCAAGCATGGAGTCTAATAAAGCTTGCCCTTCCGGCTTTTGCGCATTTGCACTTGCTAAATAGCAAATGAAAGCCATTAATATCAGTGAGAACTGTTTCATACGGGCAAGTTGAAGTTTCAAGATATAAAATTAACCCGCTATACCTCCACAAAGTACATCTTCAGCATGCCCTTGTTCTTTGCTTCCAGCTCGCCACGGTAGCTACAGGTGAATTTATCTTGTACCAATTCATAAGTAGTTTGTGAGATGTTGATTTTTCCCGCTTCGCTGTTTTGCTCCATACGGGCAGCTGTGTTGACAGTATCGCCCCATATATCGTAGGCAAATTTCTTTACGCCCACTATACCCGCTACCACACTGCCGCTATGTATACCTATGCGAATCTGAAAGGTCCTGTTGCCTAATTTAGACTCCCTGTCTTGCATGAAAGCGGTTATCTCCATAGCAGCCTTTACTATATTATTAGCATGTTTGGGGTCTGCTGTAGGCAGGCCTGCTACTGCTAAGTATGCATCACCAATAGTCTTTATTTTTTCAATACCGTACTTCGATGTTATCTCATCAAATGCTTTAAAGCAGCTATGCAATTCATCAATCAGGTTTTGTGCCGTCATCTTTTCGCCTGCCTGTGTAAAGTTCACAAAGTCGGTAAACATCACGGTTACATTATCAAAATGTTTAGCGATGGTACCACCCGTTGTTTTCAGTTCCGAGGCCACTTCTTCAGGCAGTATGTTCAGTAGCAATTCATCCGACTGTTTCCTTGC
The DNA here is from genome assembly GCA_937928385.1 of uncultured Bacteroidota bacterium. Lineage (GTDB taxonomy): Bacteria > Bacteroidota > Bacteroidia > Chitinophagales > Chitinophagaceae > UBA5543. Next base: position 59,611 of record CALEZD010000042.1, read on the forward strand.
TTTTTCAGATTTACCGCGCTCCTTTATTATGAAGAAAGAAAAACCTGCCAGTAATAATATACCTGCAAATCCAATGTATGTATAGTTCTTTTGCTTCTTCAGGTTGATGGATGCAATTTTTTGTTGTTCGGCTGCTTTCAGGCTGTCGGCAAATCGCTGACGGTCGTATTCATTCTGCATGCTTATTTTCAACAGCTCCTCCCTGTTAGCCTGCGAAAATATGGAGTCCTTTATGGCATGGTAATGATCAGACGCCTCCAATGCTTTCCTGTACTCTCCCCGCAACTTATATACCTCAGCCAGGTTCGCATAGCTCCGTCTCATCACTTCATAAGAACTTATATCCTTGCCTGTTTCAAGGGCGCGTTCAAAATATCTGATTGCTGCAGCAAGTAATGCATTTTTCCCGGTGGGTATTGTGCCATCAGGCATATAGGCTCCGTGCTGCAATTCTGTACTATTGTCATTTTCGGCAGGATCGACAGGATTACCGTTGTAAATATTCATATGCAACTCGCCTATATCATTGAGCACTCCGCCCACATTCTGTTTGTCTCCAATCTCTTCAGATATTTTTAAGCCTTTCTGTAGATAACCTATTGCTATGGTATAATTCTTCTTTTTTGTATAAACTGTACCTATAGAAGCTATCGTAGCACCCTCAATCCACTTACTATCAATTTCTCTGGCTTTTTCAAGTGCCTTTAAGTAATATTCCAGCGCTTTATCATTACTGTCCTGTGCATCATATGCGCCTCCAACATTATAGAAAGCAATAGCTAAACTCTGTTGATTATTTACATCCAGGCAAAATTCAATCGCCTTAAAATAATACTTTCGCGATTGTTCAAAATCGTGCAGCGCTTGATACACATTACCGATATTATTTGTAATAGTTGCAGCAAAATCTATATCTCCGTTTTCTTCGGCCAGCTTTAATCCTATAATGTAGTATTCAAGGGCTTTCTTTCTATTGCTTTGGTTATCATATATGGTGCCCATATTGCTATATGTGCCTGCTTCATGACGTTTGTCGCCCAACTCTTTATACAACTTTAATGCGATGGCATAATACTCCAGCGATTTGGTATAGTTCCCGATATCGTCATACTTTGATCCAAGAATGTCGTTGCCCTGGGCCAATCCTTTTTTCCATTGCAGCTTTTCACTTAACACCAGCAGTTCGTTAGCATATTTGATGCATTCTTCAGCCTTCGAATTATTATGTCCCCTTGCCAAAGCATTCAATAGGTTCGCTTTATTGGTGTCTTCCTTTTGACGGGGTAGTTCTTTTAGCAGGGAGTCGATACGCTCCTGGCCTCTCAGCCTTTGGGCATATACACTATTACCTATGCATGGGAGCATAATAATCACCAGGAGAATAAGCAATCGCTTCATAAAGGGGGAAATTAACGAAGTAAAACATGAAGAATAGTTCAATATTTCTATACCCACTATGCTTCCACAAAGTACATCTTCAGCATGCCCTTGTTCTTTGCTTCCAGCTCGCCACGGTAGCTACAGGTGAATTTATCTTGCACCAGCTCGTACGTGGTTTGTGAGATGTTTATTTTTCCGGCCACGCTGTTCTGTTCCATACGTGCTGCGGTGTTTACTGTATCACCCCATATATCGTAGGCAAATTTCTTTACACCCACTATACCTGCCACTACACTGCCGCTATGTATGCCTATGCGAATTTGAAAAGTCTTGTTACCTAATTTAGACTCCCTGTCTTGCATAAAGGCATTTATTTCAGTAGCTGCACGCACAACGTTTTCAGCATGTTTGGGGTCTGCAGTAGGCAGGCCTGCTACTGCTAAGTATGCATCACCTATAGTCTTTATTTTCTCAATACCGTACTTCGATGTTATTGCATCAAATGCTTTAAAACAACTATGCAGTTCATCTATCAGGTTTTGTGCAGTCATCTTTTCGCCCGCCTGTGTAAAGTCAACAAAGTCTGTAAACAGCACCGTTACATTATCATAATGTTTGGCTGTAGTACCACCGGTTGTTTTCAGTTCTGCAGCTACTTCTTCAGGCAGTATGTTTAGCAACAACTCATCAGATTGTTTTCTTGCTTTTTCAGACTTACCGCGCTCCTTTACTATGAAGAAAGAAAAACCTGCCAGCAACAATATACCCGCAAAACCCATATAGGTATAGTTCTTTTGTTTCTTCAGGTTGATTGCGGCTATTTTTTGTTTTTCTGCTGTTTTCAGGCTGTCGGCAAGGCGCTGACGGTCATATTCATTCTTCATACCCATTTTCAGTATCTCTTCCTTGTTTTCCTGCGAATACAAAGAGTCCTGTATCGAATGATAATTATCAGATGCCTCGAGCGCTTTTTTGTAGTCTCCTCTGTATTCATATGCGAGCATCAGCATCTTGTAGCAATCTTTCATCCTGCCATATGACTTTAACTCCTTAACAATAGCCAGGCTTCGTTCAAAATGATCAATAGCAGTTGCCAGGAGCGCTTTTTTACCTTTGGGTATTGAGCCATCCTGCTGAAAAGTATTTTGCATGGTTTCAACCGCATTGCTCATTTGGTCTTTGTGTGCAGTGGTGTCGTTCAGAATATTCCAATATACATTGCCGATATTGTTAAGTGCTTGTGCTATGTGCTCCTTGTCACCAACCTGCTCCGATATTTTTATAGCCTTTCTGAATGAATTGAGTGCCATTGTATAATTCTTCTCTCTGTCATAAAGCGAGCCCAGAGCAGCAGTCGCTGGTCCGATCAGTGCCTTGAAATCAGTTTCCTCAGCTAACTTTAATGCTTCTGATATATATTCCAGTGATTTCTGACTATTATGTATTTTGTAATATAGAACCCCGATATTGAAGAGGCCAACACTTAAAGCAACTTTGTTATCTACTTCCTTAAAGTAGTCACAGGCTTTCTGTAAATATTCTATAGACTTGTCGGATTCATCGAGTATTCCGTATACTTTACCTATGCTGCCGGTTATTATAGCAGCGTTACTTTTGTCATCATTTTGTTCAGCTAACTTTAATGATTTAAAATAATATGTCAGGCTCTTTTTAAAATCACTTTGGTTGCAATAACTATCCCCGATACAACGATTGGTGTTAACAACTTGCCTTTTATCCCCGATTTCTTCAAATAATCTGAGGGCAGGTATGTAGTGTTCTAATTCCTTGGCATAGTCCTGTTTGTGTTTGTAATTATAAGCAAGTCCCAGGTTGGCAAATGCCAGCCCTTTTTTCCAGTTCAGCTTTTTGCTTAATGTGAGGCTTTCGAAGCTGTACCTGATACCTTCGTCAGGATTGGAGTTTATATATTCATGCGACAATGCGTTAAGCAAATTTGCCTTATTGGTATCCTCCTTTTGTTTAGGCAATTCTAGTAGCAAGGAGTCTATAAGAGCCTGGCCTTTCAGCTCCTGGGCATGCAAATAATTATTTATGCCTGAAAGCATACAAATAGTAAGCAGTAACAGCAATGGCTTCATATAGGGAAATTAATGAAGTAAGATATAGAATTATTATCAAAATTTTAATACCTATCACCCTTCCACAAAATACATCTTCAACATCCCCTTATTTTTGGCTTCCAGTTCACCACGGTAAGTACAGGTAAATTTATCATGAACCAGCTCGTACGTAGTCTGTGAGATTTGGTTTTTTTATCCAAATGTTATTATTATATCTTCATTAATTTTTACGTATTTTTGCACTAGTAAATAACACTATCGCCATGTGCAGATTTTACCTAAACCGTCAATCCCAACCGACTGATTTTAATCATCATTACCTGCTTCCAGATGCGCATCTTTTATATATGTTGTCAATTCGTAAAAACCTGGTTTTGACAACAAATGACAACAAAACCTGTATAACCACATGAAAATCAATCCCTTTAATCACCCTTGTTTTGTTGCAAAACGCCATTTTTGTTGTCATCTACTGCAATTATGCCCGCATCAATCTATATTATGTTGCAGGGCTGTGTTTTTTGCAATTACCGCCTATCCCGCTACATTTGCATATTCTTAATTTTTTCAAGAGCAAACATGGATTTATTTTCTAAACAGAACCTGGAATTTACAGGGCGCCATATAGGCCCCGACGCTCAGGAGACAGAGCAGATGCTCAGCACGATTGGCATAAGCAACCTCGACGAACTGATAGCACGAACGGTGCCCTCAACTATACGCATGGATAAGCCCCTGGCTATACCCGCAGGCCAGAGTGAAGCGGAATTCTTACAACAACTGAAGGAAACTTCACTTCAGAATAAGCTGTTTAAAACCTACATAGGACAAGGTTATTTCGATACCCATACGCCCAATGTTATATTGCGCAACCTGTTTGAAAATCCGGGTTGGTACACTTCTTACACTCCTTACCAGGCTGAGATTTCGCAGGGCAGGTTAGAAAGCCTGCTGAACTACCAGACTATGGTGAGCGACCTGACAGGCCTGCCACTGGCCAATGCATCGCTGCTGGACGAGGGCACTGCCGCTGCCGAGGCGATGAGCATGTTCTTCAGCGCGCTGAATAAAGACCACGACAATCCCGAGCGCAATAAGTTCTTCGTTGATGTAGAAACTTACCCGCAAACAAAAGACCTCGTGCTTACCCGTGCCACACCGCTGAATATTGAAGTGGTGTTCGGCGATTTCAATACAGCTGAAATAGACAACAGTTACTTTGGTGCGCTGGTACAATACCCCAACGACAAAGGTGCCATTATTGACTACCGCAACTTTATACAGAAAGTACACGCAGCAGGCGCTTATGTGGCTATGGCTACCGACCTGCTGGCGCTCACATTGCTTACTTCTCCCGGCGATTTGGGTGCTGACGTTGCCCTGGGTTGTGCCCAGCGTTTCGGCGTTCCCCTGGGTTTTGGCGGTCCACATGCTGCTTTCATGGCTTCGTCCGACGATTTCAAACGCCAGATGCCCGGCCGTATCATCGGCGTGAGCATTGACGCACAGGGCAACCGTGCATTACGCATGGCTTTGCAAACGCGCGAGCAGCATATCAAGCGCGAGCGCGCTACCTCTAATATATGTACTGCACAGGCATTGCTGGCCAATATGGCTGCTATGTACGCAGTATACCACGGCCCCGATGGATTGAAAGACATCGCCAAGCGCATTTCCGTTCTGGCCAGCACACTGGCGCAGGAGCTGAAAGCAGTGGGGTACTCAGTATATTCAGATACTTTCTTCGATACCATAGTGGTGAATGTACCACAGGCGGACATTATCAGGGCGCGTGCAGAAATAGCCGGCATGAACTTCAGGTACTATGCCGACAATAATAAGATAGTAGGTATATCTTTGGACGAGACTACCACTACTACTGATATTGCAGATATCATCAACCTGTTTATGAACAACGAAGACGCTGTGTCTTTCGATATTCATAACGACCTGGCGCTGATGAATATTCCAACCTCGCTTACACGTACTTCATCATACCTCACACACCCGGTGTTCAACAGCCATCATAGCGAAACGCAGATGATGCGTTATATGAAGATGCTGGAGAACAAAGACCTGGCGCTGAACACCAGTATGATATCACTGGGCAGTTGTACCATGAAGCTGAATGCAGCAGCACAGATGATGCCGCTCAGCTGGTCGCACTGGAGCAAGATGCACCCCTTCGTTCCGCGCGAGCAGGCAGAAGGCTACATGAGAATAATAAAAGAACTGTCTGAATACCTCTGCGAAATCACAAAGTTTGATGCCTGTAGCCTGCAACCCAACAGTGGGGCGCAGGGCGAGTATGCCGGCCTGTTGGCAATAAGAGGCTTCCACGAAAGCCGTGGCAACAAGCACCGCAACGTAATGCTGATACCTATTTCCGCGCACGGTACCAACCCCGCCTCTGCGGTAATGGTAGGTTATAAGGTGGTAGTGGTAAAAGCATTAGAGAACGGATATATAGATGTAGAAGACCTGAAAGCAAAAGCTGCACAACATGCAGACAACCTGGCGGGTATCATGGTTACATATCCTTCTACATACGGTGTGTACGAAGAGACTATCAAGCAAATAACGGACATCGTACATGAGCACGGTGGACAGGTATATATGGATGGTGCCAACATGAACGCACAGGTGGGCTTAACAGCCCCCGGCCTTATAGGTGCAGACGTTTGCCACCTCAACCTGCACAAAACATTTGCTATACCGCACGGTGGTGGCGGCCCCGGCATGGGCCCAATATGCGTACGCGAGCACCTGGCACCATTCCTGCCCGGCCACGTATTCAGCAGCCACGGCCAGCCCGGCCATGCTGTATCAGCGGCACCATTTGGTTCTGCCAGCATACTGCTCATATCTTATGCCTACATACGCCTGCTGGGCGCACAAGGTGTTAAGGACTCCAGCATTTACGCTATACTGAACGCTAACTATATGCGTGCACGCCTGCAGGGCCATTACGAAATACTGTACACAGGTAGTGGCGGCACATGTGCGCACGAGTTCATTGTCGACCTGCGTCCGTTTAAGAAAACAGCAGAGATAGAGGCTGAAGATGTAGCCAAGAGGTTGATGGACTATGGCTTCCACGCACCTACTATGAGCTTCCCTGTACCGGGCACTATTATGATAGAGCCAACGGAGAGCGAAGACAAAGCCGAACTGGATCGTTTCTGCGATGCTATGTTGCAGATACGCGAAGAGATTCGCGCCATAGAAGAAGGCAAGGCTGATAAAAAAGATAACCCGCTGAAAAACGCGCCGCACACGCAGTTTGTTATTACTGCCAACGAGTGGAACCATGCCTATAGCAGGGAAGAAGCTGCTTATCCGCTGGCATGGGTAAGGAACAACAAGTTCTGGCCCAGTGTAGCCAGGGTGAACAACACCCACGGCGACAGGAACCTGATATGTACCTGTGAGCCGGTTTCCTCTTACATGGAAGCTGAAGCATAAAAAACTAAACGCCCCTCGGTTGAGGGGCGTTTTTATTATAATAGTGTTTTACAGTTACTGCTTCTCATTTTCAGTCAATGCATTCCACAGCATATCTTTCAGTTCACTGATACCCTGGTTGGCCACCGATGATATGAAGATATGAGGGATGTCCTTTGGTAAGGTGGCAGCAATAGCCTCTTTTAGTTCATCATCCAGCATATCGCTTTTGCTGATGGCAATAATGCGATGCTTGTTCAGCAGTTCCGGGTTAAATTGCTCCAGTTCGTTTAGTAGTATGTCGTATTCCTTTGTATGGTCGTTGCTATCGGCCGGTACCAGGAACAATAGCACAGCATTCCTTTCTATATGCCTGAGGAAACGATGGCCTAATCCTTTGCCTTCGGCCGCACCTTCTATAATACCCGGCAGGTCGGCCACACAAAACGAGCGGTTATCCCGATATGGCACCATACCCAGTTGAGGTGTTAACGTTGTGAATGCGTAATCTGCAATCTTGGGTTTGGCAGCGCTGATGGTAGACAGCAAGGTAGACTTACCTGCATTTGGGAAACCTACCAGTCCCACATCTGCCAGTATTTTCAGTTCCAGCAGTTTCCATCCTTCTGTACCCAGTTCGCCGGGCTGTGCATATTCAGGCGCCTGGTTGGTAGATGTAGCAAAATTACTGTTGCCCAATCCGCCACGGCCGCCACGCAGCCATATTATTTCCTGCCCGTCTTCCAGTATCTCTACTTCAGTTTCGCCTGATTCTTCGTCTTTACCTATAGTGCCCAGTGGCACTTCAATTATTACATCCTCACCTTCCCTGCCGCTGCATTTATTCTTGCTGCCATTTTCACCATCAGGTGCCAGTACATTTTTGCGATAGCGCAGGTGCAGCAGTGTCCATAGCTGGCTGTTGCCACGCAATATTACGTGCCCGCCACGCCCGCCATCGCCACCATCCGGCCCGGCTTGCGGATTGAACTTGGTTCGTGCGAAGTGCGAGCTTCCTGCCCCTCCTTTGCCGGACCGGCAAAAGACGCGGATATAATCAACGAAGTTTCCTTTTTCCACTATGCGGGTTGAAGATATTTATCTATTTCCTGTGTAATGAGTTGGAAGGTAGCGGCTATGTCGCCATCTCCCTTCAGCCTTACCAGTTTTCCAAAGGCATCGTAGTGGTTGGCCACTACTGCTGTTTTAGTATGGTATTCTTTTATGCGCTTGGTGATTACTTCTTCAGTATCATCGCTGCGGCCCGATGTTTGCCCGCGGCCCAGCAGTCGCTTTACCAGTTCTTCCTCCGGCACTTCCAGCGATAAAACCAGTTCTATGGAAGTTTCTTTAAACTCCAGCAGTTTGTCCAGTGCTTCGGCCTGCTCTTTAGTACGTGGGAAGCCATCGAAGATAAAACCTCTTGCATCCGGCATATCATCTATTTTGCCGCTTATCATGCCTATCACTACCTCGTCGGGCACCAGCATTCCCTGGTCCATATACTTTTGGGCTTCTACGCCCAACGCAGATTGTTTGCTTACTTCTTCGCGCAACAGGTCGCCGGTGGAAATATGGGCTAATTTATAGGTATCTACTATATTCTGAGACTGTGTACCCTTGCCGCTACCCGGGGGGCCAAATAAAATCAGGTTGAACATATACTATCAAAAATAATTTAAAACATTGCAAAAATACGTTTCCTACCCCATAAGCGGATATAAGAATTCATTAATAAACAAAAAACGATGGGAAAGTAAAATTGTTTATTTACAATATACAGTCCTGTGTTCGTAGTTGAGGTCTGTATATCAGCAGTAAACATAACAAACTAAATCTTCATTTCGAACTTGTAAACATTTTTTTAATCTCAGCGCCATACTCCCTGTATTCCCCCGGCTGCAAACTATCAAGTGTCAGTTTTCCTATTGCGTACCTGATGAGCCTTAATGTAGGGAAGCCAACGGCGGCTGTCATTTTTCTTACCTGCCGGTTTTTGCCCTCGGTTAGCGTAAGGGATATCCACGACGTAGGAATATTTGCCCTGTACCTTACCGGCGGATTCCGCGGCGGTATGTCGGTTTCCGTTTCAAGTTTCTCTGCTTGTGCTGGCAGGGTGGTATACTGTTTTCCATTTACTGCGATAGTTACACCTGTTGCTAATTGTTTTATCGCTTCTTCATTTATATCCCCATCCACTTGCACCAGGTATGTTCTGTGGTGTGCAAACTTTGGTTCCGTCAGTTGATGGTTTAAGTTCTTATCATTGGTAAGCAACAGCAAACCTTCACTGTCATAATCCAACCTGCCCACCGGGTACACATCTTTGGGCAATCCATGCAGGTAGTCAGCCAGTGTTTCTTTATCACCTTCCGGCGAGAACTGGGACAGCACCCTGTATGGTTTATGAAACGCTATGTACCGGAATGACATGAGCAGAAAATTATGTGCGGAAGCACTTGCCTGAAAGAAAGAGTCCGGCAGTTTTTTATTTCCGCCGGACTATTAGGATGGGTTAGTAAGCACAATCCTATCACAATATTAAAAAGAATTTCTTCTACTAAAAAAAATAATTAAAAGTTTTTTTTGAAATCTTTCAACACGATGTGAATAAGTTGTTGGCAAACATGTTGCTTTCCGGGCGAAATTAAATATACCTCTGAGAACTTTTACCAGTCTTTTTCTACTTTAACCGGCACTGCTTTACCTTGTTTCAGTTTGTCCTGAAGTTTCTTTTCTTCCTGTTGCAATGCGTTTAACAGTTGTTCTGCCTGTTGCTCAGAAAGCTTGCTGGGCTGTGGTTGCGGGCGTTTGTCTTTTTCCTGCTGCTCTTCTTTTTTATCCTGTTGGTCTTGTTGTTGCTGGTCCTGTTCTTCCTTTTTATTCTCTTTGTTCTCTTCGTTTTTATTGTCTTTATTTTCGTCCTGTTTATCTTGTTTGTCCTGGTTCTGCTGGTCCTTTTTATCCTCATTTTTATTTTTATCATCGCCGCCACCCCCTTGCTGATTTTTTAGCTTTTCGAGGGCATAAGAGAGGTTATACTTGGCTTGTTCGTCCAGCGGGTTTTTGCGCAAAGCGTTTTTATATGCCTCTACGGCTTCCTTATATTTCTTCTCTTCAAGGTAGGTATTGCCAATGTTGTAGTGGGCTGCTGCCTGTTCATTTTTTTCAGCAGCGGTCATGGCTGTCCCCTCATATATCTTGCGCGATGCTTCGAATTGTTGTTGCTTATATTGCGAGTTGCCGAGATTAAAGAGGCCTGGTATATAATTAGGTTGTTTCTGTACGGCTTTCTGGTAATGTTCAGCAGCCTCTTTATATTTTTCCTGTTTATACAAATTATTGCCTTCGCGCACTTCCTTCTTCGGTTGCTGTGCCATAGCTGTTACTGCAACCAAACAAACTATTATCGTTCCCATCCATTTCGTCAGCATCATGCAATCTCAGTTTTGGATTTTAGTTTGCGCCCGGGTAGTATCCATTCTATTACCAGCAATGCAAACCCTATAACCAGGAAATATTGGAAGTAGCTATTAAAATCGGTAAACACTACCGCGCCCAGGCTTTTTTGCTCCATGCCGTTTATTTCGCCCACCAGTTGTTCAGCAGCATCACCTGTATTTCTCAGGTACACATAAGTGCCTCTGCCGGCCGAGGCTATATCAGCAAGAGCCCGTTGGTTGAGGCGGCTGATAACGGGCTCTCCTTTATCATTCAGCTTAATGGATTGTGTAGCAGGGTCGAATATCGTCATCCCTTGTGTAGAGCCCACACCCACCGTGTGAACAATAACGCCCGATTCAGCGGCAGACTTTACCTTTTCTATTGCCTGTTCGTCATGATCTTCGCCGTCTGAAATAATAACCAGTGATTTGTATTTCTTTTCCTTTTGCGAAAAAGAGTTCATAGCCAGGTCCACAGCATCGCTGATGACGGTGCCTTGTGTGGGTACCATGCCGGGGTCTACATTGCTCAGCATCATTTTCAGTGCGCTGTAATCAACCGTCAGCGGCACCTGCAGGTAAGACCTTCCCGCAAATACAATCAGGCCTACCCTATCCGACCCCATTTTATCCAGCATACTCTGTACCAGTTGCTTGGCGCGGGTCAGCCTGTCGGGCTGAATGTCTTTGGCCAGCATACTCTTACTTACGTCCAGCGCTATGATGACATCCACGCCTTTACGTTGCACTTTTTCTGTTCGTGCCCCCATCTGCAGGTTGGCCCAGCCTATTACCAGTACCGCAAAGGCAATGCACAATAAAAGGAAACGGGTAGTATTTCTGCCGGGTATAAAGCCCAGCACCTGCCTGCTGATGAGTACCTCGTTACCCAGAGATTTCAGTTTTCTGCGCCGCCAGTACACCATAGCCACAAACAGTGCTATGAGCAGAGGTATAAGCCCCAGCGCAAACAGGTGTGATATGTGTTGAAACCTCATCATAACCGGAAGGTAATTGCAAATTTAACCCTGAAGCAAACTTATGCTAATATAAAGCCGTGATTTTTAATTTCTTTAACAATGTAATATCATAGCCCGCACAATACTGCTATTTACTCTATAATAAAATTACCTTTATGTTGATTTTCAGTCTATGTTCAGGCATAAAGGTAAGTACCGCACATTCTCGCAAAACCTTAAACTCGCATCTTTATTATCATTTGTAGCCGGCATAGTCAATGTAGCCGGATATTTTTCCATCAGTACGCTTACCACTAATGTTACCGGCCACTTCGCCTTTTTTGCTGATGAGCTGGTAAAGAGTGGCTGGCAGGTGGCGCAGATTTCTCTGCTATATATCGTTTCTTTTTTTGCGGGGGCTCTTTTTTCCAGTCTGTCGGTTGAGTTTATGTTACGGCGCAGAGAGCGGTTTATGTATTTCATACCCGTATTGCTCGAAATAATTATTCTCGTCATCATAGCCCTGTCAGGTCCGGTAACCCTGGCGCACTATACTATACTTGTGGCTTGCTCTATGTTGTTCGCTATGGGTATGCAAAACGCCCTTGTGACCAGTATATCCAACTCTATAGTGAGGACCACGCACCTTACGGGTCTGTTCACCGACCTGGGTATAGAAATCGGCCAGTTGTTTTTCTACACACAGCCCGAACAGCTTAAAAGACTGAAATCCTCTATCCTGCTCAGGTTGGCAATTATTAGTTTCTTTTTCCTGGGTTGCCTGGCAGGTGGTTATGGTTATTTTGTTTTTGGCATATCCATCCTGGTGTTGGCTGCTGCATGCCTGGGTATCGGCCTGGTATACGACAGCCTGAAATACAAAGTCGTGGCCATGAAAAGGAAATACAGGAAATAACTAATGTTAATAACCTGCACTTGTCCGTCACCGGGACAAATAGTAAATAAGTTAACTTTGCATACATGCACAATTACCTGGAAGGGCTGAACGAACGACAGCGCGAAGCAGTAGAACATATAGACGGGCCCTTGATGATAGTAGCCGGAGCGGGCAGCGGAAAAACAAAAGTATTAACTACACGTATTGCACACCTGATGCGCAATGGTGTCGACGCTTTCAATATTCTGGCGCTGACATTTACCAACAAAGCCGCCGCCGAAATGAAAGAGCGTGTGGAACATATACTGGGCAACAGCGAAGCACGTAACTTATATATCGGCACTTTCCACTCGGTATTTGCACGTATACTCCGTGCCGAGGCACATAAACTGGGCTACCCCAACAACTTTACAATCTATGATACTGACGATGCCAAATCCATCATCAAGGGCATAGTAAAAGATATGAACCTGGATGATAAGCATTATAAACCAGCGTACATATACAACAGAATATCTGCCGCCAAAAACAGCCTGATAGACCCGCAGGCGTATATGCTGGATAGCTTTATACAACAGGAAGACGCACGCAGTACACGCACGCTCATCGGCGAGATATATGCGCGTTACGCGGCGCGTTGTTTTAAGAACGGAGCTATGGACTTTGACGACCTGCTGTTCAAAATGTACATACTGCTCACCAACTTTCCTGACGTACTGGCCAAATACCAGCACAAGTTCAGGTTCGTGCTGATAGACGAGTACCAGGATACCAACGTGGCGCAGTACAAAATCATAAAAATGCTGGGCGCCGTACACGAAAATATATGCGTGGTGGGCGACGATGCGCAAAGTATCTATTCATTCCGCGGCGCTACTGTGCAAAACATACTGCAATTCCAGGACGACTACAACGACGTAAAAATCGTGAAGCTGGAACAGAACTACCGCAGTACACAGAGTATATTAAACGCCGCCAACAATATCATATCGAACAACAAAAACCAGATACCCAAACAACTGTGGACGGACAATGCGGAGGGTGAAAAAATAATACTGGTACGTACACTGACCGACAATGACGAGGGCCGTTTTGTAGCCGACGCGATTACAGAAATGAAGTTGCGCAACCATTACAGGAACAGTGATTTCGCTATACTGTATCGCACCAATGCCCAGAGCCGGGCATTTGAAGAGAGCCTGCGCAGGATGAATATACCCTGCAAGTTGTATGGAGGCGTATCGTTTTACCAGCGTAAAGAAATAAAGGACTACCTGTCTTACCTGCGTGTTATTGTCAACTCGCAGGACGAGGAAAATATTAAACGCATCATCAACTATCCTGTGCGTGGCATAGGCAAAACCAGCGTGGAAAGGCTCATGGTATTTGCCGACCAGCAGAATATCACCTTCTGGGAGGCTTTGCAACGCCCTGACTATGCAGGGCTAAAGGGCGCTGCATCAGCGGCTATTGAAAACTTCGTTATGATGGTCAATAGTTTCCGCACTATGTTGGAAAAACATAATGCCTACGAAGTGGCATTTGCAGTGGGTAAGCATACAGGCCTGGTGCAGGAACTATATAACGACAAATCTGTAGAAGGGCTGGCGCGTTATGAAAACGTACAGGAATTACTCAACTCAATAAAAGAATTTACAGAAACGCCGGATGAAGAAGGCGAATTGAGAGATAAGGCATTGGGCAGCTACCTGCAGCAAATTACACTGCTGACAGATGCCGATGAAAGTGAAGAAGAAAAAGACGCGGTGAAACTTATGACTGTACACGCCGCCAAAGGGCTGGAGTTCCCAGGTGTGTTTGTGGTGGGGCTGGAAGAAAACCTCTTCCCCAGCAGCATGAGCCTGTACGACAGGGACGACCTGGAAGAAGAGCGCCGCCTGTTTTATGTAGCTACCACCCGTGCCAAAGAAAGGCTGTGGGTCACTTATGCTACCAGCCGCTACCGTTTTGGGCAGTTGGTACAGAATGAGCCCAGCCGTTTTATTGACGAACTGCCGGAGATGCACCTCGACCGTTCATTTACCGGGCCGAGTGCAAGGGGTGTGGGTTCTGTTGGTTTTGGCAGCACCACAGCGCGCTCCTTTGAGAAAACACCGTTAAAAAAGATAGCTGAAAAAATCAACCAGCCTAAGCCCTCCACCCATGTGCCTACCGCCAACTTTGCAGCGGATAATCCTATGGAAATGGAAGTGGGCATGACGGTGGAGCATACGAAATTCGGCTTTGGTACCATAAAAGCATTAGAGGGTGGGGCACAAAACCGAATAGCTACCATAGAATTTAAGGAAGGCAATGGCATTAAGAAGATAATGTTAAACTTTGCCAAAATCAGGATAGTGCGCTGACAATACTGAATACCGTTTTATGGAATTTAGTGTCGGGTCGCACCTTTACACTAAACTTATCTTTATGTCAATAAGAAATTTTATAGCCGCCGGTTGCCTGCTATGCCTCTGCAGCCTACCCGGCTTGACGCAAACCAAACAGAAAGTAGATATCGAATCGGCCACTGTATTCCTGAACGGGGCGGAGCTGTTCAGCCAAACAAAAATCAACCTGCCTGCTGGCGAGTCTGAAATACTCTTTACCAATATAGCGGGCAATGTCAACCAGCAAAGCCTGAACATTGGTGCTGGCAGCGGTGTGGTAGTACAGTCCGCCACTTTTCAGAACAACTTTTTACGGGATGAAAATTTATCGCCCCGTGCAAAGGATTTGAAAGACAGCATCGACTACCTGGAGAAAAGCCGTAGTGGCATCAACAACGAAATGGAAAGCCTGAATGAGCAGGTAGCCATCATCAGGCAAAACAGGCAGGTAAGCGGTGCTAATACGGGGCTGTCTACCACGGAACTGATGAAAATGCTGGACCTGGTGAAAGCACGAATGGCCAAACTGCTGGATGAAAAAGATGCCTTGGCGGCCAACTTAAAGAAAGCAGACGACCGCCTTGCAAAGCTACGTCAGCAGTTGCAGGAAGAACAGCAACGTGGTTTCCAGCCCGGTGGCCAGTTATTGGTTAAGTTTTACAGTACCAAGGCTACCGCTTCCAACATCACTATATCTTATGTAGTACCCAATGCCGGCTGGACACCCAGCTACGACCTGCGTGTAGATGAACTGGGCGGCCCGGTAAAACTGTACTACAAAGCACATGTGTACCAGAACAGCGGTGTGGCATGGGATAAGGTAAAACTGAGCCTGAGTACCGGCAACCCCAACGAAGGTGCGGAAGCACCGGTGTTGAATCCTTGGTATTTGCAATTTTATATGCCCAGGCCTATGGCTTATGAAAATAGGGCTAAAGCAAATATTGCAGGGACTCGTGACGACGGACAATTATATATAGTTGATGGAGTGCAAGTCCTGGGAGCTGAAGCCGCCCCTGCACAAGCAACTCTTGACCAATACGTTCAAACCGACAATAGCGGCATCAATACCGTATTTGATATAAGCCTGCCATACACCATACCCAGCGACGGGCAACAACACAATGTAGCCATCAAGACTGCGGAACTGACTGCCACTTACCGTTACTACGCCGTGCCCAAGCTGGACAGGGATGCCTTCTTACAAGCTCAGATAACCGGCTGGGAAGACCTGGACCTGCTGCCCGCGCAAACCAACATCTTCTACGAGGGCACTTATGTAGGCCAGGGCTATATAGATGTACGCAACGTAAAAGACACCATGAACCTCTCCCTTGGCCGCGATAAGAAAATAGTGGTGCGCCGCGAGCGCGATAAAGAACTGCGCAGCGTAAAAACCATCGGTACCAATGTGCGGGAGGCCTTTGTGTATAAAATATCTGTACGCAATACCCGCAACAAGCCGGTGGATATAGTGGTAATAGACCAGGTACCCATCAGCAACGATAAGGATATAGAAGTAAGCGACAGGGACTACAAGGGTGGTGACTATAATGAAACTACAGGCGCGGTAACCTGGAAGCTGCAACTGAAACCCAATGAAACGAAGGAACTGGTACTGGGCTACTCAGTAAAGTACCCTAAGGGCAAACAGGTGAACTTGTAAAGTGTATTATATTATATAAAAACAGCCCGCTTTACCGGCGGGCTGTTTTTATTACCGGCAACTATCGCAATGGGCTGATATTAAATATTATAGGCCTGATTCAACAAAT
>CALEZD010000043.1 GCA_937928385.1 uncultured Bacteroidota bacterium
TGGTAGCTACTGTATCCTGGCCAAAAGTAAATACCTGTGTGCTGTTGGCTACAGGATTGGCAGGACTGGCATCAGCATTCGGAGGTGTACTCGTAGGGCTTACTTCGTAAGCGCCCAGGTCGGGTACGCCTGTTGGTACCAGGTATGGGCGGTTAGCGCCTGACATATCTGTTTTGATTACTGTATCATGTTCAGCACGGCCATTTACCGCCCAGGCGGCAGGGCTCGATGCATCGATACGGAAATCATTACCGGCTGCGTTTACATAAGGCGGCTGATATATCAGCGAGTTCATATCATTGCCGGTCGTATTCCTCCAGGTCTGCAACACACTACCCGTATAAGCCGGGGAGTTATTCTGGAATATACTACCACCCGGTGTATAATAAAGATTATAGTCTGATTTGAAGTAATCCTTGTGGTAAGAGTAAATCATGTTACCTGATGTACCTGTACGCGAGAAGATGTTATTCTTCAATTCCGCCTTATACGAAGATGAAGTATTGTATATATAAGCTACATAGTTGGTACTACCGGTAGCATTACTGTGGAATGTATTATTCTTAAAATAACTATTGTAGGTATAATACATTTGAAGCGTATAGTTGGCGCCCGCGGTTTTAGTGGTCACCACATTACTATAAAACTTATCGCCGTTCAGGTAATAAGCCTGTATGCCATATACGGTGCCTGTAGTACTGGTTGCCTCTATATAGTTATTAATGAATGTACCACCGGCATAGCTTGTAGTATTATAGGGGTATAATGCAACAATCGTCCCTCCTGTGCTAGTTGCTATAACTTTATTCCTGGCGAAAAGCATGCCGCTCGGATAATACACGTAATTGTATATAGAGCCGGTAGTTGTGTTATACTTGAATTCATTATCTGTAATAATTGTGTTACCCAGGTAAGCCACATAGTTTGTCTGGTACATACCGTTCTGCGTCACCTTGTTGTTGGTAAATGTATCAGGCGAATTGGCGCCATTATATATCATATAATAGTTGTAGATATAACCACTGCCGGGTGTTGTATTATAAGTGATGGTGTTGCCATCAGCCTTAGAGTTAAAGTTGTAGTACATGGGGCCGTACCCATATATATACCCGGATGTAACCGTAGTATTCACCACGTTATTCAGGTACGTGGCATAATACGCATAGTAGGTATAGAATGGATAAGTACTACCTGTAGTATTAGTGAAATTGATATTGTTATTATGGATTTTCGGGGTCATCGTAGAGCTATTGGTGATGTAGTTCATATAATAGCAATACAAACCATATAAAGTGGAAGTAGTACTTACATTCACCACATTGTCTATAAACTCAAAATCATTATTCATGTAAAAGCTATAATGGAAGTAATACACACCTGAACCCGTACGGTTAAATGTGTTGTCATGAAATTTCAGGCCGCTTGTATAATATGTATAAAAACCATAATAACCGCTATTCGTAGCAGTGAAGGTACTGTTGGCAAACACCATATTAGTAGATGTACTTGTTGTACCGCTTCCGTATATATAGGCCCAGCTCCCTCCATTAATGAAATTACAACCTGTGAATGTGTTATCCGTTCCGGTATGGCCTGTGGCGTATACCAGTGCGGTAGCATTACTGCTGCTGGTAGTGGCAGGGCCCTGAATCACACAATTTTCTATCGTGTTGTACGATGACTGGCTCACGAAATCAAAAACACGGCTGTATGATGTGCTTGATTTTACCAGCGTCATATCTTTAACGATAATATACCTGGAATTGTTAAAACGGAAAATGTAGTTGCCCGATGAACCATCGGTTATCACTACATTGGCCTTGTTACCGCTTTGAGAACGGAAGGTGATAGTATTGGTACTACTGGCACCCGCAATATTATTAATACTGCCTATCCAGGTGGTGCCGGAATAAGAACCATCGCGGATAAGGAACTGCACCGGGCCATTGACCCCCAAGCTATTCAAATCTGAGATGGCTGCACTAAGCGTAGTATAATCCGGGCTGGCACCTCCAATGGTATAAGTACCGCTCAACTGGGCTTTAGCTGCCTGGTAACTTGTAGCTACCAATAAAAATGCAATAATAACTTTGGAAATCAAGTTAAGCTGTTTCATATTAGAATATTTACCTGAACAAATAAGATTAAAATAAAATTAACCAAACAAGGTCTTATTAATCTTATTTATTCTATTTTTTAATCTTATTTTAATAAAACAGAATAAGCCGCCCTGGAAAGAGCGGCTGTTATCTTATTTGTTCAGGTAAATAAAACTATATGACTATAGCTTATTGAACTTCGTTTGTTCCCTTCGGTTGTCGTCAGTGTATTGCACTATATATATACCTGCAGGTAGTTCGGTTACATTTACTTTAACAGTATTGCTGCTTACATTCTGTGTTTTCAGCAGCTTACCGGTCATATCCATTACGGCAATAGTACCTTCCTGCACATTTCCACCGATAGTTATTACCATCTCCTGCTGTACAGGGTTAGGATACACAGCCAGTTGTGCGCCTTCGCCGTTCACATTATTCACGTTCACAGCCCAGGTATTGAACTTCGCTGATGCCCAACCTGATTGGTTATAGATAGAACTACAATGTGCACGTACGTGTACATAGTATTCTGTACCCTCATCCAGGAATGGTGCCAGCATGCTGTTCTTATTGACGTCAGTACCTACTGCAGGTGGAGTCGCCGACTTGTTCATTGCATACTCATATTTATGCGCCGTCTTTACTGCTGTCCACGAGATAACTGCACGCGTACCGTTCAGCCCGCTGATAGTAATAACAGGGGTATGGCAGGTAATCAGTGTAGTGAATGAATCCATCGTAAAGCCTGAGGTATCCTTTATACCGCATATACTGCGGATGAACACATAATACTTCGTATCCTCGGTAAGGCCGCCTGCTGCCAGGCTATTGGTAGTCGGCTTATTAGACGCTGTCCACTCTGCATTAGTAGGGTATTTGGTGTTAGTCTTGATAATCACCTGGTAACCTATGGGGTTAAATACCGGCTGCCAGTTGATATCGGCTGCCAGTGCTGTAATATTGGTCACAGCTATACCCTTGGGGTTCTCTACGCAACGGATACCGATACGGCCGTTCTGTACGCCGGTATAGCTGCCTACGCTGTCCAATGCGTTGGTTGGCTTCAGGATATTGCGCATTTTATCAGTGGATGCGTTCGTATAGTTGTAACCTTCCCAGGCACCGTTGTTGCTCGAGCGGGCTACTACTGCATCATTCTCGCCACCGGGAATATCACCTACCCAAGGCTCTTTGTAATATATATTAGGCTTGTGGCCATGTACCCATGTAGCAGGTGTGCCTGCTGTATAGAAGTACATCCTGCCTACACCCGGAGGCATAGGTGCTGCCTGTACGCCTGTGTACTGGCGCATAGTGTAAGTAGCGGGTACGTCCGAACCCCAGTCTATGGTAGCTACTGTATCCTGGCCAAAAGTAAATACCTGTGTGCTGTTGGCTACAGGATTGGCAGGACTGGCATCAGCATTCGGCGGAGTGCTGGTGGGGCTTACTTCGTAAGCACCCAGGTCGGGAACACCTGTTGGTACCAGGTATGGGCGGTTAGCCCCTGACATATCTGTTTTGATTACTGTATCATGTTCAGCACGGCCATTCACTGCCCATGCAGCAGGGCTCGATGCATCGATACGGAAGTCGCGGTTGGCTGTATTTAAAAACGGAGGCTGATATACAAGCGAGTTCATATCAGCACCGGTCGCATTGCGCCAGGCCTGTAGCGAACTACCACTATAGGAAGGCGTTTGTATATAAAACAATGTACCACCCGGAACATGGTGCAGGTTATAATCAGCTTTGAAATTATTATCATAAGACCAAAAACCATAGCCCGTAGTCGCGCTCTTTGAGAAAATATTGTTTTTAAACTCAGCTTTATACGTGGCTGAGCCCTGGTATAAATAGGCTACATAGTTAGTAGCACCCGTAGCAAGGCTGTAAATGGTATTATTTTTAAAATAGCCGTTGTACATGTAGTTCATATACAAAGTATAGTTTGCACCGGTTGTCTTTGTAGTTATTAAGTTGTTATAAATCTTGTCGCCATTCAGGTAATAACACATCAAACCATAAACAGTACCGGAAGTACCATTCACATTTATATCGTTATTGAAAAAGTTCACCCCGGAGTAGCTGGTAGTGTTATACAAATAGACCCCATACAGTGTACCGGAAGAAGAACTGGTAACATTAATCTTGTTGCGGGCAAACAACATACCACTAGGGTAATAAAGATAGTTGTAAACCGCACCGTTTACGGTAGATGCATTGAATTGATTATCCGTAATTATCGTATTACCATAATATCCCAGGTAGTTGTACACATAACCGGTTGATGTCGCAATCGTATTAACCGTATTGTTGGTAAATGTATCGGGCCAGCTGGCACCATTGTAGGTCATGTAATAGTTATACACATACCCTGTTTGCGTGATGTAATTAAGCGTATTGCCTGTCGCTCTTGAGTTGTTGTTGTAATACAGGGGGCCATAACAATATATATAACCCAGGTTTGAGTTAACCGTAACTGTATTATTCAGGTACGTGGCATAATGAGCATAGTAGGTATAAAAAGGATAAGTGTAATAAGACGAGGTAGAAGTATTATTAAAGACAACTGTGTTATCGTGTACCCTTGGTGTCAGAGTAGCACTATTGGTTGCATAGTTCATATAATAGAAATACAAACCATACAGGTCGCCTGACGCAGTGGTAGCATTAACAGTGTTATTAGAAAACTCAAAATCATTATTCAGGTAAAAACCATAAGTGAAGTAATAATAGCCGGTACCTGTCCTGTTAAAAGTATTGTTTAAAAATTTTGTTCCGCTGGTATAATACATATAGAAACCATAGTACCCGCTGCTGTTGGCAGTAAATGTGCTATTAATAAACTTCATGTCGTTGGATGTACTGGTGGTACCGCTACCATATATATACGCCCACATGCCGCCGTTCACAAAATCGCAGTTGGTAAATATATTATTAGACCCTGTATGGCCATTGGCATACACCAATGCGGTAGCATTACTACTGCTGGTAGTAGCAGGGCCTTGAATTACGCAGTTAATCACACTGTCATCAGAAGCTGTAGTCGTAAAATCAAACACCCTGCTGTAAGATGTACTGTTTTTTACCAATGTCAGGTCCCGTACGGTAATATACCGGGCATTGTTAAACCGGAATATATGGTTGCCCGAAGAACCATCCGTTATAATCACATTAGCTTTATTGCCACTCTGAGACCGGAAAGTAATCCTGTTAGCAGGGCTGGCACCGCTAATATTATTAATACTGCCTATCCATGTAGTACCGGAATAAGAGCCATCGCGTATCAGAAACTGTACAGGGCCGTTTACACCTACGTTGTTCAACGCAGTAATAGCCGCACTAAGCGTCGCATAATTCGGGCTGGCACCTCCAATGGTATAAGTACCGCTCAACTGGGCATTAACATTGCCCGCAAATGCTGTTATCATTATCAACAACAGTTGTAGTAATATTCTTTTCATACCTGTTTACAATTAAGTTTAAATTAAAGATATGTTAAAAAGAAATTAAAACAATCAGTT
>CALEZD010000044.1 GCA_937928385.1 uncultured Bacteroidota bacterium
TGTTGCCCGTAACCTGGGGGCTCTGGTAAGCATAGTAATTATACATACCATAGTAACAGTTAGACGAAGTCGGGTGCGCGGATATAGTGTTGTTGGTTATTTTGATACCATAAGTATAAAACACATACATACCCATGTAGCCGGCATTCATTATCTGGTTATTGTCTATTACATAACCGGGCTGGTAAGTGCCGGGGTATATCCAGCAGTTATAATAACCGCCGTCCATGACGTTATCCTTCAGCACCAGGTTTTTACCATTGAAACTGGTATAGCCGGTATAGGCCATGATTACCGAGTTGTATGAGGTTAAAACCGTAGAAGTAACGTTCAGGTTACAGCCTATTACAGAGTCATCATCTGCCGCGCCGTAGAAACCAATCGCCTGGCCATAAGTACCGTTGGCGGTAATGGTCAGGTTTTTGAAGGTAAACCTGTCCGCATCATTCAGGTGCACAGCGGGGTCAATATTCGTTACCGGGCTGGCGTAGGCTATCGTTACACTGTTCTTATTACCATTCTCTGAACGGAACGTCACACGGCCGGAGGTATTCGGTACCGGTACAGGGTTGTTCAGCAGAACCTTGCCTGTGTAAGTACCCGGGCGGATATCAAATATCACATCGCCGCAGGTACCGTACTGGCTCAGTGCATTGGCTGCTGCTATCACAGTAGGGAAGTTGGGGTTAACACCGCCTACGGTATAGGTACCGCTCAGCGCTGCAAAATAATCCTTGTTCAGGGTATCATCGCCCGGTATCGGGTCCTGTACACCATTGGGCTGGTAAGTCCATGCCTTGATATTGACAGCCGAAGATCCGAAGTTGACATTGCCCAGGTTGATAATCGCCTCATTGCCCTGGGGGCTGCCGTTGATATTAATAGGCGTGGTATAGTTAATGGTCTGGATAGCGCCGCCATTCAGTTGCCAGTCTATCTTCACATTGCTGATTACGTTATTACCATTGTTCTTAATCCGCAGCTTAACAGCGTAAGTGCCGGGGCAGAAAGGGGGAACAGGTTCGATAATCGCATCCGCGCTCGCGTTGTTCGATACGTCAATACCTGTAAACAGGGCCCCCACATCATCTACCGATGGCGTGGCTATAAAGTTGCGCACAACATTGGAGCTACTCGCTGATGAAGGGTAACCGTTCCAGGCGCTGGTGCCAACTTTCTCCGCCAGGCGAAGCGCTGACTTGGAAGCGATAGAACCCATCCATGGGTCTTTGAAATACAAATCCTGCTCATAATCCAGCGCAGTACCCGTACCCTGGAAGTCAGCATAGTAGAACATCTGCGTAGGGTTGATGGTAGTAACACCCGGAGGGTTAGTGCCGGTATATTGTTTCACCGCAAAACCAGTAGGCACGGTAGCGCTCCAGCGCAGTACAGCTACTGTATCTTCACCAAACGAAACAACGCTTGTTCCGCTTGGAGCAGGTGCCGGAGCAACTGTACAGTTGGGAGGTGTGGAAGTGGGCACGAACTCATAAGCACCAATATCAGGCACACCTTGCACAGTGGTCAGCGCACGGTTATTGCCGTCTATATCTTTATCATTACCTGCTAACTGAACACCACGTCCGTTCAATGACCAACTGTTCGGGTTAGCCGGGTCAGGACGAAGATCGGGAGAAGTACTGGTGGTACTTATAAAACCGGGGTTGTAGGTCAGGGAGTTCCTGTTCATATTTGTACCGGCGCGCCAAGGGGTAAGTGAGGCGTAAGTAGTACCCACGTTACCATAATAAACCATAGTAGCGCCGCCATTGACGAAGTTATTATAGTCCATGCTATAATAGTTAGGATGGCCCAGGTAGCATAGATAACCACTGGTACCGCCGGCCCTCATAATTACGTTGTTCCTTACATCCGCAAACTCGCTGCCTGTATATTGGTAACAATAGAACGTATAGTTGGTAGAGGTACTCTGAGCGTACACAGTGTTGTTGTATATCTTGGCCCCGTCTTTATTATAACCGCAGGCAAAACCATAAACCGTACTAGTACCATAAGCATAAATAACGTTATTGCTGATTTCAGGCTTGTAGCAATAATAACCGTACAGGCCATACACTGTGCTACCGCCGCCAACTACTGTAACCTTGTTGTTTTTGATAACCCATGGTATAGTACCGCTGGAATAGCCATAAGACATCAGGCCGTAGGCAGCCAGGTTTGATTTAACATTGATTACGTTTCCTGTTGTGATACAACCGTTCATGTAGTAGCCCATGTAGTTGTATACGTAGGTGGACGCACCTGTAAGGTTAATAATATTATCCTTACACTCGTTGGGCACTGTATTATAAATATTATAATAGCCCAGGTAGTGGTACAGGTAGGTACCTGTGAAAGTTACGGTATGCTTATTGCTGTTGATTTTGGTCGTACCGTAGTTATTATAGTTGTAATAACCTGCATAGATATAACAATAGCTGGCAGAACCGGCTGTTACCGTCAGGTCGTTGCCTATGTACTCAACACCGTTAATCGCTTCGTAATAACCCGCATAGTATGTAAGCTGCCCTGTGGTTATTGTTATCTTTATTGTATTGTTGTTAAATTTAAAATTTTCGAGATAATAACCCGCATAAATACTTTGTGAACCTGACCCTCCATTAAAGGTTACTTTATTCCCATTGAAAGTACCATTCCTGTTGTAGTAATAGTGGGTGTACATTTGTATTGTACCGCTCGTAGTAGCCGTGAACTCATTATTATCAATGTTCACGTCATTACCATATTGGTATGATGTACTTGTTGAGTTGTAGTTATACAAAGGGTACAATGTGCCCGAAGGGGTAGTCATTGTAATCTTGTTACCACTTACAGAATAATAGTTACTGTAATATATATAGTTGTAAATAGATGTAGAACTGCTTACAGTGATAATATTGTTATCTACACTACCACGGTTGGCACTGGTGGCGTCGCAATAATACATATTTATCGGGTAGTTGGTACCGGTAATACTCGTGCCGGTATAACTGTTGCCGTTAATTTTAAAAGCGCCATCGGCGTAATAAGCATAAAAACCATAGAAAGTTCCTGAACCGCTACGTGTAATACTATTGTTGAGTATCTGTTGGTTATTGGTATAATACGTGTAGAAACCCATGTAATAAGGGCTTACCATTGTATTACCGGAAAATTCGTTGTCGGAACTTAATGATGTAGTGGAGTTACCTGACCAGTAAATACCGTAAGAACCAAAATTAAATGTATTGTTACGGA
>CALEZD010000045.1 GCA_937928385.1 uncultured Bacteroidota bacterium
ATGAATGATTTACAAAAATATATGACCAGATATTGCTTAAAATACCCACTTATTGTCAGAATAAGCCCACTTAAAAAATTGCAATTATCATAAAGATTAATTAATAATTGTTAATGAAAAATACTTTATAAATTTCGCAAAAAATAGAAATATGAAGACATACATTGTACTTTTTAGCATATTTTTAATATTTATAAATTCTTTTTGCATAAATGCCCAAACCACACTGTCTGCCGGCGACATTGCATTTGTTGCAGTGAACTCAGACGCTACAGGTATCGGAGGCGCGACAGCAGAAGCAGATACATTTGCTTTTATTGCGCTTACCAATATAAGCGCAAACACAATTATTGGTTTTAGTGATGGCAACTACACGGATGCAAACGGTTATCTTCAATTAAATTCAGCCAACTCTGATTGGGTTCTTTTTTGGCAATGTGGAACTGCATTATCTACCGGTGATATAGTTAAAATATGGGCCGGTCCCAACACTTGTACTTCATGCCCATCTGGCACATCAAACGGTACAATATTATCCGGCAAAGGCTTGTCCCTAACTATAGCAGGCGACCAGATTTTTGCTTTCCAGGGTGTTACAAGTATAGATACTACAACCAATTATAGGGTTACACCAACCACTTTCATTGCAGGAATCCATTATAACTACATCTCAGGTACAACAGGCACCAGCAACTGGGATGGCGGTGCTACTCCTGGAACTGCAACCTCAGAATTACCAAATTCTTTGACAAACGGAACCAATGCTGTATGGGTATATGCAAGCGGGCCTACCGAGAATGACAATTTCCGTATTAAATGTTCTGCTTTGTCCGGGTCAGCTGCCGCAATCAGGGCGGCATGTAACGATGTTGCCAATTGGGATGTAAGAGACGATTCTGCATGGTACCCGGCCGTACCTGTTTGTACTCCTACCAGTACTACCTGGAACGGCACTACCTGGAGTAGCGGTGCACCGACTTCAACTATTGATGCCATCATAGCATCGAGCACTACCCCTGGTACTTTCACTTGTAAAAACCTGACCATCAACAGTGGTGTTGCGCTGACGATGTCAGGCGGTACTACCGCTACCATAAACGGCAACGTCACCAACAGCGGTAACGGCTTCAGCGGTACTGGTACTTTTACTTTTGCTTCATCGGGTGCTTTATCAGGCAATGTTATTTCTACTGAAGGTGTAATTACCGTAAGTACAGGCGCAACCCTTACTACCAATAGCCTGCTCACCCTTGCCTCCAATGCTACCAATACAGGTCGTATCGGCAATTCAGGAGGCAGCATCAGCGGCAACGTCACCATACAGCGTTACATACCCGGCAAGCGCGCTTTCCGCTTCTTTGGCCATCCTTTTACCACTGCTCAGGCACTTACAGCCCTGACCGATGATATAGACATTACCGGCAGCGGTGGTGCCACCAACGGTTTTACAGCCACGGCCACCAACAACCCTTCAGCCTTTTACTGGAACCCCGTCACAGCCGATAACACTACGGCAGGCAACAATCCCGGCTGGGTAGCCTTTACCCATACCAATGGCACCAGCCCCAACGGCTGGGACCAGTATGAACTGATAAGGGTACTGGTACGCGGTACACCCGGGCAGGGTATATCCGGAGGCTCTTACACCCCATCGGCCGTTACACTGGATATGGCCGGTGCGGTCAACCAAGGCACACAGGTCGTTACCCTTACCAAAGGTAGCAGTTCCAGCTTCGTTGCTTGTGGCAACCCATTCCCTTGCGGAGTACAACTTAATGCCGTGGCTCGCGGGGCAAATATTGGAGCTAACTATTATGTTTGGGACGCTACCAGCGGAACGGCAGGTGCGTATGTTACTAATGCCTTTACTACTTCATATGTACTTCCTGCGTTTGCTGCGCTTATTACCACTGCCAGTGCCAACAGTAGCAATACCCTGACGTTTGAAGAAGCAGACAAGGCCACCGGGGATGCCTCTTTGTTTAAAGGTACGGCAAACAAAAACTGGGTGGAATTGCTGATATACGACAGCACTATTAAATGGGACAGGTTACTGATAAATCTGGATGATAATGCAATGGATGTGGAAGACAAGCTGGATGCAGTGAAACTGTATAACCCTGGTCTGGACTTCTTTACCCTGTCTAAAGACGATATTCGGTTGGCAATAGATGTCCGTCCTTACACTGACGGGGCATCCATTCCGCTGGGACTAACCGCGTATAACAGGCACAACAGGTACGTTATAAAAACAGGCAACTTTGACATACCCGTCGGCACCAAACTATACCTACACGATAAATACCTGAACAAGAAGGAAGAACTGAAACCCGGTTTTGAATACTGGTTCGATGTAACCAGTGATTCTCTTACCCAAGGCGATAAACGCTTTGAAATAAATATGGTGGGGCAACCAGCAAACAGCATCGCATCACCAGAAACCCAAACAGCTAAAATGCAGCTTATACCGAACCCTGCCAGAAAAGAAGTAAAAATTTCCTTTAACAATCTCAATGTAGCGGGAAGGCTGAGACTCACCAACTTAACCGGTCAGATAATATTCAGCAGGGAAGTGAACGCTACTACAGGCAGCGTCATTATACCTTTGCATAACATTCCTGTCGGTGTCTATATAGCCGAACTGCAAGGCTACAATACAAGATTTACAGAAAAATTGATAGTAGAATAATTGACTCTGTTAACAATGCGGCATCTGACCCGCAATTGCGGGTCAGATGTTTTAAAAAATCCATACCAGATGAAAAAACTAAAAAAGACAATAGTAGTTGTTGCGATGATGCTGATTGCCTGCTGTCAATTACCCTCTGCATTTGCGCAAGGTCCGGGTTTTGACGAAGATGTGGAAGATACACCCGTAGATGGCGGGGTGATGCTGATTGCAGCCGCGGCTGTGGGATATGGAGTTAAGAAGATGAGTGGTAAAAGAAAAAAATAACCGATCAAAAATATACGGCCTGTAATTCATCAATGCTTAAACGATTGTGCGGAAATGGGGCGCTTAGGTTTGTCATAGCATTCCTGCTCATATATGGCTGTTTGTCAGCAGGTAATTATATATGGGCAGGCATGACAATACCCGGTGGGTATTACAGCAAATGGCTGGATTATAATGCTGATTATATTTCGGGGTTGCGCTATATAATATTAAAAGGTGCTGCTGCGCTGCTTAAATTGTTTGGCTACGATAATTATGTGTCTGGATACTATTTACACGTCTGCAGCGGCAAAACTATCCGCATGGTATATTCCTGTATTGGGTTGAATATTACCAGTGCATGGTGGGCCTTAAACCTATCCTTTCCGCAGGCTTTAAGAAGCAGAGTAATTCATATAATTACCGGGACAATCATTATCACAATGCTAAATATGATACGCATTGCCTTAGTTGCTTTGTCACCTACAAAGGGAAAATTTCTGAACTCACCATTCGACCATCATACAATATTTAACTTTATAGCGTATGGTATTATTATTATGATGATGTTCAGGATTATCAACCGTAGTGCGAATAAAATAAATGCTTGTGAAAGATGAAATAGACTGTAGGTAGGGAGTGGCAAACTGACCCGCTCT
The DNA here is from genome assembly GCA_937928385.1 of uncultured Bacteroidota bacterium. GTDB lineage: Bacteria > Bacteroidota > Bacteroidia > Chitinophagales > Chitinophagaceae > UBA5543. The sequence continues at coordinate 3,595 of CALEZD010000045.1, forward strand.
TCAAAAATATGCTTCAATAGAAGTTGAGTCCGCTATACATACAAGCCTATGCTATCTCCGCAGATGTCCTTAGTTTGCAAATAAGGACTTTCAATACTCCATAGACAACCTACTGTAAGCCATAACATACCATGTAAAAACAAGCAATAAAACAATAATTTTACGTATATTTGCATATTTCTCATCTGGTTGGTGTTGTCACCAACCAGCAACATACAGCAGATGGGAGCTGAAGCATATATATTGTGAATTCATTTTGATTGATGGGGTGATAACGCAAAGGGAAGATTGAACTTCCAAATACATCACCATAAATCGCTGCTGTCGCCGGTAGTATCATACCCAAAGTATTCGCAAGGGCATTCAAAATCTGGCTGGTTTTCAGAAGGCAACCACTTTAATTCCCTGCTAATACCTGCTATGTTTTTACTCAGGTAGCGTAAACTTATGGGTGGAACGGCAGCCCATACTGTTATTCTTTTTGCCGTACCATCATCAAAGTGAAAGACAAATGTACCTCCCTCTGCATGGTTTATCCAATGGGCATATGCGTCTTTTTTTGACTTAACATTTATATAGCCAATAAGATTCCAAAGGTCCCCTACTTTTTTACTGTCGAGAATAGCAGAAAAAGTGGTATTGCCGTAGCGCCCCGGGGCGAACGGGGTGTCAGCATATTTCAAGTAGCACCGTCCATCCTTATTAATCTCCATGCAGGTTTGCCTTTCATAACAAACCATAGCCGAACTGTTGCTGAAATAGTAGTTTATTTTCATGATACCCTCAGGTTTAAAATGAGGGTTATATTTTACAAATGCATTGAATTTATAAACAATAGTATCAACAGTAGCAGTATCCGCCCCGCAATGTTTATATTTCAACAGGAATGCATTGGATTTGTCCGGCAAAGAAATACCATGTTCAAGGCGAAGTACATTTTGCAACGGGGTAAACATATAGCCATCTATCCGGTTAACCATATCCATAACCACAAGAATAATGCCGCCATCCACTACCATGTCTGTATATCCGTTGCCATCTAGGTCAGCCTTATAGATCTGAAAGCTATCATTGCTCATCAACGGGGCAATATCACTGAACCGTTGATTTACAAAAGGATAATCTTTACAGCAATTGTCATTGCTATCCGGCTCCACCGACACCCTTGTGCGTAAGACAACTTCCCTTGTAACGGGATCCTCGACACTGATATCTTCAGAAAGGTACATCTTGATTTTTTCGGCCTGTGATATATCCACACAATAGAGCGGAAATACTATCCCGCCTTCATCCAGGTTAGCAGCCAGGAATGCTTGTACCTCTTCCTTCGTGGTTAGCGAGTCAATTCTATTGGCATATCCCTGTTGCAGGCAGGAGAGTAACATGCACAACAACAGGTTATATTTGATAATATTCCTCATACACCACTCATATAAGCGAAAAGTACAATAATAATTATAAACTATGGACTACCCGCGGTCCATAGTTTGCAACAAAAGAATTTTACTACTCTAATTATCAAGTTAAAATAAACAAGCAATAAAACAATAATTTTACGTATATTTGTATATAAATAAATAGTCGTTCATTATAGCAGCCCGGCAGTTCTTTGACATACCAGTACCCTACCTTCAAGTGCTTGGGGCATCCTGTTCCCAAAATGTTCCAACCAAGAACATTTCCGCACAATTGGAACAAAACGCAGTATTGATTACCAGCAACTTATGTACAAAATGAGGCGGAAAATTTAAAACCAAAATTCCGGCATCAAAATGGAACATT
>CALEZD010000046.1 GCA_937928385.1 uncultured Bacteroidota bacterium
CTTTCGTCGGTATCAGACTCTACACTAAAATCTGTTGCTAATGATGTGTCTTTCCCTTTACGGTGGTATTGATATTATGCCAAATTAATTTTACTAAGTATTGTTTATTACGTATATTTGCTATTGTAAAAGAACCAAAACCATGCACCCACCACTGCAAAGAAAAACGATACTCCACACAAACGCCCGGCACACAGCCGGGCGTTTTGTTTTCTGTTACTGCCTGAAAGAAATACTGCAGGAGTTAACAAAAGTTAACAAACCGTTTCTAACGGTTTCAATCTCAATAGGTTGTAAAAGCGTGATATTGCCAACAGTTAAACCCCTGAATATGCGAGTTGACAAAATGGACAAAATGAGCCGCCAGATACATGGCGAAAGACGAATATGTGTATCAACCAACTCTAAAATGTAAATTTGCGCATGCAATTATCAGCACTAACAGCTATCAGCCCTGTGGATGGGCGTTACAGGAGCCAACTGGAACCGCTGGCGCCGTATTTTTCCGAGTTCGGGCTTATCAGGTACAGGGTATGGGTAGAGGTGGAGTATTTCCTCTTCCTGGCACAGAAAAAGATATTTACCCTGCCTGCTGAGGTGAAACCCTCCCGGCTGCGTAAGATATATATAGAATTTACACAGGAAGACGCAGAGCAGATAAAAGCCACCGAGCGGGTCACCAACCACGATGTAAAGGCTGTAGAATACTTCCTGAAAGAAAAACTAAAAGCACTGGGCGCCGGTGATGTGGTAGAGTGGGTACACTTTGGCCTCACCTCGCAGGATATCAACAACACTGCCATCCCCCTTAGCTGGAAGGATGCGATAGAGCAGGAGTATCTGCCTATGCTCCAGAATATCATACTGTCGCTGAAGAAGATGGCTGACGAATGGGCGGGCATACCTATGCTGGCCCGTACACATGGCCAGCCGGCGTCTCCTACCACGTTGGGCAAGGAGATAGAGGTGTTTATTGAAAGACTGGAAGGGCAGGTCCGCCTGCTGAGCTATATACCCTTTGCCGCCAAGTTTGGTGGTGCTACGGGCAACTTTAATGCCCACCATGTGGCCTTCCCGAAAACGGATTGGGAAAAATTCGGTAATGACTTTGTGAACAACAAGCTTGGGCTGGAGCGCATGCAGTACACCACGCAAATCGAGCATTACGATAACCTCGCCGCCCAGTTCGATGCACTGAAGCGTATCAATACTATCCTCATAGATTTCGCCCGCGATGTATGGACTTATGTATCTATGGATTACTTCAAACAAAAAACCAAAGCCGGAGAGGTAGGCAGCAGCGCTATGCCGCACAAGGTGAACCCCATTGACTTTGAAAATGCAGAAGGCAACCTGGGCATAGCCAATGCCTTGTACGAGCACCTGAGCGCCAAGCTACCCATCAGCCGCCTGCAGCGCGACCTGACAGACAGTACCGTATTGAGGAATATTGGCGTCCCACTTTCTCATAGCTATTTAGCATTGCGCAGCCTTGAAAAAGGAATGGGCAAATTATTGCTGAATAGAGATAAACTGAAACAAGACCTGGACAACAACTGGGCGGTAGTGGCCGAAGCTATTCAGACCATCCTGCGTAGAGAGAATTACCCCCAACCCTACGAGGCGCTGAAGGAATTGACACGCGGCAAAACCAGCATCAGCAAAGAGGATATACATGAGTTCATTAAAACGCTCAAAGTATCCGCTGCGGTGAAGAAAGAACTGAAAGCCATTACGCCACATAATTATACGGGGGTATTTAAATAGTATTGAAGCCGCTACCCGACATATTGCTGGCAGACCTGGAGCAGGTGGATGGTTTTGATAAAGAAGCGTTCATAGCGGCGCATGAAACGGGTGCTGTTACTTCGGTACGTTTGCACCCGGTAAAACAAACGGTAGCTCTTACTAATAATGAACAAGTGCCCTGGTGTGCAGAAGGGAGATACCTACCGGAGCGCCCCGTCTTCACTACCGATCCATTGTATCACGCGGGAGCGTACTATGTGCAGGAAGCGTCCAGTATGTTTCTCAGTCGTGTGGTGCAGCAGTTAATTCCGGATAGAAATAACCTGCGAGTATTAGACCTTTGCGCAGCACCGGGCGGTAAGAGTACCTTGATAGCACCTTTGTTAGACAAGTATAGCCTGCTCATCAGCAATGAAGTGATACGCTCAAGGGCATCAATTTTAGAAGAGAACATCACCCGCTGGGGATATATGAATACATGGGTGGCCAGCAACTATCCCAAAGACTTCGGCAAACTGAAAGGCTATTTTGATGTGATAGTTGTGGATGCCCCTTGCAGTGGTTCTGGATTGTTCAGGAAAGATGAAAAGGCGCTGGATGAATGGAGCGAAGGCAATGTGCAACTCTGCGCACAACGACAGCAACGCATACTCGCCGATGTATGGCCCGCGCTGAAAGAGAACGGCATACTCATATACGCCACCTGTTCCTACTCGCCCCAGGAAGATGAAGAAATACTCGACTGGCTGGGTGATGATTTTGAAGTAACCTCATTGCCGGTGGAGATAAAAGAAGAGTGGGGTGTTGTGGAAACCACTTCGGCGAAGCATCAATTCAAAGGTTACCGTTTCTTCCCTGATAAGGTACAGGGAGAGGGTTTCTTTATAGCTGCCGTCAAGAAGACCAGTGAAGAAGCCGAACTGAAACAGTCACGTTTCAAATCTGCCCACGACAGTAAAGTATATGAGCAATGTAAATACCTGTTGCAAGGTGATGACTGGCTCTGCCTGCCGGGCAAAGAAGGATACATGGCTATAAACAGTCAACACGAGCAAGACCTGCACCTGCTGCAGCAACATGTATATCTCCGCAAAACGGGGCTGCAACTTGGCACACCTGTGAAAAACGAATGGCTGCCTGCACACGAACTGGCGTTGAGTATAGACAGGTCGCAAACGCTGCCCGTGGTAGAAGTGAATAAAGAGCAGGCGTTAAAGTTTCTTAAAAAAGAAGATGCCGGTATCGATGCCCTCGAAAAAGGTTGGTATCTTGTATCTTATGCGGGGCTTGGCCTGGGCTGGATTAAAGCCTTAGGCAACAGGGTGAATAACTATCTTCCGAAAAACTGGAGGATAAGGATGGAAATAACAGATGCAGATTGGGCATAATTATTGTATTTTCACCCATAGCCGTTTCCGGTATATGTATAGAATATCGTTGCTAATATTATTTTTTCTGCACGCGCTTATTGTAAGGGCGCAGATTTCCGTACAGGCAGAAAACCCCGGTATTGATACGCTGGAAGTAATGTTTCACAATGATAAATGGGCAATAGTGCATAGCGTTGTAGAGGGAGATAATGTGTTTAAACTCTCACGCAGGTACCATGTACCTCCAGCATTATTGGCCGATGCTAATGGTATTAATTTCCAGGCATCACTAAACCCTGGGCAATTATTGTTTATACCCTACGGGCCGTACAACCAGGTGAAAGAAGCAAGCGGCAGCCGGTTTGATATACGCCCGCTGCGCTACCAGGTAAGGAAATACGATAACTTATATCGCCTCGCACATCTGGCCGGCGTACAGCAGCGTGTGTTGCAGAGGTGGAACGGTATGGCCGATAACTATATCGAAGAGGGAAGGGTGTTGTTTGTAGGTTGGGTGTTCTATGATGTAAGTAATGGCCCTGTTGCAGATACTGTTGAAGTGGATATCAGGGGCAATACTGCTAAAAACAAAAAGCAGGGCACTACTACTAAAAAGAATGGCGTTGAACAAACGGTAATAGTAGTTCGTAAAAGTTACTTAGATACCTTGCCGGAAGCAGAACGGGATTATATGATGCAGACAAATAGTGAGCAGGTAGTAACTGAAGAAAAAGGTACAGCTGTGTTTTTTGAGAATAAAGGCAAACTGAAAGGCTCTCAATTTATTTATGCATTTCATAATACTGCCAAACGAGGCACTATTATTAAGGTATACAATCCCGGTACAGATAAAACTGTATATGTAAAAGTATTAGGCCCTATACCCGATACCAAGATGTACCACAATAGCGTAATAGGTATAGGCAGCAGTGCAAAAGAACTGCTGATGGTGACTGAAGAAAAAGCCTGGTGTGAACTGAAATATGCCCCCGCACAATAGCTGTATTGTTACGCAGTTTATCTAATTTTACCCGTTGAATGAAAGTATTAATCATCAGGTTTTCGTCTATCGGCGATATAGTACTGACCAGTCCCGTTATACGCTGCATCAAAGAGCAGGTACCTGATGTGCAGGTGCATTATCTTACCAAATCATCTTTTCGCCCGGTGGTTGCGCACAATCCTTATATAGATAAGTGCCATTACCTGGAAGATAACCTGGATGTATTAATCCCCCAACTCAAAAAAGAGAAGTATGATTATATCATCGACCTACATAACAACATCCGTACACTGAAAGTAAAACGTGCTTTGCAATGCAAGGCGTATAGTTTCCCAAAACTGAATGTACAGAAGTGGATATTGGTCAATTTTAAAAAGAACCTTCTCCCCGATAAGAGTATTGTAGAACGTTATTTTGAAGCGGCACGTCCGCTTGGTGTGAAAAACGATGGAAAGGGTTTGGATTATTTTATATCCAAAGAAGATGAGGTGACCAATAAAGACATACCTATGAGCCATTGGGCTGGTTACATAGCGTGCGTGATAGGCGGCTCTTATGCTACCAAAAAATACCCGGTAGAAAAATGGAAAGAATTCTGCAGGATGTCCACTTACCCCATTATTCTGCTAGGTGGCCTCGATGACAGGGCAGAAGGGGATGATATAGCGGAAATAGATAAAGTGAGGGTTTATAACGCCTGTGGCAAGTTTAATCTTAACGAATCTGCGTGCCTGGTTAAATATGCAAAAGTTGTAATAAGTAATGATACAGGCCTGATGCATGTGGCTGGTGCTTTTAAAAAGCCCGTAGTGTCCTTATGGGGTAATACTGTACCTGAATTTGGGATGTTTCCGTATTATGGGTATAATAATATTGCAACTAACATATCTACAAATTCTTATATAGTAGAAAATAATTCAATTGGTTGTAGGCCATGTAGCAAGATAGGTTATAATAAGTGTCCGAAAGGACATTTTAAGTGTATGAATGAGTTGGAAAATATAAAAATTACTAATGCAATTAATAAATTTTGGACTCCTCCCCAACCTTAAAGCATATTTACTTGTCTTTTCAGGTTGATATGTGGATTATTAATGCTTTAATTATCCGTGTCTAATTGATAAATTTGTTGTAAATTAACAACCTCGTACCATATTTTTTAAAATATATATTATTATGAGAAAGTTTGTCTCATTTATTTCGTTTGTCACTGTGTTGTCTATGCTTGCTTTTCTGCCATCAAAAGATGCAAAAGCCTCGCATGCAGCAGGTGCTGAATTGATTTATGTACATATCGCTGATTCAACGTATCAGTTTTTCGCTAAATTCTATCGCGATTGTACCGGTATTTCAGAACCTGGCACTTTTACCCTCTGTGCGTACAATACATGTACCAACACACAGTTCACTGCGACAATGAACAAGTGGCAGGGAACCTTGCCACCTGATAACCGCCCGAATGGTTCATCTGTATCGGCCGGTTGTTCTCAATATTCCAATAAATGCGATAACCTTTCATCGTCAGTACCCGGTTACCGCGAGTGGTGGTATATGTGTATCGTCACCTTACCATTGAAATGTAACTCCTATAAATTTGCAATCTGGGAAAATGCTCGTAACAACCAAAATAATATACAACCGGGTAACCTGTATGTTGAAACAATATTCAACAGCAGCCAGACCTGGGAGAACTCTTCTCCGTATTATTCTGTTAAGCCAATCCCTTATGTTTGCCTCAACCAGCCGTACACATATAATAACGGCGCTATTGACGCTGATGGTGACTCTTTATGGTCACAGTTAACTCAGCCTCTTGCAGGATCTTCTTGTATGGGAACACCTACTCCGGCAACAATTATTACATTAACGCCGCCTATTAACTTCAATACTAACCCGCTACAAACCAATAATACATTTGTATTGACCGGCGGTAATGGACAAATGTCTTTTACTGCTACCCAGCAGGGGGCTTCTACATTGACATTGAAAACACGTGAGTTCAGGAAAATAAATAATGTGGTTCATGAGTTAGGTTCTATCATGCGCGATATACAGGTACAGGTATTGCCATGTAGTTCTATACCGCCTACATTAGACACTGTATCTATTAATGATAGCGGAGCCTTCCTGAATAATAAGGTATATGGTTGCGTGGGTCAAACACTTGAGTTCTGTTTTACAGTTACATCAACAGACACCGGAGCGATATTGATAGCCGAAGATAATCTGATAACAGCTATTCCGGGTGCTACCATGACATATACAAATTCAAAAACAGATTCCATTCGCGGATGCTTTAAATGGACTCCTACCACTAATGATGTAGGTCCTCACAGCTTCCTGGTGATAATTAAAGATTCTACATGTAAGCCGCCCGGCATCCTGTTGCAGTATGCAAGAACAGTTGACCTGGAAATCTGGGGACCTGTACAGGCCTCACCTGATACCAGCATCTGTATTGGCGAACCTG
>CALEZD010000047.1 GCA_937928385.1 uncultured Bacteroidota bacterium
TTTTTGCGAACAATGGCGGGATTTTTACAGCTTTTTCAGCTAAAATGCGTAGTTTTTCACTGTCATTATCAACTAATAATTTAATTTTTTATATATACCCGATATGGGCTTATTCAACTTTCTCACCCAGGAGATAGCGATTGACCTGGGCACGGCCAATACATTGATTATCCACAACGACCAGGTGGTAGTTGACGAACCATCTATTGTGGCTATAGACCGCACTACAAATAAAATTGTGGCCGTAGGAAAGAAGGCCATGATGATGCACGAAAAAACGCACGAAAACCTGAAAACAATCCGCCCGCTGAAGGACGGTGTGATAGCAGACTTTAACGCGGCAGAAGGTATGCTGCGCGAAATGATAAAACTCGTTCAGCACAAAAAGAAACCCTGGTTCCCCCCCAGCTGGAAGATGGTGATATGCATACCCTCCAGCATTACGGAGGTGGAGAAACGTGCCGTGCGCGACTCGGCCGAGCAGGCCGGCGCCAAAGAAGTGTACATGATACATGAGCCTATGGCAGCCGCACTGGGTATTGGCATAGATGTGGAAGAACCTACGGGTAACATGATAATTGACATAGGCGGTGGTACTACCGGTATATCTGTAATAGCATTGGCCGGTATCGTTTGCGACCAGTCTATACGTATAGCGGGTGATGAGTTTACTGCCGACATAATGGAGGCCATGCGCCGCTACCACAGCCTGATGATAGGCGAGCGTACCGCAGAACAAATAAAAATACACGTAGGCTCAGCGCTGAAAGAGCTGGACAACCCACCCGATGATATAGCCGTTAACGGTCGCGACCTGGTAACAGGTATCCCCAAGCAAATCATGGTATCGTACCAGGAGGTAGCGGAAGCGTTGGATAAATCCATCTTCAAAATAGAAGAAGCGATACTGAAAGCGCTGGAAAGCACACCGCCCGAGCTGGCTGCCGATATCTACCGCAGGGGCCTGTACCTGACAGGTGGTGGTGCACTACTGCGCGGGCTCGACAAGCGCATATCTCAAAAGATAAAGCTACCCGTGCATGTAGCTGACGATCCGCTGCGTGCCGTGGTGCGCGGTACAGGCATGGCGCTGAAGAATATTTCGCGTATGCCTTTCCTGATGAAATAAGAACCGTAATGAGTAACTTGGTACCTGATGCGGTGTACCGGAAATACATATACTAAAGAGCAGTAAAGGGCGTGCGCAATTTCATCCTGTTCATACGAAGGTTTTCCAATCTCATACTCTTCCTCCTGCTGGAAGTGATATGTATCATGCTCATATCGCGCACGCAAACAGTACAGGGCGACGACATCACCAGCTCGGCCAACATACTGATAGGCAATATGTACAAGCAGCGCAACGATGTGGCCTACTACTTTGCGCTCAGGCGCATGAACGATAGCCTGCTGCGCGAAAATACCGAGCTGCGCAAACGCCTCACAGCCAGTGCAGAAACTGATATTATATACGACTCGGCAGCAACTGTGCCTATTGCTTTTACCGACAGTGGAAAGGTGGTGAAGTATGCCGACTATGTGTACCGCACTGCGCGCGTCATCAACAATTCGGTAGCCAACGTCAACAACTATATTACATTAAACCGTGGTACAAAGGACGGTGTGAAAAAAGATATGGCCGTCATATCTGCCAACGGTGCAGTGGGCCGCATCGTCAATACATCCGCGCATTTTTCTACAGCCATATCAGTCCTCAGCAAAAAACAACAGGTAAGCGCCAAACTGAAAGACGGCACGGCGGGTTATGTATCCTGGGACGGTAAAGACCCCACGCAACTGGTGATGCGCGACGTGCCTACGCAGATAAAAGTGCGCAAGGGCGATACCGTATTTACTACCGAGTTTTCCTTCTTCCCTGCCAACATACGCATAGGCACCGTGTACAAAACCACATTGATAAAAAGTAAAAACATGCAGGTGCTGTACCTGCGGCCTGCGGCCGACTTCCGCAAGCTGCAATACGTGTACGTGGTGGAAAATAAAATGTCGGCCGAAAGGCGCAGGCTGGAAGAAGCCGCTAAGAAAGATGATGATAAATGACCACACTGATTAAAAATATCATCCGTTTTTGTGTCATCCTGCTCATACAGGTGCTCATACTCAACAAGGTGACCCTGCAATGGTGGGCGCAGCCGGGTGGCTTCCCTGTGTTTATTCCGTATCTCTATCCGTTGTTTATACTGCTGCTGCCTTTCGAAACACCGGTGGCCATGCTGTTGTTCGCAGGTTTTTTATGCGGCCTCTCTGTCGATGCGTTTATGAACACCGCCGGCATACACGCATTTGCTACCGTGCTCATAGCTTACTTCCGCATCAATGTGCTCAACGCACTGCTGCCCAAAAACCTTTCTGAATACGCCGGGCAAACCCCATCGGTTAAGAACATGGGCTGGTTGCCCTTTATCGTCTATGTATCATTCCTGGTAGTGCTGCACCACGCCGCCTTTTTCACTATCGAGCTGTGGAGCGTGTCCAACATCGGCTACCTGCTGCTGAAGATATTTGCCTCATCGGCCACATCAGTACTGCTCATCATTGCCTACGTACTGCTCTTCACCCGCCAGGCCGGCACCGGCAAGTCGCAAAGGATAATATAGTGTTCTCAAGACAGTGTTAGCTCCATCACGGTAGAGATAGTGGAGTATGATGTTCATACTCAAAGATAACATAATGACACTTAAAGTCCGTTGACTTAAAAGCCACATGGATATACTTTGTATCGATGAATATAAAGGACAAAGTAGGGCAACGGATAAAGGAGCTGCGAAATGAATTAGGCCTATCACAAGAAGCATTAGCCAATAAGGCTGGGGTTGATAGGACTTATGTAACAGACGTTGAGAATGGACGTCGTAATATTTCAGTTGAGCTACTCGAAAAATTAATCATTGCACTGGAAGTTTCATTCCAAGAGTTTTTTACCAATAATCAATTCCATTAAATGGGTAAGGCCTACTATCACAATAGCATCAGTGATTTCATAGATGATGATAATGCTGCAATACTTGGTCACCTCCATGATGGTGTAAAAGACTATAGTCGTATCTGGACGACAACTACTATTTCTTGGGAGAATTTGATAGATATTCTCAAAAGGCAATTATCAAAATTAATCGAAACATATAAACAGTCGAAAAATTGGACAATAATTCTAGAATATGAAATTCCTCGATTGCTATCCAGAATAGATATTGTGATCTTAACAGACTACGCAATATTTGTCATAGAGTATAAAGATGGAGAGACAGAATTTAATAACACTGATATCAGGCAAGTTGAAGATTATGCCATGGATTTATCTGATTTTCATTATGAGTCGAGAAACAGGACAATTATTCCTATACTATTATGTTCAGAGGCTCAAAGTGAGAGAAATAAATATGTTGAGAATAGTAAGAATGTAAAAAGAACTATTACCACAAATAGTAATTATTTTGTAAACGATTTATACGATTCCTATTCTTTTTACAAGAGCATAGCGAATACTATCGATTATAATGCTTGGATAAACAGTAAATACTCCCCCACGCCGACTATAATACAAGCTGCACAAGCAATCTACTTAGATCATGATGTAAGAGAAATTACCACAAGTGGAGCAGAAGCAATAAACCTATCAGAAACTACTGAATTTATACTTCATCAACTCAATAAAACGAAACAGCTAAATAGGAAAACGATATGCTTTGTCACTGGAGTACCTGGCGCAGGAAAAACGCTGGTTGGATTAGATTTGATACACAGATTAGAGTTTAACGAAGGGAACGACAATAACTCATCTTACTTTTCGGGAAATGGTCCACTTATCGAAGTATTGCAATATGCTTTGAATGAAAGTGAATATCTAAAAGAACTTCATGATTATAAGGAGGGTTTAACCAAAGGCAAACCACGAAAAAATGATGCAAAACGAAAAATAAAATCCAAAATACAGAACTTACACAACTTTATTAAAGATGGTATTAAGAAACAGGACGCATTGTTCGAGAAAATAGTTGTGTTTGATGAGGCACAAAGATGTTGGAATGCAAAACACTTTTTCAACAAGACCAAACGAAATAACACGAGGCTTAAAGAGGATCAGATACTTAAACCTGTCGAAAAGTCTGAAGTTGAGATATTATTTGAAATAATGAGTAGACACGATGATTGGGCATTCATAGTAGCATTGGTCGGTAGCGGTCAGGAGATAAATACAGGTGAGGCTGGAATTGAAGAGTGGGAGCGAGTTCTCAAAGAGCAGTACGCTGACTGGGATATATGCATTTCTAATCAATTAATAGATGGAACAACTTCAATAGTTAATCACAAGATTTTCAATACAGGTTTTGAAGAAAGACTTGTCGCAGACAGTAGGCTACACTTATCAGTAAGTCAACGATCATTTAAGGCGAATAATCTTAACGAGTGGGTAAACGCAGTACTTGATAATAAATATTTAGATGCACGGAACATATATACTGTCCTTAAAGACAGGTATCCTTTGTGTGTTACAAGAAGCCTACAGAAATCAAAGGACTGGCTCAAAAACAAAAAGCAAGGAAATAAAAAAATAGGGCTTATTGCTAGCTCAGGTGCACAACGATTAAAACCACTCGGTTTATATGTCAAGGAACCTATCAATGTACCATATTGGTTTTTTAATACAGACGATGATATTCGCTCTTCAGACTTTTTAGAAACTGTTTGCACAGAATTTGCCATACAGGGTTTAGAAATAGATTGGACTTGTGTTTGTTGGGATTTAGATCTACATATGAAAAACACAAATTGGGCATATTCAAACTTTAGCGGAACAAAATGGAAAAAAGTAAATCCAGATAACCAAAACGAACAGAAGTATATACTAAATACATACAGAGTACTACTTACAAGAGCAAGAGAAGGAATGATAATTTTTGTTCCTACTGGAGATGAAAATGATGCTACTCGGCCCCCTAAAGAATACGATAAAATATTCAATTATTTAAAGTCTTGTGGTATACCTGAGATATGATGTTACTCACACGCTACAAACATATTCCCACACAATTTATTCAAACAAAAATGCACCTGCAATTTTGCATTAGTATGCAGGAAACAGCCAAACTCTGTTCTTGAACCGCATTTAAAACAGGTTGTGGGTTGTTCAGATAATATCCAAAATGAAGTCCCATCAAGTATCACTGTACAAAGCTATCTGCTTTGCATATTCTGTACAATCGGAAATAAGTGAACTTTATACTACTCAAATCTACCGCTTTATGGTACTCAACTACTACTTCCCGGAGAAGAAAAATTAATCAACCTTACAACACCAATCATCTTTTACCCGTTATCGTGAGACTGCTTCATACTTCGCAGTGACGTTTTGAAAAGTTAGGTTACTGTGATTTGGATAATTGACATATTTAACGTATATTTGCTGTAGTAACAAAAGTACCCCTATGCAACCCTATCCCCCACCAGCCCCATACCGGAATAGATATTACCCCACAGCCTCCCACCACAACGGGAGGCTGCGTCCTTTCCATGAAATTTTGTTTTCAACCCCCATTTTGACAACATTTCGCAACAACTTCTTTCAGGCATACTCACAATCAATAAATTATACAACAGTACATAGTGTAATAACTACCCCATTTTGTTGCAACGCAACAACTTCAGCTTCCCAAACTCCGATTCTGCAACAATTTTCTTCAAAATCTATTCATTATCGCATTAGCACGTTGCCGTATTACCGCATTACCCTATTAACAATTTATCTTTGCACCATGAGCAGAGTAGTCATCACAGGCATAGGCATCTATTCGTCGCTGGGCAAAAACCGCGAAGAAGTAACGCAATCATTATTCGAGGGCCGTTCCGGCATCATCCTCGACCCCGCCCGCAAAGCCATGGGCTACCGCTCGGGCCTCACCGGCTTTGTAGAACGCCCCCAGCTCAAGGGCCTGCTCGACCGCCGCTCCCGCATCATGATGCCCGAGCACGCAGAGTTTGCCTATATGAGCACCATCGAGGCTATGGCGCAGGCCGGCATGAGTACCGAATTTTTCGAGCAGAACGAAACAGGCATCATATTCGGCAACGACAGCTGCGCCCAACCCGTTATAGAAGGCATAGACCTGGTGCGCGAAAAGAAAGATACCATGCTGGTAGGCAGCGGCTCGGTGTTCCAGGTGCTCAACTCTACCGTTACCATGAACCTCGCTACCATATTCAGGCTGCGGGGTGTCAATTTTACTATCAGCGCGGCCTGCGCCAGCGGGTCGCACAGCATAGGGCTGGGTTATATGTTCATCAGGCAGGGCCTGCAAGACCGTGTGATATGCGGCGGCGCCCAGGAGGTGAATATCTACTCTATGCCCAACTTCGACGCATTGGGTACCTTCTCCACCCGCGAGGACGAACCCGCCCGCGCCAGCCGCCCTTTCGATAAAGACCGCGATGGCCTCGTGCCCGGCGGCGGTGCCGCTACCGTGATACTCGAAAGCCTGGAAAGCGCGCAGGCGCGTGGGGCTACCATATTGGGCGAGGTGCTGGGTTATGGCTTCAGCAGCAACGGGCAGCATATATCCAACCCCAGCGTAGAGGGGCAGGTGCGCAGCATAGGCCGTGCCCTCAAGGACGCAGGCCTCAGCGCCGAAGCAATACAATACATCAACGCCCATGCTACCAGCACCCCAGCGGGCGATGGTACCGAGGCCGATGCGATATTCGAGGTGTTTGGCGGGCAGGTGCCGGTAAGTTCTACCAAAAGCATGACCGGGCACGAGTGCTGGATGGCCGGCGCCAGCGAGGTGGCCTATACCATGCTGATGATGCAAAACGGCTTCATAGCCCCCAATATCAATTTCGAAACCCCCGACGAGCATTCCGCCCGTATCAATATCATCCCCGAAACGCTGAAAAAGGATTTCGATATTTTCCTGTCCAACTCCTTCGGTTTCGGCGGCACCAATTCATCATTGGTTATTAAAAGATGGAACGGATAGATTTATGACATCGTCAAGGTGTTGAAATATATTGATAATCAAGTCAATGCATATTTTATGACATCGTCAAATATCCTGTCGGCGGCTTCTAAGTTCTTAACATCACCGGTATGCAGCAGGTCGGCATACACCAGTATAGCGGGGGCTATCGTGCCCTGCCGGCCGTCGTAGTTCCAAAACTTGCGGTACACCTTGATATAACCATCGGGGTCGCGCACCATACGGTAGTTATTGATGAGGTCGTTTCGGTTCTCTAAGCTGTAGATGGTCAGGGTGCGGGGCTTTAGCAGTCCGGTCATCAGGTGGCCGGCGGGTTCACCACCCCATAGGGTCTTTTTCGCCTCCAGGGGTATGCGCCTCCAGTTTTGGTGGTCTTCCTCAGCTGCAAAGCGGAAGGTACCTATTTCAATAGCGGGCTTCAGTTCGTGTTCGTACTGGTCTATCCACTTGTCCAGCATCTGCTTTTTGTTGTTCAGTTTCAGTTTTCCCTCGCTGTCGGTAGAGAGAAAATTGAGCTCCCTGAGGCTGTTCATGATATTGGTAATATTGCCGGGGCTGGTCTGTGTCAGCTCTGCTATCTGTCTATATGGCATATTCAGCAGGGCCTCGTTCAGCAGGAAGTGGAACAGCACCTTGAGCCCCGTCTTGGTAAAAGCCCTGCCGCTCGAGCGCTTGATATTGGTTTTTGACTTATTAGTATCTACCCATATATACAGCTCTTTCTGCGGGATGAACACATTGCCGTTTCCTTCTATATAGGCAATGCCGTTCGCAACAAGTTGTTCTTTGACATCCGGGTATATCTTATCAGCAATGATGATGGAATTTTTAATGTCTGCCTGTTGCAGCAGGCGGGGCAGCTGTTGCAGCCTCAGCTCGCGGCGGGCTTCTACAGTGTATTTAAGGCTGGCATCGCGTATATATAGGTTAATTTCTATGCGTTCCCCGCTATTGACAACGTATTTCCACAATCCCTTGAATAATGGGTTGCCTTCCAGGCTGTCCAACGCACTATATATGATTTTCAGTTTCTCTTCGTTCACAAAAAATATGCTGTTTACGTTTCATATACGTTCACATGACAATAATAGCTAATTCCGGCTTGATTTGCCAGTTTTTGCATTAAAAATCTATTTTATGGGTTTTGATACTCTGTTATCTATGCCTTAAATGAGTCGTAAATCATATTTGTCCCCACCTATCCCGGAATGATTTTGTATGTTTGAATATTGTATAAGTAGTTTAGTTAAAGCTTTGTATGAATTCACGTTATATTGTTATAGTACTATTTTTGAATTTGTGTGTGTTGAGTACTGTTAAGGCTCAGGATGAAAAACAGTTCATCAGGCAAAGAATTGAGCAACTGGCCAGTCCCGGTTTTCATGGCAGGGGGTATGTAATGGGTGGTGGCAACATAGCTGCACAGTACATAGCAGACGAGTTCAAGAGCTACGGCGTACAACCCCTAGGACAAAATGGCTCATACTACCAGGACTACGATTTCTCTGTTAATACCTTCCCCGGCAGGGTGTTTGTGCAGGTAAATAAGACTGTCCTCAAGCCTGGCCCCGACTATATAGTGAACGCCGCGAGCAGTGCCTGGCACTCTAAGAAACGTCAGAAAATGAAGCACTTAGATTTGAGTGAAGTGCGTGACTCCCTGCAATGGGACAATGTCAAAAAATCAATTCAGCCCGGGAAAGTATATTATATGACCGGTGCTGACACACCTACCAACCACCTGAAGCTGGGCATCCGCAAGTTTGCCACCGAATTGCCCGAGGGACTGTTCATAGTACCCAAGCACGGCAAACTTACCTGGACTGCCAATACCAATAAAGTCCCCGGCACTATCATATATATAGAAGATACCGTACTGCCGAAGAAACCCAAAAAGGTATTGGTGAATGTGGACACTAGGTTTGTGGATATGTTCAAGTCGAAAAATGTGATAGGTTATATCAAGGGGACTGAACAGCCGGATAGCTTTATCGTCTTCACCGCCCACTACGATCACCTGGGCCGTATGGGGAAAAACGCCCTCTTTGCCGGTGCCAACGACAACGCTAGCGGTACCTCTTTGGTACTATACCTCGCCAACTATTTTGCCAAACACCCGCAACGTTATTCGGTGGCCTTTATGCTCTTCAGCGGTGAGGAGGCAGGGTTGCTTGGCTCTAAATATTATGTAGAAAGCCCCACCTTCCCCCTGGAGCAGATACGCTTCCTGGTAAACCTGGACATGACTGGCGATGCTACTAACGGTATCACGGTCGTAAACGGCGTATCTCACGAACCTGAATTTGCTATGATAGAGGAAATAAATGCGGATAGTGTGTATGCTAAGAAAATCAACAAACGCGAACGCACCAGCAACAGCGACCATTATCATTTCAGCAAAGAGGGTGTGCCTGCGGTGTTCATCTATGGCAATGGCACCAAGCCCCACTACCACGATGTATTTGACCTGCCCAAAGAAATAACCCTGGAGCGTGTAGATGGACTGGCGCAACTGCTGATAAAGTTGACGGGAAGGTTGAGCGGGGAGTAAATGCATTGTTGTTCTCATGTTAATGATGCTCATATGTTTGGAATAAGGGCATAACAGGGTATTATATTTGTCCCAAACAAAAAATAAAAAACATGAACCTGAGCGCACTGGGATACTTCTCCCTGCCCGAGCAGACTATGCTCCTATCCGGTATTCTCACCCGTAAGATATTGGGCCCCAACATGGGTACTATCAAACTACTGGACAATAAAAGGTTGATAGAAATAGTGCTGGACAACGGCGGCACGGTTACAAAAGACCCCTCAGGTATTATATACACCAATAAGGTAAACGGCCGCGAGCTGAAGATGCTGCTGAGGAAAACAGGCGCTGACGAAATCATCTACCGCGATATTATACTGCGCAACGGCGGCGATTATAGTTTTATTCCGGAGATAGCAGGACATATAGGACTGGACATCAACACAATAATAGATGCGGGTGCCAACATAGGTACAGCTACAGGTTATCTGAAAAGCATGTACCCGCAAGCTAAAGTTGTGTGTATAGAACCTGAACCCGGTAACTATGCCATACTGGAAAAAAATATGGCGCTGAATGGCTTTGATGATGTAGTGCTTTGTCAAAACGCTTTCTGGATAAATAACGACGAACTGCATATAGGTGTAGGTGTACGTGGCGAACTGGTCAAAGAACTCTCTTTCGGCATAACAGATGACGGTGAAATAGCCGTACAGGGATTGACCTTTAAAGATTGCCTGGCGCTACTGGGTGCCGACAAAGTGGACTTGCTGAAGATGGATATAGAAGGCGCTGAGGCTGCTTTCATCAGCGACAAGAAGGGCTTCGATTATATGATAGACCATACCAAACTGCTGGCAATAGAACTGCACGAAGAAGCGGTGGATATATTCAGCTTTCACGAACTGATAGACAGCATGGGGCTGAAACATATTCAGCGCGGCGAAACTACTTTCTGCTGGAAGTAGTTGCAATATCATACATACAAAAGAGGCGGTGTACAATCTACATCGCCTCTTTTTACTAAAAACAGTATAGATATACCCCTTTTGAGGTGAAACACCCCTTCCAAAATAATCATTACTTTTAGTTTCAAATAAAATAAATCAGATGAAAAATTTCATTCCGGCATTATGCCTGTCGGCGGTATTATTCTTTTCGTGCAATGGCGGTGGCGATGTACAAAAAGACGCGCAAGCATTCTTAGATAGCTACACTGAAAAGTATGTAACCCTGTATGCCAACTCCAGCGAGGCGCAGTGGAAATTCAATACTGAAATAGTAGAAGGTGACACAGCCAATAAAGTAGCCGCGCAAAAGGCGGACGAAGAGATGGCGGCGTTCACAGGTAGTAAAGAGAATATAGAACAGGCAAAGAAATTCCTCGAGCAGAAAGACAAGCTGACCGATATACAGGTGAAACAACTGGAGGTGATACTCTACGCCGCTGCCAATAATCCGCAGACGATTGCTGATGTGGTGAAGGAACGCATTGTAGCGGAAACCAACCAGACGGAAAAACTCTACGGCTTTCAGTATATGCTGAATGGCAAAAAGGTAAGCACCAACGATATAGACGGCATACTGAAGGATGAAGTAAACCTGGACACACGCCTGGCTGCATGGACTGCCAGTAAAGAAGTAGGACCCACGCTGAAAGACGGGCTGGTAAACCTGCGTAACCTGCGCAACAAAACCGTGCAGGCGCTCAACTACAACGACTACTTCAGCTACCAGGTGAGCGACTACAAAATGACCAGCGATGAAATGATGCAGACCATGGAGCGCCTGATGGATGAAATGTACCCCCTGTACCGCGAGCTGCATACATGGATGCGTTATGAACTGGCTAAGAAATATGGCGTAACCGAAGTGCCCGACTACCTGCCCGCACACTGGCTGCCCAACCGTTGGGGACAAGACTGGAGCCCGGCTGTAACGGTAGAGGGCCTGGACATCAATGCTGTGCTGAAAGAAAAATCGGCAGAGTGGATAGTGAAAGAAGGTGAGAAGCTATACACCAGCATTGGCTTTCCCGCACTGCCCGAAACCTTCTGGACAAAATCGAACCTGTACCCATACCCTAATGATTCGAATGTAAAGAAAAACAACCACGCATCGGCATGGCATATGGATCTGAACAACGATGTGCGCAGCCTGATGAGTGTAGAGCCTAATGCTGAATGGTGGGAGACTGCCAACCACGAGTTGGGGCATATCTATTACTACATGACTTATACCAATCCTGATGTGCCGCCACTGCTGCGCGGGGGTGCCAACCGTGCCTACCACGAAGCCATAGGCAGCATGATGGGTATGGCTGCTATGCAAAAACCCTATTTAGTTGACCGTGGACTGGTAAGTGCTGATGCGCAAATCAACGAAGTACAAAGCCTGCTGAAAGAAGCGATGAATTCAGTTGTGTTCATGTTCTTCTCCTGCGGTACGATGAGCCATTTTGAGCGCGACCTGTATGTGAACAACCTGCCGCCTGACCAGTTTAATGCCAAGTGGTGGGAATATGCCAAGAAGTACCAGGGCATAGTGCCGCCGGGAGTGCGTGGCGAAGAATACACAGACGCCGCTACCAAAACACATATCAACGACGATCCCGCGCAGTATTACGACTATGCGCTCTCTTACGTGATACTGTACCAGTTGCACAACCATATAGCCAAAAACATACTGAAGCAAGACCCACGCGCCACTAATTATTACGGCCAAAAAGAGATAGGTGACTTCCTGAAGAAAATCACCTACCCCGGCGCATCTAAAGACTGGAGGACAGTACTGAAAGAAAGCACCGGCGACGAACTGAATGCCAAAGCCATGCTGGAATACTTCGACCCACTAGTAAGCTGGCTGAAAGAACAAAACAACGGTAGGAAGTATAGTCTGCCGGAGAAGTTGTAGTATAGGTTTATCAAGACAATAATTAATAAGGGAGTTGTTTAAAGAACTCCCTTATTAATAGCCATCATTTTTTGCCTTTTTAGAAATTCTAACTATTTTTTCGGAATCAAACTCAGTTAGATGTCTGTACTTATATATCCCGAATCTCCTGCCAAAGCTGATGCAATCCACGTTAGCCCCAATTCTGAATTCAGACGCGAAGTTGCCAGAGTCATTATAGCAATAGTCTGCTTTGTACTCTTATATGCCTTACTGCTTATTGCCGCTTTAACGCTTTCGGCTGTATTAGGCTATTTAGGCTTAATGCTGATATTTTACCTACATAATTTTTGGACGATAATTGTTGGGGCTGGATTGCTAGGCATAGGTTTAATGGTAAGTTTTTTCCTGGTAAAATTTGTGTTTTCAACTAAGAAACAAGATAGTAACAATCGCGTGGAAATAACACGCAAGGAATATCCGCTACTTTTTGAGTTTGTTGAAAAAGTCAGCAAAGAAACCAGTACAGATTTTCCTAAACATATTTACTTGACGGCGGATGTAAACGCATTTGTTTCTTATGATTCAAATATCAAGTCTCTGCTGTTCCCGGTAAGAAAGAACCTGACAATTGGATTGGGGCTGGTTAATATGCTGAATCTCAGTGAGTTCAAGGCAGTACTTGCTCATGAATTCGGACATTTTTCGCAAAAAAGCATGAGAGCGGGAAGCTATGTATACCAGGTAAACCAGGTTATTTATAATCTCTTATATGAAAACAACGACTACGATGAGACTTTGAATAAATGGGCAAACGTTCATAGTGTGTTTGCGTTATGCGCCAATGTAACTGCATGGATTATAAAAAGCATACAGTGGATACTCCAACAGGCGTATAAAGAAATCAATCGCATTTATATGGGTTTGTCCAGGCAAATGGAGTTCCATGCTGATGCAATAGCAGCTTCTGTCGCAGGAAGTAATAACATGACCCGTGCGTTAAGAGTTTTAGAATTTGCTGACTTTGCGTACAATTTTACGCTCGACAAATATGATGAATGGCTTCCGAATAATGTCAAAGGAACGAATCTATTTGAACATCACAGGATTGCAGCTTGTTACCTCGCAGAGTTAAATAAGTTACCGGTAGTGAATGGGTATCCGCATCTTGGTAATATGGACGATGTTGCCGTTTCCTACAAAAGGTTGAATATAGAAGACCAATGGGCATCTCACCCGTCACGCATACAACGGGAAGCAGCATTAAACGAAATTGCTACAAATGCAGGTATAACTTCCGAAAGTTCATGGACACTATTCGGCGAGGGTGCAACGAAACTTCAACTGGACCTTACTAACCTGTTATATAAAAACGCGACATTCAATGGCCCTGTTCAGGAGTTAGATACACACGCTTTCACAGGGAAATTGGAAGAAATCAAAAGGGATAATTATCCTGAAGTGTTTAAAGGGTACTACGATAATCGTATCATTAATGTGACTGACATAAACAGTACCATGCCGGCTGAACTACCGGACGTAAAACAATTTTTTAAGGAGAATAGTGACAATTATAAAAGACTTTTGGCATTAGTTGCAGATATCAATCTATTAGAACAGTTATACGATAAGAAAAGTGGTGTAAAGTACTTTGACATTGATGGAGAAAAAATGCATATTGATAGAGCAACCGATGTAATAGCTACTTTGAAGAACGAACAACATATCCTGCAAAAGACAATAGAAACCAATGACGCATTAGTGTATGCTCATTTTAGCAAGGTTGATATTGAGAATGATACCGGTTATCGAAAACTTTATAAAGAATTTAGGGAGTTGGTATTATCGACGGACAAGGGAATTGGAACAGCAGAAAAAGTGTTGGAAAAATTAAACGCAACATTTAGCGAATCCCGAACGTTGGATGCTGCTAATAAACTATGTGAGGAGATACAAACTGAAATGAAGCAGTTAGGAGACAATATAAAAAAGGTAGTAGAGAATATTGAGTCGCTTACAATCATACATGGAGAGGTTGCACCTGATGCCACTGTCTCAATTACAGAAAATAGGTATATTTTCTTTCAGAATAATGACTACGACAATGAAGCTATCAGTAAAGCATGGGATGATATAGTAACTACATTGCGTTGGTATTATAATTTACAATTTTCTGCTCAGAGAAAACTGGTGACACATCAGTCTGAAATGATTCAACCTCGGCAGTCCTGAGCCTCCAATGAATCTCACTGGTCCTCGTTTGCAACGAGGACCCTCTGTAGCAGCGTTTGCAACGCTAATGATACAAAATACCGTCAAGGTGGCTTTTTCGCTGTAGCTAAACTTTCTCGCTATTGACGTAATACATTTTCAGCATCCCTTTGTTTTTTGCAGCCACCTCGCCCCGGTATTCACAATCAAACTTGTCTTTTACAAGGTCGTAGGTTGCTTGGGATATGTTTACCCTCCCTTCTTTTCCGCTGCTTTCCATGCAGTTTGCGGTATTTACAGTATCTCCCCATATATCATACGAAAACTTCTTAATGCCAACAATGCCCGCAACAACAGGCCCGCTGTGTACGCCAATCCTGATTTCGAAGAAAACCTCACCTTTTGCTTTTTTCTCCTGCATATGCCGGTGCATATAATCACGTATCTCAAGCGCTGCCTGTACAACGTCAACGGCATGGGTTGTATTAGGCGTTGGCAATCCCCCTACAGCCATATATGCATCGCCAATCGTTTTTATTTTTTCAATACCATATTTCTGCATGATGAGATCGAATGTAGAAAAACAGGTGTTGAGCTCAGCAACAAGCTGCGTGGGCGATAACTTTTCAGACACGCGTGTAAATCCTTTGAAGTCGGTAAAAAGCACGGAAACATTATTGATTTGTTGCGCATCGGCATAACCTTTCGATTTGAGTTCTTCTGCTACTTTGCCCGGCAGGATGTTCAGCAATAACTCTTCGCCGCGCGCCTTTTCTACTTCTACTGCCGCTTTCTGCTTTTTTACCTTATTTCTTTGACGCATGACCACGGTAGAGAAAATAATCATGGCGCCCAGGCCCGACAGGCTAAAATTTCTGATGATTGTTTGCTTAAAAGTTTTCTTCTCCTGTTCTGCCTTTGCCAGGGCTTCTTTTTTATCATATTCGTACTGCATCTGATGCCGTATCATCTCTTTCTGGTTGTTTATTGAAAAAACCGAATCACGTAATTCAATGAATTTCTTATAGGCTCGATATGCCTCTTCTGTGTTCCCTGATAACTGGTAAGCTGATGCGAGGCGCTCGTAATAATACGATTGTGCATCAACATCGCCCATGTAATATTGAATATCAATTGCCTTCTGCAAATATGTTATCGCTAGTTTTAGCCTTTCCTGTTTACTGGCAGGCATATGTTTTCCCGGAGGCACATTGTTCAGGGTGTCTCTGGCTACCGATGTCAGGTATAGGCTTCCGATATTGCCTATAATAGTTGCTACTGTATGTGTGTCCGACTTTGCGCTCTCTAAGGCTCTGAAGTAATAGCTAAAAGCCATCGAGTAGTCAGGTTGCGTGTTGTTTTGATGAATCAAGCCAATGTTTGTGAGTATCATGGTAATAAATTTGCCGTGCCTGATTTTCTCAGCAAGCTGCAGGGATTTCTCCTGGTATTCGAGTGCCTTCTTCCTGTCTTTCAATTGCAGATAGCAGTTGCCAATATTTCCTAACGCCTGGCACATTTGAACTGTATCATTCAATTGCTCACCTATCTTTAATGCTCTATTGTAATATTGCAAAGCGTTCGGTATATCTTCCGACCAATAATATACGTGTCCGATTGTTCGTAGTGTTATTGAAATGGATTCCTTGTTGTCCAGCTTTTCATATACTCTCAACGCCTCTAATGAATATTTCAGGGCATTTGCATAGTCCGATTTCGTGTAATATATCCTGCCCATATGCTGTGCGGCATCAGCAATTCTGCTTTCTGAATGTTGGTCTTTTAGCAAGTCATAGGCTTGTTGCATATATATCAACTGTGTATCAGGGTTCACATGTTCGTTGCCGAGGTATATTAAAAGCGCAGCCTTATCTGTATCTGCCTTGCTTTTGTAGGCGTCTGAGTTGAAGACTTTCTCTAAAGAGTCTATGCGTTCACGTTGTGTTAATTGCGCAAAGCTAACATTAGCCCCTGTCACTAAGACTAGCGCAAGCATGCAAAAAATAACTCGTTTCATTAGATGTATTTACAACAAAATACAAACTAATTCATATGTATTAGGCAAAAGACAATAAAAATAAAATCGAGGCTGAAAGTATCAGTTTTCAGTCCGGTCGTTGTTAACAAAATATCACAACAATTTTACGTATATTTGCATAATAAATGCAGTTGCTGATACAAACTGCATAAGCTCTTTGAAACTCAGTAAATCCTATCCGCAAATGGCAGGAGTTGTTCCCAAAATTTATTTCATTTTCTTGGGAACAAAATGGAACATTTTTTCGCAAGCATTGATAAACAACAGCTTGTGTAAATATTACCATCAGTTATTCCGAAAATCCGGCATCATTCCGGAACATTTTGGGAACAATTTGCAGAGATTTTGTTCCCAACTGCACAAAAATCATCTTTGCACAGCTTTCCTTATTTTTATACAAAGCAGCCATATGTTAGACATTGTAATCGAGGCACGCAAAGCGGCGTTAAACCCGGCAGTACAGGTAAAGCGGATATTACCCTTCCGTCAGCGGCGGATGATAGGGCCGTTTATATTTATGGATCATGCCGGGCCTGTAGCTGACATCTCATCAGCACCGGGGGAGTTGGATGTATTGCCCCACCCGCATATCGGCCTGTCAACGGTCAGCTATCTCTTTGGCGGACAGGTAACGCATAGGGACAGCCTGGGTGTAGAGCAAATCATATTGCCCGGCGAGGTCAACTGGATGACGGCGGGGAGAGGCATTGCACATTCTGAAAGGTTTGAAGACCCATCGGCCCTGCAGGGCGGCCTGGAAATGATACAGACATGGGTGGCACTGCCGGAAAAAGATGAAGAAGCCATGCCATCGTTTGACAACTATAAGCCGCAGCAATTGCCTGTATATACGGATACAGGCGTGTGGATGCGCCTGATAGCCGGCAATGCCTACGGGCTGAACAACGATGTAAAAACCAACTCTCCGCTTTTTTACCTGCATGTAGCGCTGGACGCCGGTGCGGTATTCGCCCTGCCTAAAGAA
Source organism: uncultured Bacteroidota bacterium (assembly GCA_937928385.1). Lineage (GTDB taxonomy): Bacteria > Bacteroidota > Bacteroidia > Chitinophagales > Chitinophagaceae > UBA5543. Next base: position 17,655 of record CALEZD010000047.1, read on the forward strand.
CATAGCGAGCGCGGCTTTTACATTGTAAAAGGTAGCGTGGAACTGGCAGGGATTACTTACAACGCAGGGCAAATGCTGGTCTTCACCAAAGGTGTGGACCCGAAGATAAAAGCAAAGGAAGCCACTACCCTCATGATGCTGGGCGGCGAACCATTAGGCGAACGCTACATCTGGTGGAACTTCGTTTCTTCGAGAAAGGAACGTATAGAACAAGCTAAGGAAGACTGGAAGCAGGGGCGTATCATATTGCCGCCTAATGATAACAAGGAATTTGTGCCGTTGCCTGAGGATAAAAGCAAACCTGCGGGCGGGCCACCTAATCCCGGTTTCCTGTCCTGATGCTATTTACATAAACGTAAACCTTGCATCTTTCTGAAAAACATGCTTTGAGTAAATGCCCCTGTATATGGGTACGGTATCACCTACCTGTAGGGAGTAATAAACATCAGCATCTACTTCGTGGTGCATATAGTTGGGATCGTCGAAGCTGATGTAGTATTGATTGGTGTTCGGGAAAAACTTTTTGTCGATAACCGTTTTATGTATCACTTCTTTCCTGCCGCAGTAAGCGTCTTTTTTGAAAGCATACACCTTTTTCAGGAACAGCCTGACACCCACAAAGATGATCATACTCTCCAACAGTAGCAGCACAAACAGGAAGAGGTCTTCACCCATCAGCAGGTATCCGAATACCTCATAGTCGTAAGGGTCCACATCATCTTTATAGGCCGCCAGTGAGAAATAGATACCAGCCAATACGAATATGCCGAATACCAGCGCAAAGAAAGGCAGCCGGGTGTTATACACCGTCATCAGGTGGTGTTGTTCCTCCTCGGTCAGGGGTACGGTATGTAGCTTATCAATATCGGGCATTAGCTGCGTCAAATTACGCAATAGTATTCTTCCTGTTCCGTTATTTTATGATAATATGTTTCCAATAATTAGCTTTATGATTAATGCTTAAACACAGCTTTATGAAACAGATAAAATACACCCTCGTAGCACTACTGGCAATTGTATTGTTAAATGCCTCCTGTAAAAAAGAACAGGAGAACAAAATACCTGAGAACAATATAAAGATAGGCGCCCTGCTGAGCCTCACGGGCAACTGGTCGTCGCTGGGTATAACATCAAAGGCCGCTATAGATATAGCGCTGGAAGAAATTAATGCATACATGAGCAAAAGCGGTTCAGGCTATCGCTTTAGTTCCGTAGTGTATGATACGAGGCTGGATGCTACATTGGCAAGCCAATATATCGCTACAGCCAAAGGGGAGGGCTGTCAGTTTATACTCGGCCCGCAGTCGAGTGCCGAGGCGGGTGCCGTGCTCAATTATGCCAATGCAAATAATATGCTGGTAGTAAGCCAGGGCAGCACTGCGGGCAGCCTCAGTATCGATTACGATAACCTGTACAGGTTTTGCCCGGCTGATGATGTGGAAGGGGTAGCTATGGGCAAAACGATTTATAACGATGGCATCCGCGCATTGGTGACAGCTGCACGCGATGATGCGGGTAATAAAGGCCTGCAATTATCGGTAGGCAAAGCATTCAATACACTGAATGGTATGGTATCTGCTACCACACCGTACAGCAATGCGGCTAATGTTGATTTTACAGCCCTGCTGGCGGACATAAAAGCAAGGATTGTTCAATACCAATCTACTTACGCTACTAATCAAATAGCTGTTTACCTGGCATCGTTCGATGAATGTGTAGAGTTGTTCCAACAGGCTGCTGCTGATCCCGTGCTCTCATCAGTACGCTGGTATGGTGGCGATGGTACTGCGTTAAGCGCAGCCCTGATTGGTAATACCACAGCGGCAGAATTTGCAATCGCTACCAAATATTTCGCACCTGCATTCGGACTGCCCGAATACGCCGCCGGCAAATGGCAGCCATTATCTGCTGAGATAAGGGCACGGACAGGCATAGCGCCTGATGCTTTTGCACTGGCAGCTTATGATGCATTATGGGTGTTGGCGACAACTTATATGAACTTCCCTTATGCCCAACCTGAATTCAGCAAGTTGAAATCAAATTTTACAATGCATGCCGCTGAGTACCACGGCGCTACAGGCTCAACCAGGTTGAATTCAGCAGGCGACCGCGCCACAGGCTCGTACGACTATTGGGGAATTGTAAAAGATGGCAACAGTTACAAATGGGTGGTTATAGGCCAGTCAGAATAAAACAGAAGAGGCGTTTATAAAACAGAAAGGTATCCCACGGGATACCTTTCTTATGTTAGTATGTTATAGTAATTATTTCTCCTTCGGAGTAAACTCAAGCGGCATGGTCATCTTCTTGCCTTCGCGCAAGATGGTGATGGTCGTCTTGTCACCCTCTGCAAATTTGCCCAGGGCTTCCATATAGGTTTGTATACCGCGTATTTCGTGTTCGCCCATTTGTATGATGATGTCGCCACCTTTCAGCCCTGCGTTAGCTGCGGGGCGTCCATCCGTTACACCGTCTATGCGCAGGCCACCATCATTGAAAGAATAATCGGGCATCACACCCAGTGTTACTTTAAAGCGTACTTTGCCTACTGTTGTTTGTTTGGTTTCAGTATAAGCAGGTTTAGGCATGGCATCCATCTTTGCGGCTACTGTATATATGTAGTCCATGATTTGTGCCTGCCCTTCATAGTTGATTTTATCAGCATCATCACTTGGCTTGTGGTAATCGCTGTGCGTACCGGTGAAGAAGAACAATACAGGTATGCCTTTGTAATAGAAAGAGCTATGGTCGGACGGGCCAACACCTGAACTGTCTATCCCGATCTTGAAACGCTCATCATCTTTGTTCACCACCTTGCCCCATGCAGGTGAGGTACCTACTCCACCCACTGTCAGAGCATGTGTGCTGTCGTTGAGGCGGCCCACCATATCCATGTTAATCATGTATGCCACGTTGCTGCTGTCAAGTCCAAGTTCTTCCACAATCTTTTTAGAGCCTATCAGCCCCAGCTCTTCAGCAGAGAAGTGCATGAAGACATAGTTGTAGTTCTTGAGCCCTGCGTCTTTTATACGTGCAGCCAGTTGCATGAGTGCAGCAGTACCGCTGGCGTTGTCGTCTGCGCCGTTGTGTATCGAGCCGTCTTTAGCTGCATGGAGGCTGTTGCCATCTTCGCCGCGGCCCAGGTGGTCGTAGTGGGCACCCATTACCACGGTGTATGTAGTGTTGTTGTTGATAGACGCCAGTATGTTATTACCTGTCAGCTTCTTGTCTTTCAGGTCGGTGTCCAGCTCCAGTATTACCGATGGTGCTGTTTCCTGCTTGTCCTTGTTCATGTATTGCACATAGCCATCGTAAGTGATATAGGCCACCGGAACAGACAAGGCCTCATACTCAGTACGCTTGTTGAACTCGGCAGGGTATTTGGCATTGTAGGGGTCGTAAAACACCACAGCTGTAGCGCCTGTTTTTATGGCTTCCTTTGTACGCTCAAAGGCTGACTTCTCCCAGTTGAAATGCGCGTCTTTGGCCTCCTCTTCATCGGCAAACATGGGCATTACCCATATCCTGCCCTGCTCCATCACGCCGGGTATAGCCTCGCCCTGCACCTTGCCATTGCCACTGAAAGAAAGCGGGTAGGCCAGTTTGCTCTTTTTCAGCTCTGTGCCGTTCACCACTATGCGTGTGTTCTCACCTTTGGTACGACCAATAGTGAAAGTAAACGGGTAGATATATTTATCCTTATAGCCATTTATGCCTTCTGCTGTATAGTATTTAATGATATAATCAGCAGCCAGCTTTTCGCCTTCTGAGCCTGTCCGGCGGCCCTCCAGCTTGTCCGACGCCAGGTAGCCGATGTCTTTTTTCAGTTGTCTGACTACCTTTTTCTCAGACACCTTTTGCGCGAAAATGGGCTGAAAAAGAAGAATTGCTGTAATGGAAAGTAACCAACCTCTCAATTGCATATCTGTAATTTGGGGGCAAAGGTACTATAAACGCAAAAAACCATGATCCAAAATGTGGAACATGGTTTTGTAAAAATGGAAATATGCTGTGGGAATGATTATTCGTTGTCCCCGTTATGTTCTTTCAGGCTGCCGTCGGCTTCTACCATCACCAGTGCTTCGGGGTCTTCTGCTTCACCGTGTTCGCCGGGTTCGGCTTCGCTGCCTGCCGTTGGCATCACTATCTCAATATTCGATATGTCTTTCAATGCAGGCAAGTCGTCCGGGGTATTGATGCCCAGGTAGTCCATGAAATTCTTGGATGTGGCATATACCAGGGGCTTGCCCACTGCGTCTTCCTTGCGGCCGGCTATCACTATCAGTTCTTTTTCCAGCAGCTTTTGTATGGAATAATCCACGCTCACGCCACGTATAAACTCTATTTCACCCTTGGTAATGGGCTGCTTGTAGGCAATAATGGCCAGTGTTTCCATAGCCGCTACCGACAGTTTCTTAATATGTTTATCACCGTTGAGTTGCAGAACGGTCTTGTGGTATTCTTTTTTAGTCAGAAACTGGTAACCGCCGCCTACTTCGCGCAGTTCAAACGGATAGTATTCAGCACTATATTTCTCGCGTACAGCATCTATACAGGCTGCAATGCGGTCAGATTCAACGGGTTCCTCAAAAGTCTGGCTCAGCAGGTCCACCATCTCCATCATAGTGATGGGCCTTTCACTGGCAAACACCAGCGCCTCTATATGTGGCATTAATTGTTCTATATCCATATAATCCTCTGCTTTTTAAGGTCATACCGAAATTAAAAAGTCTTTAGCTCTCTACCCTGAAAAGAAATGCACAGGTGTGGGAAAGTTAGCCTGAAAAAGCCAAAGGGAAACGTTAAAACTATATAGTCGACCGATATAAGATGTTCAGGTATAATGCACTATGTGAAAGCAATGCTGTATAAATGCACCTGGCTGTAACGCCTGAAAGAGTATACTGGTGTTATCATGCCTCTATGCTGCTCTCGTATGTAAAATTCTCTTCAACTGCATAGAGGTACGCTTAACCCTTCATTTTTTCCGCTTCGCTGAAAATCGTTTGCAAGGATTTCAAAATAGTTTTCCCTTTGTGCCCGAAATGAAAAAACAGGAAATGAGCAACACACCCGGGTTATAAAAAAATAACCGCGCCGGCGGCCACCGATGCGGTTAAACAAAGAATCAAATTTCAATTAATCAATCTCAATTAAAACTTAAAAATTAAAGGTAATGAAAAAATCAATTTTATCATCAGTATTAGCGGCAGCAGTAAGCATTTTTACCATAAGCACCGCAGACGCACAAGAAGGTTTCTATATAGGCATACAGGGCGCACAGCAAGCCACCGGCATGTTCAACCGCGATGATATAGACGCAGACAATTTCAAGTATAAAATGACAGCCGGCCAAACCTTTGGCCTCGGTGGCGGCTACAACTTCAACAAGAATATGGGCGTAGCCGTAGAAGCCATGTATTCAATAGAAGGACAGGAATACGAACTGAATGGCACCATGCTCAGGGAAAAACTGAGCTATGTGAAAGTTCCCGTGCTGTTTTCGTACAATACCAATCCTGAAGCTAAGGTGATGTTTACAGCCAAAGCAGGTCCGCAGGTGGGAATGCTGGTAAAGGCCAACCTGAAAGACGGTGACGGCGATGTACTGGTGGATGACACTAAGGACGACTACAAAACTTTCGCTTTTGGCGCAGTAGTGGGTGCCGGTGCCAGGATCAACCTGGCTAAGAACCTCTACTTTGATGCAGGCCTGCGCCTGGATGGTAACTTCACTAACAGCGAAGAGCCGGTGATGAACGAAGCCAATGTTGAAAAAGCTAAAACGTACAATATGAATGCCGGTATAGAATTAGGCATCAAGTACTTTTTTAACTAAAAAGATAAAAACACATAGGATTGTAATGCGGGGATTGGTATCCCCGCATTTTTTTTATTTCTGCCCGACTGATTTTTATCATAATAATATATCAGGCAGGTTAAGTACTTTAGTTGAAATTTCAGCGATATGAAAAAAATATTACTCCCTGCTTTATTGATGTTTGCACATAGCATACAATCAAACAGCCAGACAAACGCGACCAATTTTACGGCAACAGACTGCAACTCAAACAGCCATACTTTATTTACAGAGTTAGATAATGGTAATGTAGTTGTATTGGCCTGGGTAATGCCCTGCCTGACTTGCATAGCGCCTGTTAAAACAGCATATAATATTGCAAAGAGCTATAACAATAAACCTGCTTATGCCGGCAAAGTAAAGTTTTACCTGATAGATGACTTTGCAGACCATAGCTGTACTTATTTATCTAATTGGGCATCAAACAATAATATCGGGCCTGATATATTAACAGTTTTCGATAATGCTCCGGGCGGTACGGTTATTAAAGAGGATGATTACGGTGGGTCGGGTATGCCGCATGTGGCCATTGTAGGTGGTAGTGATCACAGAATATTTTTTAATAAGCATAATGATGATGTCAACGACCCCGCAGGAATAGAATATGCTATTTTCAGAGCTTTAACCCCTGCGTCAGTCACT
>CALEZD010000048.1 GCA_937928385.1 uncultured Bacteroidota bacterium
ACTCAGTTTTTGCCTGTTTCTTTTTGCCGGGCAGATAAATCTGAATACCGAATTCAGGATTCGTATTGATATGCGACCAATTACGTGTAAAATTCCCACGCAGGTTAGTGCGCAGGGCGGCATCAATACTAACCTTTTCATTGACGAAATACGCTAAACCCGGTGCTAACCCAGTTTTAAAATGGCCACTGAACCCGCCTGATTTGGAGAAATAATTATGCCCGTATTGGAGTTCATACCCTGCATTGAAGTCGCCAAACCAATAAAACTTACCAGCCTGCATGCCGGTTTTGGGTGCGAAGTAATAACGTAATGTAGCTTCTGCGCCAAAGTTAAAACCGATGTTTTTGTTTTGTGGCTGGTAACTAAAGCCAGGGGTTACATCAATACCGGCAATAAACCTGTTTGAAAGAAAGCAACCACCTTTCAGGGCAATAGGATTCACTTTTGCACCAAGCATCCAGTCGCCTTTTTGGGGTTGGGCATTGGCAACAGTGGTGGTAATGACGGGAACAACAGCAATGAGTAAGAGCAGTTTTTTCATAAAATTCTGGATATAAAGGTTAAATAATGACGCTAACCTAAACAAGCAAAAGTTAAGGCATTGTCAATTGGCTCTTAACGAAAAGCTAATACTATCTGCCGAAAGGCATCTTCATTCCGCCGCCTGGGGGCATCATGCCTTTCATCTTGTTCATCTGCCCCATCATCTGGCGCATCTGGTCAAACTGTTTCATAAAAGCATTTACCTCGCTGATGTCTTTACCTGCGCCTTTGGCTATGCGCTTGCGACGGTTGGCATCTATCGAATCAGGGTTATTGCGTTCGTAGGGAGTCATTGAGTTAATCATAGCCTCAATGCCTTTGAATGCATCATCAGATATATCTATATCTTTTATAGCCTTGCCTACACCGGGTATCATCGCCAGCAGGTCTTTTATGTTACCCATCTTCTTTATCTGCTGCAACTGCTGTTTGAAGTCTTCAAAGTCGAATTTGTTAGCACGAATCTTCTTCTCCAGCTTTTTGGCTTCTACCTCGTCAAACTGCGCCTGGGCACGCTCTACCAGTGTGGTGATATCGCCCATGCCCAATATCCGCTGCGCCATACGGTCGGGGTAAAAGATGTCGAGCGTATCCAACTTTTCGCCCATGCTCACAAACTTGATGGGCTTATCTACCGTGTATTTGATAGATAGTGCGGCACCGCCACGGGTGTCACCATCCAGTTTTGTGAGTACTACGCCGGTAAAGTCCAGCCTGTCGTTGAATGCCTTGGCAGTGTTCACCGCATCCTGCCCCGTCATACTATCCACCACAAACAATATCTCGTGGGGGTTGACTGCGGCCTTTACATTAGCCACCTCGGCCATCATGGCCTCGTCTACAGCCAGGCGGCCTGCGGTATCTATTATTACTACACTGTTGCCATTCTTTTTGGCATGAGCCAGCGCGTTGGTCACTATGGATACTACATCCTTGTTTTCGGGTTCGCTGTACACGGGCACATTTACCTGCTCGCCCAATACATGCAACTGGTTGATGGCCGCAGGGCGATATACGTCGCCCGCCACCAGCAGGGGGTTCCTGCCCTTCTTTGTTTTCAGGAAGTTGGCCAGTTTGCCGCTGAAGGTGGTTTTACCAGAACCCTGCAGGCCAGCTACCAGGATGATGGCAGGTTTCTGGCTGAGGTCTATTTCCTTCACTTCGCCACCCATCAGCTCCGCCAGTTCGTCTTGTACAATCTTTACCATCTGCTGGCCGGGCGATACCGCCTGCAGCACCTTCTCCCCCATTGCCTTGTCCTTTACCTTATCAGTAAATTCTTTGGCTATCTTATAATTCACGTCCGCATCTACCAGTGCACGCCTGATTTCCTTAATTGTAGAGGCGATATTGATTTCTGATATACGGCCTTCCCCTTTTAACTGTTTAAACGCGCCTTCGAGGCGTTCACTAAGATTCTCAAACATATTTTGCCAGCTTGTTTATAAAGGACTGCAAAGTTAAACGCTTTTGTTTAATACCAACCCGATACACAAATTGAAAAAGAGTTTATACAAGTCGAAACGAGGTGAAATCATGACGGAAATGACTATTTTCGCAGATTAAATATATTATTTACCATAACCGGCGGGTGCCAAAAGAGTGATAGAATGAACCAGTGTTATCAATATATATCCGGCTTTTGCACACCTGCTGTCTATATAAAACATAATAAGAATGGGATGTGGCAATTGCGCAAAAGGCGCCGATGGTAAACCCTCAGGTTGCAAAAGCAACGGCGGGTGCAGTACCGGCGGATGCAACAGGCTGAATGTATATGACTGGCTGAGCGGCCTGCCGCTGCACGACGGGGCCAAACCTTACCCGGTGATGGAAGTATCCTTCAACAAAGGCAGCCGCAAAGAATTTTACAGGAACAACACACATATCATACCCGAAAAAGGGCAATGGATAGCCGTAGAGGGCGTGGGTGGCATAGATATTGGCCAGGTAAACCTGACAGGCGAACTGGTAAAACTCCAGATGAAGAAGTACGGCATCAAGGAGAAAGATGTAACCAAACGCATCCACCGCATAGCCACCGACGAGGACCTGGAAATGTTCAGGGTGAATAAGGAGAAGGAACAGGAACTGCTGGTGCGCAGCCGCGCCATAGCCCGCAGCCTTAACCTGGAAATGAAGCTGGCAGAGGTAGAACTGCAGGCCGACGGCAAGAAAGCTACCTTCTTCTACACCGCCGACCAGCGCGTGGATTTTCGTGAGCTGATAAAGATGTACGCCAACGACTTTCGCGTGAAGGTGGAAATGAAGCAGATAGGCGCCCGGCAGGAAAGCGGTAAGGTAGGCGGCATAGGCAGTTGCGGGCGCGAATTGTGCTGCAGCACCTGGCTGACAGACTTCAAAAGTGTGAATACAACCGCGGCACGCTACCAGAACCTGTCCATCAACCAAACTAAACTAAGCGGCCAGTGCGGCAGGCTGAAATGCTGCCTGAACTACGAGCTGGATACATATATAGATGCGCTTTCCGTGTTTCCCGAGCAGGCAGATGTGATAGAAACCGCCAGCGGAAAAGCCTTTTTGCAGAAGCGGGACATCTTTAAAAACCTGATGTGGTACAGCTACCGCGAAAGCAATAAGCAGTACCCCCTGAGCATAGAACGTGTAAAGGAGATACTGGAACTGAACGGCAAAGGCATAAAACCAGACGAACTGCAACCTGTAGAACTGGAAGCCACCGGCAGCAAAACAGCCATAAAGGTAGATGCGGGCTTTGTAAACGACGTGGGCCAGGTAAGCCTGCGCTCGCTGGAAAAAGGCTCCAGGAAGAAAAGCAGCAAAAGCCGCAACAAAGGCAGGGGCGGCCAGGGCGATAACCGAGGACAACAGCCCCAGCAGAAACAAGCCCGTGACAACCAACCAAGGCAGGAAGGCGGCAGGCGCCCCGATGGCAACAAAGGTGGCGGCAACAGGCCGCAACGTCCACCACAGGGCGACAGGCCACAGCAAGCCAAACAAGCGCAAGGCAACCGGCCGGAGCAACAAGGCGGCGGAGAACAACGCAACCAGCAGCAAGGCAACCGACAGGGCGGCAACCGGAACCGTGGCAAAGGCGGCGGAGGCAACAGGCCACAGCGGCCACCCCAGGGCGACAGGCCGCAGCAGGGATAATTTGTGCGGAATTTGTTCCCAAACACAGGTTTTGTTCCCAAATGATGCCGGATTTTCAATAAAATTCAAACCATATTTAATGCTAAGTGATTGGTAATAAATCGCTTAGCATTTTTGTTCCATTTTGTTCCCGGAAATCAGGGATTTAAAAAAATGACTCGTTCTGAAAATGATTTACAGCCTGGCCGGATAATCCTTTAATCAGGTGACAGGTGTTCATTCCTGTTTATATTTTAAAGAGTATGGGCCTGTAATGTCAAAGAGCAGATCTGTAGTTGTACATCACCTGCGATGATACAATACAAATATACGTAAAATTGTTGTTAATATAAAGTATACCCTTGTTTGAATATGATGGGTAAGTCGGGTGGCTACGCCCAACGGTGGTTAACCGCCGACTGCATTTAAGTGTCACGAGAGCCTGGATATCTTAAAAAACATTGAGGAATTATAAAAAAACTTAAATCCGTAGCATCGAACGCATAAACACATTGATATTGCGTTAAGGAATAAATCACAACACTTAAAAGCTATAAAATATGAAGCATCTATTAATTATTGCAATAGTTATTGTAACATCGTTACAAACAGAAGCCAAAGACAACCCTAAAAACAGTTTATCAATAATCCCGGTTTCTGTTACACACCACACAGCCACAGGCGTGGGCATACAGTACGAACGGATAATAGGCACGAAACTGAGTCTTGCTTTACCTGTCAGCTATACATTCGGCAACAGCAACCCCTGCGACGCTACCGTAAAAACGCATATGGGTTATGCCAACCCCGGTATGAAATACTACCCTGCCGGCAACAGCCGCATAGTAAATTACGCAGTAGGCGTTTCGGCGGTAATAGGCAGGGGCAATTCCAACTGCTGCAGCGAAATCAACCCTACACTGTCAGAAGAAGGAGGCAGTACTAAACAAGCGGATTCCAAAACACCCATTGAAAAACGGTTTACGCCCCTGAGCGAAAACGGCGTACTGCTCACCAACTCCTTATCAGTCAACGTCAGTAACAGGCTTTTAGTGGCAGGGGATGCAGGAATAGGCACTGCATTTGTAAAATACGCTGCCCAACAAGGTTGGGACGCAGCATTTCAATTCAACATCAGGGTAGGTTATAAATTTTAAAACCACACTATCGGGACAATAGCAAAAAACGGGGCGATTTATTACGCCCCGTTTCTTTTTGCCTGTCGGATAGATATTTAGCTGGCACCAATCAGCACCTGAAATATTCTTGCCTGATTCACAGCGTTTTTTTCGAGTGCTAAAAAAGCCCCTCTATCTCCCCTAAAGGGGAAGACAAATTTTTCAATACCTCCCTTTAGGGTCGGGGCATTTCGCGCGCATCCCCACTATCTTCCGCCTAAGGCGGAGAGACTCATTTTGGAATATTTTTTTATTTAGTATTATCCGAAGCTCAAGAAGTGTGTCCTGCTACCCTAAGTTATCAACACCTGCGGATAAGTAAATATGTGTATTTACTAAAATGCACCGAAATTTAGGATGTAACAAAGCCTGCGCGTATGGAAGTGAGTACTACCGCCGCTGATATAGATGACGCCCGCGACTTGTTTCTGCTGGCCAAAGATCGGCTTCTGGATGTGAATGACTGGAATTATTCGCTGAAGGGAAATTTCAGTATAACACTGACAGACGCCCGGGGACAGAAACTGCAACGCAGCGCGCGTGTGGGCGATATGATATGTATAGCTGCAAGTAACGGGGCGGGCATAGGCTCTGAAATGTGGATACGCATCAGCAGGATTCAGTACGATTTCTTTCCCGACATCAGCAGCGAAAGCATATCCATGCTGCTGGAAACAGCCCATTCGCCCTCGGGCAATGGTACCGGTGCAGATAATTTACAGCAGGAGACCATACTGATAAAAAGAGAGGGCCCTACCCTGACGGCGCATTGCAATGCGGGCAATGAACTGCCGGAAGCAGGTGATGAAGGCCCCGACACCCACCTGAACCGTAGCGAAGACTTGCACCCGGTATTGTGCATACCACAAACTGACCTGCAACAACTGCTGACAGACCTGTTAGAAGATACAGGGCAGGTGTAAAAAACTATACGCCTATTATTTATACATATTGAGCAGATTTTTTTGTCAGCAGGAATAAACGGAAATTCGCAGGCTTATTTACAATGAAGAAAGAGGAAAGAATCATATTGCTGTTGCTGGCTTCGGTCAACTTTACCCATATCATGGACTTTATGATTATGATGCCGCTGGGCAATTTCCTGATGCCGCATTTCAATATATCGGCGCAGCAGTTTTCATTCCTGGTAGCCGCCTATACCTTTAGCGCTGCTACAGCCAGTTTCTTCGCCGCATCGCTGGTAGATAAGTTTGACAGGAAGAACCTGCTGTTGTTTGCATACGGCGGTTTCCTGCTATGCACCTTGCTCTGCGCGGTATCAGTTACTTATGAGATGCTGCTGTCAGCCAGGATAGCCGCCGGAGTATTTGGCGGGCTGATTGGCGCTCAGGTATTATCCATTGTGGCCGACCTGGTGCCTTTTGAAAGAAGGGGGCGCGCCATGGGTATGATAATGGCGGCATTTTCGGCGGCATCGGTTTTCGGTGTGCCCTTCGGGCTATACCTGTCCAAGTTTTTCAGCTGGCACGCTCCATTCTATTTTGTAGTGGCCATGGGTGTTATCATTATGCCGCTGCTGGTGAAGTATATACCCAATATGACGGGACATAAGGAAGGTAATGAAGGCAGGAAGTTTAACCCCGTGATGCTGCTGGTAGATATACTAAAAGATAAAAATCAGCGGCTGGGCATATTATTATTGTCAACCATGATGATGGGGCATTTCCTGATTATACCCTTCCTGGTGCCGTTTATGGAGCTGAATGTAGGTTTTACTAATGTGCAGACACCACTGATATATATGGTAGGCGGAGCGCTTACCCTGTTTACATCGCCCATTATAGGCAAGTGGGCCGACAAGCTGGGCAAATTCAGGCTGTTCAGCATTATGGTATTGCTGGGCATCATACCTATAGCACTGATAACCAACATGCCCAGGATTCCCTTCTACTTCGTACTGGCTATAACGGGGTTCTGGTTTGTAGTATCTACAGGCCGTGCCATACCCGCACAGGCTATTGTGAGCGAGATAGTGCCACCTGCCAGGCGAGGGAGCTTTATGAACATTAACTCGTCTGTACAGCAATTGTCGGTAGGCATGGCATCGGTAATAGCGGGCTGGGTGGTAGTAAAGACACCTGAAAACACTATAGGCAACTATGATATAACAGGGTACCTGAGTATAGCCGTAATACTCTCCTGCCTGCTGACCGCGTACAGGCTGCACAAAGCTTTGGGCAAAAAAGACATGCCGCAGAAAAGTGACGGGGCCACTATAATAGTGCCCCACACACCGGCTAAAGGAATAACTGAAACAGCATAAGCTGTTTAGTTCTTTACAATCTTCTCTTTGTAAATAATATCGTTATTGTGATTAACAAGGCTGATATAGTAGGTGCCTGTATCTAATGTATCTACCTCTATCCTGTTGCTGCCGGGTTGCAGTTCACATTTCACTATATCGTTGCCTGTGTAATTATCTGATATAGTAGCCAGCATCGGTTTGCCGGTGCGGTTGGTTATATAAAGTGCATCGTTCATATTTTTCGTTTTATTTTAAAGACAATGGTGCAAAAGATGTGTATGTTTAAATGTACAACAAAAAGGTGCTTAATGCAATACGTACTGGCACGTAAATTCAATATATCTTATCAGCACACTACTGTTTTTCATTTTTTACCTAACAGCCTTAATCTATCAGTGCATCTACTTTCATAACAACGTTTTTCTGTGGTTGTTGGGAAAAAAGAAAAAAAAATATAGAGTACTTACCTTTTCGCAGAACTAAATAGTGAACTATTGCTACCGAACCCTTAATAATTTGCACATATAAAAAAAAATACTAAACTTGCATCCTATCAATTGGAACACATAGGGGGAGTGCATGAGATTATACATATTCAGTTCAGTAAGCGATAAATACGCAATACCGTTTAAACTATTCGTCATCAACCAAAATCTAAAGGTTGCACGACTGAGTTCGCTGTTGATTATTACCATCAGCACCATTGCACTGCTATCAGGGCTGTTTGTTGATTATTCGGGTGTTGAAAACAGGAGTCAATACCTGAATGCATTTATATACCTGCTGGCGATATCAGTCGTGTACTTCCTGGCCATTAACTATGTAAAAGAGTTATCCATCCGCCACAGGCTGGCGCTGAAGCGATTTGTTGGCAGCAGTTATCCTGTCATGCTCATTTACGGCATGATGTGGCTGTCATTTATATCAGGCAGGAGCCCCGCAGATAATATGACGATGTTCATGTTCGGGCTGTTGTTTGTAGCAGTATCATGGTTGTTCAGCATGAAAAGCGCCATGGTTGCCAGCCTCATCACATTTATTGGTTTATCCATAGGGCTCAACCTGTTTATACAGGATACTGAAGCAATTGTCATTAATCATTTTTCAGGCGCTATTATCATAGTTGGTTTCTATTTTATATCCCGTATGTTGTATTCCTATCATGCCAACTATTTTATCCAGTTGAAGCAGATAGAACGCAACAATCATGAAATAACCAAAATAGCCCAGCTAAAAACCGAAATGCTGGGCATAGTAGCACACGACCTGCGCAGCCCGCTCAATAGCATTACCGCGCTGGTTGAATTATCGAAAGTACCGGATTCGTCTATAAACGAGCGCGACCAATACGCCGATATGATACTTGAGGCCTGTAATGATGCACGCAACATCATACGTGACCTGATACTGATAGTGAAAGGTGAAAGCTCGCAAGGACTACAATTGAAAGAAGCCAACCTGAACCTGTTGTTGACACAAATACAACAGCAATGGGCACACCAGGTAAAAGACGATAAAAGATTATTACTGACCTTGCCTGAAAACATTATTTCTGCAAGCATTGACCAGGATAAGATGGTGCGGGTGTTTGACAACCTGATAGGCAATGCCATCAAGTTTACCGAAGACGGGGGTACGATACACCTGATATTACAACATACCGATAAAGACCATGCAACCGTTACCGTATCGGACAGCGGTATAGGCATACCGGAACAGTTGCAACCCTTCCTGTTCGACCGATTTTCAAAAGCGGGCAGGCTGGGGCTGAAAGGTGAAAAATCTCATGGCCTGGGGCTGAATATTTGCAAGCAGATAGTAGAACAACACGGGGGTAAAATTAGCCTGGAAAGCAAGGTAAAAGAAGGCACTAAGTTTCATATCATATTACCCCTGAAACCGGATGGCCATGTTTCTGCTATTGAAGAAATAGCCGGTGGAGAGGAAATAACATCTACTCTCTAGTCTGTTTATAGCTGTTATTGTATTGTTATTCTGTGCCATATATTTTGACATAGGGGGTGTGTCAGGGTTATTTTTACGCAGTTATATTCTCTAAGGAATAACAAAACAAAAAATAAAACACACACAATGTCAGGAAACTCTCTGCAGCCGGGCAACCGTACTGCAAAAAGAATATATATATTTTCAACACTGGAGATAGTGCCCTGGGGCGGTAGTGAGCAACTATGGTCGGATGCTGCACTAAAACTGCTGGGCGGTGGCCATAAGGTAATGACCAACACTATTGAATGGAAAGAGAGCCCGGAGAAGCTACAACAGATAAAGGCAGCAGGAGGCATCACTACATTCAGGCCCAACATACACACAAGTGGCAGAATAACCGATAAGGTAAAAAACAGGATGAAGGCTTTTAGCTGGCGCAACGCCGCGTTAGGTTTTGATCCCGACATCATACTCATCAGCGAAGGAGGTGCTTTTGACAATGCAATACTTCAGCATGGCGAATGGCTGATGAGCCTGGGCAAGCCTGTATATATCATGTCGCAGTTTTTGCTGGAGTATGAGTATATGCCTACACAACGCAGGCAGTTCTTTATTGATTACTTCAGGCGGGCTGAAAAAATATTCTTCGTGAGCAACCGCAACAGGCAAGTGGCAGAAAGGACTATGGCCAGCCGGATGCAAAATGCAGAGGTAATCAGGAACCCGATTAAAATACAAAATACTACAGGTGCTTTTCCTGAAAGTGATATATATAAGATAGCCGTAGTGGCCAGGCTGGAAGCGGATATAAAAGGTTATGACCTGTTGTTTGAAACCTTCTCTCAGCCACAATGGAAAGACCGCAACTATCGTGTACATGTATATGGTTCAGGCCCGCACGAAGAGTATATCAAAGACCTGGCTACCTTTTACCAGTTGGAAGAAAAAATCATCTTTAAAGGTTTTATAAAAGATGTAAAAGAGGTGTGGGACGAAAACCATATCCTGTTATTACCATCCCGTGGCGAGGGTACTCCTCTCTCGCTGCTGGAGGCCAACTATTGTAAGCGTGCGGCAGTAGTAACTGACGTAGGCGGTAATGCTGAAATAGTGACAGAAGGGGTCAATGGTTTTGTAGCAGAAGCAGCTGTAACCAGTTGCGTAGCCAACGCTATGGAACGCGCCTGGCAGCAGCGGGACAAATGGGAAATAATGGGGCTGGCCGCAAAAGAGAAAATAGACACCCTGTATGCTAAAGACGCTGTGGACGACTTTATAGAAAAACTAATCTGACACAGGAACTGCGAATAATAACGTAACGATGCCCATGCAATAACGCACGGGCATTGTTATTATACTGACAACCAGTCCTTAACAAAGTATTTTGTTTATTGTAAATTATTAGCTGTACCTTTGCGCCTCATTTAAATTTAAGTTCTTAATTAATGGTAACATTCAAAGACTTCTCGCTGAGAGAAGAATTGACACGTGCCGTATCGGAAATGGGGTTTGAGACCCCCACACCAATCCAGGAAAAGGTAATCCCTTACCTGCTTTCTACTCCCAACGACATTATTGGCCTTGCCCAGACGGGTACGGGCAAAACTGCCGCCTTCGGACTTCCGCTATTGCACAACATTGACGTTGCACAGAAACATGTGCAGGCATTGGTCCTCAGTCCTACACGCGAATTGTGTATGCAGATAGAGGCAGAATTTCAGAAGTACGGGCAATATATGCGTGGTCTTAAGATCACAGCTGTATATGGCGGCGTGTCCATAAGCGGACAAATACGCAGCCTGAAGGCAGGCGCGCAGGTGGTAGTAGCCACACCCGGCAGGCTGATAGATTTACTGGAGCGTAAAGCCATATCTCTTGCAGATATGAGATACGTGGTACTGGACGAGGCAGACGAAATGCTGAATATGGGTTTCCGCGAGGATATTGAACTCATATTGCAATCGGCTACCGAACGCGAACATACCTGGATGTTTTCTGCCACCATGTCGAACGACGTGCGGAAAATAGCCAAGCGTTTTATGAGCGACTGGGAAGAATTTGCAGTAGCTAAAGCAAACGCAACTAACGAAAATATTGACCACCAATACTATGTAACCAACCACCACAACAGGTTTGAAACCCTGCGCAGGTTGCTGGACTTTACACCCGGTATATATGGTGTAATATTTACACGTACTAAAAACGATGCGCAGGAAGTAAGCGAGAAGCTGATGAAAATGGGCTATCACGTAAGCCCACTGCACGGCGATATGGACCAGAGTATGCGCTCGAAGGTAATGGAACGCTTTAAGAGCAAGGCGTTGCAAATACTGGTAGCTACAGACGTTGCTGCGCGGGGTATAGATGTCAACGACCTGACCCACGTTATCAACTACGAGTTGCCGGACGACCCTGAAGTGTATACACACCGCAGCGGGCGTACAGCACGCGCAGGCAAATCAGGTATCTGTATGTCCATCGTTTCTCCAAAAGAGATATCAGGCATACGCCAGATAGAACGCCTGGTAAAACAGAAGTTTAACAGGAGCGATATACCCGATGGCGCTGAAGTGGTAAGGAAACGTTTGTTCTTCCACCTGGAGCAGATTGCATCCGCAGAGCCCCGCGCTGATTTTGCAGAAGTGTACCTCAATACCATCCATGAGCGATTTGCAGATATGGATAAGGATGAACTGATACGCAGGCTGATATGGCTGCAACTGCAGGAAACTATAAGCGCCTACAACGATGCCAAAGACCTGAATGCAGGATACGACAGCAACGAAAAAGGTGCAAGAGGCAACCGGGAAAGTGTACGCCTGTTCATGAACATGGGCGAGAAAGACGGTATTGATTCAGCACAAAAGTTGCTGGAGTTTGTTACCGGTGCCACGGATATAGAACCGAACCTGGTGCAGCGCATTACTATCAGGGAGTTGAGCAGTTTCTTTAACGTACCCGGCAGCGCAGCTGAATTTATTGTTACCGCACTATCTCAGAAAAAACATAAAGGACGCAAAGTGCGTGTAGAAGAGGCAGACCAGGCAGGGCGTTCAGGTGGCAGCGGTGGTGGATTCAAAGGTGGCCCGCGCGAGAGAAGCGGTGGCTATAACCGGGACAGCCGCGGAGGTGACAAAGGCGGACGCGGTGGCTGGAAAGAAAGAAGCTATACACAAAGTGGTGATAATAAGCGATTTAGCGGCAAAAGGCCTTCTTACAAAGGTAAGAAAGACTGATTTTAACAATTAGATGGGGTTTAAACAGGTAAAAATGTGTACATTTGCACACGTTTACTAATATGTACCGTATGAAATACATATTTACTCTCTTAATATCGATATTGTTCACGCAGTTATCTTTTGCCCAATCGGCGGAAGAAAACATTGTTAGCAGGGATATAAGCGATGATTCTGTTGCGAAGGGTGTTGCCAGTTACTACCACGATAAGTTTGTAGGGCGTCCTACATCAACCGGGGAAATGTTCAGCAATGAAAAATTTACTGCTGCCAGCAATACCTTGTCGCTGAATACTTATGTGAAGGTAACTAACCTGGCAAATGGCAAATACCTGTACGTACGCATCAACGACCGTATGGCCAAGAACAATAAACGCCTGATAGACATGGCCAGTATCTGCGCCAAAAAGCTTGACTATCATAATAAAGGCCTGGCTAAAGTAAAGGTGGAAATAGTACCTGAAGAGGAAGGCCGGAATGGTATATTGGCTCAAAGGACTGAACTGAATACAGAAAAGGCAGCTGCCAACAAATTATAAAAACAATAGTTAAAGGTAAATCCCTTCCGTATGACGGAAGGGATTTCTTATTTTAAGGCCATGCAAATATTACCCGGTATATACGTGCATCAAACAGAGCTCAAAGGCAATGGGGTGTTTACCAGTATTGCACTAACTGCCGGTATGGATGTTGAAGTATCGCCTGTGATAGTAATGACTGCCGAAGAACGTAAACTCCTTGACCAAACTCTGCTGCACGACTATATATTTGAATGGCAGCCAGATGGCGAAAACAAGTGCTGCATGGCACAGGGGTATATTTCAGTGTACAACCATTCGGACAACGCCAATTGTGAGTACTTCATGGATTACGACAATAATACTATGTCGGTAAAAACCATGCGCAACATTGCCGCAGGCGAGGAACTGACTGTGAATTATAATGGGGACTGGAACAATAAAAAGCCTGTATGGTTTGAGGTAAAGTCTTAGTCTGTCCAGGCACGTGAGTAAGGCATAACAATCAATGACACCAGGAATTCTCCTGTTGATGATAAATTGTAATAGCCCTCGCTGCCTATAGGCGCATTTGATACAACAGGTTGCAACAAATATCCTTTGTCCCAGGTTTGTTTGCCTACGAAATACAACATCCGTATTTTAAAACCCAGGCCCACAAAATACCCTGCTTCCATTTTCAGAAATGGAGAAATTGAGGGCGTTGCCTCTCCACCCAGCAGCCCGTATGCCACAAAACGTGGGGCTATGCCAGCTCCAAATGCAAAAGAGCTTTTCAGATATCGGTCAGATATTGCTTCTGCACCGGTTTTATAATCAATGCTGATGGGGATTGACGACATGGAATAATCCAGTTCTTCATTAAAAGGGATAACATCCTTAATTTTAAAAGCATCGCTTTTCAACACCAACCTGGTGAAAGTGTAATGCATGTTAATATTCAAACCCAGTGCAGACTTGTCTCCTAACCTGGCCAGGTGAATGCCGGCCCCAATTGTAAGCCCCACATTGAACTTTAAGTCTGCTTTACCTCTTGCCGTCTTTTCCCTATACCCACCGTTATTATTAGAAACAGAATAGTCTATTTCACAATTAGGACTCGTGAAGCCGTTTATTATCCCTATCTCTGTAAACCGGTATTTGTATGGGTCTATGTTCCAGAAGGAGGAGTAATCAAATGGCCTGCCATAACTAAACCCAAATTGGGCATGAACCAAAGCAGGAATAAATACGCTCAACGAAACGAGCAGCAAAGGTTTAAGGTACTTCTTCATTAAAATTTACAGGTTTTTATATAGTGAGGCAAAGAAAATAAAAAACAAATTAGCCTGCAATATCTTTCATGAATATTTAACCATCGCAACATAAAACTGTTATAGCTTAGTAGTTGTATTAAATTTTATATTCTTATGGCATGGACTGAACAAGACAATACGTTGTACCAAAGCTTCACATTCAAAGATTTTTCTGAAGCCTTTGCATTTATGACGAGGGTAGCTATGTTGGCTGAGCAGCATGGCCACCACCCCAACTGGAGCAATGTGTGGAACAAGGTAGAGATACACCTGAACACGCACGATGCCGGAGATATAGTAACAGATAAAGACAGGAAACTGGCAGCAGCTATTGACAAGCTACTCTAACCTGTACACAGGATAGCGCATGTGCTCGGGCTCGTGGTAAGCTGAGTTTTGAAACACAAAATGCAACTGCGCTTTACCGTCTTTGGCAAAAGCAGGGTCCGCAGCTTTGCGTTCTTCCAGCTTGTCTTTCAGTTGTTTGTCCTTTGCCAGCAATTCAACTGCCAAATCTTCAAAAGCATAGTCGCTGTAATATTCTTTTTGTTGCAGCACAGCATCAAAAAATCCCCATGCAAAAAAGGCATCAGGCGCTGTGGGTTCCAATGTCTCTACCAGGTACCTCTTCGCTTCCTGGTCAACAGGTATGAAATAATCCCCCTTCCTGAGCTGCACCTGCTTCTTCTGCTTGTCAACCGCTACCTCACTGTGCAGGTAATGCCCTTCGTAGGGGTTGGGAGTCGTCTTATAGTCTGCTATATAATACACGGTGAGTTCTATGACAGTATCGGCGTTAAGTTTATGCATCTTCACACCATTAGCCTTCAGGCGGCTCACTACCCTATTCCAACCTTGCGGAATAATGTATGCCTGCGGCACATCTGTTTTTTGCCTTGTAGTACACGCATTGTAAAACGGAGTTTTTATTTCTATAGGCTTATTCCGGTCGTAATACAGCCTGGGGAGGCCTGATATATTACTGGGTTTATAACCTGCTTCATATCCCTTTAGCTCGATAAGTGCCGGGCGTGTGGTATCAACCGCCCAGTCTATCGCCAATTCAGTACTATTGGCCACCCATTGCTTTTGCTGCTGCCTGGTGGCGCGGATAACCTGTGCATTATCGGCTGTATGGTTAATGATACTCAGCATCAGCTCGTAAGTAGCCTTGACCCTGACAGGAAATGGCTTGAGCATGTGTGTTTCGGCAACGAAGGCATAAGTATGAAACATGGCCGCATAGCCGCTAAAAAAACGGGGTATTTCCATAAAGGCATCCCAACCGTTATCAGGGGCTGTTCCCCATACATTTACATAAGGTACCAGGTCGAAACCACGTTGTTTCATATCATCGTACAGTGCGGGTTCGAAAGTCTTGTTCAGGTAATCGCCCATGGGGCCACCCAGTTTGTTACATTGAGTACTCAGCAGGGTCATTACGTGCTGGTAGTCAGCCCCATTGCTTACATGGTTATCTATTAATACATCGGGGTCTAACCGGCGAAAAAGGCGCACCATGCTGCGTGTTTCACGGGCATCCATCTTCACGAAGTCCCTGTTCAGGTCCAGGTTTTGCGCATTGGCCCTGAAGCCGGTGATTTCAGGCCCGTTCTGGTTAGCACGGGTATATTGTCTTTGCTTGCGTGCTCCGCTGATATTAAACACAGGTATTACCGCAAGAACGACATGATCAGGAATTTTCAGCTTTTTCTCTGTAATATCCCATAGCAACTGCATACTGGCCACTATGCCATCAGGCTCGCCGGGGTGTATGCCATTGTTGATGAACACTACCAGTTTTCCCTGTTTCTTCCATTGCGCTATATCAAACTGAGCATCAGCCGAGTAGTACACCACCAATAGCGAATCGTCTGTATCGGTGGGGCCGGCAGTATGTACCTGTATGGTTTTGTAACGTTTGTCTAAAGATTGGTAGAAATGCTGCACCTGCGCGTATTCAGGTGTTTTGCCTGTGTGTTCTATACCGTGAGGGTTAGATAAAGGCTGGGCGCACAATGGCAGCGTATGCTGCAGCAAAAAGAGTGCAAAAAATAGTATCCTGTACATAAGCCAAAGATAATAAGCAATTATTTAGCTTATGCAGGCAAGTACCTTGCCGCGTACGGAATATGCTTATGTGCAGGGGGAAAGAAACTTATGCCCCCACTGTAGTTGTAGTGGTTGGCTGCACAGGAGCCTGCTGCAACACAAACCGACCAGGCGGTGTAGGATGCCTTTGCGGACGGGGCATTCTACGATTCGGAGCACATGACTGCATAAGGGCAATCGTAATAGTCAAAACACCTGAAATGATAAATGCTTTTTTCATATAGCGTGAATATACTACTCATCCTGAAAAAAAACAATGGGAGGCAAAAAAATATGCACCTAAAATACCTCGCCATAACCTGCGGGGATAGGTAAATGACGGGCTGTTTTTCATATATTCGGCCCTGTTATAACATGATAAAGATAAGAAAAGCAGTACAGGCCGATACAGGCATAATAAGGCAGATAGCAGATGAAGTATGGTGGCCTACCTACATACCCGTAATAGGCGAGAAACAGGTGGCTTATATGCTGGGGCTGTTTTACAATACGGATATTATTCAACAACAGCTAACAGACGGCTCGCAAACCTACCTGCTGTTGGAAAACAATGATGAAGCAGTGGGTTTTGCAGCATATAGCCCCAGGGCTGAAAACCCCGCTATTTATAAATTACACAAACTGTACTGCCTCACTAACATGCATGGTAAAGGATATGGCCGTATGTTGCTACAAGCTGTAGAAGCTGAAAGCCGCTCAGAAGGTGCATACCGGCTTGAACTGAATGTGAACAGGTATAATCCCGCCAAGGCTTTCTACGAAAAGATGGGATACACGGTGGCATACGAAGAAGATATTGACATTGGCAGCGGGTATTGGATGAACGACTATGTAATGGGGAAAGACCTGTAGCGCATTAACCGGCAAATATCCTTTCCAGCGCCCAGGCTTTCAGGCGCATTTCTTCCCATTCACTTTCCGCGTTACTGTCGTATGTTATGGCTCCGCCCGACTGGTAACTGAGCCTTTGCTGCCCGGCATCATAAAACAGGCTGCGTATAATCACATTAAAGTCAAAATCGGCACCGGGGGTAATATAACCTACCGTACCTGAAAACAATTCCCTGCGAGTGTCTTCGTAGCGGTCTACCAGTTCCATCACTTTTATTTTAGGTGCTCCCGTCATGCTACCCATAGGAAAGGAATATTTCAGCGCATCAGTAAAAGGCTGTTCATTATTTAACTTTCCGCTGATGGTAGATATCATCTGGTGCACCTGTGGAAAAGTGTAGATACCAAATAATTCTTCTACGGCAATGCTGCCCACTTCGCAACTGCGTGATAGGTCGTTGCGCACCAGGTCTGTTATCATTACATTTTCAGCTCTGTCTTTAATGCTTTGGTACAAATCATTCTTAATGCCGGCATCCGTTTCCGCATCCTGCCCGCGGCGGGCAGTGCCTTTTATGGGCTGGGCAATAACACCACTACCCTCTTTCCAGATATACCGTTCGGGGCTGGCACAAATCATATACCTGCCCTCGTTACGATAGTATGCCGCAAAAGGAGCACGGGACAAATGGTTGAGGGCATGAAACACCGGTACAGGTTCGATGTTTACACCTGTGGCGTAGCCTTCGTTACAATAGTTGATTTCGTAACAATCACCTTCTTTAATATGATGGCGTAGTTTGTTGATGGTGTCGATATACACCTGCTTATCCGTTCTCTTAATAAAGTTGACCGAAGGGATGTTAGTATCTATTTCCGCTGTGGTATTCATTATATCATTGAACACCTCCACAGGGTCTTCGTCCAATGTTTCAATGACCAGTTGCTGCTGTCCTGTAAGTATATAACAAACCACCAGGGGCTGAAAGAAAAAGAAATCAGGGAAACCAACAACAGCCCGGTGCCGCGAGGAAATCCGAGGCTCGAGATAGTTTTTATAATCGTAATTGATATGCCCAAACAACCAATCGTTTTGAGCGCTGTGAAACCTGTACACATCGTCTAACCCTGACAATGACCCGGAATGGTGCATACCGGCACCTAACAGGCACTCGTAGCGGCTATATTTATCAGCATATTCATTGCTATCCAGGAAAAGAAGAATGCTGAACTGTTTTGACCAGTTCAGCATCCGTTGTTTTATACTTTCATATTGTTCAGCTTTGATACTGAACGTTGCTTTATTGCGTTGTGCGGACATGATGTTTAAAAATCATCATCGTCATCATCAAAATCGTCGAAATCGTCGAAATCTTCTTCCAACTCAAAATCATCGTCCTCACCGGTTTTTTTCTTACCTGGAGTTCCGGGTTTTGATTTGGGCATATCAAACTCTTCGAAATCCTCATCAATTGCTTCTTCTTCAAAATCATCGTCGAAATCATCATCGTCGTCATCATCGAAATCATCGTCATCATCATCATCGTCGTCATCGTCTTTTTTAGACTTCGCCGCAAGCGGTGCGTTGATAATTCGCTTCAATAATCCATTACCCGTTTCTTCTTCAGTTTCTTCCTCCGGTAATGCAGTTGTTAATACACCTGAAGAAGTAACTCTTACAGATGAAGTAGCGGGCTCTTCATTATGTTTATTCACCGCTGTGGTTAGTGTTTCTGATTTCATAGCACTCATATAATTTTGATAGCTTAATTATTTAATTGCTTCGGCTAAATTCACATTTTTTTTTCAGATACAAAGTATTTTGTCAGTTTTTTTTCAGCAGTTGGTCGCGGCCTGTACCATTAGAAATATATGCTATATCCGTACCTAAAAACTGTGCCACAAAATCGCAGTATTCTTTGAAAGATTGAGGTGTCTCTTCATAAGTAGTACACTCATTAATAGGGCGCTCCCAGCCATCAAAAGATTTATATACAGGCTCTACAATAGTATCACAAAGGTCATACGGCATTTCCACCGTTTCTGCTCCGTCGGCAATATACGCAACTGCTGCTTTTAACGGGCTGAAATTATCCAGTACGTCTGTTTTAGTCACAATCAGTTTGGTAACACCACTCAGCATCACAGCATATTTCAGTGCTACCAGGTCTATCCACCCACAGCGGCGGGGCCTGCCTGTAGTAGCGCCAAATTCGTTGCCTGCTTTCCTCAATGCCTCGCCGATTTCATCATCCAGTTCGGTAGGGAACGGACCACTGCCTACGCGGGTGCAATATGCTTTGGTGATACCATACACCTCTCCTATGGTTGATGGCGCGACACCCAGGCCGTTGCAAACACCTGCCGCAATAGTATTGGATGAAGTAACATAAGGGTAAGTACCGAAGTCAATATCCAGCATACTGCCCTGCGCACCTTCTGCCAGTATTTTTTTACCGTTTTTCAGATGGGCATCCAGCCAGTACTCGGCATTTACAATCTGCAAACCGCGCAGGAAATCCACAGCTTCGAAAAACTGTTGCTCCCATTCTGTAATATCAGTTTCATATTGGTACTGGGCCAACAGTTCGGCATGCTTATCTTTCAGTTTGGTGTATTTGGCTTTGAAGGTTTCTTCATTAAGTAAATCGCCTATCCTCAATCCGTTCCTGCCGGTTTTATCCATATACGCAGGGCCTATACCTTTCAGGGTAGAACCGATTTTTTCTTTGCCTTTAGCAGCTTCAGATGCCGCATCGAGGGCGCGATGTGTAGGCGTAATAATATGAGCCCGTTGCGATATGAACAGCCTTTCCTTCAGGTCGGGCTGCAAGGCTATGATTGTTTCTATCTCTTTTTTCAGTGTTACGGGGTCTATCACTACTCCATTACCTATCAGGTTGAGGCAGTGCGACTGGAACACACCGGAAGGTATTGTGTGCAGGACCACCTTTTTACCATCGAGGTATAAAGTGTGCCCGGCATTGGGCCCACCCTGGAACCTGGCTATGATATCATAACCTGCAGCCAGGTAATCTACGATTTTACCTTTCCCTTCATCACCCCACTGCAGTCCCAACAGTACGTCAACCATATAGTCTTATTAAAATAACAGGTTAGACAGCAAACTTACGAGTTGCTGTTCTTATTGTATCAGTAAATGAGTATTACCCGGCAAAAGTATAATACAGTGAGAGTTTTTTCCAAAAAAATAAAAAAAATCCCCGGTGAAGGTATTTAAGTCCCGGTATTGCTAACTTTACTACCAGTATACTTATTTTAATATGTCGGGCAAACTGCCGTTGGATATGAGCGGGGCCACCGAAGATTTTTTTTCGGATGCGGCCATGATTGGTATAGGCAGCGCCATGCCGGGATACAAATTTTGCCTGGCTGTTAATAATGCTTTTGATTTTTCTTTTGTACGCGAGCCCGAAAGTGATGTAGAATACCGCCCCGGCAAAGACCAGGTACATTTCTTTTCCCTTTATCAATACCAGGAACCGCATAGCAGTTGTAAACACCTGCTGTACAAACTGCAAAGCGAAAAAAAAGCGCTGCTGCCGGAAATAAAACAACTGGACTACCTGTGGCTGATAAGCAGCCCTACAGCCGACCAGGAGGCAAGGCTGCTGACAAGTTACCTGCGAGATATGCCTCAAGTACAACTGGCGCAGATAATTGAACCGGAGCAGCTAAAAAACCTCAACCACTTACTGATATAGCTTATATTGCGCTTCAAACTCACTACACAGGTGAAATAATAGAAATGTTAATTCGTATAGACCCATTAGGCGCATACGTGTATTTTTCTATTTTTGTTGCCTGTCAAACTAATCTTGCATGAATTATAGCAAAGTCAACAACCTTGTCGGTTGGATTACGGGTATTATTGCCACCACTGTTTACCTGGTAACGATGGAACCTACGGTCAGTTTCTGGGACTGTGGAGAATTCATTTCCTGTGCACATAAAATAGAAGTAGGCCACTCACCGGGTGCGCCGCTGTTTATGATGATACAAAGGCTGTTTGGCCTGTTCGCATTCGGCGACGTACATAAAGTGGCCATGATGATGAACGCATGGTCGGCAATAGCCAGCGGGTTGACTATTCTCTTCCTCTTCTGGACTATTACGCACTTTGCCCGCAGGCTGACGATAGGCCGCGAGGGCGAGCCTAACAGCAACCAGGTGATGCTGATAATGGGTGCTGGCCTGGTAGGCGCATTAGCTTATACTTTTTCTGATACCTTCTGGTTCTCCGCAGTTGAAGCGGAAGTATATGCAACTTCTTCCTTCTTTACAGCGCTGGTATTTTGGGCTATACTGAAATGGGAGCATGTGGCTGACCAACCCGGTGCCGACAGGTGGCTGGTATTTATAGCTTATATGATGGGCTTGTCTGTAGGTATCCACTTGCTGAACTTGCTGGCAATACCCGCAATAGCGATGGTATATTATTTCAGGAAGTATGACGTAACACCATTCGGTACATTTATCGCTTTCCTGGTGGGTTGTGCTATACTGGGGCTGGTGCAGTTTGGCGTACTGCAGGGCTTACCCATCATTGCATCCAAGCTCGACCTGTTTTTTGTCAACAACATGGGCATGCCGTTTGATACCGGCGCCTTTATATTTATAGCACTGCTGATAGCTGCACTGGCCTGGGGCCTGGTGTACATCAAGCGCAGAGGCTGGTACCTGGCGCATACAGGTATGCTTTGCCTGATATTTATCATCATAGGCTTTACCAGCTACCTGGCACCGCTTATCCGCTCTCGTGCGGATGTGCCTATTGATATGACCAATCCCGACAATGCCATCAGCCTGGTATCTTATATCCAGCGTGAACAGTTCGGTTCTCAACCCTTATTATTCGGACCTGATTTCGACAAAAGGCCGATTAATTACGATGAGACAGGTAAAAGGTATGTGCGTTCTACAAAAGACGGCAAGGATTATTATGAAGAGGTAGGCAAGAAAATAGAACCCGTTTTTGATGATGCTGACAAGCGTTTCTTCCCTCGTATATGGGATTATAACGACCCGCAACACATCAGGTTTTACCGCCAGTTCCTGGGATTGGCCGAAAATGAAGCACCTTCATCTTCAGACAACTACCGTTATTTCTTCGACTACCAGATAAACTGGATGTGGTGGAGGTATTTTATGTGGAACTACGCCGGCCGCCAGAACGATATAGAAGGACAGGGCGACCCCAAAAACGGCAACTGGGTATCCGGTATAAAACTCATTGATAATAACCTGAGGGGGCTGGGTGATATTGATGCCCGTAAAGCTGAAGGCTATAACGACGGGTACAAGAACACCCCATCGCGCAATGAATTGTATATGCTGCCCTTTATACTGGGTATTATAGGTATCGTATTCCAGTTCAACAGGAACAGGAGGGACGCATTTGTTGTATTAGTCTTATTCTTCTTTACAGGTATCGCTACAGCCATATACCTGAATATGCCGCCGCTACAACCACGTGAAAGGGATTACGCCTTTGCAGGTTCTACCTACGCTTTTGCGGTGTGGATAGGTTTAGGCGTACTGATGGTGAACGACTGGTTCCAACGTTTCCTGAAAGGGAATGCAGGCGGAGCACTGGCTATAGTATTGTGCCTCGCCGCTGTTCCTGCACTGATGGCCGCTGAAGAATGGGACGACCACGACCGCTCTAAAAAACGCCTGGCGCACGCCACTGCTACCAACGTACTCAGCTCGTGCGAACCTAATGCCATATTATTCACCTTCGGCGACAATGACACTTACCCGCTATGGTACCTGCAGGAGGTGGAAGGCTACCGGACAGATGTGCGTATCATCAACATGAGCCTGCTGGGTATAGACTGGTATATAGACCAACTGAACAACAAGGCAAATGAAGCACCACCCGTACCTATGACCTGGAAAAGGGAACACTACCTGGGTGATCGCAGGAATTATATGCGTTACGTAAAATCTCCGCAGATACCTTCAGACAGGTTCTTCAACCTCGGCGAAATCTGCAACTTTATGGTATCTGATAACCCGGACGCTAAAGTGCAATTGTCTGACGGCAGCAGGGAAAACTTCCTGCCCACGCGCAACTTCTTCATCCCGTCGATGAGTAAGGAAGAACTGGTGGCGAAAGGGCTGGCAACTGCTGCTGATACAGCGCGTATTTCTACGGATGTAAGGTTCACCTTCCCGAAAGAAATAGCCTACAAAGACGATATAGCCACTTTGAACATTGTTGCAGCCATAGCACAACAAGGCTGGGACAGGCCTATATACTTCAGCGGTGGCCTGCCGGGCGACAACTATATAGGTATGGACGAATACATGAGGCTGGAAGGCGTGGTGTACCGGCTGCTGCCCTACAAGATGCAAAGCCTGACACCTGGCAGCATGATGGGTGAGATAGGTAGCATCAATGTCGAAAAATCGCTGGACCTGTTCCTGAACAAATTCTCATGGGGCAATGCAGACCGCAACGATGTGTACTTCGATGAGAAAAACCGCCTGATGTTTATGGCATATAAAATGCAGGGCAGCAGATTGGCTATAGAGCTGTCTGCCATGGGCAGGAATGAGGATGCCAAAAAAGTGCTGGATAAAATCAAAAAAGGCATCTCTGAATTCGCCTATCCTTACGACGTGATGGCTTATACTATGGCTATGGCTTACTACACCATTGGCGACAAGGCCAACGGCAGTGAGATAGCGATGAAATTATCTAAACTGGCAACAGATGAACTGGCTTACTACCAGACATTGAGGGACGATGGCAGGGCTTCATTAAGCGGTGAATTCAGCCGTATGACGCAGATTATCGGCTCACTGTCTATGACGGCAAGAGAGAACGGTGATAAAGAAACAAGTGAGAAACTGGAAGCTCAGGCAAAGATGATGCAGGCCAGAATGGGCAGATAATTTTCATATAACTCCAAAACAAAACCGCCATCTTGTACAAGATGGCGGTTTTGTTTTGGGTAACTATATTACCTGTTGTCAATCATTCATATCATCATTATTATCCTTATTCCTGATGTCTACCCCACCCTCTACTACAGCCTTCATATTGCAACGGTAAAAGGTCCAGCCGGTGGAGCAGCCTACATGGTAGTTTTGCTTCCCTTCTTCGGTGGTAGGAATATGCGATTGTGTTATCGTCATTTTTGATGTTCCATTGCCTGTATCTTCTACGTCTACCGTAACAATACCTGCCTCGCCAAAACGAAACTGAAACCTGTCTTTACCATTCGCCTCCAATACTTCGCCGGTTTCTGTACTGCTGTCGGGATAACCATGCCAACGCCAGAGGTAGGTATCCCCAACAGCCACATGCTCCTCATCGCCAATAACATCACCATTCCTGCTGAACTCCCCCATACGCAGGAACCAGCTTTCTATACCCCGGCGTGTAGTCCACAAATCATATATAGTTTGTACAGGCGCTTTTATTTTTATCCATTGCGAAAATTGGCTCCAGTCGTAACTCATGTGGTAAGATTTTTATTAAAAATAAGAAGGAACAATTATTTTAGCGTTGATTTCAGAATATTTAAGAATTCCGAAAAACCCATATTCTTATTTAACCATTTCTCGAAATTTATGCAAAAACCATTTATAACCACCCTACTTTTATACGCATCCTTACTGATGTCTTCGTGCGTTAAAGACTGGAATTGTACATGTAGCCACTACACCCAACATTTCGGAACAAACGGTACGGTGACAACCCTACGTACCAATAAATCAACCATCGCAGGCACGAAAAAGAGCGCGCAAAAAGACTGTAACTACGCTGAACAGATTGGTAAGGAGGATGCAGTGGCCATGGGTGCTGACCCCGAAAAAGTAAACTGTACGCTTCGATAAGGCAACTCAATCTCTCCTTCTTATATAGTTGAGAAAGAACACCGCCAGTCCGCTGACCAACGCACTGCTTATCAGCAGGCCTGCCTGTGCTGCGGTACTTAGCGAAGATTTTGCCGCTTTATCCAGCAATTTCTGTAGCGCCTCTGCAATGTCCTTTCTGAGCATACCTTTTTCACGGTACAATTGTTCTAAAAAATGCTGTATTGATTTACACTCTTCAACCGGCATTTTTTCTTCGGGAACCATACACAGCTGTGCTATGAGCATATTTTTGTCGTGATAGTCGCCAAGTAAAGTGGCCAGCTTTTTAACATCTTCCTGTTGTTCAAGAAACAGGGCATCTTTCTTACCGGCTCTTAAATAAGCTGCATTGTATATGATGTCTTTCAGATGTTTGCGGGCTGTATGCAACTGTTCGTTGGTGGCATTATCTTTTATATTGCTGTAAAAACCCTCAACCTGCCGGTGTACAAACCCAGTGATGGTATCATCGCTCAACCGCTCCGGCAATACCTCTACCAGTTTTTCAGCCAGGTGATGAAAGGGAAAACCACTGATAGCCTCCTGCAGATTCCGGGTAGCTTCCTCTATTTCATTCTTCAATATGCCCGGATAAACAGCTTTCTCATACCCATCCCGTTCCAGCCAGTCAGTTATTATTTGCAGTTGTATCTGCCTGTCCCGCACCTCACCAGCCGCTGCATAGACGTGTTTGACCTGCTTCAGCGGTTTTTTGCCATTACCAACATGTACCAGCCTGATAAAGGCACGCAGTTTTTTATACCCTACCCTGAACTTGTGAATATCTTCAGCATCATACCCCGCCGGGATTTTCCCGGCATATTGGCTAAGGCCATCTACTTCCTTTTCTACAACCGACTTTAATTCCTTATGCTTCATATAGGGCAATTTTCCCCGCATTTGCGATGCTAATTTACCCTTTATAGTGCAGGCGGTATCATACCCATGCAAAACTTAACATGGCCCAAGCATAAAAAATCCGCCCCATTTTGAAGCGGATTGAAACTAATTCTCTGTCTTAACTCGTTAGCTGCCAATACGGTGCTTCAGCTCATGTACTTGTGAGCCCCAAAGGTTTTCCTGGTCTTTGATATCTGTTTTATCAGCAAAGTCAGTTATTGTCAGTATGGTTTCGTTAGTTACCGGGCTCTGTTCTATGCGGAACTCGAAAAATTCGTCATCGTCATAATAGTCCCAACGGTAGCGTACATATTCATTCTCCAACTGGTCTATCTGGTAGGCTATATCCTCTGAGCCGTTCCACGAAAAACGGAAGGTATGGTCGCGCTGGTCTACCTTATCGGCAAACCACTCTGACAAACCCACAGGTGTTGACAAAAACTCGTACAATATCTGGGGTGAGCAGCGTATCGGGAACTCTAAAGAATACATTAGTCTGTTCTTATTCATCTGGGACAATCTATGCTGCAATAATATAAAAATGGCTGAACAATCAAAATTTTTAGAACTAATTAGGGTAAATATTTTGCATCGCCATATCTGGAGGTTGGGAAAATGGCTGTTAAGGTATTCTTAATTTTTTTTGGGTTGAATTGCTTCAACCCTTAGATTTGTCT
>CALEZD010000049.1 GCA_937928385.1 uncultured Bacteroidota bacterium
TGACGAAACAATTGTTTTCCCTAATCCTGCTAATAATAAACTCACTATCAAATACAGTATGAATAATACCGAACGTGTAATATTTGAAATCGTAGATATTGTAGGCAGGCAGGTGTCCTACACGTCAACAACATCCAACCCGGGTGTAAATAATGAAACCATTGACGTTGGGCATCTGACAAACGGTACATACTTTTTACAGATCAAAGAAAACAACCATAAAGAAATTTTGAAATTCAGTGTAATAAAATAAATACAATGAAGTCAATATTGCTCATACTACTATTTTGCGTAGTTGTATCCGGCAAAACCTACGCACAGGGATGCTGTTCTGCCGGCAGCGGCAGCCCGATAGCAGGAGGAACATCCCAGGGTGTACTGCAAGACAGGCAATTTGAGGTAAACATTAATTATCAGCACCTCTCTACCAGGAAGTTTTTAGACGGAGATAAAACGGAAAAGAAATTCCTGGATTATTACGGTTCGAACTTTACATACTTAAGATTATCTCATGGTATTACAAAAGCCCTTACACTTTCTTTAGAAGCAGGTTATTATATCAACAGGACGCAAATAGGGCTTGACAAACGTGACACTATGAGTTCTTCGGGTGCAAGCGACCTCGTAATTTTTCCGCGATACACTATTTATACTAACAATTGTGAAACTACACGCGATGAAATCACAATAGGGTTGGGATATAAGATGCCCGTAGGAAAGTATAATGATAGTGCCCGATTAGTTGAACCTTATACTGGTGACGAATATTATCTAACTATGCCGCCTGCCGTACAGCCCACCACAGGTTCCAACGATTTTATATTCTATCTGTTTGCATTTCGCGGCTACCCGCATAAAAACTTCAGGGTTTTTATGAACGGCTTGTATATCAGGAAAGGATGGAACCCCCAGGGTATCAAATACGGTGATTATGCCAGCGTGTCGCTATTTGCGAGTAAAACATTGTTTAGCCGTGTAGGTGCTACACTGCAGCTTAAGGGCGAATGGGTGGATCAGATGAGGTACAGCGAAGACCTTTACAACCTGGCATACTATAATTTTGATGTACTGGCTACTGGTATGAAACAGGTATGTATAGTTCCACAGCTAAGTTATAGTTTTAACAACTTTACCATCTATGCACTGAGCGAATTCCCTGTTTATCAGTACGTAAACAGGGTTCAGGTTGCATCACAATACCTGCACACCGTAGGATTGAGCTATCGCTTCTTCGCGTATTCTGATAAGGATATTGAATAGGTTGCTGATGGTATGACCCCCATAGAGCTTGGTTATGGACAGTGAGTGAATCAACCGGCAACGCAAATATTGGATTGTCACTTTTCTGTAATTATTGTTTTAGGCTGTAACAAGACTAAACTACGGCACTATTATTGAGGTATATTTAAACACATAAAACCCACCTATATGAATCTGCAAAAAATCTTAGTCCGCATCAGCCTGATTGGTTGTACGGCTATATTACTGTACGCATGCAGCAAAAAGCCCAATACAACAAACAATAACACCGGTGACAATACAACAAGCTATGGTTATGACTTTTACTGGGAAAGCGATTATCCCAATGCACAATCGTTGGTACTGTTCAAAACCAAAGATGTCCCTACAGGGGCTGCACTCACATGGTATGTAAACAGTGTTCCCTACGAAACGAACGATTTCCGCTATAGGTTTCCAAAGGGAGGTAAGTATCAGGTAAAAATGGTGGTAAATAAGGACGAAACACATAGCGTGACTAAAGAGGTGCTGGTTGCAGCGGCATCGGCATATTTAGAATACAGTGGTGTGAGGGTAACGGGTGAGACCATTTATTTCACCAGCCACCGCACGGACGGCGGCAGCCATACATGGGATTTTGGCGATGGCAGCAGCTCTACTGCCAACGACCCCAATCATGTATATACCAAACCCGGCGCTTATATAGTACGCCTGGAAGTGACAGGGCTTGAAGATAAACCCATGACCGCCGCTGCCAGTGTAGAGATTGTAGACGACCCTGTACATACGGCCAAAATGACCAACAACAGGACTTGGGAAATCACCACGGCAGATTTTAACCTGCCGGCCAATACTTCCAATACACTTGCGCCATACACTTCCAATTTTGCATTGGAGTTTAAGAATAAGATAGAAGTGGCATTCCCTTCTGCCGCACCCTTACACGGAAGCATCAGTTATAATGCCAAGGCATCTACCGGCAACCTGCTGGTGTTTACCCGGAGTTCCGGCATATCGTCGGACACGGTAGTTTATGACCACGTCGCCGATACTATCTACTGCAAGGGATCTACATGGAATGTACCGCCCGGCAGCAAGTCAACTAACGGCACCGGCAGTACCTTTGTAATGCGTGCGCAGTAAGAAGCAGATGGGCATCGAAGTGGTTGAGTTACGGCTAACGACAGGTGCTTTGCTCATTGCAAGCAGCTAGGCTTAGTAACAATATGACTGGAGTAATACGGTTCATGAATTAAAGTTAGGGATATAGCGTTGTATATTCATTTGGGGGAATTAAATACTTGGGTCGGCGATAATACCAACCCAAGTACCAAGATTATCCTCTAGGAGCAGTTTTATTGAACATGTACCTTGATATCTTCCATTCTCCTTCAACTTTTTCGAAAACAAACAGCTCCCTATTCGCTTCAGGAATAACATCCCCCGTAGCATGGATCAATGTACTTCCTTTTGAACTGGTAACGGCGAATGCAAAATCATTAT
>CALEZD010000050.1 GCA_937928385.1 uncultured Bacteroidota bacterium
ATAGCGAAATGATAACAGCTAATACCGGTGAACTGAACAAAGAAATACAATTGAGCAATGTAGCCAATGGCATATACCTGCTGAGGCTCAACATCAATGGAGACGTTACTGCCATAAGGTTCAGGGTAGAGCGATAAAATAATACCGACATAAAAAACGCCCCGTAAGAACTTATGGGGCGTTTTTATATAATTGATTTTAAAAAGGCAGTATCTACAACCTGGTGTGCGTTATTTCACCAGCACCACCCATATATTGCCGGCATCATTTTTCCGGATGCTCAGGTAATAACCTGCTATCTGTATAGCTATCGGGTCGCCCATAGGGGCCACCATTTCTACCTGTACCGGCTGGCCGGGCACGCAGCCCATTTCCATTAGCGTGAGGCGAAAATCGGTTTCCTCGTGGTGTTTTATCAGCGCTTTTTGCCCTTTTTTTAACTCAGACAAGCGAATTACCTGTTCCTGTACAACATCCATATATTTTACACTTACACGATGGCAAAGGTACGGGTAAAAAACTTTACCGACATTTGCTGAAAATCTGGATAATGCCGGCAAGGTTTTACGAGCAGGAAGTACGCTCAGGATTGAAGGATAAAAAAAAGCTGTCTGCATATTTAGACGGGCTGGTAACACGCTACAGGAAAGGTAAAGGTAAACCAGCCCTTACCTATATTTTTTGTACAGATGAGTACCTGCTGGACATCAACCGGAAGTTCCTGGACCATGATACTTATACAGATATTATTACTTTCGACCTGACAGGCGAAGGAGAGTTGCTGACCGGGGAAATTTACATCAGTACAGAACGTATTACTGAAAATGCCCTGAAATTCGGCAATTCATACTTTGAAGAATTACATAGAGTGATATTTCACGGAGCGTTGCATCTTTGCGGTTTCAAAGACAAATCAGCAACAGATAAAAAGAAGATGAGAGAAATGGAAGACAAATGCCTGGGCGAATATTTTAAATAAATACATGAAGATAGAAAAGCTATACGAAGACGATAACCTGGTAATAGTGAACAAACCTGCGGGAATGCTGGTAATACCCGACAGGTTTGACACTTCAATACCTTCGCTCAACCAACTGCTGGAACAACAATATGGACACCACATGTACGTAGTACACCGTCTGGACAGGGGTACCAGTGGTGTCATCTGCTTTGCTAAAAACGAAGAGGCGCATAAATACATGTCCGCCCTGTTCCAGGAGCACAAGGTGGAAAAATATTACCTGGGGCTGGTAGGTGGCCGTGTAATACCCGAAACAGGGACTATAGAAACCGCCATAATGGAGCACCCTACTAAAAAAGGGAGGATGGTGACTAGCAAAAAGGGCAAGGCATCGCGCACCGACTACGCAGTAATCGAACAATGGCCACTGTATTCATTAGTACAGTTCAGGATATATACAGGCCGCACCCACCAGATACGTGTGCATATACAATCGATAGGGCACCCCATAGTATGCGATGAATTTTATGGTGATGGTAAGCCTTTCCTTTTATCTGCTATAAAAAAGAAATATAACGCCCCGCAGTCTGAAGAAGAGCGCCCTTTGCTCAACAGGCTGGCGCTGCACGCATCCAAACTGGTATTCACGGGTATGGATGGCACCAAAATAACGGCTGAAGCCCCGCTGCCAAAAGACATTTCGGCATGTGTGAGCCAACTGAACAAATGGGCAAAACCGGTTTAACGTACTAATAATTACTTTTGCAGTTCAATCAATACAATGACAAGGAAATCTAATATCAATATCCAGATAGAACTGGATGAAGACAAAATGCCGGAACGCATAGAATGGAACGCACCCGATGGTGGTGTAGACGGACTACAGGAATCTAAAGCTATACTGCTGGGCCTTTGGGACGGGCAGGAAAAATCGGCCCTGCGCATAGACCTGTGGACCAAAAAAATGATGGTAGACGAAATGAATGACTTTTTCTACCAGACGCTTTATGGTATGGCTGATACATACCTGCGTGCCACCAACAATACAGAAATATCTGAAGAGCTGAGAACCTTTGCCAAAGACTTCCTGAAAAAAGCATCGGACGCGCTGGAAAAACAGGAAAACGGCTGATTTCGTTAATAACCGAAGCATACCATAAAGTATGTCACAAAAAACTTAATAATTATGACGCTGGAAACACGAATAATGGAGGAGATAAAAACGGCTATGAAGGCTAAAAACGAAGCCGAGCTGCGTACACTCCGTGCTATTAAGTCTGCCATACTGCTGGAAAAAACCAGCGGTAGCGGTACTGAAATAACCGAGGCCGACGAAATGAAAATGTTACAAAAAATGGCTAAGCAGCGCCGCGACTCATTAGATATATTTCAACAGCAGAACAGGGAAGACCTGGCAGCTAAGGAGCGGGAAGAACTGGCTATTATAGAACGATTCCTACCCAAACCTCTGACACAGGAAGAACTGGAAGCCGCCCTGAAAGACATTATCACACAGGTTGGCGCATCTTCACCTGCGGAAATGGGCAAGGTAATGGGTGTAGCATCTAAGCAACTGGCCGGCAAGGCAGATGGCAAAGCTATTTCCGAAACCGTTAAGCGCCTGTTGGCTTAATATAGGGGCTAATGATTATTGACATAATCACCATAGCGCTCGTTATTGCATTTTTTATTCGCGGCTACATGCAGGGTGTCATTGTAGCCGTTTTTTCTGTGGTGGCGTTTATAGTTGGTATCATCGCCGCACTCAAGCTGTCTGAACTACTGGCTTCCTTTCTTTTCGAGAAAGGTATCGTCACATCAGGCTGGGCTCAGTTGCTCAGTTATATCATTCTGTTTGTAGGTGTGGTGATACTGGTACGCCTGCTGGCCAAGGCTGTAGAAACAGCATTGGAAGCTGTATGGATGGGCTGGCTCAACAAACTGTTAGGCGGCATCTTTTATGCCTTCATCAACCTGGTTATCATCAGCACTTTTCTATGGCTGGGCGATGCTGCCAAACTATTACCCAAAGACCATGTAGCGGCTTCAGTTACTTATCCGTACACAGTAGCACTGGCACCTTGGGTAGCCCAACAGGTGGGCTTGTTATGGCCTATGAGCAAAGAAGTATTCGCCGACCTGGAAATGTTCTTTAACAATATCAATGCCTACCTGCAGCATGTGGATACTACTCGATAATTACGATTCGTTCACCTACATCTTGCACCATTACTTGCTGCAAACCTGCCCTACAGGCACTGAATGTAAAGTGTACCGCAACGATGAACTGACTGTCGGGGAATTGGCTGCCCTTAAGCCTGAACGCCTTATTATCTCACCCGGCCCTGAAACCCCTTTGCAGGCCGGTATTACCATGGATGCTATCAACCATTTTCACGATAAAATACCCATACTGGGCGTATGCCTGGGCCACCAGGCGCTCGGCATGCATTTCGGTGCGCAGTTGGTACAGACACCCTACCCTATGCATGGCAAAACCAGCGATATCATCCACAACCATCACCCTCTTTTTCGTGATATTTCATCGCCCTGCACGGTCATGCGTTATCATTCGCTGGCTATACAGGGATTAGAAAATACAGGCCTGAAAGTATTGGCAAGTTCTGACGATGATAATGTGGTGATGGCAGTAGCACACGAACAGTATCCTTGTGCAGGCATTCAGTTTCATCCTGAAAGCATAGGTACTGATGCAGGGCTGCAGATGCTGAAGAACTGGGTGGAGATGTATTAGTGTGTATTGCAGATTTCCATCAATGCATCCGTGGCCTCAGGCAACCCAAGGTTTCGTGCCTGGTTCAGGTCATCGCAGGGCATTTCACCTGAACGGTATTTTATCATACCACGCCAGTACCATGCTTCAGAGTAGCCGGGCCTGATTTGTATGGCGCTGCTCATATCCCTTATTGCTTCCCTGTTTTTATTTTGCTGAGCGAGTATCAGCCCCCTGCGCAGGTAAAACAACGGCTCTGTACTCTCCAGTTCAATGGCCCTGGTGTATTCAACTATTGCACTTTCCGGGTCGCCCTGCTGCTCTATGCAGTCGGCTTTGATATAATGAGCGCGCGCATTAGATGGGTCCTGTTGCAATACTTTATTTACATCCTGCAGGGCAGCATTACAGTTGCCGGATTGTTGATACAGCAACGCACGGGAAAAGAGCGCCTTTGCATAATCCTTCAGGCTGACAGCTTTGTTCAATGCGGCCAAAGCTTCCTGTTTGTTGCCGTTGCGCAGTTGCAATACCCCTTTGTTGTACCATGCTTTGTAGTTGCCGTCATCCAGCCTGATGGCTTCATTAATATGCTGCATGGCGGCTGTGTTGTCCCCTTCTTTCATATAGACCCCTCCCAGGCTGCTTTGCGCTACAGACGATTCGGGAAATTTATCCGTTACTGATTTCCAGAAGTTGAGTTCGGACAGCCATATATCGTTGCGGGCAAAAGTTGCAGCACCATATACGGTACAAATAACAGAAAGTGCAACAATACCGGTAACCGTCTTCCTGTATTGATTTTGCGAAAAATAATGATAGATATGGTACACAATAGGATACCAGATACCAATACATGCCAGGTACAGGTAGCGGTCGGCCATCAATACCTCGCCAAACTGCACAAACTGCAGTACGATAGCAATGTTGACTGTGTAAAACAATATACCTCCTGCTACAGCATACCATTGCCTGCGGTAAGCAATAACCCCCAGCAGCAGGATGCCTGCAGCGATTATCGTGTATATAATGTGTATAGCACCTATGGCAGTTGGGTACGGGTATAATACAGATAATTTAAACGGTATCAGCAAGTTGATGATATACTGCACATAAGCGTACCCCGCAAATACAATAGTATGCAGGAAGCTAAATTCAGGGTGTGTATCCAGGAATGCCACCTCAGCCTGCGCCTGGAGGTTGATGATACCTACAGGTATAGCCAGCAGTACCAGGGGCAGTTTCTCCAGCCACACTTTTTTATCCTTCAGTGGGCGGTGCATCCATATATCCACAGCCAGCAGGGCAAAAGGTAGGGTAACCGCTGTGAGCTTGCAGAGGTAAGCGGCAAGGGCGCATACATATATCCATACTAACTTCCTGTTTTTATGGTCCAGCACATAGCCTATGTATATGTACATCGCCATCAGGAAGAAGAAGCCGTTCATTACCTTATTTCTCGCCGCTATCCACGATACGCTTTCGGTTTGAACAGGATGCAGCGCAAATAATAGTGCAACAAACAAAGCCACATACACGCAATGCTGCATACGTCGCATACAAGCATACAGCAGTATTACATCCAGTATATGCCATATAATGTTGGTGAAGTGGTAGATAAAAGGTTCTTTACCACCCAAAGCATAGTCCAGCGCATAGCTCATCATAGGCAGCGGCTGGTAGTTGCCTATATAAAATTCCGTCCACCAATTATTGAAATGTTCAGCCGTGAATCCTGTAATATCAGGAGTATTGAAAATGTAGTCTATATCGTCCCAGGACATGAAACCCGCCCCGAATACCTTGCTGTATGCCAGCAATACGGCTGCAATCAAGAGGACTATATGCACCCACGTAGTGCGATGTTCTTTACTTAAAAGGCTCATTCCGGCCCTAAACTATGAAAAATAATGAAGCCGCAGCACGTTATGCGCATATCCACTCTATAGCGCCGAAGCTGTAGTTGATAGTGCTGCCATTGTCCAGCTTCAGTTGCAACAGGCCATTATACGTTACACCTGTAATGGTAGCCGAAAACTCGTCATTACCAATTTTAAACCGCTGTTGGGTATCCTTTTTGAACAATATTTCATTATAAAGGCGTAACATACGGTTAGGCTCAGGCATAATATCCAGGTAGGTAAAAATACGTTCCCTAATACCTGTTACCATGTCAAATATGATATATTGCTTATCTGACTCTATTCGTAGCGAAGTAGAAAAGGGTATATCTACCGGCATTTCGCGTTGCAGCACGTTTATACCCAGCCCTACTACTGCATAAGCCCATTGGCTGCCACGCAATACATTTTCAATGAGCATACCGCCTGCCTTTTTGTCATTGATTATAATATCGTTTGGCCACTTAATGCGTACGTCCCAGTTTTCATTCAAATCCTGCATGTAATCGGCTATTGCCAGCGAAACCGTGACAATAAAGGCGAACTGGTGGTCTAAATCGTACTGGGGCTTCAATACTATGCTCATCAGCAGGCTTTCGTTGGGTGTATCTACCCATTTTTTACCCCTTTGTCCCTTACCGGCAGTTTGCATGTCGGCCACTATTGTCAGGCCGGGTTGTGCCGTATCGGCATCTATCAGGCGCATGGCATAGTTATTGGTACTATCAATAGTATCCAGCTCAATAACAGGAGCGTTTAATAGTGCTTGTAACTTTACTGCCAAAGTTTGTTTAATTTTGACTGTAAAGATATTGCCAAACATAATAGATTAACCTTAATTTGGAGAAAATAATTACCGTACTTCAGGGAAGAAAGAAATCTGCAGAAGGTCTTACCAGGAATAGCAAGCTGTTTAAGTCTATACTGAAAGCCGTAAAAGAGAAAAAAGCCGAAAATATAGTTTCGCTCGATCTTAAAAAGATTGATGAGGCTGTAGCTGACTTTTTTATTCTGTGCGAAGCCCAGTCTCATGTACAACTGAAAGCCATAGCCGACAATGTGGAGAAAATAGTGAAAGAAGAATGCGGCGAAGCACCGTATCACGTAGAGAGAGGTGATATGTGGACGCTGGTGGATTATGTAAATGTAGTAGTACATATTTTCCAGCATGAACATCGCAAATTTTATAACCTGGAAAGCCTTTGGGGCGATGCAGGCAGGGTAGAACATAATGATTAGATGGCTGTTATATCAGAATATAACGTACTTTAGAAAAGCAAATGGAAGATAATAAGTTCAACCCCGGGCAAGGACCGGGAAAAGATAACAAACCTCAGCGCAAGGGCCCTAAATTCAATATTTATTGGATATATGGTATTATGATATTGCTGCTGATAGGGCTGAATTTCTTCAGCGGTAGCATGGGCGGCAGCGGAGAGCAAATGAGTTTCCAGGAATTCAGGCAAAAATACCTGGACAAAGGACAGGTAGAGAAGCTGGTGGTGGTCAACAAAAGTGAAGTAGAGGTATTCCTGAAAAAAGGAACGCAAACACCGAAAAGCCCTGATGGGAAAATGCCTTTTGCTACAGACAGTGATGCCCCCGTGGCCAAGTTCACTATAGGCAGTGTCGAGCAGTTTGAGGACAACCTGAAAGAAGCACAATCGGAACTGCCCGAAAATGAAAGGGTGCGGGTGGTATACGAAAACAGGGGTAGTTTCCTGAACGATATATTGGGGTCATTCCTCCTGCCGGTAATATTCCTGATTGCGATGTGGTTCTTCATCATGCGCAAGATGGGTGGTGGTGCCGGTGGCGGCGGTGGTGCCGGTGGCATCTTCAACATAGGCAAGTCAAAAGCCCAGTTGTTTGAGAAGGGCACACGTGTTAATATCACCTTTAACGATGTAGCAGGGCTGGACGAGGCCAAGGTTGAAGTAATGGAAATTGTGGATTTCCTGAAAAACCCTAAGAAATATACTGCGCTGGGTGGTAAGATACCTAAAGGCGCTTTGCTGGTAGGCCCTCCGGGTACCGGTAAAACACTGTTGGCAAAAGCTGTAGCCGGCGAGGCCCAGGTGCCGTTCTTCTCTATGTCAGGTTCCGACTTCGTGGAGCTGTTTGTGGGTGTGGGTGCCAGCCGTGTGCGCGACCTGTTTAAACAGGCGCGGGAGAAAGCCCCCTGTATCGTGTTTATCGACGAGATAGACGCTATAGGCCGTGCGCGTGGCAAGAATGTAGTAATGAGCAACGACGAGCGTGAGAATACATTGAACCAGTTGCTGGTAGAGATGGACGGTTTCAGCGGCGATACAGGCATCATAGTACTGGCCGCTACCAACAGGCCTGATGTACTGGATACAGCATTGCTTCGCCCGGGTCGTTTCGACCGCCAGATATCTATCGATGTACCTGATGTAAAAGGCCGCGAAAAGATATTTGATGTACACCTGAAGCCCATCAAAAAATCGAAAAACCTGGATATACATAAGCTTGCAGTGCAAACCCCCGGTTTCGCGGGTGCCGATATAGCCAATATATGTAACGAAGCCGCCCTGATAGCTGCCCGTAAAGGCAAGACAGAGGTGGATATGGACGACTTTAACGATGCCATTGACCGTGTAATAGGCGGACTTGAGAAGAAGAATAAAATCATATTGCCCGAAGAGAAAAAGGTAATAGCCTACCACGAAGCAGGCCACGCAGTATCCGGCTGGTTCCTGGAGCATGCACACCCGTTAGTGAAGGTAACCATCGTACCACGTGGTGTGGCGGCATTGGGTTATGCGCAATACCTGCCAAAGGAAATGTACATACGCAATACCGACCACCTGATGGATGATATGTGTATGACACTGGGCGGACGTGCAGTAGAAGAAATCGTATTCGGTAAAATATCTACCGGCGCCCTTAGCGACTTGCAGCACGTAACGCGCATGGCGTACGCTATGGTGAGTATGTATGGTATGAACCCTGTATTGGGCAATATATCCTTCTACGATCCGCAGAACGATGGACAGTTTTCTAAACCATACTCTGAAGAAACAGGTAAAATAATAGACGAAGAGGTACGCAAACTCATAGACCAGGCGTACCAGAGAGTAAGGGCTTTGCTGACAGACAAGATAGATTCAGTAAAGGCAATAGCCGAAGAGCTGTTGAAAAAAGAAGTCTTGTTCAAAGACGATATGGAAAGGCTTATAGGCCAGCGTCCTTACGAAGATACGGCACCACCCGTGGATGACATACCTTCGGTAAGCGACTCACTGGTAAATAACTCATAAATAAAAACAGTCCCGGATATCCGGGGCTGTTTTTATTTACTACAGGTTTTAGTTAGAACCACAATAAGAATCAGTTTGCCGGAATAAATAAAGCCATAAACTAGCTATAATTGCATAAA
This sequence comes from uncultured Bacteroidota bacterium, assembly GCA_937928385.1. Taxonomy (GTDB): domain Bacteria; phylum Bacteroidota; class Bacteroidia; order Chitinophagales; family Chitinophagaceae; genus UBA5543. The sequence continues at coordinate 9,000 of CALEZD010000050.1, forward strand.
TAACAGTGCGTGGTATCAGTCATTATTATTAATTACAACACTTATGCAATCACTTGTGATTGTATCAGGACAGTGCGGGCTATGACCAAAGGTGTTGATTATGAAATAATACTTGTAGACAATGCTTCAACAGCAGATAACCCGGATGACTTCCTGTTACAATTTCCGGATATAACATTAATAAAGAACCCCACAAATGGCGGCTTTGCGCAAGGCAATAACCTGGGCATCCACCATGCCAAAGGTGATACCATACTACTGTTAAACTCTGATACTGTTTTGCAGGTGGATTGCATTAGTGAGGCTGCGCATTTCTTAAAAGACGGACCCGGTGATATCAGCGTGCTGACCATACACCTGACCTATAGCGATGGTAAGTACCAGCATAATGCACGGGCTTTCCGCAGTGTAAGAAATGAACTGCTGGACCTGGCGAGGCCACTGCTAATGCTGATTCCTTATCGCAGGCGCGCCCAGTTGATGCTAAACCAATATTTCAAAGGAGATTTTAATACTTACTGCGATTGGGTATCGGGTGCCTTTTTTATGTTTAAGAAAGAGCTGCTGGATGAATTACCCGAAAACAAACTGGATGAGCGATACTTTATGTATGGCGAAGACCAGCTTTGGTGTTACCAGCTGAGCAAACCGGGGTACAGATGTTATTTTTTAGCCGATACCGGGATGATACATATAGCCAATGCCAGTACCGAACCCGCAAAACAGTTGAAACTATTGAAAACAATAATCAGCCGCGAGTTGGACATAATGCGGTACAGGAAAGGCACATCATTATACTATTACATCTTTGCTTTGATCTTTGTAACCAAAGAAAGGGCTCGCTATTATATTAAGGTTGCAGCCCAAAAATTATTCAACTACCGTATCAGGTGAGCTTAACATTCAGTAAAGAACTATTATTCCTTCCCGGGTGAATAGTATATTTAAAATAGATTAGGCCTCAGAGTCATGTTGACAAATACAAACCGGTATCTGCGGGTTTAATTTATCTGCAATATGCGGTAATGACCGGTATTTTCATGTATCTGATGATAATTTGTGTTCACAAACTTATTCCAATAGTCTTGTAGTTCTTGTCTCGCTATCGGCTTATAGCTTGAAAAATCAATAATGTACTTACAGCGGTTTTTTTGCAGGGTTTCAACTATTCCATAAAAAATGCTATTATCCTTATCAAACTTGGCATTGTCGTAAAAATGAAAGTATGCGAGCTTAGACATAGACGCGCTGTTGAGGTCAGTATTCAGCGCCAGGTATGCCGGATTATTAAAAACAAATAATTGTCCGTCTTTGCCTTTTATGTCTTTTACAACGTCATAACACTCACTCCTTTGCGAATAATAAGACCAGTATTGGTGGTTAGCTATGGCCTTATACCTGAGTATAAGCACCATAGGCAATATGAACAAAAAGAAAGCTGCAGTTGCAACAATACGGCGATAATCAGGCGCTATTTTATCTTCAAAATGCGTCAGGGCAAATAAAGTAGTATAACAGAAATAGGGGATAAAACTTAAGTAATAATGTCCGAAGTGGTACCCCAGGCTGGAAGCACCTAACTGAACCAACATGGCCATAAAAAAGACTATATACTCTACAATGTTTTTATTCTTTTTGGCAAATAAAATGTACAATATGGCAAATAATGTAAAATTAGGAAAGACATAATAGTAAATCATCCAGGTATCGCTGAAGGACTGGTAAAAAGATGGCGGTACATAAAAGTTAGTATTAAACAGAAATGCCTGTTCTATAAACGCATTGAAAGCCCCATGTAAATAAAAATAACCGGCTATCAGTGCACAAATACCTACTGAACCAACTGTGAATGATAATCCATGACTGAATATCTCACTGATTGTTTTAAACCTGTTCCCTTCCCTGTTCCATAAAATGAAATAGCCGGCCACTAATGTGATAGCGAGAATCTCATTCTGCTGTGTAAAGAAAATCAGCCCGTACAGTAAGCCGATAACAAGAAACCTCAGCCATTGAATATTAATCCTGAGAAATATTATCAGCGTTGCAAAAGTCTGTGTATACTCCCTGGTTAACCCACCTCCTTCGTACAAAGGCTCGTACCTGCTCAGGAATATATAAATAAGCGGGATGACCAATATAAAAGAATAGGTAGTAAACCTACCGCGTGCATAGCGGAACACTACAAGACTGGTAATATAGGTAAGTACGTTTGATACTATCCAAAAACCCCATGGGCCAAAAAGATGAGCCAGGGCCGATATGAAATAGATGACCGGGGGTTTGTGATCAAAAATATCCCTGTATGGCAAATAACCTTTGGTGACAAGCATGCCTGCGTAACGGAATATTTCCCTGTCGTAGCCAAATGGCTGAAACAATGGCGAAAAAGGCAGGCTAACAACTATAAGTGCAAAAAACAGGATATAAGGTATTCTGTTTATTTTTTGGGCAGAGGAATCAAGCATGCACAAAAATATATACTTATACCTGAAATTGAAAAAAATCAATAAGTGGAGCCGGCGGGATTCGAACCCGCGTCCAAACATATGCCTGATAAGCGTTCTACATGTTTATTCCGGAATTGATTTTCGTATAGCCATAGGAACCGGACGAACCAGGACTATCTTATCTGCTTTAGTTTCATTACCCGCACACAGCTACAGGCAACTATCCTGTTGAAGGATGAGTTAGGCGGCAGGAGCGTCAACAGGCAAAAGCCCGTCTGCGGCCAAAATGGTTACGCTAATCTCTGATTAGGCAGCCATGGCGTAATTGTTTTCGCCATTTAAAAGTTTGAATATTCAGATTTACGTGCTAATTACACAACGCACGACATGCTTACTTAACCTGCCCTATGCTGTCAAAACCAGTCGGCCCCGGTAAGTTTTTTTTCAAAGAACTACATGCAAAGGTACGAAATATCAGTTGCAGAAAATTGTTAAATACTTATAGCTTAGTTCTGGAACAGGCGGAAGATATCTAATCCATTGGCGTATAGCATCAGCCCTAACAACAATACCAAGCCTACCGTGGTAGCGGTTTCCATTACCTTGTCGCTAACCTTCCTGCCCGATATCAGCTCAAATATCAGGAAGATGACGTAGCCACCATCCAGGCCCGGTATGGGCAACAGGTTCATAACTGCCAGTATGATAGATACAAATGCCGTCAGCATCAGGAAGCTCTGCCAGTCAAACACGGGGTCGAAGAGTTTGCCGAATGTTACCAGTCCACCCAGGCTTTCATTCACCTTTACTTCAGGCGAAGTAAACAGCAATTTCAATTGGCTCCAGTAGTTGCCTACCTGCTCGAAAGTGAAGGTGAAGCCCTTGCCTATCGCCTCGAAGATGCCATACTTAATAACTTTAGTTTCGAAAAAGCGGGTAACATGCGGCTGAAAGCCGAGTATTTTGGTATCGGGTATGTTGCCCGAAAGCACTACAGGCTCGTTGTTGCGCACCACAGTTATTTCAACCGCCTGGCCTGCATGGCTCCTTTTCCGGTCTTCAAATTCGTCGAAGAACTGAACAGGCTGGCCGTTGAAGGCAATAATACTGTCACCGGCTTTAAAGCCCATCTTCTCAGCTTCGCTTTTTTCACTCACCTTTTCTACCACCACAGGCATACGGGGGGTAATAAAGCTTTGCTTCTGCTTCTTAATGATTTTTGTTATAGTGCCCGATGGTATTTCCACATTTATCGGCTGTCCATCGCGCAATACCTGTATGCTTTTCTCCTCGGCAAAGATGATTTCATAAGGTATCCTGTTGAAACGGTCTACTTTTTTGCCTGACACAGATGTAATCATATCCCCGTCGCGGAGGCCTATGCTTTCAGCCACACTATCTGCTGCTATGCCATATTTGGCATTTTCTGTAGGCAGGTACTCTTCGCCCCATACACCAAATATGAAGGCGTAGATGGCCATGGCTGTCAGCACGTTCATAATGATACCCCCCAGCATGATGAACAGTCGCTGATAGGCCTTCTTAGAGCGGTACTCCCAGGGCTGCGGTGGCTGCTTCATAGCATCTTTGTCCATACTTTCATCCACCATACCGGCTATTTTCACATAGCCTCCCAGCGGAAACCAACCCAAACCATATTCAGTATCTCCCTTTTTCTTTTTGAACAAAGCAAAGTTGAGCAGGTTGGGAAACGGGAACAGGAAGTCGAAAAACAAGTAAAACTTCTCTACCCTGGTTTTGAACAAACGGGCGAAAAAGAAGTGCCCGAATTCGTGCAGTAATATCAACAGGGAAAGGGCCGCCAGCAATTGCAGCGCCTGTGTAGCGCCGCCTGACAATAGTAGTACTGTATTCAGTTGCATGTTCTAATTAAGTTATTTATTATGAAGCCAGTTGGCTTTTCTTTACCATATCGGCAGCATGTACCCTGGCGTCACTATCGCATTGCTCATACTCTTCCAGCGTAGGGTGCTCTATGAAATCAATCTTAGCGATGGTTGCTTCAATAATATCGCTCATTTCTATAAAACTCACCCTGTTATTCAAAAAAGCCTGAACTGCCACTTCGTTAGCTGCATTCATTACGCAAGGTACATTTCCGCCCTTATACATGGCATCTTTTGCGATTGCAAGATTACGGAAAGTTTTATAATCAGGCTCTTCAAATGTGAGTTTGCTGTATTCTTTGAAGTTCAGGCGCTTGAAATCGTTGCCGAGCCGCCGGGGGAAACCCAAGGCATATTGTATAGGCAACTTCATATCGGGCAGGCCCAGTTGGGCTTTTACAGAGCTGTCTTTAAATTGCACAAAGGAATGGATGACCGACTGGGGATGGATGACTACCTCCACCTGGTCGTTGGCCAGGCCAAACAGCCACTTGGCTTCAATCATTTCCAGCCCCTTGTTCATTAGCGTAGCGCTGTCTATGGTTATTTTAGCGCCCATAGTCCAGTTGGGGTGCTGCAGGGCGTGGCTGGCTTTGACATTCACCAGGTAATTAGGCTTACGGCCTATAAAAGGGCCGCCCGATGCTGTTAATATCACTTTTTCCACTGCACTGAAATCTTCGCCCACCAGGCACTGGAATATAGCTGAGTGCTCACTGTCTACCGGTATAATGGGCACATTCTTTTCGGCAGCCCTGTGCATCACCAGCTCGCCCGCCACTACCAGTGTCTCTTTATTGGCCAGGGCAATTGTCTTGCCGGCTTCGATAGCCGCCAGTGTAGATGACAATCCCGCAAAGCCCACAATAGCCGCTAATACCATATCCACTGTATCCCACTGCACCACGTCTTCCAGGGCTTTCCTGCCGGAGAATACTTTTACGGGGTACAGGTTGAGGGCTTCTTTTACTACCGGGTATTTGGCTTCGTCTGTTATCACTACGGCATTGGGCCGAAATTGCTTTGCCTGCTCTATTACCAGCTCAGCGTTGCTGTGTGCGCTCAATACCTCCACCTCAAATAATTCGGGGTGCGCAGCTACAACTTCCAGAGCCTGTGTGCCTATGGAACCCGTGCTACCCAGAATCGCCAGTCTTTTCATACAATACCTCTATTGAAAACGATAGTTTAGAAGATGTCAAAACTAAGCCTGTTGCCTGTTATTTCACAACAATGCATGGTTTTTCTCAAAACCTTAACGAAATATACACCATACGCTGTAAGGTGTGATTGGCCTGAATGATAAGAGATAATGTAAATACTTTCTATAGGCTTTTTCAATTATTAATTTCTGAATACGGTAAACTCAAAAGGACGCCCGCTGCTGACCTGTTTCTTCTGCGGTCGGTGCGGGGCAGCATGGTCTTCTACTTTGCTGTGGTAAACATCCAGTAGTTCAGTAACACTTTCCACGTGTGTTTCGTTATCCACTTTACTGACTAAGGACATCAAACAATCCACATTGCTGTCGAAGTTTTGTTGCCAGCTTTCTGCCACTTTTGTAGTTACCAGCAATTCGCGTATAGTATGCTTCATCTGGTATTACATTTAGTTAAACAATACCTGAATATAAGTATATTTTTCACCAGAAGGAATAGCAAAAAACCATATATGCAAGCCATTTTTACAACCTGTTGATTTACATATCAATTCATATATAAAACGACTAAGTTATCGTTTAGTGAATGCTACAGCAGTTGTAAAATTGGCGCATGGCGGGGCAGGTTTCCCAAAAAGGATGCCTGAATTTATGTTTTACAACGGCCTCGTTGACCTCAACTGATAGCTATTGAGAACTTTTCAAAAAAATGTGTTTTGTTCCATTTTGATGCCGGATTTTGCAATATTGTTTTGTGAGTTGTCGCGAAACCTGTTTATAGAATGACTAACCTTCCGCCTGTACTAATTTCAAAGAGCTATTACCTGACTATAAAATTACGCAAAAAAAATGTATTTTAAAAATCAAAAATTCGTATTTTGCATAACGAATTCACAACAGTTATGATAGCATTTTTAGGAACAGGATTATTGGGCGGCAATTTCACACGCGCATTATTAGCCAAAGGTGAGCAGGTGCAGGTATGGAACCGCACCGCAGACAAAGCAAAAGCTTTGGAAGAATACGGGGCGATAGTAGCGGACAGTGCCGCCGAAGCGGTAAAGGGGGCAACGCGGGTACATATAGTAGTGTCAGACGATGCAGCGGTGGACGAGGTATTAGCCAAAGTAGAACCGGGTCTGGAACCGGGCACCATAATCATAGACCATACCACTACTACTGTGGAAGGGGCTATCAAACGTACGGAACAATGGAAGGCCAAAGGATATACCTATGTGCATGTACCTGTGTTTATGGGGCCGGCTAATGCACTGGATGGTACAGGCTATATGCTGATATCGGGCGACCAGGCTGTAGTGCAGCGCGTAATGCCCTGGCTGGAAACCATGACAGGCCAGGTGCTGAACTATGGCGATACCACAGGTAAGGCTGCTGGCGTAAAACTCATCGGCAATTTGTTTCTGCTGGCGTTGACGGGCGGTATATCCGACATGTTGGCGCTGGGTAGTGCGGTAGGTGTTACCGGGCAGGATATAGCAACCCTGTTTGACGCATGGAACCCCGGGGCATCTACACCCGCCAGGCTGCACCGTGTATTGAAAAATAATTTCGACCATCCGTCGTGGGAACTGCAGATGGCACGTAAAGATGCCCGCCTGATGATACAGGAAGCGGCGCGTGGTGGCAAAACAATTCCTGCTACGGAGGCCATAGCCAAACAGATGGATGAATGGATAGAAAAGGGTTATGCTAAGAAGGACTGGATGATAGTGGCATCGGGGAGTTTGTAGTAATTGCAGCATAATTCCCTACATTTAATACAGAATGAAACGCCTGCTGAAATACACCCTGATACTACTGGCTTTGCTGGTGATATTTGTAGTATCAGTGGATATGTATGTGACCTACTCTGTGAAAAAGCAGGTATACAATGATATTAAGACCATAGGCAAACGTAAAGTAGGACTGCTGCTGGGCACGTCGAAATATGTAGCGGGCGGACGTGTCAACCTGTATTATAAATACCGCATAGAAGCGGCTTTGGCACTGTACAAAGCGGGCAAGATAGATTTCATACTGGTAAGCGGCGACAACAGGAAGCAGAACTATAATGAACCCTGGACTATGAAAAAAGACCTGGAAGCGGCAGGCATACCCGCCGGCAGGATTATTCTTGACTATGCAGGTTTCCGCACTTTAGACAGTATCGTACGCAGTGGCGCTGTTTTCGATGCGGGTAGTATCATTATCATTTCGCAGCGTTTTCATAACGAGCGGGCTTTGTTCATTGCCAACAGCAAGGGCATTAAAGGCATAGCCTACAATGCACAGGACCCACCCCGCCAACTACAGGTAAAAGTAATGATACGCGAAAAACTGGCGCGTGTGAAAATGTTGCTCGACCTGTTGTTTAATAAACAGCCACGGTTTTACGGAGATAAGGTGCTGATAGAAGATACAACCGAGCGGATGCAGGATACAGTGATGGCCAGGGAGTAGTGGTGTTTGCAAATGAAAACTAATAAAGTCAGGAATGTAAGCTATAGCCCTGCCGGGTATATCCACGCAACATAAAACACATAAAAGCCCGCCACAAAATGCGGCGGGCTATCGTGCTTATGTACCTGGTGAAATGGATTTACATAAATATCTGTGCTGTTGTCGGATTGACCGGAAGCCACTGGATGGTGGTGGCAGTAGAGCATGGCAGGCATAAAGGCGGCGGACCAACCTCAACTGTCATGGTAGCAGAAGACGGACCTGAACAACCACTGCCGGTTACACTAGCCCCTCCGGGCGAACAAGGCACATTGGGGTCACTCTTCAACAGGCGGACGCGCGTAAATACTCCCCCGGGGCCTAATGGGTTGAAAAATGCATCGAGCAGCCCCCCTGGCACTGCTGCAGGGTTGGCATAAACGGCCGACGCACCAGGACCGAAATATATTGCCTGACTTGAGTAATCAGTATTACATGGCCCGGTAGAACCGTGAAATATTAACCATACACCACAACCTGTGGTATTGTTGACCTGTAATGTAGTTACCTGGGCTTTGGCAGTAAAGCCAATAGCCACAATCATAATGAACATGATGAATTTTGTCATAATTGTTTGATTTTTTACTAATTAATATTTTTTGACATTTAATATATTACGACTGTAGCTGTACCAGCGGTAGGCGTATTAGATAACCATTCGACTGTTACCATATTATTCCAGCAGAGCGGGCCGGGCATAGTAACCTGCATGGTCCACAAACTGCTAGGGCCGGGACCATAACCCAGGGCATAACATTCGGAAACTGTGGCGCCGACACTACCGGGGCTACATGGGCCCGGAGGTGGTGCCGGATGCCCTGTATAGACTTCGACCATATTGAAAGAATCTAAAATTCCCAACCCAGGAATAACACCTGATGGATTTGCGTGAGTAATTATCCCTGCCCCTGCAACCGCTGTGCGCAAGCCTGATACAAAATTGGGCGTACAGCCACTATTATCGCCATGCACACGATAGTATATATCGTAACTCAATTGATTGTCTATGTAAATAGTATTTACCTGGGCAGAACCTGTAAATGCGGCTAATAATATCGCCACGGAAAGGATTAACTTTTTCATGATCTTCGTTTTTAGAATCGTTTAATAATAAAGTGTATTTATAAAAATGTAAGTGTAACAACGCCTGCCACCACCGACCAGGTGATATTTATATTGGTACAGAAACCGCACAGGCTGCCACTCTCAACAGCAAAACCCATAACCGATGTGCTTGCACCCGGGATGCAGTCACTCATATCAGCAGTACCCGCTGTGGTACACATAAGTGTGGGGTCTCCGTGCAGCACCCTTACCATTGTAAACTTGTCTGTGAGCCCCAGAAGGTTGCCAGACCCATCGTCTAACGGTTGAGGTGAATGTGTAGGGTCGGCCATAGGCAAACTGCCGAAAGCAGGTATAGGGATATTGTAGGTTTTGTAATCTGCCAGGCAACCCGAACCGTTTGTAGTGCCGTATAATACCACCTCTACATCGCAGGACGAATTGTTAATAATGTTTAATGAACTGTATTGTGCCTTTGCAGTGATACATGCTGTCGCCAGCATAATGAACGTGATTAACTTTTTCATGATCTTCGTTTTTTTAAATGTGATTTAAATAATAACTACTATAGGGCTTGCGGGTAAGTGATACTGAATCCGGAGTCTATGTGTAATCTCGGCACAATATTCCTTACTAAAAAGCTATAATATATAAGTGGGCGTTATTACTAATAAGTGGCGGAAAATCGCATGAAACCGGAATAACAATTACATGGCAGGGTATTTCCCATTTTTGAATTTTGACATTCAACCCCAGACC
>CALEZD010000051.1 GCA_937928385.1 uncultured Bacteroidota bacterium
TGTCGCCGTGTTTGATCATCTCGATGATGAAGGTTTTGTGATTGTGTTTCATGATATTTGATTTTAAGATTGTCTGAATCAGTCCCGATAGCTATCGGGATCTCAGGATTTCAGGATGAGTAGGATGGATGAAGCCTGCGATATCTATAGTACCGCGCCCACTATATTACAATAGCAAATTTACAATTATTATATGATTATAACAAGTATTATTTCGGAAAAAGGTGTATACATAGGGTGTACATTGTTAACGGAGCGGATGCTCTTTTTATCTTAGGTCTGAGCGGGATGCGCAGACCAGGGGTATTTATTATTAGGTTAGGCACCCATATTAACTCCACTGGCCTAAGCGGGATGCTCAGGCCAGTGGAGTAGATATCCTAAAACTCATATTCAACCAGGCTTATTTATCCTTCGCTTTCCGGCTTGGCTTCCTGATACATTTTTTTAGCTTCTGATTTTGATAAGAAAATCTGGAATCCAAGATTAATGCCCACACGATTTACATTTGGAGAGCCCCCAATTCGGCGATATTCAGCCCCCAGCTCAAGTGCTACATTTTTGCTGAGAAATATATCAATACCCGGGCCTACATAGAATATTCCACCGTTTGTAGTTATATTAGATTTTGTTCCATTAACATCGTCAAACCGGCTGTTACGTCCACCGAATCCACCACCGGCTTCAATAAAGAACATCACCCTTTTGGGAATATCATCAATACTCTTCTTCCCCACAAAGATTCGTGCAAAAGGAGTGACCGCATAATTCATTGTCATGTTTGATTTTACGGCATTAATACCGAGCTCTACTGCAAGGCCAAGGGCGAGATTATCGTTTATAAAATATCCTGCTTTAGGTTGTATTGCCAGGTTAAACCCGGTATTATCTTCCTGAATATTAACAGATGTAGTAAGTAGATTGCCGCCAACCATAAAGTTGCCCGCAGATGTTTGCGCAGCAACCGGAGATGCAATGGCCGCAAGCATCGTTGCGTAAAATATTCTTTTCATAATTTTTATTTTATGTAAGCCCACAGGTGGGTTCACAACACAAAGGTCTGTTAATGAAGCGACTAAAGTGTTATACATTTACCCTGAGATGTTACAAGTATCACAGGTTTTCGAGACATATTATTGCCGGTTTGAGCCGCTTGAAGATTGTTTAAAGATTATATCATTCACTTTGTTTTACTATGTGCAAAACGGGCATCAGGAGACCGTGTGGAAATGAAACGCTCTGCATAAAATACAGGAAAGGCAGCAGATGCGTACACCTGCTGCCTTTAGCCAATAGCAATAAAATCATACGCAGAGAGGCGTATTACATCTTCGCCTTCTTCATGTCTTTTTTGCATTCAGCCGTGCAGGTATGCCCTTCTTCTCCGTGCTTTTTCATTTTTTTATGGCAATCATCTGTGCACTTGTGGCCTTTTTCGCCACATGCATAAGCATGGCTGCCTTCTTTGCAGGAAGCGGAGCAGGTATGCTCTTTAGCCGCCATTTTCTGTTTCTTTTGTTTTTCCTGTGCGTAAGACGCGCCAGTAGTCAGCAATGCCAGTAACAGTGTTACCGCTATTTTTTTCATCATTTCCATTTCGTTTGTTTTATGTGAACTATAGCAGCAATGTCGTAACCACGGGTAATTCCTTACAGGTGGCGCGGTATTTATCTGTGGAGCGGACGCTCTTATCTATCTTGGGTCTGAGCGGGATGCCCAGACCAGTGAGAGTACTATTAACTGTCGTCAGGAGGCAACTGCTGACAACACAGAATATACGCCTCCCGGGAGATCTTGTCAGCGGGTGTTATTCTACCTTTTTGCGAGCATAATTTTTTAGGCTATATTCAATGTTATGTTCAGGCGTTTGATATTTCTTGCATGCACCATTGCCTTTATACATACTGTAAAGGCACAAGATTATATTATCTATCAGCAGGTCTTCAATAGAGTAGACGAGGATATATTAGACGACATGCCGGATAGAGCTTTATCCAGCCTGGATAGTATCTACTGTAATTATGAATTCATATTTGCACGCCACTGCGTAAAAGCCTTGCAGCTTTCAATAATAGCCGGTGACAGTATACGGGCAGAAAAGTGGCTGGGCAGGGCGTTCCTGCAGGGAGTACCCATGTGGATGATCAGGGCGAACAGGCTGTCTGCCATTGTTTTTACTTATGATAATACTGAGCAAACCGTTGCACAATATGATAGCCTTCGTGCCCGATATTTTTCCGGCATCAATAAAGGGGTTGCCAATATCATCGATAGCTTGTTGGATACTGACCAATACCTGACAGAAAAGGTAAATAGCGGATTCGTAGGTTCGAGGGCAGTAAACTACCTCTTTCGATGGAGGAAGAATAATAGAAAGAGTTATGTTGCTATTAATAAAATTATCAATGAATATGGTTTCCCCGGGGAGCAGTTGATAGGTCTGCCACCGGATTTGCAGGACTCAGGCACCAGCTATCACAAATACGTCTTTTACGGCCCGCTCATCCTTCGCGACCACAGGGCATACACGATGTTGATACACTATTTCAGCAATAAACGTAAAGGCTTTAAAGACAATTTGTCGCAGAATATCAAAGATGGTTATCTATCCCCATACCAGTACGGAGCCCTTTATGATTTCATGAGTGAATATGGAAAAGAGGACCGTTACTACAATGTATGGCATACGGCGAAAGACCCTGAAAAGGACTTAGCAGCCATTAATAAGCGGCGTATGTCTGTTGGGTTGAACACCTATGATGCGCAGAAACGGAACAACAGCCTGAATATGGAACATCGAAAGAACAAAGCAATGGAAAATGTTGTATTGTTGGAATAGTCTGCTTAATGATCGATAGCCATTCTGCAGCAGGCCTCCGCGAATTGACCCCTAAATCCCTTTGCAGGGTACTTATGTTTTTTGACTGCGCGAGAAATCCCTAATACCGATGGCTACTGGTACGATTGCGGTGGACATATATTGTATGATTAGTTTTTCTTTACCGCTTCCAGTGCGTACATCATAGCTAGCTTGCCTTCCATACCTTTTATCTGCCATTGGCCGGGGGCGGTTTCTATGGTATTGCTGAAACAGTTGTACACGGAATAATCGTATTCTTTGAAAGTGTTTATCTGCAAGCCCGCATTGATGAGTGACTGCAACACATCGGACAGTGCATGGTTCCAGCCTATTTCTTTCATTTGTATATCGGCATCCCTGTCGGCATAGGTGCCTTGCAGGGTTTCTATTATCGGGCCGCGGTTGAAATAGCTATACTGCACATGGGTGAAGTCATTGTCGAACATCCAGACAGCAGGATGAAATTCAACGAATACCAACCTGCCGCCAGGTTTCAACATTTGAGATACTACATTGGCCCAGCGTTGCATATCGGGCAGCCAGCCTATTACCCCGTAGGTAGTAAATACAATATCAAATTGTTCGTTGAGTTTTTCCGGTACGCTGTAGGTATCGGCTACAACAAAGTTGGCGTTTAGTCCCAGTTGTTCATTCAGTTGCGCTGCGTAGTTGATGGCTGCATCCGATATATCGGTGCCTGTAACCTTTGCGCTCATGCGCGCCAGCGAAAGGCTGTCCTGCCCGAAATGGCATTGCAGGTGCAGGATGGATTTATTTTGTACATCACCCAGCAGTTCCAGTTCGGGTTGTTGTAAAGAGGTTTTACCCGCCAGCCAACCCTCTATATCATAAAAAGCTGAAGCGGCATGGTGAGCGGTTTTCTCGTTCCACAATGCGCGGTTGGTGTCAAAGTATTGTTGTTCGTTACTCATCTTTATGCTTATTTGAATTACAGTCGTACCGGGGCATTCTAAAGGCACAGTACAACCCTTCTCTTTTCACAGTTGGTATCGGCGAATGACTTATGTATTCAGTTTGCCCTTCTTTAAACCACCACCGGTAATTTGTAAGTATGGTATCACCTTTGTGTATGAACTCGTTATTGAATTCAACTGTAGTATGGTTTCGTTTATCTTTTCTTTTAGTGTGGTACACCGGCTCTATTGCAAAAATATGCAAACCTAAATCCTGCAAGCTATCCGCCCCTACCGTCATTACAGTAGCTGAAATCTTGTATTCAGTTCTTTTCCCGAAAACACTACCCCAAAAGCCGGTAGTAGTAGTATGGTTATAATATAAAGTGTCTCCATATGCAAAGTTGTCTTTCCAACTTTGTATACGGTGCAAACCGGTTATGTTTTTCCAGTAGTAGCTATCCTGCCATAGGACATGGCCTGTTTTTAGCAAGCAAGCATAAGGCACCTGGTATTCACCGGGATATTTTATACCGGCATTCGTAAAATGTCTGATATTGAATATTTCCACTTTAACCCCTGCCCTTTCCATATCCTTCACTATCGCATTTATCACGTAAATAGAATATGAATCAAGCCCAGCCTGATCATAATAAACAGCGGCTACCGTATCCCCGTACTTATATTCCTGCCTACCATCTATTGGATAGTTAATATAATAGCCATAAGAACGAATACTTTGGATAAACGAATCTACCTGGCCCGAAACCGGTGACAGCCACACTATATTTATTACAAGAGATAATAGTACGTACTTCATCATTCTTGTACATAAATGTAAGGGTATTCAGCTAAAGACGTATGCACAAAAGTTTTATAACCAGTGATAATGCATTAAGGATTTGTCAGCAATAACCGGGGTTAACATCTTCGATTTATCTGTTAAAATACACAATAACCAAGTTAAACTCTTTATTTTGCAGTCCGCAAAAGATATAATAAATGGATAGTTTTTTAAATACATTCCTGGAGATACTGAAATACACACTGCCGGCACTCATAATGCTGATAGTTACTTATATGATTGTAAGCAAGTTTCTGACGGAACAGACCACGCGCAAGCAACTGGCCCTGTTTCACGAAACGCAGAATATAACCATACCCCTGCGCCTGCAGGCATACGAGCGGCTGGCATTGTATATAGAGCGCATAACCCCCCGCCACCTGCTGAACCGCGTGTACCAGAAGGATATGAACGTGGCTGTGTACGAGGCAATGCTGGTGCAAACCATCAAAGCGGAATTTGAACACAACCTGGCGCAGCAGATATATGTATCGCGCGGGGTATGGGAAACCGTGCGTGGCGTAAAGGAGCAGGAAATCAATATCATCAATACCATGGCGCGCAGGCTGAACCCTGAAGCACCGGCCAAAGAACTGCACAAAGTATTGATGGAATATATACTGACGGACGAAGGCGCGCAGCCTACCGAGGTGGCCCTGCAAGTCATCACCGACGAATCGAGGAAGGTGCTGACACTCGGGCCGCAGGCATAAAAAAAAATTGAAACAAAGTGAGCGAGCAACAATTTAAGACCGATTCGGGCATAGAGATAAAGGAAGTATATACAGGCCCGGTGGAGATGAACGAACTGCCGGGGGAATATCCCTTTACACGGGGGGTACACTCATCCATGTACCGCAGTAAGCTGTGGACGATGCGGCAGTACGCAGGCTTTAGCACAGCAGAGGAATCGAATAAGCGTTACCACTACCTGCTGAACCAGGGCGTGAGTGGTTTGTCGGTAGCATTCGACCTGCCCACGCAGATAGGCTACGACAGCGACAGCGAAATGTCGGAGGGTGAAGTAGGCAAAGTGGGTGTGGCCATCGACTCGCTGGAGGACATGGAAATCCTGTTCAAAGGCATTAAGCTGGAGGATATATCCACCTCCATGACCATCAACGCTACGGGATTTATACTGCTTTCGTTATACATAGCACTGGCAAAAAAACAAGGCGCTGATATAAAGAAAATATCCGGCACTATACAGAATGATATACTGAAAGAATACGCAGCGCGGGGTACTTATATCTACCCCCCCACCCCCTCTATGCGTATCATCACCGATATATTTGAGTATTGCAGCAAAGAAGTACCCAAGTGGAACACCATATCCATATCGGGCTACCATATACGCGAGGCGGGTTCTACAGCCGTGCAGGAACTGGCCTTTACCTTAGCCAATGGTAAGGCCTACCTGAAAGCCGCACAGGAAAAAGGATTAGACATCAACGTATTTGCCAAGAGGCTGTCCTTCTTCTTCAATGCACATAACAACCTGTTTGAAGAAGTGGCTAAGTTTCGTGCTGCGAGGCGCATGTGGGCGCAGATAACCAAAGAACTGGGAGCGACAGACCCTAAAGCGCAGATGCTGCGTTTCCATACACAGACGGGCGGCAGTACCCTTACCGCACAGCAACCCATGAATAATATCGTGCGTGTATCGTTGCAGGCGCTGAGTGCTGTATTGGGCGGCACACAATCGCTGCATACCAATGGCTATGACGAGGCATTGTCATTACCTACCGAAACAGCCGCAGGAATTGCCCTGCGTACCCAGCAGATCATCGGTTATGAAAGCGGTGTAACAGATACCGTTGACCCGCTGGCTGGTTCCTTCTTCGTAGAGCAGCTGACCAATGAAGTGGAAGCGGAAGCCTGGAAGCTCATCAATAAGATAGATGCTATGGGCGGCGCGGTAAAAGCTATAGAGCAGGGTTTTATGCAGGAAGAAATAGCGCGTTCATCTTACCAATACAGTAAAGACATAGAGAGCGGCAAGAAGGTAATAGTGGGCGTGAATAAGTTTGTAGCAGAAGAAACAAACGATACCCCACTGCTGCGGGTAGATGACTCCATACGCCAGGTGCAATCGGAAAAGCTGAAAACCCTGCGCTCGAAAAGAGATAATGAAAAAGTGCAGCAATGCCTGAGCACGATAAAAGAAGCTGCCGGCACCACACAAAACCTGATGCCGCTGGTAATAGACGCAGTAGAAAACCTGTGTACGCTGGGCGAAATATCAGATACGCTCCGCGATGTATGGGGCGAGTTTAAAGGTTAAGGTATATCCAGCCTTTTGCGCCTGCGCAGGCTGTCTGTACTTTCCCAGGCCCAGGCGGTGGCTACGGCCTCGTTGTAGCTGCCAATGCCTTCTTCCTGTTCCAATAATTTCAGGTACACATCGTACATACTGGTGGTGTAGGTGTTGAATTCATTTTTGTACCGCTCGCGTATTTGCCTCAGCGTATCTATATGGTGCAGCGTCAGGTCGTTCAGTTGCGCTTTTATTTCATTGGCCAGTACAGAATCCTTCCTACGCAGGCGGTAGTGGTTGTACAGCCACATATTGAGGTAGGCGGAATACTGAAAGGTAGGGTCGCCCGACTGTACGCTGATGGTATAGGCCAGCAGGTTAGCATCATCTTCGGCAGCGATACCTGCCTGGTGCGCCATCTCGTGCACTACCACAAAGGGCAGCATAAATGAAGGCAAAAAGCGGTTGACCTGCGCCTCGCCCGTAAGCGGATTGTAATAGCCCTGAATACCGAAATACTGCATAAAGAACCCGTATAAAGAAGGTTTGATATTAAGGCCGTGCATCCTGGCCTTGCAGTCAGTATGTTCTTTATAAAACAGCATTCCTTTCTTACGCACTTCTTTAAATGACAATGGTTGGTAGTTTACGGCCTGTTCATTCAACCGGGCCAGCAGGAAACGTTCGTACACGATTTCGGTAGAATCATCTACCCATTTTTCTTTGTCCATGCCCCAATAGGTGGTGAGGGATGGCTTGTAATAATTGCCGCCCCAGCCCAGCAGGAACAAGAGAAAAACAGTAGCCAGCAAGATGGCTGTATTGAAAAAAGAATGTACCAGCTTGCCCTGGTTTTTGCGGAAAGTAATCAGAAAATATATCCACCTGAGCGGTAACAGGACTAATGCTAACCCCAGGATGAAGTATAATATATCGCCAAAGCTGAACGGCGACCAGCCAAACAATACATTGCGCAACGACTGGTAAGGAACGAAAATATAATCGGCGTAAACGATTGTCCAGGCGGGCTTATAGGGCACAACCGTTTGTGCTACCGTGACCAGCGCCATGATAACCAGCAACCATATTAGCTTTTTCTTATACTGCATAAACCATTAACAATAACCCGTTTACCCGCGCAGAAAGTTATATCAAGTATATTTGCGAGACTTTTTCTAAGTTATTGATTAAAGCGATATAAATGGCGAGGCTTAAAAACATTTTTCTGACGGGACTTGTGTGGGTAGGTTTAAGTATATCTTTGGCCGCATGCAGCGGCGGGAAAGATGCTGCTCCTAAAGGCGGGCATGCCCGTGCTCTGTCAGCTAAGGGGCATGTGGTAAGTCAAGGTTCTTTTTCAGATATGTATGCCGCCAGCGGGTCTTTATTGCCTAACGAAGAAATAGATATACTGCCCGAAATAGCCGGCAGGGTAACCGGAATACATTTTAAAGAAGGTGCCTATGTGCAAAAAGGGCAACTACTGGTGCAGCTATACGACCAGGAAATAAGGGCGCTGCTGCAAAAACTGAAAGCGCAAAAACAACTGCAAAAAAATACTGAAGGCAGGCAAAAAGCATTAGTAGATATTGGCGGCATCAGCCGGCAGGAATACGAAACCACGCAAACTCAAATACAATCGATAGATGCGGATATAGCCCTGGCTGAAGCACAACTGAGAGCTACAAAAATCATAGCGCCCTTCCCGGGCACTATAGGCATACGCAATATCAGCGAGGGCGCAGTGGTCACTCCTTCTACCCTCATCGCTACCCTACAACAAACCAACCCATTGAAAATGGACTTTGACATACCGGACAGGTACCGCAAAAATGTGACAGCCGGCAAAGAAGTACTGTTCTCGGTAACCGGTATAAAAGATACCCTGACCGGTATAATAATAGCCGTGGACCCCGGCGCTGATAATGTAACACGTACTATAAGGGTACGTGCAACCGTTAGCAATGCAGGAGATAAATTAGTGGCGGGCTCTTTTGCAAGGGTGATGGTGCCATTGGAGAGTGATGACGATGCGATACTTATCCCTTCTCAATCAGTAATACCAACCACAAAAGATAAACTGGTAGCAGTAGTACGCGGTGGTAAAGTAAGCATGACGAAGGTGCAACTGGGCACACGCACTGCTGACAAAGTAGAAGTGCTGGGAGGCATCAACCCCGGCGACACTATACTGACCACCGGCCTGATGCAGGCGAAAGATGGCATGGATGTGGTGGTAACGGGGCTGTAGTAAATTCTGAGTTGCAACCTCAAGGGAGCGTATGATTTTGCAAACTACGGAGAGCAGCGTAAAAGATAATTTATGAATACTGTTTTTTCGAAAAGAATTGATTCCATTTTACAAATTGGGATTTATTTGGAGGACTTCCATATCTACAACTGGGCTCTAACAAAGGACCAGGCATTAAATATTTTAGATGAACTTGAGAAAATACAAGCAGCTATAGTCGGGGGTGATGTTTTACGAAATGAAAATCATGTATATAGTTACACCGGAGATAGTTGGTATTGTAATAGAGAATCAGGGGAACCATTTAATAGTTATGTGCAAAGAAGTATTAGCAAAGCACGAGATTATATTGCAAAATACCCTGTTGACGAAAATACTTACTTTAATTTTGTGCCTTGTTAACTTGAGATAGTACTACCACCCACCCTTCACCACCTTTTCTTTCCACTGCCTGCCATCTTTGGTGGCTATATGTAGGATGTACATGCCATCCGACAGGTCGGCTATATGCATGTTGCCGGGGAAGTCGTTGGCTATGTATTGCCGTACTCTTTTCCCGAACAGGTCGTACAGGTATATGGTGCGTATATCGTATTGGTTGATATTGGTGTTGATGCGTATGGTTTGGTTGGAAGGGTTGTAAATGGTGATGTAGCCGCTATTGTTTATTGTTTCAGTTACAGATTTTGGCACTATAGGGCAATGGGTAGTGTCTCCGCTGTATGCATAATGGGCCGCTGTCCCTCTTATTAGGAAAGGGTAATTGCAGAATGTATCCAGTACTTTTCTATTAGGAATATCTACCTCCACAAGGGCAGAGGTGTAATGATTGACTGTGTCTGTACTGGATATAAGTACACGGTGGTTGTTATTGCTGTCTACGAAACTGAACGCTCCCCAAGGAAATGGAATCTCATCAAGCGGCATATAGTGGCAGCTCTGTGACGGGTCCTCGAGTGCTATTTCGTAAATGAAAGAAGAATCAATATTGGAATAAGCTATGCAAGTCATAAATAACCGATGCTTATAGAAAAACAAATCACCGGCACAGAGTACATCTACAGGTAGAGAACCCAATCTCTTAAAGCCGGAATTGTCATATTTGTATAGGAAGCAGTGGTTGGAAGTGTTACCGGCTGCGAATATTGTTCCTGCTGTATCTGCTACCATACCGCTGAAGGTGGATACAGTGTCAGCAAAGTCACCTATATATTGGCAACTGCCAGGGTCGTTTAGCTTTCGCTTATACAAGAACCCGCTGGCTGTTACATACCATATATTGCTATCCCTGTCTATGGCAATGTCGTTATAGGTACTGTCTATCCAGGGGTTAGGCTGAAATGTTGCCAGGCAGGTATATATTGTTAAGTCCACGCTATCGCTGATGGTATCGCATACCGTAGCGTTTAGCTTGTATGTACTGTTGGCACGTGCAATAGATGTGTGGCCTGTATTTACATAGAACGTCTGGCTGAAAGCAGGAAATGAACAAAATAATATAAATACAATAACGACGGTACGGTATAAGGCCTGTAACATGGATTGATATTTGTTGTATGCAATATTACTAAATTTTGCAGTTTAGTGGAATCTATCGACCTGTCACAGTGTCAATATCAGCAATACAGGTAGCGTAGGTAAACTTTAATATCTAGCCCTGTATAGATTACTTCACCAGCTTCTCCGTTTGCCTGAAATTCATATCCCTGTTGACCAGCTCAACAAGATAAGTACCACCGGGCAAAGAAGACGTGTTGATATTCTTGTTGCTTTGCAGCTTATCCTTCAGCACTACCTGCCCCAGGGAATTATATATCTTGAGTTCTACGGGCATACCGGCATTTATTTTTATTTCATTAGAAAAAGGATTGGGTGACACGGATATATTTTTGTCCTTATCACCTGCAGAAGCAATGTCAGTTAGCGTGCCCATTTTATGAATATAAAAGCAGGAAGTACTGGCCGGGCTATATGTTCCATAACCATCGCGATTGAAACAGGATAGATAAACGGTGTTCTGACCCGTCAGCATTGAATACAGTCCATTACCGGTGCCAATTCCCTCAATTATATACCGAGGGCTATTTGTACGCCAGACTTTATGATAAATATTGCCAACCAGGACTGAATCGCTGCCAATAAAGACAAAATTTTGGAGCTGTAAAGCAAAAATTGTCTTTAATGTATCTCCGATATTAAAATTGAAGTCATACAAAACAATCTCAGCTGTATCCGTATGCCATATATCTGCACCAGGTAATATATACGCCATGATCTTTTTATTGTCTTCCCTGATAGCCAACACCTGCGTATCGGGGAGGTTTGCAATTTTGTTGGTGTGTGTAGGTAGGCCCGGATTAAGCGAACTATCCGCATATTCCCGTTGAACAATCGTTTTGTAGGTATGGCCTTTTATAACGGTATCTTTCCCGTCAAACATATATTGTAAATAGCGATACCGCGGATAATTCTGAGGGGAACTTGATTGCCCGTTATCCCAAACGTATATCCAATACGCATCACTCATCGGGAAAGACCTGTACTGCTGGGCAAACAAAGTGGATGTGAAAATTAAAGCTGTAAGGGTAATGAAGAAATATTTCATAAGGTTATTGGTTTTTTTGTTGACATAAAACTAAAGAACCAGATGAAACTATTTGCAATCGAAATGTAATATTGAGTGCGACAGAGGAGTCCCGATAGCTATCGGGACGAACCCCACGCCCCATCTGGCGCGGATGTTCTGAAAGGCATCCGTGTCCTTTAGTTCACCCGGTCTGCGACCGGTATTCAAGGTACTAATTGCCGATGCAAGCATTAAAGAATGTCTATGGCAAGCAAACCCGGTTTCTGTTCATAATAGTCTATAGCACTGCTGTATAAGTAATGTTGCGGCTCTCTCACGATGCCTGCCCGTACAGGGTTTTCATGCAAATAGTCTAACCTCTGCTGAAATAGAATATCATTGCTTAATTCAATCGGATGATAGTCCTTTTGCCAAAACCTGTAGTGCTCATCATCACGTCTGCCGTTTCCTGCAAAGGAAAACATACTTATCAACCATTTCTTCCTGCTCTCAGTAGGATTATTTGAAATGGCTTGTATCAACTTGCCGCTGGTATATTTTTTAAAATCACGGATAATTGCAGATAGGTCCGCATCGTTTGAAGCACTAACTATTAAGTGAATGTGGTTATTCATGATTACCCAGGCATGTATTAGTAAGTTTTTATACTCACGGCAATAACGCAGGCTGTCGAGTATAATTTCTTTGTATTCGGGCCTGCTGATTGCGTCTGCCCAACCGACTACGGTACTGGTAACGAAATGAGGCCTGAAACTTTCCTTTACTTTGTATCTGCCTGACATGCGCTATTTTTCAACGAATATATCATTAAGCTTTTATACTCTGAATGCCGGTCGCAGACCGGGTAACTTTTCAGACACGGATGCCCTGCGGAACATCCGCGCCAGTTCGTATGGATGTGGTAGTGACTGGGATGTAGGGAGGCCTAAGCTGCAAGTGTGTTCATTATCCTGTTCATTATCCTTTTGCACTTTGAATCCCGTTTACAAAACGGCTTTCATTTCTGAATTCGACATACCATGCGGAACATGTTGAATAGCTTGGGTTTAATCCTTATCCAGCTTACTTACATATATTTGGAAAATAAACTATTGGCTTATGAAGTGCTTATTATTTTGCATCAATATTTTACTTTTTTTGTCCGTGAGTGCTATGGATAAGGGCAATTGCGAATGTTCAAGCAAAGAAGCTGTTTCAAAAACAAACAAAATTGCAAAAAGAAGATTAGGCAATGTAAAAAATCTCATATCAGATGTTAGAGAGGATTCTATGAATTATATCATTAGCTATACCGATAAACAGGTTTTTAAAGATTCATCAATGAGAGGTGGGAGGATGTATGTAATTGTATCAAAAAAAACTTGCAAAATTATTGATACCAAGATTTTGAAATAATATTTTTAGGTGAGTACCATCCGGCACGGATGCCCTACGGAACATATCGAACAGCGTGGTGAGCGTTTGCAGCATCAATATACTGAACTCCGGTAATTCTTATCCCGTTTACAAAACGGCTTTCATTTCTGAATTCGACATACCATGCTGAACATGTCGAATAGCTTAC
>CALEZD010000052.1 GCA_937928385.1 uncultured Bacteroidota bacterium
GAGAGTATCGACAGGCCTACCCTGATGAAGGTGCTTGAAGACGTTTTTAAAACGTTGCTGCGTAAAAAATATGGTGATGACGAAAACTTTGACGTTATCGTAAACGACCAGACAGGTGACCTTGAGATTTTCCGCCGTAGGGAAATCGTGGAAGATGGTGAAGTGGAAGACGAGAACAAGCAGGTTGCATTGTCTGAGGCATTGAAGATAGAGCCTGACTATAGCGTGGGCGAGGAAGTATATGAGGAAGTGGATGTACGCGACTTTGGCCGCAGGGCTATCCTGGCTGCCAAGCAAACACTGGCAGCACGTATAGGCGACCTGAAAAAGAACCACCTGCTGAAGAAATATGCTGAGCGTATAGGTGAAATCATAACCGGCGAGGTGTACCAGATATGGAAAAAAGAAATACTACTGCTGGACGATGAAGGCAACGAGCTGATACTGCCTAAATCCGAGCAGATACCTACTGACTTCTTTAAAAAAGGGGAGACAGTGCGTGCCGTGGTAAAAAAGGTGGAAACAAGGAATAACAACCCCATAATAATCCTTAGCCGCACACACCCGTCGTTCCTGGAGAAGCTGATGGAAATAGAGGTGCCTGAAATAATGGATGGCCTGATAGTGATAAAGAAAATAGTACGTGAGCCCGGAGAACGTGCCAAAGTAGCTGTAGAAAGTTACGATGACAGGATAGACCCGGTAGGCGCCTGTGTGGGTATGAAGGGTAGCCGTATACACGGTATCGTTCGTGAACTGCGAAACGAGAACATAGATATCATCAACTTTACCAACAACCAGCAACTGCTGATACAGCGTGCCTTGACGCCCGCCCGTATCAACCGTATGGAGGTGGATAACGAGAAGAACCATGTAGATGTGTACCTGGAGCCTGAGCAGGTTTCACTGGCTATTGGCCGCAAAGGAGTAAACATCAAACTGGCGCAGGAACTGACAGGACTGAGCATAGACGTGTTCCGTGATATGCCTGATGAGGTGCTGGAATACGATATAGACCTGGATGAATTTGCAGATGAGATAGATAGCTGGGTGATAGATGAGTTCAAAAAAGTAGGTTGCGATACTGCATTGAGCGTTTTGGAACTGTCTGACGAAGACCTGGTTCGCCGTACCGACCTGGAAGAAGAAACCATCAAAGAGGTGCGCAAGATACTGGAGGCTGAATTTAAAGAAGATGAAGAGGCATAATTTTTGCAGGCAGGGCCTAATACCTCGTTATTAAGCTTTGTCCGCAAAATGGCGTAGGTTTGTAGATTAGATTTGAGAATAAGAAAAGCTGAAAAGAGCATATAATACTGAGTAAATAAACGAATGGCAACAGCAGAAAAAACACCAAGGTTACTGGCCGCGGCAAAAGAGTTTAACATCGGTAAGGAGACCCTTATAGAGTTCCTTACGGAGAAGAAGTTTGAGATAAACGCCAGCAACCCCAACGTAAAATTGACGCCCGAAATGTATGCGGCCTTGCAGCGCGAGTTTGCGCAGGACAAAGCCGCTAAGCGCAAGAGCGAGGAGATCGCATTGCCCAAAGGCGCCCTGTTGGACAACATCGATAAGACCAAAGAGGAACTCGACATCACCATACGCGACAAGCAGGAGGAGAAAGCACCGGTGGTGGAAGCAAAGGTTGAACCTAAAAAGGCTGCACCGGCACCTAAACCCGAGCCTAAGCCTGAAGAACCTGCGCCGGCACCAGCGCCTGTAGAGAAAACACCGGAGCCGATAGTAGCCGAAGAAAAACCTGTAGTTGCCGAACAACCAAAAGCAAAAGAAGAGGTTAAAGAAGAACCGGCGGCAGAGGTGCCAAAAGAAACAGAAAAGAAATCCAATAAACTGGGTGGGCCTAATGTAATAGGCAAAATAGACCTGGATGAACTAAATAAGCCTACAAGGCCTAAAAAAGCTGCAGCTAAAAAAGCCGATAAGAAGGAAGACGATGTAAAACAACCGGAAGTTGCAAAAGCCAAACCGAAAGAAGAGCCCAAAGCAGCGCCTGTAACCAAACCTGAAAAGCCTAAACAGGCACCACAGGAGCCTGAAGAGGACGTAAAAGAGCATATAGAAATGAAGGCCCCCAAGCTGGAGGGTCCCAAGATAATAGGCCGGATAGAATTGCCGGTAAAAGATGATTCGAGCAGGGGCGACAGGGAAAAACGCAGAAAGCGAATACCCGTTCAGAAAAAGCCTGAGAAAGTAAAAGACGTACAACCGGGTAGGGGCCGCCCTGCCGATGCCAAACCTGGCGAAAGACGCGATCGGAACGAAAGAAACGATCGTGGTGGCGACAACAGGCGCGGCGGCGACCGTGACAGGCGTGGCGGAAGGGCTCCCGTAACCCCGCAACAGCAGGAAATAGACTCAAAAGCAATACAGGAAAAGATACGCGAAACTCAGGCCAAACTGGCCGGTGGTAGTGCAGGCCGTGGCAAGAGCAATAAGTCGAAATACCGCCGTACCAAGCGCGAGGAGATGGCTGAGAAGCGTGCAGCTGAGGAAGCAGCAGAACAGGATAAGGTAATACAGGTTACCGAATTTATTTCGGTGAGCGAACTGGCCAGCCTTTTGGATGTAAGCTTTGCAGACATCATTAGCAAGTGTATGAGCCTGGGTATAATGGTATCTATCAACCAGAGGCTGGATGCCGAGGTGATAGAACTGGTATCTAACGAGTTTGGGTATGAAGTGGAATTCATCAACCTGGAGCAGGAAGCGGATATAGATGAAGATGAAGCAGACGATCCTGAGAGTATGGATCCCCGAGCACCAATTGTTACTATCATGGGTCACGTTGACCACGGTAAAACATCGTTGCTGGATTATATCCGTAGTGCCAACGTAATGGGCGGCGAGGCCGGTGGTATCACCCAGCACATAGGTGCCTACAGGGTAGAAACCTCTTCAGGCAAACGTATCACTTTCCTGGATACTCCGGGCCACGAAGCGTTTACCGCAATGCGTGCCCGTGGCGCCAAAGTGGCAGATATAGCAGTGATAGTGGTCGCAGCAGACGATGCGATAATGCCGCAAACAAAAGAGGCAATATCGCACGCACAGGCTGCTAACCTGCCTATGATATTTGCCATCAACAAAATAGATAAAGAGGGCGCTAACCCTGAGAAGATAAAGGAGCAGTTGGCCCACATGAATATATTGGTAGAAGATTGGGGTGGTAAATTCCAGAGCCAGGAAATATCTGCTAAGAAAGGGCTGAATATAGACCTGCTGCTGGAAAAAATAACCCTGGAGGCGGAACTGCTGGAGCTGAAAGCCAATTATAACAGGCCTGCGATAGGCAGTGTGATAGAGGCATCGCTGGATAAGGGCCGTGGTTACCAATCGACGATACTGATACAAAACGGTACGCTGAAACAGGGCGAGATGATTGTTTGCGGACAGTATTACGGTAAGGTAAAGGCTATGTTTAACGAACTTGGCCAGCGTGTTAATAAAGCCGGTCCGTCAGACCCCGTACAGGTATTAGGTTTGAATGGTGCGCCGCAGGCGGGAGAGAAGTGCAAAGTGTACGAAGATGAAGCTGAAGCAAAAAATACAGCTAACCACCGCGCTCAAATATTACGCGAGCAAGGTATCCGCACACGTAAGCATATTACACTGGATGAGATAGGCCGCCGACTGGCACTGGGTAACTTTAAGGAACTCGGCGTTATTATCAAGGGTGATTTTGATGGTTCAGTAGAAGCCCTGAGTGACTCATTGCAGAAACTGTCTACGGAAGAGATAGCGGTAAATGTGGTACACAAAGGCGTGGGCCAGATTACAGAGAGCGATGTATTGCTGGCTACAGCCTCAGATGCTATCATACTTGGTTTCCAGGTACGCCCGTCGTTGCAGGCAGCCAGGCTGGCCGACCAGGAGAATATCGAGATACGTACATATTCCATCATCTACGACGCTATTGAAGAAATCAAGAGCGCGATGGAAGGCCTGCTTGAGCCTAAAATTGAGAAGAGAACAGTATGTAATGTTGAAGTACGCGAAGTGTATAAAATCAGCGGCGTAGGAACCATAGCTGGTGCTTATGTGCTGGATGGCAAAGTAACCCGAAATACCAAGATTAACCTTGTAAGAGATGGTATCGTGGTATTTACCGGCGAGCTGGCATCGCTGAAACGCTTTAAAGACGATGTGAAAGAAGTGGCTACGGGATACGAGTGCGGCCTGAGCGTGAAAAACTATAACGATATACGTGTAGGTGATATACTGGAAGGATTTGAAGAAGTAGAAGTGAAACGTACATTGTAGCTGAGCTGAATATTTTACAAACCGTTAGCCCTTGCCGGGTTAACGGTTTGTTTTGTTTAATACATTATAATAAACATTGAATAACTACAGCATACAATTGCAAAAAGTAGAGCAACTGGCAAATGCCGGCAAGCTGTCGCGCCTGGTGCACCATCCTGCACGCTACTTGTATGCTATGATGTTATCCAAACTACTGTACCCGGTCACACATAAAAGCGTTTTGAAAAAAGCACCCTTGTTTTTCGGCGGAGAGATGCAGGTACTTTTACCCGCTGCTACGGATATATACCTTGCCGGCGGTAAAACACATAATTCTGAAATCAGGCTGGCCAGGTATATGATTAATCATCTGGCGCCCGGTAATACCTTTGTAGACATCGGAGCACATTTTGGTTACTTCACCCTGCTGGCAGCTACGCTTGTAGGCGATACAGGCAGTGTATATGCCATAGAACCTGCAAGAGAAACTTTCGCTTTGCTTGGGGAGAATGTGGCAGGCAAAGCTAATGTCAGGATATTCCACAATGCGGTATCCGACAAAAATGAACCTGTTTCTTTTTATGAATTCCCGGTGTTGTATTCAGAATATAATACACTGGCACCCGATAAGTTTTTGAAAGAAGGATGGGCAAAAAAATACAACCCTCAAAAAACAGAAGTACAGGCTGTAACGATTGACGGCTTTCTTCAGGCCAATAATTTTACCCCAGCTATGATAAAAATAGACGTAGAAGGTGCAGAAGTACAGGCTGTTTCGGGTGGGAAGAAAACATGGGCAGAAAAATCGCCGGTGCTGGTTATGGAATTCCTGGACGAAGGACATGACAATACTTATACCCATGCAGCGGCTGTTATGTACGGGTGCGGCTACAAGTCGTATATGATAAATGATGCGGGCACATTGACAGAAACGGGAGATATACTGGCATACATGCGCGGGCATGGTATGACATCGGAAAATATAGTTTTTAAGAAATAATAAATAAGATAATACTCAGTTATTATGTTAGATAAACTGGAAGCAATAAAGGCGAGATTCGACGATCTGGGTGTGGCACTTACCAACCCCGAAATAGTGTCGAACAATAAAAAGTTCACTGAACTGAGCCGCGAGTACCGCAAACTGGAAGATATTGTAGTTGCCCGCAACAAGTATGTCAATTGCTTAGACAATTTAGCATTTGCAAAGGATATACTGGCCAACGAGAGTGATGAGGAACTGAGGACAATGGCAAAAGATGATATGGAGCGGCTGGAAGAGGAGAAAGAGAAAATGGAAGCTGATATAAGGATGATGCTGATACCTAAGGATCCGCAGGATGAAAAGAATGCCATACTGGAAATAAGGGCAGGTACAGGTGGAGACGAGGCAAGCCTGTTTGCAGGAGATTTATTCCGTATGTACCTGAAATATTGTGAGAAGAAAGGCTGGAAAGTGTCTTTGCTCTCTGAAACAGAAGGCACAGTTGGTGGTTATAAAGAGATTCAACTGGAAGTGACGGGCACTGATGTATACGGAACCATGAAGTTTGAAAGCGGTGTACATCGTGTGCAGCGCGTACCGGCTACAGAAGGCAGTGGCAGGGTGCATACATCAGCGGCAACAGTGGCGGTAATGCCCGAGGCTGAAGAAATAGACTTTCAGCTGAACCCCGCTGATGTAAAAATGGAAACAGCTCGTAGCGGCGGTGCCGGTGGGCAGAACGTAAACAAGGTAGAAAGTAAGGTACTGCTCACTCACATTCCGACTGGTGTGGTGGTGATGTGCCAGACTGAGCGCAGCCAGTTGGCCAACCGCGAAAAAGCTATGAATATGCTGCGAACCAAATTGTATGAGGAAGAAGTGCGTAAACACGAGGAAGCCATTGCGAGCAGACGTAAAAGCCTGGTAAGTACGGGCGACAGGTCGGCCAAGATACGCACCTACAACTATCCGCAAGGGCGTATTACCGACCACCGTATCAATATGACGATATACAACTTTGACGAGTTTATGAACGGTGCCATTGACGAAATGGTAGAAGCGCTGCAGTTTGCCGAAAACGCTGAAAAGATGCAGGCCGGCGAAACAGTAATATAACTGCTGAAACACTGTAGTTTCGCGGAAAATAACTAAGTTTAACAATTATTAAAATCATACAAACAATACAATGAGCAATCCTCGTTTTGACCTCGTGGATATTATCCAGACACTGCGCAAGCACGGCAAGTTGTTGCTGATAGCAGTGATTGTATCAGCTATGCTGGGCGGGCTTTTTTATGTTTTTGGCAAAAAGAAATATAAAGCAGAGGCAGACTTCATCATATCCAATCCGCTATATGCAGACCGCAACAACCTGTTCCGTAACAGGGATACACGTTTTGTAGATTACTTTGGCGGTGATGACGACCTAGACCGTGTGCTGGTAATAGCGAGCTCGGATACATTGCGTAATACGGTGGCCGAACAACTAAACCTGTGGGATGCCTATAAGCTGGACAGAACAAAGCCGGAAGACAGGCTCAAGATGAAAGAGATATTTAAAGACAAATATAAAATGGAGCGTACCGAATACACCACCGGTAAGGTCTATTTTGAGGACACAGACCCGGCCCGTGCTGCTGCTGTGGCGAATTTGTCAATTGAAATCTCTGAAAATATCTTCCGCAGCTACTACCTGAAAATGAAGAATAACGTAGCAAACTCTGTACGTGAAAGGATAGAAGAGATTGACAGGAGGATAATGGAAATAACTGAGGAGCAGATTGAATTGGGCAAGAATATATCGAAAGGGCTGGGTACGGAGGAGTATGTAAAACAACAAACCAAGGCTACCGAAACTGCTGTATTGAAAGAACAACTGATAAAAGACAAGGCTAACAATATATCTATACTGAATGAACTGCTGACAGGTGTTGACAGCAATGACCAAAACCGCTATGTGCAGGTGATAACACCTGCTACGCCTCCTGAAAAGCCTGCCGGTATTGGTTTGGTACTTACAGTGATAGGCGCGGCCTTCTTTGGCTTTTTCTTCGTGGCTATATACCTGTTGATTATTACTTACTATCGTTTGCTGATAAACGTACAACGTTGACGGGTACGCTGAACATAAGTGAGAACTGGCTGATACGTATTGGCCTTACGGTGTTGTTTATCGGGGTAATGTCTTTTGCATATACACAAGACCCCAAAACGATATTACTTCCGCTCGGGTTTATCTATACATTGCTGTTGCTGGTTAACTGGAAGCTAGCGTATATGCTTTTCCTGTTTACCATACCTATTTCTATTGACTACCAGATAACGGGTTCTCTTTCCACATCTCTGCCCGATGAGCCACTGATGTGGGTGTTTATGTTTATGTTCCCGTTCATTTTTTTGCAGGACCCGAAAGTGCTGGGCCGTCGCACCTGGTGGAAGGATCCGATTGTAACGGTTATTACGCTACAGTTTGTGTGGATGATAGTGGCCGTGATATTTTCGCATGAACTGCTGCTTTCCTTGAAATTCATGGCCGCCAAAACCTGGTTTCTTATTTCTTTCTTTGTTTTGCCATACTACGTATTCAGGCAAAAGAAAGATTTTCGCAGGGCATTCCTGTTGTTCCTCGTCCCGCTGGTGATAACGATGGTCATCATTATCATCAGGCACTCTGCCCGGGGGTTCCAGTTTCATAGGGTAGAGCAGGCTATTGGCGATTTGTATTACAACCACGTTGACTATTCAGCTGTAATATCCATATTCTTCCCGCTGCTGCTGGTAGCAGTTCCTATGACACGTAGTTACCGCAATCCGTTTATTACCATTACACTCATCGGGCTGATAATATTCTTTATACCTGCTATCTACCTCACCTTTGCGCGAGCTGCGGTAGTAGCTGTCATATTTGCCATTGGTGTGGCAATAGCTATACGGTTGAAACTGGTTAACCTGGTTATGCCGGCAATGATAGGTTTCATTGCATTGGTCATTGTCATCATGGCAAAAGATAACCGGTATATCAATTACAGGCCCAATTTCGAAAAGACATATATGCACAAGAGCTTCTCTGAGCATATAGTCGCAACCTTCAGGGGAGAAGATATGTCGTCGATGGAGCGCCTGTACCGCTGGATAGCCGCCATGCGTATGAGCAGGGACGAGCCTGTGAAAGGCTGGGGGCCTAATGCATTCTATTATTATTACAAGCCTTATGCGGTTAGTTCTTTTAAAACTTACGTGAGCCGTAATGTGGAGCGGTCTACCACGCACAACTACTTCCTGTACATGCTGGTAGAGCAGGGCTGGCCTGCGATGATATTATACGCCGTACTGATTATGGTAGCGTTCGCACAGGCGCAAAAAACCTATTACCGTTTCAAAGACAGGTTTTATAAAAACTGTACACTGGGCGTGGCTATGATGGTGGGCTCAGGTTTTATTAATAACTTCTTTTCTGAACTGCTGGAGACACATAAAGTAGGCTCGCTGTTTTACATCAGCCTGGCACTGCTGGTAGTACTGCGGCAAAAGAGCCTGGACCTGGAAAAGGAAGAAGCAGAGAAAATAGAGGTTAAGCCTCAGTAGGCTCTATCCATACTTCATTATCCTTCAGTATTTGTATCAATTCATTCACGGCTATTTCGCTGGGTACGTTGCGCTTAACTACATCCTTGTTTTTGTACAGTGTGATTTTGCCCGGCCCGCTGCCTACATAGCCGAAGTCGGCATCCGCCATTTCTCCGGGGCCGTTAACGATACAGCCCATAATGGCAATTTTCACCCCTTTCAGGTGGTTGGTGGCGTTGCGTATCATAGCGGTTGTTTCCTGCAGGTCGAACAGGGTACGCCCGCAACTGGGACAACTGATGTATTCCGTTTTGCTGATGCGGGTGCGTGTAGCCTGTAGTATAGAGAAGGCTGTGTTATTTAAGAATTGATAATTGTTCTTTACCTCAAGATAGGTACGGCCCGTAGCCTTGACGTTTTCTAACTCTTGTTTATGGTTCCATAGCCAGATGCCGTCGCCGAAGCCATCTAACAATAACCCACCCGTATTGGTAGCAAAATCTATCAGTTGTTCGTCAACAGTCTTGTTTTTGTTTTCACCGCAGAGTATTACCGGGCATTTTATATTCTGTTGTTGCAACTCTATAAGCACGCGCCTTACAGATGCCAGGGTATGCGTGTTTTTGCTGGCGATACATAATACTGCACCTTCAGCAATAGCTAATTTTGATAGTAACTGTTGTATTACATTCCAGTCCACATCTGCATTGGTAAAAACGAAATGCTTATGTTTCAAGTCTCCGTTGTATTGCAGGTATTCATTCACCTGGAACAGCGGGTGGTGTTTTGCTTTGTCTTCTGCTTGCAGCCATCTGGAGTAGTCGCATATTACCTGCAAGGTGCCGGGCAGATAAAAGTCCGGTAGTTTATTGCCTGTGTATATATAGTCTGCCGCAGCATCACCAATATTCCATTTATCAGTCGCTTCGTCATAGCGGTAGCCGATAGCAGTTAAGTCAGCGGGCGCGATTGTTTCCGCTTTCATGTAATCGGCTACTACAACAGGTACATGCCCGCTGCCGATATTGCCCACCTCGTGTGTAGTACGTCGTTTGTACTCAAACGGGTTGTAGGGCAATGCTATTCTTTCCTGCTCACTCAGTGGCTGAACTGATGCGTGTTGTTCACGATTGTTATAACGAGCCACAATATCCTTACATACTGGTATCTCAAATTCAGGGTCTTCCGTCAGCGACACACGTATGGTATCACCTATACCATCTTCCAGCAAAGTGCCAATACCTATGGCGCTTTTGATGCGGCCGTCTTCACCATCACCTGCCTCTGTCACACCCAGGTGCAGCGGGTAACATTCGCCAAACTCTTCATCCATCTTTTGTACCAGCAGCCTGTATGCCTGCACCATCACCTGCGGGTTGCTCGATTTCATGCTCAGGATTATTTGATGATAGCTTTCGTCCCTGGCTATGCGCAGAAACTCCATAGCGCTCTCTACCATACCGATAGGCGTGTCTCCATAGCGGCTCATGATACGGTCGCTGAGCGAGCCATGATTGGTGCCTATACGCATAGCGGTGCCGTGCTCTTTGCAAATCTTTACCAATGGCGTAAACCTATCCCTGATACGGTCTATCTCAGCAGCATACGCGGCGTCGGTATATTCTATAAAGTCAAACTTCTTTTTGTCGATATAATTGCCGGGGTTCACCCTTACTTTTTCTACTATGCGTGCTGCTATCTCAGCAGCATTGGGTGTAAAGTGTATATCGGCCACCAATGGGGTATGGTAGCCCCTTTCGTTCAGTATCTTTTTAATGACAGCCAGGTTCTCAGCCTCTTTCTTGCTGGGGGCGGTGATACGTACCAGTTCGGCCCCGGCTTCAATACAACGTATCGTTTGCGCTACTGTGGCTTCGGTGTCCATGGTGTCGGTGGTGGTCATGGTTTGTATACGTATGGGGTTGCCATTGCCCAGCAACAGGTTGCCTATGCGCACCTCTTTAGTATTCAGCCTTGTATAGTCAGTAAGCGAATGGCAGTATTTCCACTTCATATATAGTTCAAAAAAAAGCCCTGCAAAGGTAGCCAAAGCATACCAAGTGCAAGCCCCTTAGTGCCAGTAATCTTGTTAATTATATGATTTTTCAGCATAATTGTTCATTAAAACAAAATATACCCGGGTAGGGGTAATACTATGTTTTTCTCGCAAACAGTAGTATTTTAGCAACGAATAAGGATTTACATGCAATACGAGATAAAACATTTCGGCAAATTCAAATACGTAGAAGAGGGTGAGGGCGAACCATTGATATTATTGCATGGACTGTTTGGCGCGCTCAGCAATTTCAAAGACCTGGTTGACCATTTCAAGCTGACACACAAGGTAATAATACCCATGTTGCCGCTGTTCGACCTCTCCTTGCTGGACACATCAGTATCGGGGCTGGCCAAACATGTACAGAAGTTTATAGATGCACGTGGGCTGGACCAGGTGCACCTGCTGGGCAATTCGCTGGGCGGCCACGTAGGGCTGGTATATACCTTGGGCAACCAAAGCAAAGTAAAGACAATCACCCTCACCGGCAGTTCAGGCTTGTTTGAGCATGGAATGGGCGAAACATATCCTAAGCGCGGCGACTACGACTACATCCGCAAAAAGACCGAACTTACTTTTTACGACCCCAATACCGCCACCAAAGAACTGGTGGACGAAGTGTACGGAATAGTGAACAACAGGCTGAAGGCCCTGAAAATCATATCACTGGCCAGGTCGGCTATAAAGCACAACCTGGGCGATGAACTGAACACTATTACTGTGCCTACCTGCCTGATATGGGGCCTGAACGATACGATAACGCCACCCATGGTAGCGGAAGAGTTTCAGAAACTGATACCCAACTCTGAGGTGCACTGGATAGATAAATGCGGCCACGCACCTATGATGGAAGTACCCGGTGAGTTCAATAAAATACTTGACGGCTTCCTGGCCAGGCACAAAGGCTAAGATTTTAACGGGTTTTCTGTAGCCTGTGTGCAAATAATGCCTGACCTTTGCCAACACAGCATTGTACAGTACATCTGAAAAAATCAAGCTAAAGCCATGTCCATACAAAAAATCATAGCATACGATATACCCGCAATACTGCCTACTGATACAGGCGATACCGCACTGCGCCTGATGGAGGAGCACAACATACAGCAGATACCGGTAGTGGCCGAAGAGCAATACCTGGCCCTGGTAAAAGAGGAGGATATGCTGGAATGGGACACCCCGGAAAAGCCGCTGAGCGAATCTGACTTCCTGAGGTATAGCCCTACTGTGTATGCCGGGGGACATGCCTACGAAGCCATGCGCCTGATGTATAACCAGCACCTGGGGGTAATACCCGTGACGGACGACCAGAACAAATACCTGGGCTGTGTAACCCTGGAATCGCTGATGACATGGCTGGCAGAACACTGCGGGGTGGACAACCCCGGCGGTGTAATAGTGCTGGAGCTGAACCCGCTGGACTACAGCCTGGTGCAGGTAGCACGTATCTGCGAAAGCGAAGACATATCTATACTGACCACCAACCTGTATACCAACCCCGCCACCAACAAGTTGGAGCTGACCATTAAAACCAACCGTACCAACCTGGACCTGCTGGCTGCTACCTACGAGCGCTACGGCTATACGGTAAAGGAGCTGTATGGCGAGCGTGGCAACCGCGATGATATGATGGACCGTTACAACCTGCTGATGACCTACTTAAATATGTAATAACAGCCGATGATAGCAATAGACAACATACTGGTGAGCGATGAGATAGTGGAAGAGCAGTTTGTATGCGACCTGAGCAAATGCAAAGGAGGCTGCTGTGTAGATGGCGACTGCGGCGCCCCCCTTACCGAAGAGGAAACGAAACTGGTGGCCAAACACTACCCCAAGGTGAAACACCTGCTGCACATAGACTATATTAAAGAGATAGAGCGTACGGGCACACATACTATAGACGATGAGTATGGGTACGTGACACCCACGCTGAATGGCGGCGTATGCGTATATGCCTATACCGACTTTGGCGGTGTGGTAAAGTGCAGCTTTGAAAAGCTGTACCGCGAGGGCAAGATAGATTTCCCCAAACCGATAAGCTGCCACCTGTACCCCATAAGGGTAAAGAAGAGCAAAGACTTTGAAGCGCTGAACTACGCGCCGCGCAAGGTGCTGTGCGCACCCGCCTGCAAACTGGGGCAGAAGCTGAAAGTGCCTGTGTACCAATTTCTGAAAGGGCCGCTGGTGCGCGCTTATGGCGAAGAGTTTTACGACGCCCTGGATGCCACCGCTAAAATGATGGCAGACAAAAAATAAAAGAACTTCATAGTTTATAATTCCTTGCGCAGGCGCGCTACGGGAATGTTGAGCTGCTCGCGGTACTTGGCTACTGTACGGCGTGCTATGTTATAACCCTTTTCCTGCAACATATTGGTCAGTTTCTCGTCGCTGTAGGGCTTGCGTTTGTTTTCGTTTTTAATGATGTCGTTGAGAATGTTCTTCACCTCGCGGGTAGATACTTCTTCACCATCATCGTTTTTCAGCGCCTCGGAGAAGAAGTACTTGAGCTTGAAGGTGCCGAACTCTGTCTGCACATACTTGCTGTTGGCCACGCGCGATACAGTGGATACATCCAGCGCCGTGATTTCGGCAATGTCTTTCAGTATCATGGGGCGCAGGGTAGTTTCGTCGCCCGTAAGGAAGAACTGCCGCTGGAACTCGATAATGGCCTGCATGGTTTGCAGCAGGGTATGCTGGCGCTGCTTGATGGCATCTATAAACCACTTGGCACTGTCCAGCTTTTGCTTGATGAACATAAGCGCTTCCTTCTGCCGCTTGTCTTTTTTATCGCCACGGTCGTAGGCCTGCATCATTTCCCGGTAACCCTCAGACACGCGCAGTTCCGGTGCATTGCGGGCATTGAGCGACAATTCCAGCTTGCCATTATTATTATAGACAAAGAAGTCGGGCAGGATATAACTCTCCGCCTTGCTGACGATAGCGAAGGCTGAGCCGGGCTTGGGGTTCAGCTTCAGTATCAGGTTGATGACCTCTTTAAACTCTTCATTATCCAGGTCCAGGTGCTTCTGTATCTTATCGTAGTGCTTCTTGATGAACTCGTTGAAGTACTTATCTATTACCTTGATGGCGGCAGTTACCGGTTTGGTGCGCGGTTGTATGCGCTCCAGTTGCAGTCGCAGGCATTCTTCCAGGTTGTGGGCGGCCACACCGGGGGGGTCAAATTGCTGTATCATGCCCACCACTTCCAGCACCTCGGCCTCGTTTGTTTCTATATTCTGGCCAAATGCCAGGTCGTCTACCAGTGCCAGCGGGTCGCGGCGCAGGTAGCCATCTTCGTCCAGGCTACCTATTACCTGCTCGGCTATGGCCTGCAGGTGCTCGTCGAGGCCCAGCATGCCCAGTTGGTTCAGCAGGTGGTCGTGAAAGCTGGTTTCTACCCGCACCGGGGTCTCGGGACGTTCGTTTTCCTGCCCGTTGTAGTAGTCGGCGTTGTAGTCGCTCCCGCCCTCATCTTCGCCACGCAGAAAGTCGTCCAGGTCTATATTTTCCGTATCGTCGGTGCTCAGTTCTACGTCGTCGGCTTCGTATTCGTCCTCTTTGTCGCCATCCAGGTTATATTCATCGTCGTTGTCCTCGGCACCCAGCTCCAGGGCAGGGTTTTCTTCCATCTCTTCTTTGATGCGCTCTTCCAGGTTGGCAGTGGGTATCTGCAGCAGTTTCATCAGCTGAATCTGTTGCGGGGAGAGCTTTTGTAATAGTTTCTGTTGTTGGGTCTGTCTCAGCATAAGTGCCTTTTCCGGTTTAAATATACGAAAGTGGTGGTTGAGGGGTATGCAAGGAAAAGTAAAAATTATTCGTCACTCAATTATTTTTTCAAGGAACTCATGAGCTCGCAAGCTCGGTTCAAAAGACAAAAGCGTTAATTATGTGCAAATCCCGCCATAGCGGGACAAGTTGCGGCAATCCTCCTGAGGCGGACATGTGCGATAATGTGCTATCCTGTGCGAGCATATGCTGAATTGTGCGGATTTTAACTCAAATATTGATGTCTTTTTAGATTGTTTCGTTGAGACCGCTACGCTCAGTTGTGCTGTGGGAACAAAATTTGTTCCCTGAAATGCGAAAAATGAGGTGGTTTTCATGGTTGGGTGCTTTGTAAATGGTTGATATAGAATGGATTGGTAGAGTTGTTGCTAAAGTGTTCCCATTTTTTCTGTTTTTCAAGCGGTTGGGTAAGAGTGTTGCCAAAGTGTTGCCAGAAAATGAAATAAAATTTTGGTGCTGTATGATTGATGAAATGTTCCCAGTTGATGCCAGGAAAATGGAATAAGATTTTCCGGGGCAGGAATGGTGATATGGGGGTGTGGGTTTCATGGTAAATGGTTTTGCGCCGGGCGGTTTATTACACTCACAGATAGCCGGGGCGGATAAGTCCGTGTAGATTTACTATAGCCCCGCACGAGCGGGATTTACGTAAATTCATTCGAATTTACTACAGCAAATATACGTTAATTATTTGATAATAGCAAAAATAAGAACTTAAGTAGATGCCAGGTATAGTAAGCTATGGCATTCAGAAGACCCGCCCCTGTGGAAAAAGAGTAGAAATCATAACCTGCTGTATATGGAATGCTCTTTAATTATATCCAATGGGTTGTTGCTTTTAGTGTTCACATATTCAGTTGGATTGACAGCAGCTAATATGGTGTGACCTCTTATTTCAACGTAATATTTCTTTTTACCATTATCATCTATCATTAATCTTGCATTATCAATAGCCTTTTGAACTTCTGCTTTAAATTCAGATCTTATATTTTGACGTTCCAGCATATTTACAAACTCGTCAATAAGACCATAACTATCATGATACATAGGATAAAAACCAAATTCAATCGCAGTGTCAATTGCCACGTCTATTTTGCCAAGTTGTTCGTAACAAAGCATTTCTAAAAGTGCCATTTCAGATTGGTAATAAAATGTACCATTAGCACATCCTTCACTAATAAAATATTTGTCTCTTGCCAAATTCAGATATGGTAGAGCCTTTTGCGGTTCTTTATGCTCTGTGTAAAATTTGCCGAGATTATGTGCAGCTCTGTAAGTGTAGGCTTTTGCAATAACGACACTATGCCATTTATAGCAATCATCAGGAACTTCTATCTTGTATATGTCTCTCTTTGTTACACTTATCCTTTCCCCAGTTATAGGATCTTCATATATCCCTGGATTGAGGCTATAACCCTCGCGTTCAAAAAAAATATGATTGGAGGGTAATGCTTTTTGTCCTGTGGCAAATTTTAATATTGCAATTACTTCATCGACTTTCGGTTGAACATACTTTTCAGGAGCCACAATTTCCTGCGCCTTTTCCAGAATCTCAATCATTTCTAAATAATCACCATTACATGATTCAGATGTCTTGTATATCATTACTTGCGCAGGAGACTTTAAAAAGAGTAAACTGCAACATAAGGATAGAATGTAGGAGTAGCACCGCATTATTCAATTTTTAATAAATATACTGAAGCTTATTAATGTTATACAAGTGCTAAGTAGTATTTATAACACCTGCCTCGTCCTCGGTTGTACGGGGATGGAATGGCGGGCCGCTTGAAACACCCCATTTTTTAAAATATATTTAGTTTAGGCCGAGACCCTGCTTAACAACACTTCCGAATTCCAGGAGATCATCACGCCGCTATGCTCCTCATGATGACGATATGAATTGGGCAGGGTGGAATAAAAATCGTCCCTTCCCGGGAACGGGAGGGACTCTCTTTTTTCAGCAAATCAGTGAAAGGGGGTGAAGTCAGTTTGTGTATGTCAATTCTATCAAATAATTATTCATTTAGCAGATGAGTACAATGAAGCAAAACTAATGGCCCGTTGTTGCATGAGTATGCGTAGAACTACGCAATTTGATGGTGTGATGCTACCTGATTTGCAGGCGGCTTACGGTGTGGTACAGGGTGTTAAAGAAGTGGTAACATATCACTATGATGATTTACGTCATTATCTCTATAAATGGCACAGGATAGATTTGTGCATTATCTATAGTGTTATGAAGCATATATACATTATCCTGCTGCCTGCATTGTTTTTGGCGAGTTGTGCTGACAATACCGGTAAACAACCAGCTGCAACAACTGCTGTTGAAGAACAACATCACCACAGCCACGAAGAGGAGGCCATAGAACTGAACAGCGGGCAAAAGTGGAAGGTAGATGAAAACATGATGGTGTATATAGCAGAAATGGAAAAGGATGTGTCGGCCTTTGGAGTCAGTACTATGGAAGAATATAAACAACTGGCATCCGGCCTGGATGAAAATATAGAGCAACTGACATCAAATTGTACGATGGAAGGCAAAGCCCATGATGAACTGCATAAATGGTTGTTGCCTTTTATAGAGTTAACAGAACAATTTTCAGCAGTGGCGACTGAGGAAGATGCGGCAAAATATTACGGGCAGATAAAATTATCATTGGAAGATTTTCACCTGTATTTTGAATAAATTCTGGCCGATACCTCACCCGGCGCCAAAGCCGATTTTTTCGCCACGTTCAATAGCTCAACTAATACCACGTATAAAAGACATTTTTGTCCGAATTATGACTAACGTCATATTTTATTTGTCGTTGTGTGAATAGTTTTACGTTACACAAAACAGAAGTTATATGAAAAAGCTATTGTTATTGCCGGTGG
Source organism: uncultured Bacteroidota bacterium (assembly GCA_937928385.1). Lineage (GTDB taxonomy): Bacteria > Bacteroidota > Bacteroidia > Chitinophagales > Chitinophagaceae > UBA5543. The sequence goes on from CALEZD010000052.1 coordinate 17,538, forward strand.
TGCTGATAGCCCTGCTGGTACAATCATGCGGTGGTGCTGCGGAGGGTGGCACGGCAACTGCAAACTCAAATGAAACTTCTACCGCATCTGCACAACCCCCGGGATCCGGCGACGATCCTTCGCAACAAGATGTGGTAGACGTAGCGGTAGGCAGCAAAGACCACAGCACGCTGGTAGCGGCTGTACAAGCTGCGGAGTTGGTAGAACCCTTGCAGAAATCAGGACCGTTTACAGTATTCGCGCCTACCAATGCGGCTTTTGACAAACTGCCTGCCGGTACGGTAGACGACCTGCTGAAACCGGAGAATAAAGACAAACTGGCTGATATACTGGAGTACCATGTATCGGTAGGGGTGTTTACAGAAGATATGTTGCGCGATGGCCAGAAGATAGGACAAGTGAACTCACAAAATATAACAGTGGCCAAAGAAGGGAATAATATTAAGATAAACGGGAAAGCCAATGTGGTAGGTACAGTGCGTGCATCCAACGGTATTATCTATGTGATAGACGAGGTGTTGTTGCCTCAATAATGATTTTGCTTTATAATGCCCCTATGCAGGGAGGCCGCTGCTATTGCAGCGGTTTTTTTATACCAATTTTACGCTGGTTTCCATAAAGAGAATGTGGCCCATGAAATTCGTTATACCACCTTGTCCCTGTTCGAGCGTTCTTCTACAGTGCGTACAAGCGGGTTGGCGGTATTGGTAGCATATTCTTCGCGTTGGCGCAGTATGTCTATCGCCTGGAATACCGCTTCCCTGAAAGATGATTCATCAGCTATGTTTTTTCCTGCAATGTCGAAGGCGGTACCGTGGTCGGGTGAGGTGCGTACTACAGATAGTCCTGCGGTATAATTCACGCCTTGCCCCTGCGCCAATGTTTTGAAACCTACCAGCCCCTGGTCGTGGTACATGGCCAGTACGGCATCGAACTCAGAATAACTGCCGCGTGCAAAAAATGCATCGGCTGCAAAAGGCCCGTATATAAGTTGCCCTTGTTGTTGCATCTGCTCTATCAGCGGCACGATGATGTTTTTATCTTCATCGCCTATGGTGCCGTTGTCGCCTGCATGGGGGTTGAGGCCCAGCACAGCTATTTTCGGTTTCATGATACCGAAGTCTTTCAGCAGGCTGTCTTTCAACAGGTTTATTTTTGAGGTAAGGGTTTCTTTGGTGATATAGTTGGCTATTTTAGACACCGGTATATGCTCGGTAGCCAATGCCACGCGCAGTTCGTTGTGGTACAGCAGCATCAATACATCTTTCGCGCCAAACTTGTCTTTGAAAAATGGTGTATGGCCTGTGTACTGGAAGTCTGGTACCTGTGTATTAGACTTATGAATGGGCGCTGTTACGATAGCATCAAGTTGTCCGTCCTTCAGGCACTGCGCCGCTACCATCAGCGAGCGTACAGCATACTTGCCGCCGGCCTCTGTCAACGCTCCGGGCTGTATGGGCACTTCCTCCTCCCAGCAGTTGAAGACATTCACCTGTTTGTGGCTGAGGTTACTGAGGTCTTTCGTGCTGTGAAAATTAAAATGCTGGTCTTCAACCGCACGCCTGTAATAGTTAATCACCTTGTTGGATGAAAAGATAACCGGTGTACAGAGGTCGAGCAGCCTGTTGTCAGCAAATGTTTTGATGATAACCTCCGGGCCGATGCCGTTGATATCACCGATGGTTATTCCTATGATTGGTTTTTCTGTTTGCATTTTTGTTGCCTTGTAGCTTTAATGTTGTTATTGCTTACCATAGTGCAGGAGGAAGTCGAGCATCATACGGATGCCGTAGCCCGTGCCGCCACTGGGTAAATATCCTTGCTTCGATGTATTGAAAGATACACCTGCTATGTCGAAGTGCATCCACGGATAATCAGTAAAACGCTCGAGGAACTTGCCCGCAGATATAGCCCCGCCATTGCCGTCGCCGATGTTCTTCATATCAGCTATATCCGATTTTAATTTTTTACCATACTCATCCCATAGCGGATATTCTACTAACCTTTCATACTGGCGGTAGCCGCTATCGTGAAGTTGTTTTTTTACCTCGTCGCCGGCAGTACCCATACATACTATACCATGCGGGCCAACAGCTACCGAAGCCGCACCTGTAAGTGTGGCAAAGTCAACTACCAACTCCGGGTTGTAACGCTTGGCCCAATGCAGTGCATCTGCCAATACCAAACGGCCCTCTGCATCTGTATTTAATACCTCTACCGTAGCACCGCTGTACATGGTGATGATATCGCCCGGTACATAAGCCTCTTCTCCGGGGCGGTTGTCTGTTGCAGGTACCAGTGCAATTACATGTAGTGGCAGTTGCATACGGGCAACGGCATAGATAGTAGCTGTCACTACCGCAGAGCCGCTCATATCGCTCTTCATGCGGTCCATACTGTTTGGGGTGGGTTTCAGCGACAATCCGCCTGTGTCGTACACAATCCCCTTTCCCACCAGTACTATAGGCTTTTTATTCAATGCCTTTTTGGGCTTGTATTCCATAATGGAGAACGTAGGCGGCTGTTGGCTGCCCCTGTTTACCGCCAGTATACCACCCATCTTTTCTTTTACTATAGCAGGCTTTTGCAGTGTAGTTACTTTAAAGCCCGCCTCTTTGCCCAGTGCTGCTATTTCTTTGGCCAGTTGCACTGCGCTCAGGTAGTTCAGCGGTTCATTCACCAGGTTGCGTGCTTTGGCTATGGCATCGGTAGTGATGGTGAGTTGCTGCATTTCCTTCAGCGTGATGGATTTCTGCGTAAAGCTGATGGTGTGCAGGCTGGTAGCCAGCTTGCCCGCATCAGAGCGGTATTTCAGAAACTGGTAATTCGCCAGTGTAATCCCCTCAGCTACCAGGTAAGAGGCGCGGCTATGTTTAGACAGGTTGACAATGCACAATTCGCCGATTTTATGTTTGGCTGCTATGCCTTGTACTGTAGCACCAGCCTCACGCATGGCTTCAAACAATTGCCAGTCGGTGGGTTTTTCTTCGGGTATGTATATAAATATATGTTTGTCGTAGCGGTTGAGGGTGATGAGTGCGTGGTTATCTTTATGCGCTTTCTGCACATAGCCTGCCTCTTCTTTGGTAAGTATAGTTTGCTTAAGCCCTCCTGTATTGTCTAAAATAATTAGCTGGTTGTTCTTAGGTTCTTTCTGTAGAATGCTGAATTTCATCTTTGAGTATTATAAAATATGTTGTACAAAGTTACGGCGCAAGGTAATAGGTTGGCCTGTTTAAACCTAACTTTGCCCATCGAAATTGAAACGGACTAATAATTTGAAACAGCCATACACATTAAAGAAAAGCCTGGGGCAACATTTTCTGCACGACGAAAATATGTGTATGAAGATAGTGGAACAAATACCTGCACGCAGGCCGCTGCAACTGCTGGAGGTAGGCCCCGGCGGCGGAGCCATTACCAAATATATTATTGAGCAGGAAGGTATTGACTATAAAGCTATAGAGCTGGACCAGGAAAAGATAGCGTACCTGCATACTACTTATCCTAAACTGGCAGGCAAAATCATTCATAAAGACATATTGAAAGCGGATAAGCCTTTTGAAGGCCGGTTTAGTGTAATAGGCAACTTCCCCTATAACATCTCTTCACCCATACTCTTCAAAGTACTGGAATGGGAGGAAGATGTGGACGAGGTGGTGGGTATGTTTCAAAAAGAGGTGGCGCTACGGATATGCTCGCAGCACGGCAGCAAGGTATATGGCATACTTAGTGTGCTGATGCAGGCATTTTTCAAGGTGGAGTACCTGTTTGACGTACATGAGAACTGTTTTACACCGCCGCCTAAGGTAAAAAGCGGTGTGTTGCGGTTTGTGAATACCGGCAACCCCTATGGTATTGACAATAAAAGAAAGTTCACCATACTGGTAAAAGCGGCCTTCGGGCAGCGGCGCAAGACATTGAGGAATGCGCTGAAATCGCTGCTGGAGGCAGAAGCCCTGAAAGACCCCATTATGGACAAGCGGGCAGAACAACTGTCAGTAGCTGAATTGGTGGGTTTGTATAAAAAGTATTATTCATGAGTAAAAAAGTACTGATAGCTGCACCTGTACACAGTATACTCACCCGCTGGCTGGAGGCTAACAGGTATGAATGTATTGTAAGAGAGCAAATAACGCAGCAGGAGGCCATGGGGCTGGTTCAGGATTGTACAGGTATCATCACCTCTACCAGGCTGTATGTCAATAAAGAACTGATGGATGCCGCCCCCCTGCTGCAATGGGTGGGCCGTATGGGCAGCGGTATGGAGGTGATAGACCTGCCTTATGCAGCCCAAAAGGGCGTGGCATGTTATAGCAGCCCGGAGGGTAACAGTAATGCTGTAGCCGAACATGCACTGGGTATGCTGCTGAACCTGAATAAGAAGATAATTAAGAGCAATGTAGAAGTAAAAAATGGTATATGGCTGCGCGATGAGAACAGGGGGGTAGAACTGGAAGGTAAAACAGTAGGTATTATAGGTTTTGGTCATACGGGCAGTTCTTTTGCAAGAAAGCTTTACGGTTTTGATGTGCAGGTATTGGCTTATGACAAATATGTACAAGGTGCCGTACCCAAATATTGGGAAGAATGTAAGCACCTTGACAGGATATTTGAGGAAGCTGATATAGTCAGTTTTCATGTGCCGCTGCAGCACGATACCCGGCACTATCTCAATGACGATTTTGTACAAAAAATGCAAAAACCATTTGTGTTGGTCAATACATCGCGCGGCGGTGTGGTAGACACCAAAGCCTTGTACGACGGGCTGTTGAGCGGAAAAATATCAGGCGCCTGCATAGACGTATGGGAAGAAGAACCTATGTTTGCCATGAGCCCGGAAATGCGGAATTACCTGGACAAAACAGCCGCGATGGACAATGTCATTATCACGCCTCATATAGCCGGCTACAGTGTAGAGGCTTTGTATAAAATGAGCAAGGTTTTATTGAATAAAATTGTCACAAAGCGGTAAGATGTATCGCCTTGAGCCTTAATATAATGAAAACAAACATTATACTGACAAAAATTAAAAATCGGCGTTTTACTTTTAACAAAGATTTCTATCTTTACCGTTCATTTGGTTAATAAATATTTAATGTAGGATATGACAAGTTTACTACGCTTTCTGATAGTGGTGGTTATTTCAGGGTTCGCCGGCCAGGCATTGGCCCAGGGTACAAGTGGTGCCATATTGGGTACAGTGGTGGACGCGAATGGCGACCCTATCATCAACGCACAGGTGCAGGTGACCAGTGGTGGTATAGCCAAAGGCGGTACCGTTACTGACTTTGATGGTAACTATGTAATAAAGCCGTTGGACCCCGGCCGCTACGATGTAAAAGTGAATTACATAGGCACCAAAGAGAGTCTGACTACTGGTGTACTGGTACAACCCGGCCAGAATACCAAAGTGAACGTGAAGCTTCAGTCCAGTGACAAAACCACCCTGGAAGAAGTTGTAATAACTGAATATAAGGTGCCGCTGATAGACGAATACCAGGGTGGTAGTACAACGGTAAAGACATCTGAAGAAATAGAGCAGATGGCTACCCGTAACACTACCAGTATGGTGTCTACCTCTGCGGGTGCGTATTCTGCAGTAGATGGCGGCGCGGTAAGTATGACCGGTGCCCGTACAGACGGTACATTATATATAATAGATGGTGTGCAGGTATACGGTTCAAGGGGTATCAACATATCTCAGAATGCTATTGACCAGATACAGGTAATTACTTCGGGTCTGCCCGCCAACTATGGTGACGCCCTGGGTGGCGTGGTAAACATTACGACTAAAGGGGTATCTGATAAGCTGCGCGGTAGCGTATTGCTGGAGAAATCAGTAGATGGCTACGGCCACAACCTGGGTAACTTTACTTTATCTGGCCCTTTGTTCAAAAAGAAGATTGACAGCGTTAATAAAAAGCCCGTAGTAGGTTTCTTCCTGGCGGGTGACGTATGGTATGATAAGGACAGGTCTCCTGAATACCATGGTGTGTACCAGTTGAAAGACGAGAAACTGGACGAAATAAGGCAAAACCCGCTGATAAGCGTTCCCAACCAGTCTGGCGTACCTGTATTCAGGAACAGGGCTGAAACGGTAACCGCTAACGATTTATATATTACCAAGCGCAGGCCTAATGCAGATGTGTTTGAAGGCCGTATGACCGGCAGGCTGGATTTTCAGCTGGCAGATAACCTGAACCTGAGCGCCGGTGGTACTTTTAACTACAGCCAGGCAAAAAGCTATAGCCGTGCATGGTCTATGTTCTCCCGTGACGAAATTCCTGAAGTGCGCAACTATACCGGCAGGGGTTTCCTGAGGTTGCAGCAAAGCTTCCGCAAAAATGCTGCCCAGCAGCAGGCGGCGGCTGAAGGTGAAACACAGCAAAGGCAAATCCTCACCAACGCATTCTATACATTACAGGTAGATTATCAAACAGAATACCAGAAAGTAGAGGACCCCAGGCATAAGGATAATGTGTTTAATTATGGTTATGTAGGTAAGTTCTCTACAGAATATATACCAATATATGCACCGGGTATTGACAGTGCGGGCAGCGTTTATCATAACAGGGATGTATTTGGTACCAGGCTGGTAGTAGACCGTGCCGCGGTTCAAACAACTTATGAAAGGTCGGAGATGAACCCGCTGCTGGCCAACTATACCAGCCAGTATTTCAGGGATTTGGATGGAGCCTCTCCCGGCAATGAGCAAATCATCAGGGCGAGGAATGGTTTGATTAACGGCCAGATGCCTACTAGTATTTACGGCATATACACCACTACCGGGCAAAGCCAGACCAGCTATAGCAACGCAGGTGTACAGCAGTATGGCGTAACGGTGGATGCATCGTTTGACCTGCAGCCGCGTAAAACAAGGCACTCTATAGAGTTTGGTTTGTATTACCAGCAACGGAATGAAAGTGGCTATAGTATGTCAGGCGCCAATACAAACGGAGGTGTGTGGCAATATATGCGCCAGTTGACCAATACTCATATTGGCCTGGATATGGATAACCCTGTATATATAGTAGATGGACAGCGTTATACCAAAGAACAGATTTATGGTGTAGACGGTGTAAACTTCTCGCCTGATGATACTATATTCTACAACAGGAAGGTGGTAGGTATACAATCGAACTTTGATAAAAACCTGAGGGCAAAACTGGGTAAAGGTGTTACAGATTATATAGCTATAGATGAACTTGACCCGTCTACGTTCTCAGTAGATATGTTCAATGCAGATGAGTTGCTGAACAGTGGTAACCCGTTTGTGAGCTACTATGGCTATGATTATAAAGGTAACCGCCAGCGTGGCCAGGTTAACTTCAACGACTTCTTCACTAAAAAAGATGAAAACGGCAATTATACCCGTGATATAGGTGCATATCGTCCGAACTATATCGCCGGTTATGTATTGGATAAATTCCGTTTCAAAGACATATTCTTTAACGTTGGTTTGAGGGTAGAGCGTTTTGACGCTAATACCAAAGTGCTGAAAGACCCGTACTCTCTGTATGAGGTGAACAGCGTGAGTGATGCCAGGAGTATCAAAGATGAGTTTGGCAACCCAAGGGTGAAAAACAATTTTTCTGACGGCGGCGGCACACCGGGTAATATAGGTGATGATTATGTAGTGTATGTAAACAATAATGAATCGCCTACACCAAGTGTAATAGGCTACAGGAATGGTGATGACTGGTATGACCCATACGGTAGGTTGGTAGAAGACCCCACCACACTGAGGCAGTACAGTGGCGGCCGCGACCCTCAGCCTTACCTGGTAAATCCTGATACACGTATTACGGACAGTACTTTTGATCCTAACTCTTCGTTTACGGATTACAAACCGCAAATCAATGTAATGCCGCGCGTGCTGTTCAACTTCCCGATATCAGATAACTCCATGTTCTACGCGCACTACGATGTGGTGGTACAAAGGCCTAAATCAGGCGTATTCACTCCTGCTTCCAGCTACTACTTCCTGACGGCCAACCAGGGTGGTTTTGTTAACAACCCTGATCTGAAACCTGAGAAAATGTTTGACTATGAGGTAGGTTTCAAACAAAAGCTGAGCGAAAACAGTGCGTTGACCATCAGCGGTTTCTACAAAGAGCGTAAGGATATGATACAAGTACGCCCGTACCTGTATGCGTGGCCTACTACTTATTACACATTCGGCAACCGCGACTTCTCCACTACAAAAGGTATGTTGCTGCGCTATGATATGCGCCGCGTTCGTAACCTGAGACTGGATATAGCCTATACTTTGCAGTTTGCCAATGGTACAGGTTCTTCACCTACCTCAGGCATCAGCGGTTCGCCCAGCGCACCGGGCCTGTTGTCAGGTTTCATCAGCGCCGGCCTGCCTAATATACGCACGGTATTCCCGCTGGATAATGATGTAAGGCATAATATAGTAACTACGCTGGACTACAGGTATGCTAAAGGCAAGGGGCCTGTTGTAGCCAACAAACATATACTGGAAAATGCAGGTGCCAACTTCATTTTCAGGACCAGGAGCGGTGAGCCGTACACCAGGTACACACAGCCTCGTAACGTTGCCAATACAGTAGATGGACAAGTGAATGGCGCACGCCTGCCCTGGCACTACTGGATAGACCTGAGGGTGGATAAAGATTTCCGCCTGAACTTTGGCAAGAAGAAAGAAGATGTAACCAGGGTAAGGAGAGAGGTGTATGTAAACGCGTATGTACTGGTTAACAACCTGCTGAATACCAGGGATATATTAGGTGTTGACCGCTTTACCGGCAGGCCTGATGATGACGGCTACCTGTCTCACCCACAGGGTATACAGAACGCTAACAACCAGTATAATAAGCAATCATATATAGACCTGTATTCGGCTAACCTGATAGGCATTGGCGGTGAAAGGTTGAACCTGCCAAGGAGAATTAACCTGGGCCTGAACCTGAATTTTTAATAATAAAATATTTTAACTTAATAAAGTTATGATACCGATGAAATATAATAAGATTGGAGTAGTGACGCTGTTGCTGGCATGTGGTATAATGACATCGTTGCAAAGTACAGCACGCCCCGACGTGAACGCCGTTAAAAGGACGGCCGGAGAGAGAAGGGGACAGCTGAAGACTACTGCGTCGTGCCGCCCTGCAGAAGCTTCTATTGATCTTGATATCAATAACGTAAGGGCCAGGTTGATGACCGGCGGTGATATGTGGTGGGATAACGGTACTTCAGAAGCACGCTATGAAATACCTAAAGGCTCGCGTAAAAACTCGCTGTTCGCAGGTTCGGTTTGGATAGGCGGAAGGGATGAGCAGAATAACCTGAAAGTTGCGGCACAGACTTACCGCCAGACAGGTAATGACTACTGGCCCGGCCCGCTGGATCCGTCTACCGCGGACATTACTGAGGCAGACTGCTCGGAGTGGGACCGTTTCTGGAAACTGAACCGCGAAACCATTAATAAGTTTAAACTGCTGGCTGACAAGAGCGCTGCATCTGGCGACTCTGAATACGAAGCCATCATGCAGTGGCCTGCAAAGGGTAATACAGACGCAGTGGGACGCAACCAAAACCCGCTGACACTGCACCCGGATATTGATTATGCACCTTTTATAGATGTGGATAATAATGGCATATACGAGCCTGAAAACGGTGATTACCCCGGTGACCCGGCACGCCCTAACCAGGACCTGCCCGGCGACCAGTTTATATGGTGGGTGTTCAACGATAAGGGTAATGTTAAACAGCAATCGAATACAGAAGGTATAGGTATAGAGGTGCAGGCAAGCGCGTTTGCATTCACTACCAAAGACATGTTGAACGATGCCACCTTTTATAATTACAGGGTGATTAACCGTGGCGGACTCAGCTTAGACAGTACTTACATTTCTACATGGACGGATGCTGACTTAGGATATTATAACGATGACTATATAGGTTGTGATACCAACAGGGGCCTGGGTATATTGTACAATGGTACCAGCGTAGATGGTACCGGCCAGGTAAACAGTTATGGCGACAGGATACCGATGGTAGGTGTGGACTTCTTTAAAGGCCCGATAAGAACCAGGGAAATAAATGGTGAGATAGTAGTAGATACTTTAGGCATGACAGCCTTTACTTACTATAATAATGATAACTCGGTAGTAGGTAACCCCAACAACGGTATTGAGATATATAACTACATGAGTGGTTCTATCAGGAACGGCCAAAGGTTCAGTAACGACTTCAAAGGCCCTAATACCCCATCAAGGGCGTATGGCGAAGGCCCGCTGACACCGTTTGTATTCTACGGAGACCCCGGCATACGTTCAGAATGGTCTGAATGTACCTGCGGCAACCCTGTAGGTGACAGGCGTTTCGTACACTCTGCAGGTGCTTTCAGGTTGCAACCCGGTGTTGTAAACGATATTACCATCGGTGCTGTATGGGTATCGGATGCAGGCGGTTGCCCTAATACTTCATTCAGGAAAATCAGGGTAGCGGACGACCTGGCACAATCATTGTTTGATAACAACTTCCAGACAATAGAAGGGCCTGAAGCGCCAAGAATGGCGGTACGTGCATTGGACAGGAAGCTGGTGTTTTACCTGGCTAACGACCCCATCAGCAACAACTACCAGGAGAAATACGGATACGATTTGAGCGCAGCGAAATATCGTGTAATATCCCCTAAAGCTGCCAACTATGTAAAGAGTAAAGACTCACTATATAAATTTGAAGGTTACAGGGTGTTCCAGCTGAAGAGCAGGTATGTAACTCCGGCTGATATCTTTACTGAAAATGGAACTGTTGACAATACAGTAGCCATAGAGGTGTTCAAATGCGATATCAGGAATGGTATCACCCGCATTATTAACTATGATAAAAATACCGACGTCAGCGACTCAACTTATGTACCGGTAATAAAGGTAGATGGTGATGACAGCGGTATCAGGCATAGTTTTGAAATTTCACAGGACGCCTTTGCCGAAGGTGAAGAAAAACGACTGGTAAACTATAAAAATTACTATTTCGTAGCTGTTGCATACGCACATAACAACTTCGCGCCATTTGACGCAAAGAGGGCTGACTCAACACAAGACCTTGTTTACCTTGAGAGCTCTAAGGGAGCCGGTGGTTCGCCAATAGCAGTTGTGACAGGTACACCAAACCCTGCCAATGGCGATATGGGTACAGTATTGAATGCTGACTATGGTGATGGTGTAATAATAAAACGCATAGAAGGTACAGGTAATGGCGCTAATCCCCTTAGCATGAGCGATTCTTCAGAGAACGAAGCATTGTTTGGTGTACCCGCAGCCGGTGGAGGCACACTACACCAGTCTTTGCAACCAACGTACAAACCCACTAACGGTCCGGTAACAGTAAAAGTGGTTGACCCGGTTAAGCTGAAGCCTTATGATTTCGAACTGTATCTCAAATCATCTGATTCAAGCTCGCCTTTGAATGCCAACAATTCATACTGGTTCCTGCTGAATACTGTTACAGGTGATACTATTTTCAGTGAGCGCAACCTGGCTGTTGGTAATGAACAGGTAATTGAAGATTATGGTTTCTCAGTGACAATAGGCCAGGCACCACGCCCCGGCGATAGCCAGGACCTGCGCAAGAATGGTATGTTGTACAACGATATTATCTTCTCTGACCCGTCTAACCCATGGCTGGCAGGTGTCAACGACCAGGAAGACAGGTCTTATCTTAACTGGATACGTGCAGGTAATAAAAGGGATACATTCAGCCTGTGCAATTTTGAAGATATTAAAGGCGACTCTGCAGGACAGTATTATGAAAAACTACTGGAGCGGTATTCTACAACCTATGCCACATGGGCTCCATGGGCATTAGTTGCCACTGACAGCTCTACGGCCTGTGGTTTCGGAGTTGTTAAGAATGGCCATTCTGCAGTTCTGACAGCGCTGCCCAGTGTAGATATTGTATTTACTAAAGACAAATCAAAATGGACAAGGTCTCTGGTGTTCGAAATGAACGAAGAAAGAGCGCTGGCAGAGGGAAATATTGACAAATTCTCTGTCAGGTCGCACCAGAGCTGGAATATGGATATTGATGCGAGCGGCAGGCCTGTATATTCAACTATACAAGGCGATACCGGCTTCTCATGGTTCCCGGGTTACGCAATCAACCAGGAAACAGGTGAGCGCCTGAACATATATTTCGGTGAAGATTCTTACCTGAAGGTTCATAATGGTGATGATATGATATGGAACCCCACTTCTACTATACTGGAAGGAACCGGTGGTAATATAGCAGTGGTATTTGGCGGTAAGCATTATATATACATCGAAAACTCAAGGTACGATTCCGGCCGCGCCTTTATGGAAGCGGTCACTCACCCGAGTGATTTTATAAAACAAGCACGTTTCAATAAAATGGCATGGGTAGGCGTACCGTTACTGAATTACCTGACGAATGCAAAACTTACATCTTTGAACGATGGATTGATACCTAATGATGTAAGGATATCATTCAAGGTATCACGTCCTTATGCCAGGTACAACACCGATGTTAACAATAATGGTACACTGAAGAACAATGGCTATCCGCTGTACTACTTCAGCACAAGAGATATAGCGCCTGTAAAACTTGGTGATAACGCCAATGCTGATAAGGATGCCTTACTTGACAGGATACATGCCGTGCCCAACCCATATTATGGTTATACAGGGTATGAGCTGAACAGGTATGACACGCGTATAAAAATCATCAACTTGCCACAACGTGCTACAGTAAGCGTATATGCACTGGACGGTACATTGGTACGCAGGCTGGAGAAGGATAATGCGAACCAGTCGTTTATTGATTGGGACATACGTAATGCTAAAGGCCTGCCAATAGCAAGCGGTATGTACCTGATACATGTGAACGCACAAGGTATTGGTGAAAAAGTAATCCGTTGGTTTGGTGCAATGCGCCCGATAGATATTACAAACTATTAAAAAACAATTACGTTGCGGAGCGACTGCTCCGCAACGTTTTGAATAAAATATTTTTATACAGTATACTATGAGAAAGTTTTATACAGGTGCAGCTTTGGTGGTTTGTTCTATGGGTTTGTCTGTTGCTGCTTTTGCAGGTAACAAAGACCGCTCAGGCCAGGCAGGTGCAACACAGTTGCTCGTAAACCCCTGGGGACAAAGTACCGGGGTGTTCGGGATGAATACTGCTTATGTAGGAGGCCTGGATGCTATGAAAAATAATATCGCAGGTTTATCGCGTGTGGGTAAAACAGAAGTTGGGGCTTCTTATTCCAGGTACCTGGCTGGTTCGGGTGTAAGTGTCAACAACCTGGGTTTTGCACAGCGTGTAGGCAGTTCGGGTGTAATAGGTGCCAATATTTTGTCTATGTCTTATGGTGAAATTACCATCACAGATTATAATAACCCTGAGGGTGGTGTAGGTACTTACAACCCTCAGTTTTACAATGTAATGGTTGGTTATTCGCATGAATTTTCGAAGAATATATCTGTAGGTGCGGGTGCCTCGTTTATTACCGAGCAGATACCTGATGCCAAAGCAACCGGTATTGTATTTGAAGCGGGCATCCAATATGTAACGGGTGTGGATGATAACTTCCACTTCGGTATTACGCTGCGCAATATAGGTACAGGTATGAGGTACACCGGTAGTGGTTTTTCTATCAATAGCGAAGCTCCTGAAGACGAAACATATACCATCAACAGGCAGATACCGTCAGAGCAATTTGAAATGCCTACTTACCTGAATATAGGCCTGGCGTATGACTTTTACTTAGATAAAAATACAGTGGCTGCTGCTGATGAACAGAGTACTGAACAACCCGCGCCTAAGCATCGCCTTACGCCCATGCTCAACTTTACTTCCAATTCGTTTAACAACGACTATTTGGGAGGTGCGGTTGAATACAGCTTCAAAGAAACATTTATGCTGCGTGGCGGATACAGGTACGAAAACAAAATAGGCGACCAGGCATTAAGCACTACATTTTATACCGGCCTTTGCGCAGGTGCTACTGTACAGTTTCGTGTAGGTGAAACAGGGCCAAGAATGGCGTTTGATTACTCATACAGGAGTACCCGCCGCCCCAACAATGGTATTCATACATTTACCCTGCGCCTGATGCGCTAAGTAAATAAAATTTGTAACTTTACTCTTTGCAACGCTTCTGTAACAACAGGGGCGTTGCATTTTTTACAATATCCTAAAATATAATTGATATGTCAGGATTAAACTACGTAACGCAGGAGACTTTAGACCAGATGCGGGAGGAACTGAACAAGCTGAAGTCTGCAGGCAGGGCAGAGATTGCCAGGGCTATAGCTGAGGCCCGCGAAAAAGGCGATTTGAAGGAAAATGCAGAGTATGACGCGGCGAAAGAAGCCCAGGGCTACCATGAGGCTAAAATTGCTAAACTGGAGGCTGCTGTGGCTACTGCCAGGGTGATAGACGCTAAAAATCTTGATATAAGTAAAGTGTCCATATTATGTAAAGTATCTGTATTGAATATGGCTACCAATAAGAGTATGCAATACCAGATAGTATCAGAGCAGGAAGCAGACCTGAAAGAGAAGAAAATATCTGTTACATCTCCCATCGGCAAAGGATTGCTGGGCAAGACAGTAGGGGACGTTGCTGAAATAACTACCCCCGGAGGTACATTGAAACTGAAGATTGAAGATATAACTGTATAGCTATGCCTGGTATTTTTTCAAAAATCATATCGGGTGAGATACCATCGTATAAAATTGCTGAAGACGACAATTTTTATGCTTTCCTCGATATTTTCCCTTTAGTGAAAGGCCATGTACTGGTAGTGCCTAAAAAGGAAGTGGACAAGGTGTTTGATGTGGATGACAAGCTGCTGGCACAATGGCTGGTATTTGCCAAACCTATCGCAAAAGCTATAGAAAAGTCCTTTGACTGCAACCGCTGTGGTATAAGCGTAATAGGGCTGGAAGTGCCACATGCCCACATGCACCTGGTACCCATCAATACTGCGGACGACCTGAACTTTACACGTCCTAAATTAAAGTTGAACGAAGAGGAAATGAAAGAAGTGCAGGCTGCAATACTGTCCAACCTGTAATTTACATAGGAGGAACAATCATTTTTTGCTCCACACTCCAAGCCTGTGGGCAGTCTGCAAACAAGGCTTTGGTTTTAGACCAGGTATTTTTAAAGAGTTCTGAAAACCGGTAGTGGTCCAGGTGTTGCTCGCTGTCCCAAATACTGTAAGTAAAAAAAACATTGGGTTTCCCCGTTTCCTGCCATAACTCCAGGTGCCTGCAGCCTTCAAACGTACGTATCATTTGTTTGCGCTCGTTGAACAATGCGAGGAAGGGTTGTACTTCGTCTTCCCTGAAAGTCATCTTTACTATCCGTACTATCATTCAAATTCAATTTTTATAGTGGTATAAACCAATTGTTCGGGGCGTTTGAGTTTCAGGCCAAAGAGGTCTGCTGCGCTCCCCTTGTTGATGGATATCTCCAGGTAACCGGCGCTATTGAAACGGCAAAGTTTATCGTGAGGGTTGACGGAGTTGTAATGATTGCTGATTGAGGTAACGGTTTCGCGAATGAAACTGACAGAGAAGTTCCGCCCGGCAGATGTTTCATCAAACAATTGCCTGGTAATATTGAGCACCACATTGCCAAAGTTGTCTATATGAATGACATGGCCCTCAATACTATTGGGCGTAATAAACGGCTGAAATTGACCGGCAGGGTTTGTAGGTTCATAGGTTGTATAGCCGGTTTCATCTCCGCTTTGCAAACGTTTTATTACATCGGCTGCTGCCAACACCCAGGCATTTCTGCTACCTCTATCTGTCATGCTGAAACACAACCTGGCAGCCATCTCGTAGCCCGGAAAAGCCAGTGGTAGTACTCCATTGTCCGGCGCTAATATTTTTCTGCCTTCCCATTCTGCCAGCAGCATTTTCAGCTCCGGGGCGTAATACATGTCATATAGCAACAAATGAAAACTATCTGCAGGAAAATCTTTTACTGATGAAGCCAGCAAGTATGCTGCCTGTTGTATATAATATGGCGTAATGTTGTGCGTGACATCTATGAGGTGCATATCGGGCAACTGCTCCAGGAGCATGCTCTTTGTTTTAGCCACCCCTGTATCATTATACCCCAGGTCTGATAATAATGCGATAACGCCCATCTGTAAACAAAAGTAAGGGGTTGCTACCTATTACTCAATAGTGCAGATGTATTAAAGCTGATAATATTTTTGGTGCTAAGCCGTTATATGTTTACCCGGTTATGAATTATTTAGTAATCTTGCTCTGACAATGAAGAAGCACTTAGTATATATATTGCTATGCACAGTGTTGCTGGCGGTGTTTGCCACAGGATGCAGGAAAGAAAAGTTCCTGGATGCAGGGGGTGAATTGCGTTTTTCAGTTGACACGCTCACCTTTGATACTGTATTTACATCGCTGGGCAGTTTTACAGCATGGGTAAAGATTTACAACCCCCAAAACCAGCCTGTCAATATCAGTTCTATCAGGTTGGAGGGTGGTGACGGCTCTCAGTTTAATATAAATGTGAACGGTAAAAAAGGCAATGTTGTTCAGGATATAGAGATAGCTGCAAAAGACAGTATCTATGTATTCGCTACCGTGAATATTGACCCTACTGATGAGAATAATCCTTTCGTAGTGCAGGATAAATTAATTGCGACACTAAATGGCCGTCAATACACAATACCATTTATTGCGTTCGGGCAAAACGCCTATTATATCGTAAATGAAACGATAACCACCAGCCAAACATGGAAAACAGACAAGCCGTATGTTATCATTAAGAATGCAGCTATTGATGTAGGGGTAACACTAACGATACCTGCAGGCTGCCGCATATATGTTCATGGCGACTCAAGATTGTTTGTGCTGGGTACACTGAAGGTGAAAGGCACAAAGCAGGATAGCGTCATATTCCAGGGAGACAGGCTGGACAGGAAATATTTTGGTAATGAAGGATATCCAGGTGAGTGGGGCGGGATATATTTTAACTATACCAGCCATGATAATGAAATAGATTATGCTATTATAAAAAATGTAGGGGGCAGTACACGTTTGAATGATTTGTCATTTACACCAGCAGCTATTCAATTGAATATAGATACCGTTGATGATGGTAAACCACAGTTGTTGCTGACCAATAGTATAATAGAAAACTCTATAGGGCATGGTATTTTAGCATTCAGCAGTACGCTTATAGCACGCAACTGTTTGATTAATACCTGTGGCGCCCAGTGCCTGGCCGTTTTCCAGGGCGGTGGGTATTACTTAGATAATTGCACCATTGTAACCTATGGCACCAATAAAGTAAGCCATATAGATAACCCTGTGATGGCATTACTGAACTATTTTGATCAAGGTAATAATACGTATATAGCAGGTCCATTAGTAGTGGAAATGCGTAACTCTGTGGTATGGGGGTCACTGGAAACGGAGTTCTTTGCGAAAGGCGTGGAGGGCGCAGAATTTAATGTAACATTAGAAAACTGTTTAGTTAAAAATAAAGACGGGATGCCAGCAGGTATAAAGGCAACTGACTGCAAAGTGAATGAAGACCCAAGATTTAAAGACTACGCGGGTTGGAACTACCGCCCGGGCGAGGGTTCGCCACTAATCAACGCCGGTAAAGATATAGGTTTGCTAACCGACCTGGATGGCAAAGCAAGAGACACACAGCCTGACATTGGTTGTTACGAATATTGACAAGCACATATTTGCCTGCATCAAAAAAGGGATTAATCCTGTTGGTTTAATCCCTTTTCTATTCAAATACTGTGTTAGGTTATCTGTCCAGTTTCGAAACTAAAATCTTGCGTGCGAAGTGAATCCTGCTTTTAATTGTACCCAGGGGTTCGCTCAGTACTTCAGCTATGTCCTGGTATTTATAACCCATATTATACAGCTCAAAGCATTGGCGGAAAGCATTAGGTAATTCTTGAACCTGTGTCTGTATTTCCTGCATGCGCACATTGCTCCAACCATCGTTACTGGCTTTCTTGTCTACATTATACATTACTATATCTTCGGGTACAGAGCTGCTTACTTTGGTAAATCGCTTGTTTTTCCTGTAATTATTAATAAAAATGTTCCGCATAATAGTGTACAACCATGCTTTAAGGTTGGTACCTATTTTGTATTTATTCCTGTTGCTTAATGCACGAAGCATAGTTTCCTGGAACAAATCATGTGCCTCCTCAACGTCATGTGTCAAAGAATGTGCGTAAGGCCTTAAAAACTCGCTTTGTGTAGCAATTGCGTTGTTGAAGTCTGTCGTAGTCATAATGTTGAAGTTTTGTACCGTGAAAGTAAAACAATATGACAAGAGCAACAATTAATTTTGTTTAATTGTGTATAAATAAATGTTAAACAATAATTAGGTAAAATTTATAGAGATTATAGACAGATATAATAGTGTGAGAAAAATATGTTCGTAATTATGTTGATTTACAGTGTTTTATAAAGCTGCGTTTTGGCATCTGCCAATGATTGTAATATGGTAACATTAGCAGGAGTGTTTAACAGTTTGCGACGTTGAACTACCAGGCCTGAGACCATAATCATGCATTCCGGGTGCATGTCAGACAGCTTTTTTAAATAACGTACAATATCAAAATCACCGGAACCGGCAGTAATGTGAGTATACAAATATTTGATATTCAGCTCTTTAGATACATATCTTACCTGCTCCATAGGGGTATCATTGCCCAGGTAAATAACCGTTTTGCCTTGTTTGAGCAAAAAATACTGAACGTAAAGCAGCCCTGTTTCATGGTTTTCAGCTTCCGGCAGGAATAAGAGGTATTTGGTTTGTTCAGCTTTGGGTTGCTGGGGTAGTTTTTCTATTGCAGCAATAATCTTGCGTACAATGATATTGGAAACAAGATGTTCGTGTGCAGGCATAATATGGTCTGACATCCATAATACACCTACTTTTTCAAGAAAACCGAATAATAAATGTTCCACAGTTTGCTCTATACCATTCTTTTTGATATAGCTGTTGAGCATAGTGTCAAAACGGGAGGTATCCATATCTACTGTAGCCTCCAGCAGGTCGTTTATCAGTATGTTGTATTGAAATTCAGAATCGGAAGCCTGGTGTAACAGCTTGTTTACTTCCTCTTCGTTCATATTCTTTATCCGCGAAATCTTATATCCATGCTGATTAAGCAGGGCAATTTTCAATATTTGCTTCAGGTCATCTGAATCATAATAGCGGATATTAGTGTCAGTTCGTTTTGGCACCACTATTCCATACCTCTGTTCCCATATACGTAAAGTGTGCGCTTTTATTCCTGTGAGGTTCTCAACATCTTTTATACTGAAGCGGTTCATTTGCGGTTATCGATATGCTTTCGTTTGAATGTATGTTTGAAAAAAA
>CALEZD010000053.1 GCA_937928385.1 uncultured Bacteroidota bacterium
ATTATAAATATTTAACTACTAATTAAAACAAGGACTAATATATACAAAAAGTGCAACATGTGATTAGGTATTTTTTGATTTTTATGTTTGAAATTTCTCGGCAATATATATTATATTTGAAACTGTCAAATGGTTTTTAAACAAACCTTTTTGATTTTATTAACGTCTTAACATAACAATACGATAAATCAAAATTTTTAAACAAGTAAGAATTATGAGAATACGCCATCTACTAACGACGCTGCTTGCTGTAATAGGCTTCTTATTAGCCTCGCAGAAAGCGTCTGCTACACACGCATCAGGTGGGGAGCTGATATATGTACATATCAGTGACTCGACGTACCAGTTTTTCCTGAAATTTTACAGGGACTGTACCGGTGCAACTGAACCAACAAGCTGGACATTGTGTGCATACAATACGTGTCAGAACTCATCTTTTACTGCGAATATGCCTAAGTGGCAAGGCACCTTACCTCCTGACAACCGTGCAAACGGTTCCCCTGTATCAGCAGGTTGCTCGCAGTATACTAATAAATGTGACAACCCGTCTTCTGCCGTTCCGGGCTACCGCGAGTGGTGGTATATGTGTATCGTCACCTTACCATTGCAGTGTAATTACTGGAGGTTTGGTGTATCTCTGTGCTGTCGTAACTCATCAACTAACCTGGTAGGTCAGGACAACTTCTACATAGAAACGACTTTTAACAGCAGTCAGACATGGGAAAACTCTTCTCCATTCTACTCAGTTAAACCAATTCCTTATGTTTGTTTGAACCAACCATATAGCTATAACAATGGTGCGTTGGATTCTGACGGTGACTCTTTATGGTCTGCATTGCTGAATCCACTTAATACTCAGAGCTGTACCTCCACTGCTTCAAACGTACCCGTACAAACATTGAACCCACCAATTAATTTTAACACAAACCCATTCCAGACAAACAACTCTTTTAACCTGAATGGCTTCAATGGTCAAATGGCATTTACAGCTACCCAACAAGGTTCAGGTGTTATCGCAATGAAAACTCGTGAATTCAGAAAAATCAACAACGTGGTTCATGAGTTAGGTTCTATCATGCGCGATATACAGGTACAGGTATTGCCATGTAGTTCTATACCGCCTACATTAGACACTGTATCTATTAATGATAGCGGAGCATTCCTGAACAACAGAGTGTATGGCTGTATAGGTCAAACCCTTGAATTCTGCTTTACTGTTAGTTCTACGGACACAGGGGCAATATTACTCGCGGAAGACAACCTGATAACAGCTATACCAGGTGCAGCTATCACATATACCAACCTGAGAACAGATGTAGTGACAGGTTGTTTTAAATGGACACCAACGCCTAATGATGTAGGAAATCATAGTTTCATAATACTTATCAAAGACTCCACATGTAAACCGCCGGGCATTATGCTACAGTATGCAAGAACAGTTGATTTGACTATCTGGGGACCTGTACAGGCCTCACCTGATACCAGCATCTGTATTGGCGAACCTG
>CALEZD010000054.1 GCA_937928385.1 uncultured Bacteroidota bacterium
TAATCATAAGTATATCGGAAATTCATTTTTTAGATGTATGAATATATGATTTTATATCCAAAAGTCAAATGAGATTTGTGTAAAAGATACATTGGAACACAAACAATGCCGCCCCCAACTGGGGGCGGCATATTATGTTTCACTACCTGTTTTTTTATTAGTTATGGCTTATCACCACCTTATTATTTTGTACAGCATATTGGGTTTGTACCAATACCAGGTAAGTACCGGCCGGCACAGAAGAAGTATTCACGCTGTATTTATGAGTACGCTCGGTTACTTCCAGCTTGCTTATGGTTTTGCCGGTAATATCATATAAGGTAATACTACCTTTACTACCTGCAGGCACTTCAATATTTACCATATTATCAGCAGGATTAGGATATATCCTGGCTTCGACATCTGCCTTATCATTTATAGCCAGCGGGGAGCCTTCATATATAATGAAATCGTCTATCGCTGCTTCTACCACATTCTGGCCACTTTGTTGAAGGCCGCTTAACACCCTGTCTTCTGCCACAAAACGCATCTGTACAGTAGTAACACCTGCAAAATATTCACTTACCCTGAATATCCTGCGCCTCCAATTCTGGTCAGATTCACGGGTATAATCTACCCTTTTCCATATAACACTGTTTTGAGGGTGCAGTTCCACTGTCCAGTAATCGCTACGCATATTGGCGCTGCTTCCTCTGTCGGCACTATACCAACGGTAATATTCAATTATCGGCTCGTAAAAATGCAGGTCAAAATAGGGTGTGAGTACAGTTGTCGTACCATTATCCACGTCATTGGCAGATGCAGGGGCTAAGGATGCAGCATTACCTGTTACCAGGCACTTACCACTGCCGGTAGTGTTATCCGTACCGGGTTGAATGATTTCACCATCGTCATAACTTGCGATTGGTGTTTCATGAACCCATAGACCACCGCTGGCATTGTCTGTAGGTTCTCCCAATTGCCATCCATCAATATTACCCTCGAAATCCTGTGTATAACGGCGGTAACCAATACCGACTCCATATTGGTATGGCAATGTCAGTTCAGATATCGATACTGAAGGATTGTATCCCTTGGGCAAACCGAAAGAAGATACAGCCACCACATCCTGCGCTTTGAAATAGTAGTCAACAATAGACCCTCCGGGGAAGCCCGGTATCTGGCCTGTATAATCATTGCCGGTTACATTGGTCATCGCTACCGAATCCCATGTACCTGCGCCATAACGGTCACGGTAAACAAGGTACAGTTTGTCAAAAAAAGCAGGATTGCTCAAAATCAATTTTGCATTGATAGTGACCGCTGTATTGTTGGGCTGGTGTGCAACTTCTTTATGCTCTACAGTCGCATCACTCAGCAGGTATATACCATGACGGGCAAAAGCTTCTATTATATCGTTGAAATGCGGGGTACCATTACCCAGATTGGCATCATCATCGTCGTTCATCAAAGCGGATATCAACACATCGTGATACACTTCTCCCTCTGTACCATTGGGCCCGTTTGGCAGGTCATAATGTGTTAATGTAAAGAGTTTCGCCATTGTATCAATACTGCCTGTATTTACCGCTACATCCCACCATGCTCCGGCTATGATTTCGCCATCGTTGTGTACCTGTCCTATCAAGTCATTAGGATAAACTTTGGGAGCCCCCAGGTAACTACGGATATTTCCACCATTATAATATGCACCATCTCCTACTACCCCATCACGATTGATGCACATAGCCCAGACGTCAGAGTTCGCCTCGCCCATAGCCCCATTGCGGAATGTAGTTCCATTGCCACTGTAAAACCTGTAGGATATACCATGACCATATTCGTGGTACACGATATCGGATACCATTGAGTAAGCACGGCAACTGGTTTGCGGGGCATAAAAGTTGATAGAATAATTGCCGTTGTTATAAAATGCATTGCAGGTGTTGCCGCTAATATCCACATTTGTATTCAACGGATTATTATCCATAGTGGTAAATGTGGGCCAATGCCCTTTCATATAATCATGTATCTTATTTACATGATAGAATGCAGATACCGCCCTGAATTGGGGGGTTGTTGTATCCGCTATCGGCAAAGTATATGTAGCGGGTGATGTAGCCATATTGGCTGTGAACGAGGGCGTATTGCCACCCACGCGTACTACCGACCACGGGCCACGAACTTCATAAGTGACGCTTACCGGTGCGTTGGCAGTACCAACACTCACAAAACCCGTATCGTTGGTTATATAGTTATTACCGCCAATTGTTACGCGCATATCGGCAACCGGCACCTCAGTAGTAGGAGACACAGGCGTAGCCAGGTGGATATTCGCCTTTACTGTTACATCAAAGGTTTCGTTTACCGAATTGGAACGGTACAGGAGTTCACCGGTAATAGCATCGACATAACCTGTCAGCTCAAAAGGCATTTCGTTGTGCCCTGTACCCGTCATGGAAAATGGCCAGGCAGGGTGTATGGTATACCCGCTTGATTTGGGTATGGGAAACCATACCCAGTCGCCCGTAATTTCTTTTTTATCTATAGAAGTACCGGCCATGCCGGCAGTCATAGCGTTTCCGTTCAATATATCGTTTGCCGACAATACAGGTTGCATATCCTGCTCGGGCGTGCCAAAGTTTTTCATTTTAACGCGCTGGAGCCTGCTATCAGTTGTAAAACGGAAGCTGAGATTAGAAAACACCACTTCATGGCCGTGCACCACCTGCTTGAAATCTACATAAGCAGCATGGCCGGCGTTTATGTTACGCGTAACAATCCATTCAGGCGACTTTATACCCATATTAACCAGCTTACCCGCCATCAGGGCCTGCGCTTTTTGCAGGTTGTCTGCTCCCGGTACTGCCATGGCAGGCCCATACATATCGCGGAACATACCTGTCAATTTATCAGGCGTAGCATTCCAGCCATAAAACTGTTCTTTGGCCAATTGTTGGGTAGCGGCAATTTTTGTCCCGCTTACCCCTTTCATGTATTCGTAAGATTGATAAATTGAATAATTTAAAGAACTTACCTCTTCATGCTCATGCGCCACCGCACTTACTCCCGTACCTATTATCGCAAGGCACAAAACGGATAAAAGATTTCTCATTTAATAATTTATATATTTTGTTTTACTGTAAGAAGTTTGTTTGTTACTATACTATATACGGATATACAGTCAAAAAGGCTGCCGAAAATACTTAATTAAATTTTAATAGACAATCGGATTACAGAAGCATGATAATGCTGTGACAATACCTGTATAAGTGATGCTGATATGTTTTATGTGGTTAAAAACTCACAAAAGGCAGAAAAAGAATACATTATAACTAAAAAATTATTGGAAAGGTTTTGTAAAAAATCAGGTTTCATTATCTTTGCACCCCGTTCTGAAAGGAATGGACAATAAAAGGGCGATTCCGTAGCTCAGTTGGTAGAGCAATACACTTTTAATGTATGGGCCCTGGGTTCGAGTCCCAGCGGAATCACTGAAACAAAAATGAAAGCCTGATTAGTAGCTAACTAATCAGGCTTTTTCATTTCCAGGGTC
>CALEZD010000055.1 GCA_937928385.1 uncultured Bacteroidota bacterium
TGTCGCCGTGTTTGATCATCTCGATGATGAAGGTTTTGTGATTGTGTTTCATGATTATCAGATTTTAGATGGTGGATAGTGGTTAGTGGTTAGTGGTTAGTGGTTAGTGGTTAGTGGTGGTAATTTATAATAGCAAATTTACAATTATAATATGATTATAACAAATTTTGTTTTACAGGAGGTTTCCCACTATCCCCCTCCCTCCATTAACGGGATAAATGCCGGGAGTGACAAGTAAATAAAGGGGATACAGAAAAGCCGGCACCGCTTACCTGAGGAGTGTAATATCACCCCTGAGCATCTGCACTCCCTGCCTTGACGGAGTGCTATAGCTGATATGATAATAATAACTGCCCACGGGTGCGTAGTCGGCTTTGTACAGGCCATTCCAGCGGACGTTGATATCATCTGTGCTGAATACAAGCTGCCCCCAGCGGTTGTATATATGCCATGAAAAGCCGGTAAGAGTGCAGGAGGCCCGGACACCTAAATTATCATTGATACCATCATTGTTTGGCGAGAAGGCATTGGGTACAAACAGGCAACTGTTACAGTTTTGCACATCGAGGTGTACGCTATCTGTGTAATCATAACATTTGTCGCGGACGGTGAGTGTGTATGTGCCGGTAGCCGATGGGCTGATACAGCAGGAGGTATCACCCGTACTCCACCTGTAGCTGCGTGCAAAACCGTAGTGCGCGCCAATAGTAAGGGGCATGTCGTTGCACACTGTCGTATCATTGCCCAGGGTGATACCCTGTGGATGTGTATTTTCCAGCGGAGACACGTCATATTCATCCATGTACAAAGTGCAATTGACCAACGAAGTGCAGGTATAGTTGCCATATTGATTGACGATAATAGTTTGGGTGGTATCGCCGGTACTCCACCTGTACAGGGCGGCGCCGGGCCTGCCGCTGAAAGTATGCACCGTATCGCAGGTGACTGTTTCAACGGCTGCGGTTTTCGTTTCTTTATAATAATTGACATGGAAAGTATCTG
This sequence comes from uncultured Bacteroidota bacterium, assembly GCA_937928385.1. Lineage (GTDB taxonomy): Bacteria > Bacteroidota > Bacteroidia > Chitinophagales > Chitinophagaceae > UBA5543. The sequence continues at coordinate 1,003 of CALEZD010000055.1, forward strand.
TTACCAAATGGCAATCGCTAGCAGCTATGCACCAGAATGTACCACCGGCGTCAGTTGCCAGGTTGCGCGTGGTACCGCCATTGCTCCAGCGATATGAGCCGGCATTGGCTACAGATGAGCTCATGATATAGGGTAGAGCAGGATAAGAACAGAGCGTAGTATCGTGCCTGTACACAACTGTATCGCAGGGTGGGGCGGTAGTGACAGATACATCATCTATGATATAATATCCATGCACCGAACTAACCGGGGAACCGTTAAGCGGATAAATTTCTATTACAGGGGGATATTTATTGTAAAAATTACCGAGCGTGAGCCATCGCTCGCCACCACGGGCTGTATAGTAACCATATATAAATGTCCACCTGGTGGTATCGGCAATGAACCCCTTTGCGCTATCCTGCATGGGCACCTCCTGCAACAACAAAACCGGCGGATACTGCTGTAAAACGATACTGTCGCTGAAGCCCGCATTAATCCATTGCAGGGCCATTGCCTTATTGCTGCCATCCCTGGGAAATGCAGGTTGGGCATAACATGAAACGAGGTACCGCTGACCGGGGCGAAGTGCTGAATCCAATTGTACGTGTATATATTCCTGGTAGCCAACCTGCTGACCAGCTGATGTAGCAGAATATATTACGACGCCTGAGTATGCGTTGCCTGTATGTGCGGCATGAGACCCTAAATAATTATTGGGTACTTGCCCATTGCAACTGTTGAAGTAATCGGGGGTGTTGGGTATGGGGGATATCCAATTATCTACAGACCGTGGGGAGGGAGTAGGGTTGCCCAACGGACAGATAAATTGCCCGATACCAACGGGGCAGTTTATGTACTTTTCGAACGAGGGGTTGGGTACCAGGTTGACCTGTGCATGAGCGCAGACACTAATGGTAACAAGTATGTACAGTATGATGATGAATGCCCGCATATAAAAGCAATAAGACAAATGAAGTTACGGCAGTGGTTTGCCGCCGATTGCTAACAAAGCTTAATAAACGGGGTGATTTATGGGGTGAATGTTGAACAGGGGAGACAATTCACCATAAGATGCTGCAAGCTATAGGGATTCGTCGGGCTGTGTTTTGCTATCGGCATCTTTTATAATGTTGTCTAATTCTGTTGCCGCTTCGCTGATGCCCTTTACTAATTTCCGGGTTTCGGGGTCAATACCCGGTTTGAATAATTGTACCAGGCCCAGGATGGTGGCAACCGGTTTGCGAAACTGATGCGATAGTACCCAGGCTATTTCTCGAAGGCTCTTATTCTGCTGTTCTATCAGCTTAGCTTGTTTGCGCTCTTCGGTAATATCTGTGAAATAAACAGTCAGACCATTCTCGGTAGGGTAGGCATTGACAGAAACCCATTTATCCAGCGAGGTAGCGTATTCTTCAAAATGCACACTTACCTGCTGTTTTAAGGCCTTGTTGTATTCAGTGTAAAATTTGTATGTGGATGCTTTTGGGAAGATATCCCAGTAGTTTTTGCCAATACAATCTTCTTTGCTGATATGGCAGATTTGCTCGAAAGCCCGGTTGATGTATATAAAGTTTAAATCCCTGTCCAGTGTAAAGAAACCATCGCTAATGCTGTTCAGAATGTTTTCCAGTTGCTTTTCTATGTTTTTCATCTTATAAGACTCAGGATAGGGGTTTTATATTTTTATCTTGTTATTTTTCAACTTGTTAGGAATAAAGATAACAGTTGTTATTATATATTAAAATGCCTGGCAGATTAATTTTGTTTAACAATTATTCAAATAACCACACAAATTAAGAACACTTTAATTTGTCATATATTTTTCAGGCAACTGATTGTTGGTAATTTATAATATGACTGTTATTTTACAGCATAATATATACCAGTGTATCATGACTATGCGCGCTAAAACCTATGGACTCAAAACATTAGCTTCTTTCTTATTTGCCTGCCTGTGGATGTATATAATAGTGGGGGATGAGATGAAAATATTTCTGCCGGCAGTAATATTAATATTGGTACTCAGCATCTTGTTTGTACCATTGGTGTATATAGATGAGCAGATAATCAGGCTACGGAGTTTTAACCCTTTTGCCGGAAAATTTGAGTTGCGCTTCGAAGACATGCAACGTATGCATATACATGCGGGAAATATCCGGTTCAGGATGGAGTTTTATATGAAAGACGGTACAAAGCGCAGTACGACAAATTTCTTTCGCTACTATGATATGGAGGAGGTGTTTGAGCACCTGCACGATTCAGGTGTGGATATCACATCATCGGGTATCCGCACGACTACCTGGAAGAAGTAGGGGATTCATCGAATTTTCAATACCCGAGCATGAAATATATAACCTTGTCGTTGCCAGCGCCCGGACAAATCTTAAAAGAAAATACTGAAAGAAAAGGGCTTACACGATGACGAGGCGGTTTATTTGCTGCAGCAGGTTTCTAATACTGCCAGTTGTTGTACTTCTCCTGCGGTAAGTTCGCGGTTGAAAATGATGATGTCGTCGATAAGACCAATGTAATACCTGCCGACAAACAATGCTCCTTTGTCCTGTACTGAACTGTAGTAGCTAACGGAGGACGTATCCTGCAAAACACCGTCGCGGTAAAGGCTCATGAGATTCCCTGAACTGCCCCATGTGGCGGCCATGTGGTGCCAGCTGCCGGTGCGCAGGTTCGTTTCATCCTGGCAGGTATTGCCGACCATAGGGGATATATGTTTATCCCAAGCGGTGCTATGCCGGGCGAAAACCGCCTTCCTGCAATCGTATAGAGCAACCGACCATTGGCCATGCCGGTCACCAATATTTGAAGAAGAATCCCTGCTCAACAGTACTTCGTAGTCTTTGCCGGCTCGTGTGCTGTCAGCAGGATTGTACCACAAAGACACTGTAAAGCCCGGCAGGGAATTGAGAAAAGATGTGTTGGGCCCGGTAAGAAAATCGCCGCCGTTGAACCTGAACGCACAGGCCGGATTACCATTCCTGTCGGGGGCGGGTGTGGCTGTTGTGGGATTTTGCAGGTTGGAACCACGCCCTGTGATATCACTGAGGCTGCCGCCGGAGAAGGAATAAAAAGCAATAGCATCGTGGCTAAGTGTAGCAGGCAGGCAGGGGATAATGGTTTCCGGTTCGTCTTCGTTGGAAACATCAGGCTTATTACATGAATGAAATGCCAGTACCGGAAAAGACAGCAGGATAATGAGCAAGTATCTATTCATAAACTGATAATTTCTACTATTAAGACAGGTGTTATTCTGCGAAGGATAGGGATAGTTAGGGGTTAGTAGTATTTATCTCAGGACGAAGCGGGATGCTGCGACCAGTGGGGTGGCGTTACAAACGCTTGTCCCTGGCATCCTCGCCTTAGTTGATTACTAAGATTATTTACAAGGCTGTTACAAACGAGGACGAGGTGGGGTTTTAAAAGTGGCGTTGCAAACGCCTGTCCTGTGCATCCTCGTTGCAAACGAGGACGAGGTGGGGTATCGAAGAAATTATTATTTTTGAATATGCTCCTTAATCCTGACCGATATTTCGCCCATAAGAAAGACTGGTTTGTCCTTTCTGTTTTTGCCGGATCGTTCCTGGTGTTGAAAATTACACTTATTGGTATATTGGCCCTGGCCGGCAAATTTGTAGACCTATCGGACATCATAGCGCCGGAACTTGATAAAAGCGGGCAATTTGATGATGACAATGATGTTTTCTATGGCATAGTAATCGCACCCATTTTAGAAACGTTTATTTTCCAGTATTTGATAATAAAAGGCCTGTTATATGTACAGATAGTAAAAAGAGACCCGGCAATAGCTATACTGGCTGCTACGATAGTATTCTCTCTGGCGCATGCGGATCCGTCTACAGTAGTCTTTGCCGGAGTTGTGCTGGCTTACAATTTTTACTTTTTCAATAAGAAGAGGTCGGGCAGCTTTGCTTATTGGAGCACTGTATTGCTGCATTCCTTTTATAACCTTGTTACATACTTATTAGCATACAAATATATTTCTGTATGGTTGTAGGGGAGAGCGGAGGGTGGAAATAAACGTCATACGGAGGGGGTATCTATTTCGGGGTATCGCAAATCAGGAGATTTGCAGCCAGAAAGGACGTAGTCAGAGACTACGCCCAACGGGGGAATAGGACGGTTAAAGAGGGTATGGGATATAACTAAATTTTACTGTTGACATTTTCCATATGCCGTCATCCCATCTAAACATTAATGCTCTTGTGTGATTTTGGGTGGAATTGTCGAGTGTATATGATATTTTGTACACTATTGCATAATCACGCACATCAAGATATTTAGAGAATTGGGCGTTCATTTCATAGCATTTTTCAACATTGTTTTGGGGTGGGTCAAAGAATAAATTCCCATATCTATTAATCTGGAAATAATCATATTTATTCTTTTTGTTAACTGCCCATATATCTATGCTTACGTCGTTAGCAACAGTATTCCCTAAGTTCCCCATGAATAACGTAAGTTTCAAGGAATCGCTTAGTGTATCGACTTTTATAAGTTGTTCACATGGGGATAATAATATTGTTCCCTTTTGTAATAAAGTAAGGCTGTCAACTGTATTCTTCAAATGAGCATTAACGCTATCTGTCTTTTTGCTATAGCCTAAAATATCCCTTGTCGTGCTATCCGTGATAGTGACTAAAGTATTTGTCTTTGATGCAAACAAGAATATAGAATCATTAATTTTTTTTAAATCTTCGATTTTCCTGCCGTCTGATGATTTTTCAACAGCCGTCGCTATAGCGATAGCCGCCAAAAAGAATATGTTAGCCCATTTCTTTTTGGTTTCATTAATAAGCTTATCTTTTTCAATGAGAGAAAATAGCTGGAAAAGTAAGGTGACGAGAATTAATATTATTGATGGCGAAAAGTAATTTGACAGAAAATCAATCATAGATAAATATATGATTAATTCCGCTTTCTATTTTCTCATGCATAGCTTTAGTGCAATAGCAATAGGCAGCGCAATGATGGAATTAATAGTTAGATATAATGCAGGTTCTGCCAAGTGTTCATAACCTACAAAACTGTTAATGCACCGTTTGTTACCAAAACCTAACCGCTAATATCTACTATCCAATATCAGCCCCATAACCCCCATGCGGTGGCATTTGTTTTATAATTCTCAAGAAGATAGTGCAGTCAAACAGTGAAGCTTAACACCGTTATAACGCCAATGATTTGGGTCAATATTCAGTAAAGCCGAACTTCGCTAAACTATCGTTTGTTCTATAATTGTACGTTATGTTACCGTAGGGCAAGTAGGTTAGGGGATTAAATTAGCGAAGCAATCCCCGTTCTACTTAACTATAACGCTGATTATAAATCAAATATGAAGCGTGGCCTGTTGAGATAGCGTGACGGACGCAAAATAGAGCAATGCGTACCGACTTACTGAAGGCATGTTTCAATAAAAAATACAGATGTTATTCTGAAATAACTGTCAACCTTGAGGATGGCAGTAGTAGCCTTAGCTCCATAGAACTAACTCCAACCCGTAGGATTGGATTATTTTTTCGGCTTCTGGTTTCAGAATTGTACGATGCTCTGCGCAGCAGGTAAAAGTTCTAACTTGCGCCTGCGTAAGTCCTACTGGTTTCACCGAAACTATCACTTCATGTTTACCGTGCGTTGGACAGGGATGAGTAACGCCCAATTGGGCTATTTCTTTTTCTAATGGAGTTTGGTTTGCCTCTGGCATAAGATTTACATTTAGTACGTGAGAATACAAATGTAATAAAAGCCCCTGCGAAAGCGGGGGTTTTGTATATTGGTGCGGTAACATAACGTAGACTTATAAAACAAGTTACTGCAATGAGTTTAGCCAATATGATTAATTGGGTGTTTGACTATTTACAGAAGAACACATTTGAAGATAATACACTTGATAAAATAAAGCATAGCTACGTTGAATATTGCAATGCTAATAGCATAAGCATTCCTGCCGATAATGAGCTTGAAAGACAATTAAAGGCGTGCTTGCAGAAATTGGAAATAGACGGGCATGCATATTCATTAAAGCATAGTGAAGATATTGCGTCTAAAAAATACATGTCTGTATTGCCAATTTTAGGCAACCCTTTATATTCTGAGATGATTCCTAAGTCGCCTGAGGAATTAGAGGAAGAGCGACATATTGAAAAATATAATAGGCAAATAAAAAAGGCAATAAAGAGAGCAGAGCGCAACAAGAAAATCAAAGATTGGGTGTATAGTCACTCATCAGATATAGTAATAGGGCTTGTAATAACTGTAGTTGGCGGGATAATAGTTTTAATTATTCAACAAAAGTGGTTTAATAATTAAGTTCCAAATAATTAGCGTAATGGGTACGCCAAATATTATTGAAATCAGCATTACGGCTAATGCACTGAATAAATCTCTTTTCACTAGTTCTTTTAAACTCCGTTAATCCGCCGAGGCGGTCAATTATTGTCCTTATTTTTTACTTCAATCATTCAGCCCCATAACCCCCGTGCGGTGGCATTTGTTTTATAATTTACATTATGTTAAGTAGAAAAACAATGATAATCAGGGTATTAGCGGATATGCTACCCTTGCGGGTTGTTACTCTGTAGCAGGAATTGCAAAACCCTCGCCACTCTCCGTATAAGAAAATGACAAGGGCTCTTGCCTACTTATTGATGGTCACCAAAAAGATCTTAGATGAATTGCTTGTACTGCCCCGGCTGGTTGCGCTTGGCAAACAGGTCGAGGTACTTGCTGCATGTGTTCCAGATGTCGTTCTTCAGTTGGTCGTTCTGTACCTGGCAACTGCTTAAAAAGTCGCTGGCATAGTCTTCGAGTTGTTGTCCCAGCTTGTCCAGGTGATTCCTGTAGATGTCGTAATTGTCCATCAGCCTGGTGCTGTCTTTAAATAATTCCGCAGAATGCTCGTCCACCAGTTTTTTGGCAATGACAGAGAACCTGTCTACCCTGTTTTGATGTAATTTCATAAACGGCACGTTTTATCCTGTTTGTAATAGATAATCTTTATATCTCCGGCTATATGGCCGGTTAGTCCGATGGGTTGGTAAGTACGTTGTGTAGTGGCTAAACTTGTTGATTCAATACGTCCGTGCAGATATGAAAGCCTTGTTCCTCCTCTATTGTATCTATCCTCCCACAGTTCCTCAACAGAAACTACATCATCTCATTAGTCACTCAATTGTAAATATAAAAAAAATGTACCCTGCAAGGTACATTATAAGAAAAAATTATATAGTATGGTTTTTGTATTTAGAAAGCTTCGTCTTACCTGCTTGCAAACACAGTGTTGAGAGGGTCATATCTGGTGGTGTGCTTTCCCCCTATCCCCCTAAAGGGGAGACGCGTTTTGTAAATAAGGATGGGAGATTTCCACGCACTCCCCCGGCCCTGAAGGGTGGCTATGCTGCATCTAGGCCGGTTGGCCGTACATTTCTGCCTTCAGGGCTTTTACCCTTTCATCAGTTCTGTAATCATCAAAGGCCATTTCCCTGTCTATCAATCCGTTAGGTGTTATTTCCAGCACCCTGTCGGCGACGGTTTGGGCCAGCTCATGGTCGCGCGTAGTGAACAGGATGGTGCCTTTAAAGTCCTTCAGTCCGTTGTTGAGAGCGGTAATGCTTTCCAGGTCGAGGTGGTTGGTGGGTTCGTCCAGCAGCAGCACGTTGCCTTTCAGCATCATCATACGGCTGAGCATACAACGCATTTTCTCTCCCCCGCTTAATACGGTACATTTTTTTAATGTTTCTTCTCCTGAGAACAACATCCTGCCCAGGAAACCGCGTATAAAAGTCTCGTCTTTTTCTTCGGAATACTGCCTTAACCAGTCCACCAGGTTCAGGTCTTTACCTTCAAAATACGGGCTGTTATCGGCCGGCAGGTAGGTATGGGTAATGGTAACACCCCACCTGTACTCGCCGTCGAAAGCCTTATCTTCTCCTGCAAGTATATTATAAAAAGCATTGGTAGCCAAGCTATTATCGGACACTACTGCAATCTTCTGGCCACGTTTCACATCGAAGCTGATATCTTTGAAATATACTTCACCGTGTTCTGTCTTAGCCAGGTTTTTCACCTCCAGTATCTGGTCGCCGGCCTCGCGCACCTGGTTGTTAAACAGGATGGCCGGGTATTTACGGTTAGACGGCTTCATGTCATTCAGGTCTATTTTATCCAGGGCCTTTTTACGGCTGGTGGCCTGCTTCGATTTTGAGGCGTTGGCCGAGAAACGGGCGATGAACTCTTTCAGCTCCCTGATTTTATCTTCAGCCTTACGGTTTTGCTCTGCCCTCTGCCTCAGCAATAGCTGGCTACTCTCGTACCAGAAGGTATAGTTACCGGTAAATATGGTGATTTTGCCAAAGTCTATATCAGCAACGTGGGTACATACCACATCGAGGAAGTGACGGTCGTGCGATACGACCAGTACTATCTTATCATAATCGGCCAGGAAGTTTTCCAGCCAGGTGATGGTTTCCAGGTCCAGGTCGTTGGTAGGCTCATCGAGCAACAGTATATCGGGATTGCCGAATAAGGCCTGTGCCAACAACACCCTAACTTTTTGATTACCATCCAGTTCCTTCATCAACTTGAAGTGAACATCTTCTTTAATACCAAGGTTGCTGAGCAATGTAGCGGCATCGCTCTCAGCATTCCAGCCGTCCATCTCGGCAAAGGTAGCTTCGAGCTCTCCTGCCTTCAGCCCGTCTTCTTCGGTGAAGTCTTCTTTGGCATATATGGCATCTTTTTCCTTCATGATTTTGTATAAAGGAGCATTGCCCATCATTACTGTTTCCAGTACTGAAATCTCATCGAAGGCGTAGTGGTCCTGCTTGAGGACGCTCATACGCTGCCCTTTGGATATTTCTACCTTGCCGGTAGTTGGGTCAATATCCCCTGACAATATTTTAAGAAAAGTAGATTTGCCCGCTCCGTTGGCGCCTATGATACCATAACAGTTGCCCTCGGTGAACCTGATGTTCACATCTTCAAACAAAATCCTTTTGCCGTAGCGCAGCGATAAATTAGAAACACTTAACATGTATATAAAAATCTAAATATTTTAAATTCAAAAGAAGTGCAAAGGTAGGGAAAATAAAGGGGGAAATTCGATAATGTGGCAATGCGGTAATGCGATAATTTGTTAAGATTACTACCCTATCACCTTCGCAAATTCCTCTATATGATGGGTGGCGTATTGCAGCATCAACTCGACTGTGTAGGGATGCAAAGACTCGAAGCGTTTGTCTAAGGGGCCGAAAACGGGCAGTTGCTCGTAGAGGTTTGCGAATTCTTCGGGGGTGGTTTCTTTATCCAGTATGTCCTTGTTTATAACATATACCTTTAGCACATCATCTAATAGTTTGGCCATATTTTCATCGCCTATGGTGGCCAGCCAGCCCGGCATGGGCGCCAGCATATTCACATAGCCGTTTTGTATCAACTGTATAAATCCGCCCTGCAGTACATGGTTCTGTATGTAATCGTAGCAGATCATCATCTGCTGCCCTTCGGTCAATTCCTCGAAAAAAGTAAAATCCTGGCGGCGGTACAGTTCTTCATGCAGGGGCTGGCAAAGCAGGTCATAGTATTCATTCATGTCATTTGAAGCCTGTACTTCTTTGAGCCTGTCGAGCGGAATAAAGGGTAAAAATCTGTCGGGCATGTATAATCCTGTTCTGTTATTTTTGTAAAGATATGGCTAAAGAAGCAAAGGATAATTTTTCGAGGCAATCGGCGGACTATGCCCGGTTTCGCCCCGGCTATCCGCAGGAGTTGTTTGACTGGCTCTACAGCCATTGTGCCGGGTACGGGGCAGCCTGGGACTGTGCCACCGGTAATGGACAGGCGGCTGTAAATATTGCAGAGAAATTTGAAGTAGTGTATGCTACAGATTTAAGCATCAGTCAATTAGAGAATTCAATAAAGAAAGAAAATATCATTTACCGGCAAGGAAAAGCCGAGGAGCCGGATTTTGAAAATGACAGCTTCGACCTGGTAACCGTAGCCCAGGCGCTGCACTGGCTGAACCATGATAAGTTCTTCAGCGAGGTGAAAAGGGTGGCGAAAAACGGGGCAATATTCGCCGCCTGGGGGTATGGGTTATTGAGCATCCTTCCCGAAATTAATGAGCTCATACATAAGTTTTACACAGATATAACAGGTCCCTACTGGGACAAGGAGCGCAGGCATGTAGATGACCATTATGCAAGTATCCCCTTCCCTATTGAGGAACTGCCCTGCCCTGTGTTCGCCATGCATTACAATTGGACTTTCAAACATATTATAGGATACCTCAATTCGTGGTCGGCGGTACAGCATTATATAAAGATGAAAAAGGCCAACCCCATAGATATAATAAAAAGTGATTTAGAAAAGGCATGGGGCGATGGAGAACGGCTTGTTACTTTCCCTATATTTATGAGGGCGGGTATGATAACAAAGTAGCCCCCGCACCGGAGGGCTACCCTTCTGTCTTATACTAAAAAACCACCCCTTAGTTTCTTTTGTGCACCTGGCCGGAACCTGATATATCGAGGTCGACAGTACCGGGGTTGCCGCGGTAATACACATCGCCCGAGCCGCTGATACGTACTTTCAGGTAATCGAGCGCTGTAACATAGGCATCACCCGAGCCTGATATCTTTACATATACGTTACCAACATCCGTTGTTTCTGAGTTGAAACTGCCCGAGCCATTGATATTGACATCCATATAGCCAAAAGTATTGCCTGTAACTTCTATATCGCCCGAACCGTTGATATGCGCATCGAGGCGGTCGTGTTTGAAACCGGAGCCTACATATATACTACCGGAGCCGTTCAGCGATGCTTTATCTATATAAGGCGTGTGCACTTCGATAGTAATATTATCATTACGCACGTTCCAGTAGCCTTCTTTGAATTCCAGTATCAGCCTGTCGCCATTTACTTTGGTCTTGTATATAGGTACCAGGTTGCTGTAGCCTTTTACTATTACATAATATTCATTGTCTGCTACCACCGTAACATCGGTGCTGCCGTTGGCCTCAATTTTGGCGAAGTCGCCAACTATCCTTGTTTCTGAAACAATATTGCCCTCGCCTTTAATACCTTTTTTGTGGCAGGCAGCGAAACCTAATGCCAGCAGGGAAACACTCATAAAAATTGTAAACTTTTTCATATAATATTCGTTTTGTACATAGTAATAACAACAACCCCTTTCTTTACCCCTAAGCCTATCGAAAAAAAATATGTTAAAAGGAATATTTTCGGGTTAGGATATTGCGCTTATGAATTGTTTAGTAATTTAACCGCATGGAAATGAAACAGCGAAGACCCGTATATTATAGTGAATACCTGCAACTGCATAAAATACTGAATGCACAGCATCCCGAAAGCGAAAAAGAAAATATCAGCGCCGATGATGAAATGATGTTCATCATCATACACCAGACCTACGAGTTATGGTTCAAGCAAATCATACACGAACTGGACATTACCCGCAGGATATTTAAGCAACCCCGCATACCCAACAACTCGCCCGATATATTTAATAGTGTACACAGGATAAAACGTATATGCTGCATACTGGAAATAGCAGTGCAACAAATGACTGTAATGGAAACCATGACACCGCTGGATTTCCTGGACTTCCGCGACCTGCTGCGACCTGCTTCCGGTTTCCAGAGTATACAGTTTAAAATAATAGAAGCGGCGCTGGGGCTGCAATACCAGAAAAGGTACGGGCAGAATTATTACCTGTCTCAACTGAATGAAGCAGATATAGCCCGGGTGAAAGCCGCTGAGGAAGAAGAATCGTTGCTGGTACTCATCAACAAGTGGCTGGAGCGAATGCCCTTCTTAAAAGACGAGCAGATGTGGCCGGAACAATCGTTCTGGAAACTATACCGACAGGTATATGCCGACAGCCTGCTGGACCAGGAAAAGGCTAACCTGGAGACCTTTGACATGTTATTTATGAAAGATGCGGACTACCCTGCCGACCGTCAATTCAGTATAGAAGCCAACAGGAGCGCCTTATTTATCATGTTGTACAGGGACTTTCCCATGCTGCACCTGCCGTTTGAGCTGGTGAGCAGCCTGCTGGATATAGACGAGAAACTTTCTATGTGGCGGCACAGGCATATACACATGGTGCAACGTACTATCGGCAAACGTGTAGGAACGGGCGGCAGTACCGGCTCTCAATACTTGCAAGCGGCTGCCGACAGTCATATTATATTTAAGGAACTATCAGAACTGACATCGTTCCTGGTGCCGAGGCATTCATTGCCTGTATTACCGGAACAATTAACATATGGCCTGGGTTATAAATAAGGGCTGAAATAAAGATTATGTCATTAGCTATAGAGATAAATGAGCTGCATAAGCAATACCCCGGCTCATGGTCTCCTGCATTGGACGGGCTGAGCCTGGGCGTAAAAGAAAACAGTATAACAGGACTGTTGGGGCCTAACGGTGCCGGCAAAACCACTACTATTAATATTATATGCGGACTGGCACAGCCCGACATGGGCCAGGCCAAAGTATTTGGGGTGGACTGTATAAGCCATACGAATGCCGTACGCAGCCAGATAGGTGTAGTACCCCAACAGATTGCCTTATTCCCCAACCTGACGGCATGGGAGAACTTTTTGTATATAGGCCAGTTGTATGGTATAGACCGCAGTTATATAAAAGACCGTGCAGGGCAACTGCTGCAAAGGCTGGACCTGGAAAAACATGCTGAAAAACGTATACAGAGTTTTAGCGGCGGAATGAAGCGCCGGGCCAATATCATTGCATCGCTGCTGCACTACCCACAGATACTGATACTGGACGAACCGACCGCAGGCGTGGATGTACAATCGCGGGCGATGATACTGGACTTTATACAAGAGTATAAGCAGGAAGGTAAAACTGTACTTTATACATCGCACCTGCTGGACGAAGCGGAAAAGATTTGTGACGATGTAGTAATCATAGACGAAGGCAAATTTATAATAGAAGGTACTCCACAGTCATTGATACATAATACCCATGACTGTACTGACCTGGAAGATGTGTTCCTGCATTACACAGGGCACTCGGTAAGGGATTAAAAAACGACAATGAGAAAAATACTGGCGACTATAACGAAGGAATGGATACTGACCCGGCGCGATGTGGCAGGGTTCATGCTGCTATTCCTGATGCCGGCGGTACTGATAGTGGTGATGGCGATGGTGCAGGACGCACCGTTTAAAGATTACCAGGAGATGCGCTTTGAACTATTGATAGCCGACCACGATAACGGCAGCATAGCACAGAGTATAAAAGACGGACTGAAAGAGAGCGGCAGTTTTGTAGTAACAGATAGCATTGACGGCCAACCCGTAACAGAAACACAACTGAAAGAACTGCTGCAGCAGGGCGATTATAAAGTAGGCATAGTGATACCCAAAGGCGCCACTGCAGAAATGGTGAACGCCGCCAACCTGGTGGCCAACAGTATATCAGAAAAACTGGGGCTGGGCAGTATGCCATCGCGCGAGGTGAGGGACAGCCTGTATATACGCATGTACTTTGACCCTGTGGCTAAACCCACCTACCGTATGGCAGTGAGCTTTGCGCTGGATAAACTGATTACCTTTTCCAGTAGTCATATACTGGTAGAGCGTGTATCTCAACTGGGAATGTCTGCAATAGATACGACAACAACGGACAGTACACATACTGATAGCACAGCAACCCATAGCCTGGAACAGGCAGACTCAATTGACAGTTCATCTATAGCTGCTGATACTAACATACTGCAAGAAGCCCAGCCAGTGCAGGATTTTGAAAAGATATTTAAAGGACTGGGTATTAAAGAACATCTGCTGAATGATAAAGAAGAGGTAGTAAAAGCGCATATCAACTCGGTGCAACACAACGTACCCGCATGGGCTATATTCGGCATGTTTTTTATAGTGATACCGATATGCGGGCACCTGATACGCGAGCGTGAAGAAGGCAGCGCCCTGCGTGTGGAATTGATACCCGGCGCGCGTCGTATGGTGGCGTTGGGCAAGATATTGTTCTACACCATGGTGTGTACCATACAATTTGCCCTGATGTTTTGCGTAGGTATATGGCTGCTGCCTATGCTGGGATTACCTGCGTTGCAATTAGGCGCTCACGCATGGGTGCTGATACCAGTGGCCATAGCTATAGCGGTTGCAGCTACTTCTTACGGGTATTTTGTAGGCGTGGCTTTTAAAACTACCAACCAGGCCATGCCCTTTGGCGCTATATCAGTAGTGATATTATCGGCTATGGGTGGTATATGGGTACCGGCAGATATATTCTCGCCTATGATGCAAAAGCTGGCCATGCTCTCCCCTCTCTACTGGGGGCTTGATGCCGTGAACCATGTTACGCTGCGCAATGGCGGCATTGAATCTGTAGTGCCGCATATAGGGGTGCTGGCGGGTTTCAGTACTATCTTATTTGTCATCAGTACACACAGGAATAAGAACAGGGCAAGGTCGATACAGTAACTATCTGAATTGGTCCTGATAGCTACCGGGATACCGGATTTTTGCATTTACAGGATACAAAAAACTCTAATCATTTAAGTTAAACAGCTGATATGCATATTATGCCCCATTTGGGGTAACTATATACGTGTTGGGACAAGGTGGGGTAAAAAATAAGCCGCCTGTTGGGCGGCTATAATCTATTTACCATGGCATTGCTTGTACTTCTTGCCGCTACCACATGGACATTTCGCGTTTCGAGGTGTCCCCGCATAATTTTTAACAACTATCTCTTCCTGCTCGTTGTCATTATCTTTACTGTTTGGGATAATTGTTGTTTTACCGTCGTTGAAATCAATACTTACTGCCGATGGCGTTCTATACGATACCATAGTTTTGCCAGCTACATTCGTAATAGCAAAATCCCCTTTGGTAATTATATCCATCCCAATAATCAAATCAAATTTTCCTGCGGTTGATTTGCATTGGGTAACGTTGACCATTGCAATACCTACCTTATTCGGCAAAATGATATTTACTTTGTAAACATTGCTCGGCGTTACACCATCTGCATGGTGGACATCTATTATTTTAAATGGGACAAGTCCTAACTTGTCAACTAAGTCCTTTGTAATAGCTGAATTTGTAGCCCCCGTGTCCCATAAGGCCATTGCCTTATAAAGTTTAGGAGGAGGAGTGTTTTTGTTTACAAGCGGATGCCATGGTAGGCTAACCTCACAATCGGTTATTATTTCCCTGAGAATGCCCTCTTCGTGTAAAGTAAAAGCATGATGACCCTGCTGGCTCTTGGTTTTTTCTATCATTAAGCAAAAGAAACGCGTGAATGAAAAGTCTGAACCTGTGACTCGTTGTTCTTATCACAAAATTGGATTAGAAAATTACCCAAACCATATTTTTCAACACTCTCTACGTACGCCGCATCTTCGTCATTATATGAACCGACTACATCGTTGCCAACAATTACAATATATTTACCATTGTATTCAGCAATTAGCCTATCCTTGTTGTCAAGGTAATATTTCAATTCTTTATCTAACATAGTAATTGTTCCCATAACAAAGGTACAAAAGTCGTGCCTTAAGGCGCGCAAAGGTATAGTATTTTGTTATAAATATAACATAGAAAACTATAACCTGTATCTGATTAACAAAAAAATGACAATTTAGTTGCCACTTATTTGTTAATCAATTGGTTATATGTAATCCTCGTACCTGACACTTTCCTTACAGCATCTTCAAAGCGTTCTACACTTGATTTATCACGGGTGTTATACCTGTAACCAAATTCGTTGCAATAGTTATTCAGGTGCTTTACAGATACACTATGATAGATGCCGTAAATACCACGCTTCATAATTGACCAAAAGCCCTCTATTGTGTTAGTGTGGCTTTTGCCTACCACATACTCACCTAAGTCGTGACGCACAACGTTATGAGATTTAAATTCCTTATTCAATCCCCTGTAAGCACCGAAACCGTCTGTATGCAGGTTAGCATCTGTTGAAACGTGCTGGCGAACGATTGGCTTTATAAACCTGCCGTTTGCTTCTTCTTCTTTGATAACACACAGCACAACCTTACCATTACGCTGCAAAAGACCTACCATAGGTGTTTTACCTACATAGCCTGTCAGTTCTTTAGGACGGCGTTTAGATTTATGCTTGTTACTCTCTTTACCGCCTATGTAAGTTTCGTCAATCTCAACATCACCGCTCAAAGGTTCAGTGCTATTATCTTTCAGCATTTCACGAATACGATGTAAAACAAACCAAGCGGATTTTTGAGTGATACCTAAAGTTTCTGCCAGTTGTACGGAGCTAACAGCTTTCTTTGATGTGGTACACAGGAACATAGCGGCAAACCAAGTCCTAAGACCGATTTTAGAGTTTTCAAAGATTGTACCAACTGTAACGGAGAACTTTTTAGCGCACTCTTTCTCTCCACACTTATAACCCCTGTTAGTAGTGTACACTTTAATGCTGCCGCAATGAGGGCAAGCAGGATTACCAGCCCAGCGTTGTTCAGCATACCACGCTTTGCATGTTTCTTCGTCCTTAAAGAAATCGAGTAATGTTTGTAGATTTTTGAACTTCGTTATCATTTTAGCGTTGTTTACGATGTAAAATTAGGTATTTAATGGGACTAATCCAAATTAATGGGTAACTATTTTTAAATTTACTTAGTCAATATTTGGCAAATCCGAAATAATACCTACTTTTACATCGTCAATAGTTAGTCTATGGAAAATAACACAACTGAAAAAGCCGTTAATGGCAAGGCTGAGAAAACAAGCAGTGCTGGGTATCCATTCGAAAGCATACCAGATGGGTTAGCTCATGTAGATGCGATTGTTGCAGATAGCGGAAGCCATTCTGTTATATCAAGGGAAGAAATTAGCGCAAGTGTAGGTAAAAAGGTTAATACCTTAGGATTGTATTTTTCTACATGGGTGCAGTACGGTATGCTGGAGGTTGTACGGGGGGCTGGATACAAACCCACTCCATTATATAAAAAGTACAGCGATAAGACATACGACCACCATGAACTGGAAGCTAAATTAGAGATGTTTAATAACGTCCCGCTGTATAAGAAGATTATTGAAAATCTCAATAATCAGATTTTGCCTAACGAGCTTAAATTTCAAAATATCTTAAAAGAAGAACCATATAATGTAAATGCCAATTCTGCTAAAGTTGCGGCTAAGATATTTTTCGAAAACGCAAAGCACCTTGGGTTAATAAACAGGCTAAACAAGTTTAGTTTTTCATTAACCCCAAACGGTCATGAATTGCCGCCAAAGGACTTGCCGCCAAAGGATGAGCCACAACAAAAGCCACCCCCGCCGCCAAGCCAATCGTTTTTAACGTTGCAAGTACCAATGAGTTCGGGGGTGCTGGCTGAAATAAAATTCCCTAAAGAATATACAGATGATGATTTAGACCTTATTGCAGCCATTACTATTGCGTATAAAAAAGTGAAAAAGCCGCAAGATAGCGGCTCTAAGAAATTTAGTTTGGACGACTAAATATACGGGGCTCGTCTAAGGTAGGACGCCAGTCTTTCAAACTGGAAATGGTGAGTTCGACCCTCACCGCTCTGCCAAAGCTGTTTCCCGACAGCCAAAACAATATGAGCGTAAAAATATCCGCTCTTTGCCTCACACACCAGCCGCCTCATTTGCGGTTTCCCATTAGACGCAAGTGGTGTTGTGAGGGTTGTTTTGTTTTACAAAGGTAATGAATATTCCGTAAATTTACTATATATGAGTGAAAAAGACGATAAAAAGACTAAAAAACGGGCTTCCAAATACGAGGAGAAAGTGACCTTTGACGGCACTTTTGAGGACATGGTGAAAATATCCGTTAAGGACGCTGAAAAGCGTGTAAAAGAGCGTAAAGAAGACGTAGGGGATATATACCATTCAAAGCATCTGAACGAATCTATCGACCTTAACTCTTACAGGGTTACTGCCGAATATAACAGCGAACCATACTATTATATTTTATTCAAGGGTACTAAAATAGAATGGAAGTATTTAGACAAAGAGAAGAGGGACAAAGAAATCAAAGCAATAAGAGAACAGAAATCTAAATTAAATGCCGCTAAATAAGCGGCTTATTTTTTACCCCACCTTGTCCCAACACGTATATAGTTACCCCATTTGGGGTTGGGATTTAATGGTTCTTCCTGTTATTAAATCTCACCGCCAGTGAAGTAGTCAGCAGGTAGTTGTCGTTATACAAAGCATTACCCCTTTGGAATACGGGGTCTTCGGATACGTAGAGTTTGCCTTCGATACGCCAGAGCAGGTTGTTAGTGAGCCAACGGTCGTGGCCGAGGCTGATAGCCCATACATTGAAACCGGGACCGGGCGTAGCAGCATCAGGTGTGAATATCACGCTGTAGGGGTCGTAAAAACGTTCTTCGCGCAATACCCAGGCGGTACGCTGGGTGGGCAGGTAACGCAGCACCAGTGAGGTGCCCAGCCATTCGTCGTATTTGTAGGGCGAACTGCTGAAAAAGGTCTCCTGCATGCCGAGGTCGATGGTAGCTGTGAACTCAAATTTCCTCGCAAACTTCAGCGTGGTGTACATGTCTATGAAATAACGCATCCGCTTCATAGTATCGGGGAAGTCGTTACCGACAAATGTGCTGAGGTTGAAAATTACGTTTTTGTTAGGCCTACGGGTTATCTGAAGTCCCCCGGCGGGTGTGGAGTTGCCATGGCTGCGCTGTATGCGCTGCCAGCCGTTGAGGTGCAGGAGGGCTATATAAAATTTCTCATTGAGCGATGTATAACTGAGCCTGACACCCGCCTCGTAGTAGGGAGAGCCTTCGGCTATCATGCTGCGGGTAAGTGTGCCATTGTCCATGCCCATTACCGTTTCCTGCCCGATGTGCGAAGGGAAGATACCTGCATCTACCCATAGCTCGCGTTTCTTATGCAAGCGGAAACCTGCGTTGGCTTCGTAAATATTTTTTAACACGCCGGGCTCTCCTACCAGGTTGGCATTGGCGTAGGTACCCGCCATCACGCCGATGTTGGCACGTACACGGTCTTTATTATAAATAGCACGCAGCATCGCCAGGTTGAGATTTACCTCGTTGTGCCGGTTGTGGTTGACCACAAAGCCGGGGCGGTTGTTGTCTCCGGGAGTATTGAAATCGTAACCATAATACAGTTCGGCGTAGCCTTCGATTACCAGTGGTTTTTGCTCCTCTTGTGCAGAAGTGTGAAAGGCTAATGCCAGGAATGCTGTAATGAGTAATGGGTGCTTCATGTAATAAAGATAATGAAGGAGGGGATAAACCGCAAAGGGAGCGGACGCTCGTTTTATCTTAGGTCTGAGCGGGGATGCTCAGACCAGTGGGATTTTTCCCCCTATCCCCCTAAAGGGGAGACTAATTTTGTAAAACTAGTTATCATATCCACCATTCGGGCCGAGGTCTTTCGCGTGTGTACCCCTAAATTCCCTTACAGGGGACTTTCTAACTAATACCTCTTCGTTTGACGGCCTTGATTTAATTGGGGTACTTCTTTTCTAAAAATACAGCGGCCGGAAAATGAGTTTACCGTTGGTATTGTACTCTAACGCAGGTGCGGGTATTTTTATGGTCAGGTATTCCAGTATGGCGTTGATGGTTTTGCTGCGGGTTTTTATAGCCGACAGGTTGATGTCGGGCGAAATATAAAACTGCCTGTACCTTTCTATATCTGCACGGTCGTGGTACTTGCCGTTTACATCTTTCCATGTATTGTAGTAGGCGCCATACATATCTTCGGCACCGTAGCCCACAGCTATATTCAGCCATTTGGGCCAGCGTTTATAAAAGTCGTGTACGCTTACCGACAGCCAGTAGGTTTGCGCGTTATAGTCCTTGAGTATGCGCTCGGCAGGATGAGTGCCATATACCTGGTCGGCACGGTCGGCCAGTTGTGCAGGGCTGTACTTGCGTATATGCGCGCTGAACTTGAATTGTATCCTCTGCTCCTGCCAGGCCAGCTCCTGTGCGGCATACATAGCGCCGCCCAACACATTGGCACCCATATCTCCCCAGCTGAACCCCCACTCTGCCGACATACCATCCAACACTTCTATAACTGTAAGAAAAGTAATGCCTGCCGCAGAGCCGTAGATGACGCTTTTCTTCCTGTCTAACCCAGCCCAGGTGTACATACCCGATAGCGGCCCGGCAAAACTGTAGGCAGCGTACACATGGCCCAGTTTATCCATCTGGCACCATTCGCCCATATCATCTTTGGCATGAAACGGGCTGCTCTCGTAGTCTTTGTACCAGGCCTCGTTGAGCCCGTACAACATAAAACCTGTAGTGAGCGCCTGTGTACCGGCAACAAAAGCCAGCCGTGCGGGTTTGATACGGCTACTGTCCGCGACATCCTGGGCGGACAGGTTGTAGTTGATAAAAAGCAGCAGGCAAAGGAGTATGTTCCGTATCATTCAAAACAGGCTTGCAGATAATTGCGGGGCTAAATATATTAATGACTGGCGTAATTAAGATACAATCTGTCCGATTATTGCTACTTATCACAAGTTCTTACCTTTGCACCCAAAGCACAAAAAACAGTCATGAAGGATTTCAGCAATGCTATTATAGAATGCGTACCCAACTTCAGCGAAGGGCGCAATATGGATATCATCAAACAAATAACTGACGAGGTGGAAAAAGTGGAGGGTGCTACCCTGCTGGATGTAGACCCCGGCAAAGCTACCAATCGTACGGTAGTGACTTTTGTAGGTAATCCTGAAGCTGTAATAGAAGCTGCATACCAAGCTATAAAAAAGGCAGGTGAACTGATAGACATGCGTAACCATACAGGCGAACACCCGCGTATGGGCGCCACCGACGTATGTCCGCTAATACCTATATCCGGTATTACGATGGAAGAAACCGTGGAATTTGCTAAAAAGCTGGCAAAGCGTGTAGGCGAAGAATTAGGCATACCCGTGTACCTGTATGAATATGCCGCGGGCTCTGACTACCGCCGTAACCTGGCCGATATACGTAGCGGCGAATACGAAGGCATAGCTGATAAAATAACCAAAACTGACTGGAAGCCTGACTACGGGCCCGCACAATTCAACGCCAAGAGCGGGAATACTGCTATAGGTGTTCGCGAATTCCTGATAGCATATAACGTGAACCTGAACACTACCTCTACCCGCCGTGCCAATTCGGTAGCTTTTGACGTACGCGAAAAAGGCCGTACGAAGAAAGACGAGAAAGGCAAACCAGCGAAAGACGCCAACGGTGAATTGATATGGGAGCCGGGGCTGCTAAAAAATGTAAAAGGCATAGGCTGGTATATAGAAGAATATGGTATAGCCCAGATATCTATGAACCTGACCAACATGAACGTAACTCCGCTGCATGTGGCGTTTGATACCGTATGCGAGCGTGCTACAGCGCGTGGCCTGCGTGTGACAGGTAGCGAACTGGTAGGGCTGGTGCCGTTGCAGGCAATGGTGGAAGCAGGGAAATTCTTCCTGAGGAAGCAGCAGCGCAGTGTGGGTGTTGGTGATGCTGAATTAGTGAGGATAGCTATCAAGTCGATGGGGCTGGATGAACTGGCACCCTTTGACCCGCAGAAGAAAATAATAGAATACGCCATGCAGAACGCCAACGCTAAAAAGCTGGTGGGCATGACGCTTGATAAATTTGCATTGGAAACAGCCAGTGAAAGTCCCGCACCGGGTGGTGGCTCAATAGCTGCTTATTGCGGTGCTTTAGGCGCTGCACTGGCTACTATGGTGGCCAACCTGTCATCGCACAAAAAAGGATGGGATGAGCGCTGGGAAGAATTCAGCAACTACGCCGAGCAGGGGCAGGAAATGGTAAAAGAGATGCTGCACCTGGTAGATGAAGACACCAATGCTTTCAACCAGATAATGGCTGCATTCGGACTGCCTAAGGGCAATGATGAGGAAAAAGCTGCACGTAAAGCTGCTATTGACGCAGCTACTATCAATGCTATAAAAGTACCATACCGTACTATGGAGCTGGCGTATCAGTCGTTTGACCTGGCGAAGGCGATGGCTGAAATCGGCAACCCCAACAGCGTTAGTGATGCGGGTGTAGGTGCGCTGTGCGCCCGGGCGGCTGTAAAAGGCGCTTACCTGAACGTGATTATCAACGCGCAGGACCTGAAAGACAATGCGGAAGTGAAAGTGCTGGTAGAAAACGCCAGACTGATGAATGAAGCTGCAGACCGCATGGAGCAGGAAATATGGGCGATTGTGAACGGGAAGATCAAGTAATTTTCAAAATTTTTCAGAAAAGTTAAAACCATAACAGAAAACGCTTCGTAAATACATCTGAAACCAAAAAATTCAGATGTTATGAGAAGTTATACAAAACTGTTATGCACTGCTGTTACAGCATTGTTTGCGCTGCAGGCGCAGGCCGACCATTTAACGGACAAATATTTGTTTGCAGCCCGCATGAACGGCGCGCAGGAAGTACCTGCCGTAAGTACTAATGCTTTAGGCTTAGCCACGTTTTACCTGAACGACACCAGGGATACGCTTTGCGTAGAGATGACGGCTACGGGGCTGAGTGGCGCAATCACGGGCATACATATACACGAGGGCGCTATGGGTGCCAATGGTGCCGTGGTGGCCGATATGATGCCTTACCTGAGCGGCAACCGTCTGAAAGGTACTATTACAGGTTCTACCCTTTCTTCTTCCTTTATTGCTAAAATGTTTGACGGGCAGTTTTACCTGAACGTGCACACAGCAGCCAATGCCAATGGTGAAATAAGGGGGCAGATATTGCCTGAAGAAGATAAAGCTATGGCTGTAGTCATTAATGGCGCTAATGAAGTGCCTGCGGTGATGACCAATGCTACTGGCTTAGGCTTCTTTATGTTGCAAAAGCACCAGGGCAAACTGCATTTCAATATAGTGGCAGAAGGCCTGAGCGGGGCAATAACAGGCGCACACCTGCACAAAGCAGTAGCAGGGGCCAATGGCGGTGTGGTACAGGATTTGACCTCATTTATCATGGGTGAGCGTATCATGGGTAGTGTTGATCCATCTGCATACCTTTCTGCATTAACAGGTGACAGCCTGTATATCAATATACATACTG
The DNA here is from genome assembly GCA_937928385.1 of uncultured Bacteroidota bacterium. Classification (GTDB taxonomy): domain Bacteria; phylum Bacteroidota; class Bacteroidia; order Chitinophagales; family Chitinophagaceae; genus UBA5543. Next base: position 24,119 of record CALEZD010000055.1, read on the forward strand.
CCGCCAATCCTAATGGTGAAATACGCGGACAGTTGGTGATGCAGCCTTACCTGCACTTTGATGCTATGCTGGATACAGCGCAGGAAACCACACCCGTAACAGGTACAGGTATGGAAATGGGTAATGCCGTTATGCGCCTGAACTATACTTTTGACACACTGTGGTATAATGCACAACTGAACGGACTGAGCGGTGCTGTTACCGGCGCACACTTTCACCAGGGTGGGTTGAATACCAGCGGCGGTGTAGTGGTTGGTATACCATCTATGGATATCAATGGCAATGTAATATCAGGTATGCTTACCGGCTCTGCTATTACAGACAGCTTCCTGCGACATATACTGGAGGGAAATATCTACCTGAACGTACACACAGCCGCTAATCCTAATGGTGAGGTGCGCGGACAGGTGTACCGTACCTTCCGCGAAGGATATACTTTCCATATCAACGGTGCACAGCAATCGCCGATGGTTAGTTCCGGTGCATCGGGTACAGGCATGGTATCGGTTGACCGTGGCCAGACCAATGCGCACTATATGATGGTGGTAAATGGTTTGACCGGCTATTCAGCAGCGCACTTCCACAACAATGTAGCCGGGCAAAACGGTGGCGTAATATATGACCTGAGCAGCAAGTACAGCAATGGCGGTATATTCGGCTACTGGTTGGATGATGAGCCTACCACACCATTCAGTGCGGCTATGTCCAACAAATTTCGCAAAGACAGTGTGTATGTGAACTTTCATACCATGGCCAATGCCAATGGTGAAATAAGGGGCAATACATCGAGGAAGCAATGCACGGAAATACCCCAGAGCGTGGGGAGCCTGGGTAATATCAGCGTTATTACCAAACTGTACCCTAACCCTGCATACAACAGTGCTACATTAGACATCAGTTCATCAGCGCAAACAAATACGACTATACTGCTGTACGATGTAATGGGCAGGTTGGTATGGTCAACTGAGAAAAACCTGGCCTATGGCAATAGCCGCGTACAGATACCATTGGGTAATCTAACGGCAGGTATGTACTCTGTGCAAATCAGGAGCAACACAGGGCAAATATCATTAAAACTCATTAAGCAATAAGGGGTAAACGGGGTGTTTTTTGATTACAACAGGCCGCAGTATCTACTGCGGCTTTGTTATATGTAAATCAGCAATAACTATAAATACCCCTTTGGCTACAGGCTGTTATATCGTAACTTTGCAGTTCAAATAACGAATATGTATCCTACAGAAATAGTGGCCCCGATGAAGGCCGAAGTGACAGAAAATGGTTTTAAAGAATTGCTGACGCCGGAAGATGTAGATAATGCCCTGGAAAAACCAGGAACGGCGTTATTGTTCATCAACTCAGTATGCGGCTGCTCTGCAGGTACGGCACGCCCGGGTGTGGTAATGGCGGTAAAAAACGCCGCTAAAGTACCCGACCAGGTACTGACCAGCTTTGCAGGCTATGACACAGCTGCTGTACAACAGGCACGCACTTATTTGCTGCCCTACCCCCCCTCTTCGCCATGCATAGCATTGCTGAAAGACGGACAGGTGGTGCATATAATAGAGCGCCATAATATAGAAGGCCGCCCCGCGCAGATGATAGCCGCCAACCTTATGCAGGCTTTTGAGACGTATTGTAATTAATTTAAAAAAATTATCAAAAAAGAGGTGTACGGTTGAGTACACCTCTTTTTGTTGCGCAAAATTCGCAATACAGCAATAATTTTGTTTTTTCGTGTTCCCATTCAGCACACAATTTTGGACGCAGGAAAGATAATCATAGTAACAGCCCCTTCGGGCTCGGGCAAAACCACATTGGTAAAGCGCATGCTGGCGGCTTACCCTAAACTGGCTTTTTCTATATCTGCCTGTACGCGTACGCCCCGGCCTAACGAGCAGCACGGCAAAGACTACTATTTCTACACCGAGGAGGAATTTAAAAAACTGATAGAGGAAGATGCTTTTGTAGAATGGGAAATGGTGTACACCGGTAAATACTACGGCACGCTGAAATCTGAAATGGAACGTATATGGGCCAACAGGCAGGCACCCTTGGTAGATATTGATGTACACGGAGCCATTGCATTGCAGAACAAATACCCGGATAATTCGCTAAGCCTGTTTATACAAGCCCCATCGATGCAGGAGCTGCGACACAGGCTGGAAAAACGTGGTACAGAAACACCCGAAAGCCTGGAAGAGCGGCTGAAAAAAGCCGAACTGGAAATAGCCTACGCACCCCAGTTTGACGCAGTGATTATTAATGATGACCTGGATAAGGCCACACAGGAGCTTATCAGCACCATCCAAGATTTTCTGTCTGAAGACTAAGCCAATTATATAATATCGCTCAATTCCGTATCTTTAAACGTACATATGGACGATCCGAATTTAATTCTGTACATATTGGGATGTATCCTGCTTATAGGCTTCTTCGCAGGTACAGAGATAGCATTTATCTCAGTTAACAAGCTGAACATAGAGTTAAAGAAAAAACAGGGCTCACTGCCGGGAAAAATCTTGTCCCGCTTTATGGAAAAGCCCTCGGACTTTATAGGTACCAGCCTGGTAGGCGTCAATGTAATGCTGGTGATATATGGTCTGCTGATGACCAGGCTCACCGACCCTGTGCTGGATGCATTACCGCCTCCTTTCAATTCAGAATACGCCCACCTGATATTTGATACACTGATAGCCACTGCGGTTATCTTATTCCTGGCTGAGTTCCTGCCCAAAGCCATTTTTCGTGCCAAGGCAGAGCCGTTGCTGGCCTTCTTTGCCATACCTATGCAGCTATTGTACTACCTGCTGTACCCGATTGCAAAAATATTTGTCGCTATATCCGAGTTTATCCTGAAATACTTGTTCAATGTACGGATGAAAGAAAACAAGCAGGTATTCAACCGTGTAGACCTGGAACATTTTGTGAAACAGACGATGCATGGCCACGAGAACGACAGTAATGAGTTGAATACAGAATTGTTTGAAAACGCCCTGTACTTAGTAAATGTGAAAATCAGGAAGTGTATGGTACCCCGCAACGAGATAGAAGCGCTGGATGCTGATACCCCGATTCCTGATGTCAGGAACAAGTTTATTGATACCAAACTGTCAAAAATCATCGTTTACCAAGACAGTATTGACAACATAATAGGCTACATACACCACCTGGACCTGAACCGTCGGCCACAAAAGATAGAGGAGATATTACACACCATTACGGCAGTACCCGAAACCATGAGCGCGGTAGACCTGATGAACCGTTTTACCAAAGACAGGAAGAGTATAGCCTGGGTGATAGACGAATTTGGCGGTACGGCAGGCATTGTGACCATGGAAGACGTGTTGGAAGAAATATTCGGAGATATAAACGATGAATTTGACACGCCGGACCATGTAGAGAAGCAGATATCTGAAAATGAATTTATATTCTCAGGCAGGCTGGAACTGGATTACCTGAACGAAAAATACGATTTTAATTTCCCTACTGATGAATCAGAAACCCTTTCGGGATATATCATTGCCAATCACGAAACTATACCTAAGCTGAAAGAGCGTATCGTAATCGAAGATTTTGAATTTGATATACTGCTCGTGTCAGACACACGTATTGAGACAGTAAAAATGAAAATATTAAAGTAACTTACTCTTAATAAAACTGATAGTTATGGCCATTCAACGTCCTTTCAACCTGGATAAATGGATAGAAGAAAACAGGCATTTGCTGAAACCACCGGTGGGCAACCAGTGTGTGTATAAAGACGCAGGCGATTTTATAGTGATGGTAGTAGGCGGCCCTAACAGCCGTAAGGATTTTCACTATAACGAGAGCGAGGAGCTGTTTTACCAGCTACAGGGAGATATAGTGGTGCGCATAGTAGAAGATGGCAAACCGGTAGATATATCCATAAGGGCCGGCGATATGTTCCTGCTGCCGGCAAAAGTACCCCACTCGCCCCAGCGTACAGAAGGGTCTGTAGGCCTGGTGATAGAAAAAAAGCGTGAAAACAAGGAAATAGACGGATTTCTGTGGTTTTGCGAAAAATGTGGCGAGAAGTTATATGAAGAATATTTTGAACTGACCGACATAGTCAAGCAACTACCCCCTGTTATGGAGAGGTTTTACATGGACGAGGATAAACGTACCTGCAAAAGCTGCGGGCATGTAATGGAACCGCCAACACCTAAAAAATCATGATTAATTAGGTAGAAACATAGAGAAATCAAGCCAAACCATTAGATTTGCACACGTAAAAATAATCAAGCATGTCACACGATTCACACGCAGCGCATCATACTGAACCGAAAAACAGCAGGCCAGGTAGCTCATTTACCTCTTCCATCTGGTTTATGCTCTTGTTAGCACTGTTATTTATAGCTTCTGTCAACTTTGTAAAAGTGATGAGCCATGATGATGGCGGCCATGGCACAGAACATGCCGCTCCCGCACATGGCGATGGCCACGATGCAGGACATGGCGCAACCGAGCATCACGAAGAAACCGGGCACGGTCACTAAGCTGCTACAATTTATCAATTCATGCAAAGCACCGATGTAATAGCTATTACAGGCGCGGCTGGCTTTATCGGCAGTTATCTTACCGGGCTGCTCAACCGTGCAGGGTATGAACAGTTGATTTTAGTTGATGATTTTTCACCTGAGGAAAAACTGAAAAACCTGGATGGCAAAACATACCTGCAACAAATCAACAGGGATGAGTTTCCTGAATGGGCGAAGGAACATGATGGCACCCTACAATATATCTTTCACCTTGGGGCGCGCACTGATACTACCGAGATGGACTACTCCATCCATAAAAAACTGAATCTTGATTATTCGAAACTGGTATGGGATATCTGCACAGAGCAGCGTATCCCGTTGGTATATGCATCGTCGGCAGCCACTTATGGCAATGGCGAACATGGTTATACCGACAGCCACGATATAGTGAAGGAACTACAACCATTGAACCCCTATGGCCGTTCCAAAAACGAGTTTGACATCTGGGCATTGGAACAGGCTACTACCCCTCCCTTTTGGGCTGGTGTCAAGTTCTTTAATGTATATGGCCCCAATGAATATCATAAGGGGCGCATGGCATCTGTGGTATTTCATGCATACAGGCAGATAAAGGAAAAGGGCACAGTAAAGCTATTCCGCTCTCATAACCCGGACTATAAAGACGGTGAGCAGATACGTGATTTTATTTATGTACAAGATGCCACAGGAATATGTTACTGGCTGATGCAACATCAACCTGCAAACGGACTGTATAATGTCGGGACGGGACAGGCACGTACTTTCAACGACCTGGTTACCGCCATCTTCCATACATTAAATAAGCCTGTACAGATTGAATATATAGACACGCCTATAGATATACGCGACAAGTATCAATACTTCACAGAGGCTGATATGGAGAAACTCATCAATGCCGGCTATCAACAGCCCATCACATCCCTGGAAGAAGGTGTAAGTGATTATGTAGCTACCTACCTGGAGACAGGCAAATATTACTAAAAAAACAGCCACGGTGTACGTGGCTGCCTGTGTATATCAAATGATTAAGAGGTTATCTGAGTAATGTCATATTGCCGTTGTAATTTTCTGTTACACCGTTTCCGAATGTAACCTGTATGGTATATATATATACGCCAACCGGCTGTAATTCGCCATTGTATCTGCCATCCCATCCACGGCCATTGGTGGCTGTTGTTTCAAAAACTTTTTGTCCCCAGCGGTTATATATATCCATATTGAAGCGGGAGATACTGCGTGAGAGTAACTGGCGTGGCAGGAAGTAATCGCTGTTACCATCGCCATTAGGTGTAAACACATTGGGGATATTGATAAAACAATCCCTTCTTACTACCACACTGTCGGTTGCAGTACAACCATCCAAATCTGCCTTGACTGAATATGTGCCGGGGTAGCGCACAAATATTCCTGTAGCACCATTTTTGTCAGGCGTACTCCATGTATATACTACGCCGGGATTGCTGCGTAAATCTGCGATGTAAACAGGATCACCGTCGGAACATATTGCCGTATCTTCTCCCAGGTAAACCTGGGGTATCGGTTTTACTGTATATACCCCGGTATAGCTTACATCGGGGCATATCCTGTAATCTACATCAAACCGCACATTGTATGTGCCGGGCTCCCTGTAAGAATGGTGTACCCGGTTAACATCAGGTATTACTACCCCGTCGTTAAAATCCCATTTGGCTGATATGAACGCCTCTTGCAGGTAGTCAACATTAAATATTATTTCATCGCCTACACAAACTTCATCTTTGTCAGCAACTACTATTACATGTCCTATAGAGTCTACAACAATTTCGCGTTTAAATGAATCTGAGCAGCCTAAAAAGTCTGTTACGATGAAGGTGGCATCATATATACCGGAACGCTCGTAGGTATGTTTGGTGTCTATCACTATGTCGGTTGCCCCATCGCCAAACCTCCACTGCATTTGAGGTACTGTGCCAGGCTTAACATAAGAATTATCCGAAGCTTTAAAGTTGATAGTTTCACCCTGGCAAATACTATCGTCATCCATTACAAACTCAGCTTTTACCGGGTGGTTAATGACAACATTCTTATCAATTGTATCTTTACACTTACCGTTGTCTGCAATTAATACCACTTTGTATGTCCTGTCAGTATAATCAGGTTTAGGTACTATATAATAATGAGTATAAATGCCATCAGCTATATTTTGAGAAGGTGTACCGTCACCAAAATTCCAGTTTGACATAACCGCCAGGTTATCGTCGCTGGTTGTTTTGTTCGTGAATATCACTTCATCCTCTTCACAATCTTCTTTTATTTCAAAAGAGAAATCTGCGAATACATCAGGATTGACTTTGAACTCAAAAGTAACTGTATCTGACTTACAACCATTGGGTGTTTCAGCATAAACAAAATATATGCCTTCCTGCGTTTTTTGCACATCATTCATCGGGTATATATATCCACTTGGGTCAAACACATCATTCAGTGTAGAACCGTAAATATGTGCCGTGCCACCTACCGGCACATTGATAGTAGGCAGGGAGATAGTATCATCTTCGCCAGGGCAAACAGGCCCTGCCTGAACCACATTGCCCACACTTGGTGTCGGTGTTACGTTTACATTTACATTGGCCTGGTAAACGCAAGGGCCTATTGTAGCCGTAACAGTATAAGTGCCTGAATGACCGATTGCTACACTCAGCAGTTTAGGGTCCCTGACATTAGGCGATGGTGACCATGTGGGAGTTGCGGTAGATGTCCAGGTATATGCAGCACCGGGTATAACAGTAGCGCCTAACTGTATATCCTTTCCTGAACATACAGGATCGTCAACAGTAGCCTGGAAGTTTACATTGCAGGGTTGCGCCCATGCAGCAGTGGCAATAACCAGTAATGAGAAGGCTGATAATAGTTTTCGTATCATTATACAATGCGTTTATATCAAGATTGACATTAACGGCAGGTAATGAGTTGGGTAGATATTTAAGAATAATTAACAACATTTTCTAT
>CALEZD010000056.1 GCA_937928385.1 uncultured Bacteroidota bacterium
CAAAGGCTATGGCTACAGCTGCTATGGTGGCGGTTTGTATTACGGCGAAAAAACTCCAGCCGTATAAAAAACCTATCAACGGATTAAATGCTTCTTTAAGGTACACATACTGTCCGCCTGCCTTGGGGTACATACCGCTCAACTCTCCGTAGCTGATGGCTGCTGTCATGGTCATGATGCCCGTTATCACCCACACGGCAATCAGCCATCCGGCACTGCCTACATTACGTGTCATATCGGCACCAACTATGAAGATACCCGAGCCAATCATAGACCCGATAACCAACAATGTAGCGTCTAACAAGCTAAGCGACCTGTGGAATGATTCCTGTTTATTTTCCAAAGCAGTGGTTTTTGCAATGAAACGGCCATAATCAAGCAGAACGCCCGCACATATAATGCCACCCGCCTCATTAAACCAATTCTGCCTCTAACGGGAGTTTCACCAGATGAATAATAAATAAAGATACTAAGTTGAAAATACTATTTATTTTTCTTCTTTGTGTCTTTATTCTCTTTGGTGGCTTCTTTCTTATATAGCTCATTCATGCCGTTTACTACGTCCTGCGTAATATCCAACTGGTCGTTGGCCAGCATGATGAAACCAATAGCCCTGCTATGCGAGAGTATATAATCGAAATGTTTATCCTTATTGTATTCTTTCAAAAACTCGTCCAGCCTTTTTTGCAGGTCTTTGTTGAATTCATCCTGTTCTGCCATCAGTTTTTCAGTTAGCGCCGCCTCTCTTGATTCAAGGCTTTGCTTCATCTGCATCAACCTTTTGGATGTTGACTCTAACTCGGCCTGTGACAGTGCACCTGCATTTGCTTTACGCTCGGCAGCCACGTAGTCCTGCTGAAACTGGCGTTGAGAACGCTCCAGTTCTTCGCTCATGCCCTTTTTGCGCTCTTCAAAGTCTTTCTTCTTTGTCTTCAGGTATTCGTACTGAGACTCCAGGGTATCAATATTCACATGGGCTATTCTGCCCCTGGTATCTGTTTGTTCGCTATTAACAGTCGTTGCTGTTTTCGATTCAGGCTTCCGCTCAGCCAACCTTAAACCAAATAATGCCAGTACCCCTACCAGGGCCAATGTGCTGAAAAGTATCGCCAGGTTCTTCATGTATGTATTATTAGTGTGTGTTAAACAGTTAACAAAAGTAATATCTTATAGTTTGCCTGTCTATAATTGTTTCTTAAAACTTTGAAAAAGGAAGAAATATTGCGCAAGAAAGGCTGCTTAACGGCAGCCTTTCTTTGAATTATTATATTCTGCAGTATTTTGTTACTCAAGCTTGAATACGACCGGCAGTGTATAGTACACCTTTACGGCACGTCCGTTCTGTTTGCCGGGCTTCCATGCAGGCATGCTCTTTACCACACGCATAGCTTCTTCTTCCAGTCCGCCACCCAGGCGGCGGTTACCTGCTACTTCCACACCTGATATGGAACCATCTTCATTCACTACAAACCTGATAGCTACCCTACCTGAAATGCCGTTTTCTTTAGCCGCAGGAGGATATTTTATATTCTTGGCCAGGTATGCATTATGGTTGTAACCGGGGTCGGGCATCTGCTCTACATACTGAAACACTTCAGGCGCTTTCTGCTCTACCACACCTGTACCGGGGCCGGGATCTACTATACCGGGGTCCAGGGCATTGGGGTCTCCCTCAATATCCTTCAGGCCGGCGCTGGCGTCTTTCAGTTCTTCCTGTTCAGGTGGTACTTCCTCCTCTGCCACATCTTCATCCTTTTCTATCACCGGCGGTGTAAACTTAACCGTTGGCTTAACAGGTGGCGGCGGCGGCGGTGGCGGTGGCGGCGGTGGTTCATTAGGGTCTATTGGCGGCGGCTCCGCCAATATCACCTCTTTGGTAATGGCTTCGCGCGGGCCTTCATTGGGTTTCAATGTAGATACCAATGCAGCAGCAGCTATTACAACGCCTATACCCCCTATTATGAACATGGAGCGCATCATCCGCTTAGGATAATTCTTGCGCAGCTCATAAGCGCCGTACACCTTGTTACGGCCCTCGAAGAGAATATCGAGATAGTCGCTGTTCAATATTTTATTACTATCCATTTGTAAGTAATCTTTTTAATTTATAAGATGCTTTACATAACATCATTTCCATAAACAAGTACACGCTTATTCGCCCGCAGCCTGTTCTGTAGCTATTATAAACTCACGGTCTACATCCGTAATGTCTACAATAGCATATACCCTTATATCGTTGATGGCCATTTCATCCAGGATGTTTACCAGGTCCTCGTAGGTACTGCTGGTATCCGGCTTTATCAATATAGTGGCTTTGTCCTTTGCGGTAAGCTGGCCTTTACGCTTCAGCTCCTCCACGTCATTTTTCTTTTTTATAATCACATCCCTGATACCTTTTTCAGGTTTGAAACCGGTCACCTTTACATCGGGTGCTGTTTCAGGGTCGGTAGCCATACCCTCATAGTAGTAAATCCTGTGCTTTTTGCTCAGGAGTACTGTAAGGGCGGTACTTTCCTTTATTTTGGTTTCTTCCTCTTCAGGAATAATCTCATCCTTATATGGCATATTTATCTCCATGGTCTTAGGCTTGTTCAGCGTAGTTGTCATCATAAAGAATGTGATCAACAGGAAACCTAAGTCCACCATCGGAGTTAAATCCACGCGTGTGGACAGCTTCTTACCTTTCTTGACCCCCGGGCCTTTTTTGCCGCCCTTATCGGCGACTTCCATTTCTGCCATGGAACTAAGATTTTAATAACGTTTTTAATAATATTTATCCTTCTTTCCTGCCGCCCATTACCTCTTCGTAAGCTGCGGTACCCGGCGGAACAGCCTTCAACCCTGTTATCAGGTTGAACTTGAATATCTTCCAGCCTTCCAGCGTACCTATTACCTTTTTAATATCAGGGTAAGACGCTTTACCGTCGGCCTTGATAGTAATACGCAACTTGGGGTTGGAATACCTGGCTTCTTTTATCCATAGCGCCAGCTCGTGCCTTTCCGATGTCACTATTGTATCGGTAGGTATACCGGGCGCCTGCTTGTCCATAGCTGCACGCTGATCGGGTGTCGCACCCAGGTATTCTTTTAAGCGGTTGAAAGGCATACCTACCGAAGCACCGATAATGAAGGTTTTCTTTTCTTCCTCGGTCAGGTTAAGGCCTTTTTGCTCATCCAGCTTGGTAATCAGGTCTTCGCGCACTTTCTGGTTATCTATCGAAAAGAAGATACGCCCGTCCGGGTCAACCGTGATCAACATGATGTCGGCATCGGGCAGCGGTATCTCCGAAATAGAATTCGGAGTAGTTACCGTTACCGGCTCATCCGGCCTGAATTGTGTTGCCAGCATGAAGAACGTCAGCAGCAGGAACGCAACGTCACACATTGCGGTCATGTCCACATTCGTACTCTTCTTCGGCATTGAATGGTTTGCCATCTGTTATATTTCTACACTGTTCAATTAATAAGATTCTGTTGCGGCATTTTTCCACAACTCGTTTCCATCACAAACACTGATAACTACAATAACTATTACTTATAGTTAGCGTAGAAGTTCTGAGTCAGTGTGAAACCGCTTTCGTTAATACCGAACGTGATATTATCTATAATGGTAGTATAGAAGTTGTATGCGATAATGGCTATAGCCGATGTACCGATACCCAGGGCTGTATTTACCAGGGCCTCAGATATACCTGCTGCCAGTGCGGCACTATCAGGTGCTCCGCCTGTTGACATCGCGTCGAAGGCGCGTATCATACCCAATACCGTACCGAACAGGCCTATCAGCGTAGCTACCGATGCGATGGTAGACAGGAACACCATGTTCTTTTCCATCACGGGCATTTCCAGCGCTGTGGCCTCTTCTATCTCCTTCTGGATGCTGGCTATCTTCTGCTCAGTCTCCAGCTCTTTGTTATCAATCATTTCGCGGTACTTTATCAGGCCTGACTTCATAACATTGCCTACGCTACCGGCTTGTTTATCGCACTCAGCCATTGCTGCGTCTATGTTTTTGTTAGCCAGGTGGTACTGTACTTTACGCACAAACTCTGTGGCATTTACCTTACCCTTAGCTTTGAAAACCGTCATAGCACGCTCAAATACGAAGAATAACAGCGTTAATGCCGTTGCCATAAGGATAGGTACTACCCAGCCGCCCAGGTACATGGTACCCAACAGGTTTGCAGGCACATGCCTTTCATCATCCCTGAAGTTGGCACTGCTTCCGAAATACAAATGGAATATTGCCTCTGCTATTGCAATCATTACTACAATTACCAAAAAGTTTTTCAGCAGGTCACTTGATTTGTTAGGCTGGCCTGCACGTGCACCTTGTGGTTTTGCGGCTGATTTTACTTCTGCCATAATTCTGGATTTTACTAGTTTTAGTTTAGTTTACTATTTAATACAATATATATACGAGAGTTTGCAAAGATATACGGATGCCTCAAAATATCAATTCGGGTTTCCTAATTTTCTCATAAAGTTAATGTAGTGTTACATACCTGTGACACAGAGGCCTGTTCTGCATAACCTGTAAAACAAACGAAATGTTTGCCAAGGTATTGTTTTTTATCCTTTAAAGTTAGGCCGTTTAGCGATTTTAACATTTACCTTTGCAGTCTTAAATCAATAAAAGATGAATTTCAACCCCTGGCATTCAGTGAGTTATGGAGAAAACGTTCCGGAGACGGTAACAGCGGTAATAGAAATACCCAAAGGCTCGAGGGCAAAGTATGAACTGGACAAAGAAACGGGAATGCTGAAGCTGGACCGCGTATTGTACTCATCGGTGTACTACCCCGCTAACTACGGTTTTATACCCCGCACCTACTGCGACGACAAAGACCCACTGGATATATTAGTACTTTCGCAGATAACCATGCACCCTATGACACTGGTAGAAGCCAAAGTAATAGGCGTGATGCGCATGCTGGACCAGGGCGAGGCTGATGACAAGCTGATAGCAGTATGTGCCAACGACATGAGTGTAGCCCATATAAATGATATAAGTGAATTACCTTCACATTTCATAAACGAGCTGCGCCACTTTTTTGAAGAATACAAGAAGCTGGAAAACAAGGTGGTGAAGATAGAAGAGTTTGAAGGGCAGCGCCTGGCCAAAAAGATACTGATGCACAGCATCAACGATTATGTAGCCAAGTTTGGCGAGCCGGCCCAACGCGAATCAGTTAACTAAAACACCATATATATGAGTACGGGTTATATTCTCACTTTATTGGTTATAGGCTTCGCAGCAGGATTCATGTCCAGCCTGGTAGGGATAGGCGGCGGTGTGGTGATAGTTCCCGCCCTGGTCATTATATTCGGGTTGTCGCAAAAGATGGCGCAGGGCACTTCGCTGGCTATGTTGTCATTGCCGGTAGCATTTATAGGTGCTTACAATTATTATAAAGAAGGGCAGGTAAACTGGAAGATGGCCCTGATACTTGCTGCTACCTTTGTAATAGGAGGCTACCTGGGCAGCAAGGTGGTGCTGGGCCTCGACTCAAGTATCATTAAAAAGATATTCGCCATCTTCATGATAGCGATTGCCGTTAAGTATTTATTTTTCGACAAATAATGAATAATAAGGCCCGGAAGGGCATATAGTATGAAACGCACAAAGATTAAGCAGATACTGCAAAGCGGAGAAACAGACTACAAAGTAAATGTAAGGGGATGGGTACGCTCGTTCCGCAACAACCAGTTTATAGCCCTGAACGACGGCTCTTGCCTGGGCAACCTGCAGGTGGTGATAGACTTTGAAAATACAGATGAGCAACTGTTGAAGAACATTACTACCGGCGCGGCACTGAATATAAACGGCACGGTGGTAGCATCGTTGGGTAAGGGACAAACGGTGGAAGTAAAGGCCGATACGGTAGAACTTTACGGAGCCTGCGACCCCGAGGTATATCCGCTGCAGTTGAAGAACCGTCCCAGCCTGGAGTACCTGCGCGAAATAGCGCACCTGCGTTTCCGTACCAATACATTCAGCGCGGTGTTTCGCGTAAGGCATACCCTGGCTTATGCCATACACAAGTTCTTTAACGACAGGGGCTTTGTGTACCTGCATACACCCATTGTAACCGCCAGCGATGCTGAGGGTGCGGGCGAGATGTTTAAAGTAACTACCCTGCCCTTTGATAATACACCGCGCAAAGAAGACGGCAGCATCAACTTTGAAGAAGACTTCTTTGGCCGTGCTACCAACCTGACTGTGAGCGGGCAACTGGAAGGCGAACTGGGCGCTACGGCATTGGGCGAAGTGTACACCTTCGGGCCTACCTTTCGTGCAGAGAACAGTAATACAGCCCGCCACCTGGCAGAGTTCTGGATGATAGAACCTGAAGTGGCCTTTAACGATATACACGACAATGCTGACCTGGCAGAAGACCTGCTGAAATACATTATACAATACGCGCTGGACCAGAACAGGGAAGACCTGGAGTTTTTGGCAGAAAGACTGAAGAACGAAGAAAGCCAGAAACCGCAGAACGAGCGCAGCGAAATGGGGCTGGTAGAGAAGCTGGAATTTGTGCTGAACAACAGGTTTGAGCGCATCACTTATACCGAGGCAATAGATATACTGATGCAATCGAAACCGTACAAGAAGAAGCAGTTTCAGTACGACGTAAGTTGGGGTATAGATATGCAGAGCGAGCATGAACGCTACCTGGTGGAGAAGCATTTTAAGAAGCCGGTGATAGTAACCGACTACCCTAAAGACATCAAGGCCTTCTATATGCGGCAGAATGATGACGGCAAAACCGTGGCCGCTATGGATATACTGGCGCCAGGTATTGGCGAAATAGTGGGCGGCTCGCAGCGTGAAGAGCGACTGGACAAACTGGAGCAGCGCATGAGGGAAATGCATATACCTGTAGAAGAAATGTACTGGTACCTCGACACCCGCCGCTTTGGCACAGTGCCCCATGCGGGCTTTGGGCTGGGCTTTGAGCGTATGGTGCTGTTCGTTACCGGCATGACCAATATACGCGATGTAATACCCTTCCCGCGTACACCGGGTAATGCTGAGTTTTAATCATAGCATACATACAATTTTCATAAAAATGACAGGATGATTATCCTGTCATTTTTCTTGCATTGCATCAGGCAATATTTTGTCTTCAATCCGTTGCAGCGTTTTGGTTGTCTTTTTCTTTAGCTGAAAGCGGTGGGCGTAGGTGAGCCTGATATTACCTGCCTGCGACTGCTGCCAGCCATCGAGCACGGGCATATTGTTTCGGTTGATGTAGTTGATATATTGCAGCCCTACAAAATCTTTTTCTGTATTATACCCCAATGCGCCCCGCAATATGGCATGTACTTGCAGGTGCAGGCGTGCATCACGGCTGTCGGTGGCATCTGTTTTCAGAGCCACATAGTTGAAGCCCATACCCGCCAGTACAGCACCGGTAAAGAAAAAATGCTTACCAATTACCTGAGTATAGGCATAGCCGCCATTGAAGGCCAGTACAACCGCAGAAGTCTTGTTGAAATCCCGGCCGGTGTAAAAGTTACTATTCACCAGGTTTCGTGGCACTATGGCAGAGTCGGCTTTGGCACGGGTGTAGTTGAGGGTAAACCCTGCCAGCCAGCTACCGGCACTCCTTACCTGGCAGGCATTTTGTATAAATGCGGCGCGGTAAGAAAACTTCTGATGGTTGAAAATATACTGGAAGTTCAGCCCATAGTTACCCGTCCTCAGGTCTTCGCGCAAGTGGAGCTCTCCCGGCTGTGCCGGTTTTTGTAATATATGGCTATTGGACAAGTAGTACCCTTTGTAAGACAGGAGGTACACATCTACCGCAAACCTGCTGAGGTAGAGGTAAGACTGCAAATCGAAGAATTTCGTTTCGCCATACTTTGCTTTGTTGAAGTAGGGTAGCTTGAAAGACGCATTGACACCTAACCATTTGTAATGAAAACCGAGGCCAAGGTGGTAATTATTATTGGCCCGGTATGTAATATTATCAGCTATGTTTTGTTGCCCGAGGGTGTATTTATTGAACTTCTGCATCACAAAAGCGCGCAGCAACAGCCTGTCTGACTGGTCGCTGACGCAGGTGGAATCTGAACTAACGGTCAACAGGTCTATCAGCTGCGCCTGTGCGCGGGGTTGCGGCAGGCAGAGCAGCATCAGTATATATATCGGTTTAAAATTCACTATGCAATAATAAGGTACACATTGTTAAAACAAAATCGGTGCCGAATAGTTAAGCAGATTCTGTTTTCATATTTTTTCTCTGTCTTTGTTTGTCGAGGAGCTTGCGCAAACCGGCATGGGATGTGGATCGTACTGTATATGATATGGTTTGTTGCTCATAGCGAGTATCCTGCGCGAGTGTCCCACCCCCGTCACTACGTGACACCCCCGCCGGCGGGGGACAGTTTGTTGCGCTTTGTTGTTCCTGTGGGGGAGTGTTCTGCGCGAAGTCGCCCCCGCCCGCCTGTTGCGGGATAAATTCCGGGGAGATGCTGTGTGCAAGGTTCTTTTTTGTTGTCTTTTGTTGTTGCGGATAATGGCCGGCGAGGCGGGAATCTTCTTTAAGGTAGCCGAGTATTTGGGGAAAGGTGGGGCGGAGAAAGATGGTACAGCGGTTACAGCCATTTGTCTTATAGTCCTGGGGAATGAGTATTTCCCCGTTGATGACGCGCTTTATGTATAGCCGTTTATCATGTACGGTCAGCAGTTCTTCCTTCATTTGCTCTTTGAGCTCGTGCTGTGCCTGCTCAAGGGCGGCATTACGAACGCCACTGATATGCGCTGCAATTTCAGGATGGCGCAGCAGGCGGTTGGCGGCAGACTTAATGGAGCGGTAATTACTCGCATCTTTTGGCTTATAGGCCTGGATGTATGCTACGAGCGGATCGGTGAGGCGGAGGTAGGCATTGGCGAATAGTTGTTGTTTGTGGTTCATGGCATTTTTGGTTTAATGCGTTAACAGGATAATGCGGCAATGCGATAATGACATTGCGCACCGTTTTTAATAGCTAAATTACATATTATATACGTAATAACCAATTTTATTTTTACCAGTGTAACGGATAAGGGGTATCATAAGCAGGCGCTTAGTTTATCTCGGGTCCGGGCGGGATGCGCAGACCAGTAATGGGGTGTTTTTCAATGTACAGACTTACACTATTTTTGTACAGATTACCATTAAGAATTAAACATTGCGATAAGACCAATTTAAAAATGAAAAATACCGTATCAACCATCCTGATGATGTTTATTGCCATTGTATGTTGGGGCAAGAAAACATATACCTTATCAAAAACTGACTTTGTAGCGCAGTTCACCAACAGGAATGTCACCAAAACAGAAGGTGACGTACTCAGTCAACTTTCAGCTTCGGGTAACACCGCCACAAGCTCAATTTATTGTTTTGATGAAAATGGTAAAAAGGTATGGCTGTCTTATAATAACAATACACAACTGACACTGAAGCTACGGGATAACAGTTCTAAGATTGTGTTGCTTTGTACTGTTACAACAAATAATGACACTATATATGCTGTGGAGTACAATGTGTGGTGGAAAAGTGGTAAAGTCAGTACATACAATTTGAACGATGTCCAGTCCTTTCACATAAACCGGAAATTCCAGGAAAGGGATATGCCATATTTTGATCCGGACAGTAGCAGGCAATTAACTAAGTAAAAAAATGATTCCCTGAAAAATATGTATGCTACCGGCAGCGAAACAGTCCTGTATTTTATTGCCCGGAAAAACAACGAGCCGGACACATTTCAGATAGTGACAGGAGCCTGTTACCATATTTATTTCAAGGATGGCCATAAAACAGCGTTTGGGGTAGTTAACCGCATAACCGGGGATTCAATATATATCACCAGCCATATTAGTGCTGATATGGCTGTTGCCGCAAAAGAGCAATACGCTGTTTACAAATATCCGCACAGTTATATTTCAGCATTAAGGTTGGCGAAAAGTGATGGATTTTCTTCAGCGACCGCCAGTGTTGAAGATTATGACATAACAGTAAAAAAGGTGGATAGGGCAACTCTTGGCTACCCTGGTTGGTATGCCGGGAGTACTACCTCGGGCGAAGTAAACTTCTACCGACCCTGGCTAATGTTCAACGGATACAGGGGCATTACCGAAAAAGGAGGGAGAGCAATATGGTATGAGGGCGAACCGGCACAATAACGTAATAACAAAGCATCGGATTTCTTCCTGTTTGGGTTTTATCCAAAGTTGCCCCCATAATATAAAACAGGCTGCTTCATTCTGCCTTTCTGTAAACATATTACCCATTGCCTTGTTATACATATATCCGGTATTATTTCGGTAACTTGTATTATACCATGGGCCTCACAAAAACATGCCCCCTTTTATATGCCCCGCTATTTAAAAATTTCCTTAAAAGTTCTGGCTGTCATCATAGGCATTATTGCTTTATTATGGGTAGGCATCATTGCTTTTGTCCATTACAATAAAGATAAGTTTGCCGGTATCATTACCCGGCAAATCAATGACAGAATAAGCGGCACTATTACGATTGGGGAAATAGAACCCACCATAGTAAAGGGATTCCCTGATATATCATTCGAGCTGAAAAACGTCACCCTGAAAGACAGCCTCTGGCACCTGCATCATACAGATGTACTGAACCTGGAAAGGGCCTATGTATCCATCAGCCTCTCGTCTATACTTGACAAAACAGCATATATAAAAAAGCTTGTCCTGGAAAACGGGAATATCACGCTGTATACAGACGAAAATGAAATCAGCAATACCCATATATTCAAGGCAAAAGAAAAAACAGGAAACAAAGAGGTGGATAACCCGGTCAACGAGATAGCCATCAACAATGTAATACTTACCATAAAACATATGGTAAAAAGAAAACACTTCGTGCTGGATATAAAAAAATGCGACCTGCTGATGGACTTTAACGACACAGGCTGGTCTGCCAATATGCTGTCTGATGTTGATATAAATAGCTTCGCCTTCAACTTTGATGTGGGTAGCTTCCTGAAAGACAAACACCTGGAAACCGATATACAACTCCGGTTTAATGACAGCCTGAAGGTAATAACCATCCCCATGCAAACACTGGAGCTGGACAACCTGCCCTACCGGTTTGGTGGTATATTGTCTTTTACAGATACCCCTGCCTGGTTCAACCTGGATGTGCAAGCTGTGGATGTCCCTTATAAAGAAATACAGGAAATGCTTACACCCAAAATCAGCTCTAAACTGAAGGAGATAAACCTTACTACGGTAGATAGCGTGTCTGTAAAAATTATAGGGAAAATGCAGTACCGCGATACGCCCTATGTAAAAGCGGCTTTTGTAGTAAAAGATAAAACACTTACTATTCCATACGGCGAAATTACCCGGTGTAGCTTTAAAGGGTTTTTCCTGGATGAAGTGGTAAAAGGGAGGGGACATGGTGATGAAAACTCTATGGTGTATATAGAACAGCTGACGGGGAATTATTATGGTATTGATTTCAAAGCTAAAGACGCCTCTGTTACGGACCTGAAAAATCCACTGCTTAAAGTACACGTTACATCCAACCTCGCCCTGCAAAAACTCAATGAGCTTATCGGTGTAAGGAGTTTCCGTTTCAATAAGGGGAATGCATCCGTTAACCTTAAATGCCAACTGGGCATTAAGGAGGAAAGCAAAATACCACCCGTTGTAAATGGTACGGTAAAATTCAGCGGCGCTTCCTTTACTTACGTACCCCGTAAGCTTAATTTTACTAATGCCGGTGGCTCGGTTGTTTTTAAAGGCGCGGATTTATTCCTACAGAGTATGCAACTGCAAAGCGAAAAAAACAAAGTAGCGTTGAGCGGCTCAATCAAAAACCTGCTGAACCTGTACTATACCGCACCTGAGAAGGTAGTGATAGCATGTAGCCTGAGCAGTAGTAAGATAGACCTGGGCGAGTACACTACCTTTCTTGCCGAAAGGACGATGGGGCCTGATGAGAAAATAAATAACGCAACGCCCAAACTAGGCAACTTTGCCCGACAACTGGATGCTGTAATGGAAAGCAGCGTGGCCCGTATAGGGTTAAAAATTACCGAACTGGATTATAAAAAATTTCGCGCAGATAATATAAAGGCGGGCATCACGCTTACCCGCTCTGAAATCCGCCTGAGCGATGTACACCTTAACCATGCAGGTGGCACTATGCTTTTAGACGGGGCTGTAAAGCCGGGCAAACAATCGGCCTCCTTTACTGCCAATGTGGACCTGGATAAAATAAACGTGCGCAAGCTGTTTTATTCTTTCGGCAACTTCGGGCAAACCGCCATACTGGAAGAGAATATAAAAGGCATTGTATCGGCACAGGTAACTGCGGCGGGTGGCATATTGAGCAGCGGCAACCTGGTACCGCGCTCGCTGAACGGTAAAGTACAATTTACCCTGGTAGATGGCAAACTGATAGATTTTGAGCCATTGGGCACTATCGGCAAACTGATATTCTTTAACCGCGACCTGAACAATATTACCGTAGAACCACTTTCGGGCGTTCTGGATGTGGCCGATAGCAAAATAACTATTCAGCCCCTGCTGGTAAAAACCAGCGCCTTCAACATTTTTACTGAAGGGGTGTATGGCATACCTACCGGTACCAATATATTAGTACAGGTACCTTTGCGCAATCCAAAAAAAGACCTGAATAAAAGCAATAAAGAAATGGCTGAAACCGACCTGAAAAAAGGCATCGTCATTAACCTGCACGCTACTGATAATAACACCGGTAAAGTGAAAATAAAACTGGGCAAGGGCAACAGGTGAGTGGTTCGGTGACAACACCGACCACAGGGGTGTAGTGATGGCGTTACAAACGCCCAACCATTTCATCCTCGCCTTTATTGATTACCGGTTTAATGGGAAGGCTGTTACAAACGAGGATGAGTGAGGCAGGACGCTCAGACAAGTGCTTGTTCCACCCTTTACCAATTTCTTTAGATAACGATGCGTACATTTGCAGGCGTTGAATAATATGATATTTGAACTATGGCAATGATTGAAAAAATAAAAAGGAGTTTTTTACCCGAGGATTATCAACTGACGGACTGGCAATCGCTGGAGCCTTACCTGGAGGATTTGAAAAACCGCAAGCTGGATAGCCGGGAGGCGCTGCAGCAGTGGATGAAGGATGTAAGCGAGGTAGAAGCCGTGATAGGCGAAGACGCAGCATGGAGGCAGATAAAGATGACGCTGGACACAACGGACAAAGTAGTGGAGGAAGCGTTTACCTATTTCTGCATGGAGATAGAGCCCAAGATGAAGCCGTACTTCTTTGCACTGAATAAAAAACTGCTGGACTGCCCTTATACACAGGAGCTGGACAAAGCTATATACTACCCCTACCTGCGCAGCGTGAAGAACGCCGTAGAACTGTACCGCGAAGAGAACGTGCCGCTGGAAGCAGAGATGAGCGTGCTGGCACAGCAGTATGGCGTGATATCGGGCAAGATGACGATAGAACACGAGGGCAAGGAATATACGCTGCAACAGGCGGCCAAGTTCCTCCAAAAGCCGGACAGGGAACTGAGGGAAACGATATTCCGCAAGATAGCGGCGCGCCGTATGCAGGATATTGATGAACTGAATGTGCTCTTTAACAAGCTGCTGGCGCTGAGGCAACAGGTGGCTAAGAATGCGGGCTTTGATAATTACAGGGATTATAAATTCAGGGCGCTGGGGCGTTTTGACTATACGCCGGAGGATTGCTTCGCTTTTCATGATGCTGTGCGCGAGCATATACTACCGCTGAACGCTATGCTGAGCGAACACCGCCGCAAGCGCCTGGGCCTGGAGAAGATGCGCCCATGGGATAGCAGTGCGGAGCCGGTAGGCACGGAACCATTACAACCGTTTGAGACGGGAAGTGAACTGTCTGACAAATCGGTGCAAGTATTCGGCAGGCTGGGCGATTACTTTCAGCGTTGCCTGCAAACCATGACCGAGATGAAGCGCCTGGACCTGGAAAGTCGCAAGGGCAAAGCGCCGGGCGGTTATAACTGTCCCCTGCCGGAGACAGGCGTGCCGTTTATATTTATGAACGCGGCGGGTACCATCGGCGATTTAATAACGATGATGCATGAGGGTGGCCATGCGGTACATTCTTTCCTCTCGCACGAATTGCCATTGTCATCTCTGAAGGAATACCCGATGGAGATAGCTGAACTGGCGAGTATGAGTATGGAACTGTTCAGCATGGAGCATTGGGATGTATTCTTTACAGATACAGATGAACTGAAGCGCGCACAGGTAGAAGAACTGGAGCGTGTCATCAGCGTACTGCCGTGGATAGCTACGATAGATAAATTTCAGCACTGGCTGTACACCCACCCCGGCCATACCAACGAAGAACGCACAGCAGAGTGGCTGAAAATAATGGACGAGTTCAGCACCCACCAGACGGACTGGAGCGGCTTTGAAGATTATCGCGCGGTGTTCTGGCAAAAGCAACTGCACCTGTACGAAGTGCCTTTCTACTATATAGAGTACGGTATAGCGCAACTGGGCGCTATAGCTATGTGGCGCCAGTACCGTGGCAACAAGCAGCAGGCATTAGAGAACTATAAAAAGGCGCTGGCACAGGGATATACCAAAACATTACCCCAACTGTACGAGACAGCAGGCATACAGTTCAACTTCTCACCGGCCTATGTGGCAGAACTTGGGCAGTTTGTGAAGGAAAGGCTGAATGAAATGGGAGTTAAATAAAATGTGCTAATACGATAATACGGCAATATGCTAATGCAATTAGCTGATTTGACAATTAATTAAGTACGGCCGGGTGTAACAGCCCGGCTGTTTTTTATAAAAGCAATTTCCCTGCCTGCTCTAATGATTCCGGTTTACCCACGTCCAGGAAGATATCGCCGGTATGGTCGTAGCCTTTTACTTTTTCGGTAGTGGCGAAGTGCAGGTACACATCTATGATGGAGAACTTTCCTTCAAAGGGCATTTGCAGTATGGCGGGCGAAAGTACCTGTATGCCTGAGAATGCAAATGGTGTTACCATCCTGTCGGCATGCACCAGCTTCTGTTCATTGGTTTTGTTGTTTCGCCAGCCACATAGCTGAGCATGATTATCAAACAACAACTCGCGCGATGAACTGCGCTGCATCACCGCCAGTGTAGCTACAGCTTCAGATGCTTCGTGTGCGGCAATCATTTTGTCCAGCGCCAGGTTGGTGAGCACGTCCACATTCATTACGACAAAGTTCCCTTCGGCCCTGAAGTGGTGGGCAGCTTTCTTCAGCCCCCCACCCGTTTCCAGCACTTCGTCGCGCTCGTCGGATATCACATAGCTGCTGCCGAAGCCGTTGTTGTCTGCCAGTACCTGTTCTATCTGGTCGGCAAAATGGTGTACGTTCACCACTACATCAGTAATGCCGTAGCGTTGCAGGTAGCGGATGTTGTGCTCCAGCAGGGTTTTATCATTCACCTGTGCCAGCGCCTTGGGGTGCTTATCCGTAAACGGTTTCAACCTGGTGCCGAGCCCGGCTGCAAATAACATTGCCTTCATAGGGCAAAGATAATAATTGAGACATTGCGCAATTGAGTAATTGAGCAATTAAACATACCTTTGCAACGCAAAAAAACGATATACATTATGTCTTTAATGGTAGTAGGCTCTATGGCCTTCGATGCACTGGAAACCCCGTTCGGAAAAGTAGACCGCATCATAGGCGGCTCTGCCACTTATGCTGCATGGGCTGCATCCAACTTCACCAACGATATTAAGCAGGTATCCATCATAGGCGGAGATTTTCCGCAGGAGGAAATCAGCAAACTGGAAGACCGGGGTGTTGACTTTGAAGGAGTGGAAGTGGTGAAAGACGGTAAGAGCTTCTTCTGGAGCGGCCGCTACCACCTGGACATGAACACGCGCGACACATTAGTGACCGAGCTGAACGTATTGGAGCATTTCAATCCGCAGATACCGGAGAGCTTTAAAGAGAGTGAGTTCCTGTTTTTGGGCAATCTCGTTCCTGCCGTGCAGGCGAGTGTCATCAACCAGATGAAAGAGCGCCCTAAGCTGATAGTAATGGACACTATGAACTTCTGGATGGATGTAGCGCTGGACGACCTGAAGAAAACCATGAGCATGGTGGACGTAATCATGGTGAACGACAGTGAGGCGCGCCAACTGAGCGGCGAATACTCGTTGGTAAAGGCCGCGCTGAAGATACAGGCTATGGGGCCTAAGTATGTTATCATCAAGAAGGGTGAACACGGCGCATTGCTGTTTCATGGCAAGCATGTGTTCTTCGCCCCGGCGCTGCCGCTGGAAGATGTGTTTGACCCCACAGGTGCGGGCGATACTTTCGCGGGCGGCTTTATGGGCCATATAGCACGTACCAAAGACATATCGTTTGAAAATATGAAGACGGCCATCATCGTAGGTTCTGCCCTCGCTTCTTTCTGTGTAGAGAAATTTGGCCCCCTGCGCCTGCAGGAGATAGAGCCCAAAGACATAGAAGCCCGCATACAGGAGTTTGTAGAGCTGGTGAACTTTGATATTGTAATTAGTAGTTAGGGGTTAGGTATTAGTAATTAGGTTTTGTATAAATATTCAGGGGCGCTTGCAGCGCCCCTTTTGTTGATGTCTTAACCTCTAATACTTATTTTCCCCCGCCTACTGCGTTTCGGTGTATCATGATATCACGGTCGAAGAGGTAGATGCCGCTCTTGTCGTCGCCTACCAGTTCCAGTTTATCATTCAGTGTGCGCGCCAGGCGTTCTTCTTCTATTTGCTCAGATACATACCATTGCAGGAAGTTGTGCGTGGCAAAGTCGCGCTCGTCCAGCGCCAGGCCTACCAGTTGGTTGATGCTCTCAGATACCATCACCTCGTGCTTCAGAAACTCTTCGAATACCTTTTGTAAAGAAGTAAATGTAATAATGGGCTGTGGCAATGCAGGCACCATAGCAAAGCCACCACGTTCATTGACATAACGTATCAATTTGAGCATGTGTACGCGCTCCTCGTTAGATTGCTGGTAGAAGAACTCTGTAACACCATCGAGTCCGGGCTGTATCTCCGCCCAGGACGCCATAGCCAGGTATGCCTGCGAGGATGTGGCTTCCATAGCCACCTGCTTATTCAGCGCCTCTTGTATTGTTTTAGATAACATATCAGTGTGTATTAGTATCCTAATTTACAAAACTTATGCTTCAATCTCTTATAGGTTACAAACAAAAGGGTGGCGTACAAAGTTGTATACGCCACCCTTTTTATCAATACCTTATCTTATTTCTTACTGTATTCTTTGATTTTGGCAAAGAGTTCGTTTTCGCTGCCCTCTTCGTAGCCCTGGTGGGTGTACACCACTTTGCCGTTTTTGTCAACTATAATGGTAAACGGTACGGTGCGGAAGTTGAGCGAACGCATCAGGTCGGAGTTGGTATCTATATAATAAGGGAAGTCCCAGCCCTGCGATTTGGCATAACTGCGCACCAGGCTCTCTGCGCGTGCTTCGTCTACCGACACAGTCATATAGTTGAAATCGGCTTCTTTCTTCCACGCATCCATGCTCTTGCGCACATTTTTGATTTCTTTTTTGCAAGGCACACACCATGTAGCCCAAAAGTTCACTAAAGTCACTTTGCCCGGCTCAAAGGTTTTATTAAAAGCTATTTTTTTATTTGTATTGATATCTTTTACCTGTGTATTAGGCAGGTCAGAGCTTTGCGCCATTGCGGCAGCAGAAATCATCAAAGTCATCGCCGCCAGAATAAGTTTTTTCATATATATGCGTCTATTTTATAAAGAATGTACCAAAATCTTGCCAAAGTATGCCAAAGGTTCTAAATTCGGAAAATTTTATAATAATCCAATACCGGATAATGAAAAGATTTAGCGCTTTCTTAACACTACTCTCATTAATTACTGTTACAAAAATAAACGCGCAAGACTGGGGCACTCTTTCGGGCGACCTGATGACTACGGTTAATTTTTTCCAGAGAGATACGGCTATTAATGCAGCCAATAATCCACTATATGATAACTACCTGAGCGGAGGTGAAGCATGGATGGGTTTGCGATATTACAGAGACGGTTTTACCGCCAACCTGCGTGTAGATGCCTTTCATAATTCTAACCTGTACAATCCTATACAGGCGTTGAATGGTTTTGGCGTAGGAGCCTGGAGCCTGAGCAAAGATTTTGAAAAGCTGACCATCACTGCGGGTTTTGTGTACGACCAGATAGGCTCGGGTATATTGTTCAGGGCGTATGAAGACAGGGGGCTGCTGATAGATAACGCCCTGGTGGGGCTGCACCTGAAATACAGGCTGAATGACAACTTTACCATGAAGGCATTTACCGGCCAATCGAAAAATGTATTTGAAAGGTACCAGCCCATTATCAAGGGTTTCAATGCTGAAGGAAGTTTCAGCATAGGCGATAAGATATTCCTGACACCGGGTGCGGGTGCGCTCAACAGGACCTTTGACCAGGATAATATGGACCAGATAGTATCAACTATCAACAGCCAGGATGTATCCACCCGCTTTGTACCCAGGTACAATATGTATGCCTTTACCGTGTATAACAACTTAGTAGTTGGCGATGTAAACTGGTTTATAGAAGGGGCATATAAAACATCGGATGTAATATCAGACGGCCTGTTGAAACAGAAGCCGGGTAATGTATTGTTTACCACACTGGGATGGGCGCGCAAGGGCATAGCCGTAAACCTGACGGGTAAGCGTACTGAAAACTTTGAGATGCGCACATCGCCCAACGAGGTGCTGATACGCGGCCTGATGAACTGGCAGCCGATAGTAGCCCGCCTGCGCCCCCAAAGGCTGATGGCAAGGTACACACCCGCATCGCTGAACCTGTCGGAAATGGCGGGTGGTATAGACGTGCTGCTGAACCCGCAGGATGAACTGGACATCACACTGAACTATACACATATCAACACACTGAACGAAGTAAAGCTATACAGGGAAGTGTATGCAGAAGTGGAATACAGGGGATGGGAAAACGTGAAACTACAGGTAGGTACACAGTATATGGAATACAACCAGGAGCTGTACCAGATAAAACCATTGGTACCCATGATTATTGCATGGACACCATTCTTTGAGGTTACTTATATCTTCAACGATAAGATGTCTATACGTACCGAGTGGGAATACCAGCATACAGAGCAGGACTTCGGATCGTGGATATTCGGTTTGGTTGAGTTCAACATTGCACCCAAATGGTCATTCGCGCTCTCTGATATGTACAACCCATCGCCTGGCCCGGCGGCCACTACCGGTAGCCAGCACTATTACAATGTATTCTTAGCGCATACACTGGGGGCGCACAGGTTTACCGCCAGTTATGTGAAACAGGTAGAAGGTATCAACTGTACCGGTGGTGTATGCCGTTACGAACCCGCCTTCAGCGGTGTACGACTGGGTTTAACCTCAAGTTTTTAAGACAATTAATTGTACTAATTTCACAAGGCGGTTCTGAAAAGGCCGCCTTTGTTTATAAATGCTATTTTGATGTTGCAGACAGATTTCCTGGTGATTGGCTCCGGCATAGCGGGGCTTACCTTTGCGGTAAAAACAGCCCAACGTTTTCCTGACAAGAATATTACTATACTCACCAAAGTAAATACAGACGAAACCAATACCAAATATGCGCAGGGTGGCATAGCTGTAGTGAATGATATGGAGCGCGACAGTTTTGACAAACATATACAAGACACGCTGACATCGGGCGACGGGCTGTGCCATGAAGAGATAGTGCGCATGGTGATAGAAGAAGGCCCCGCGCGTGTGCAGGAAATAATAGACTGGGGTACCAACTTTGACAAAACAGAAGCGGGCGAATATAAACGCGGCAAAGAAGGGGGACACTCGGAGTACCGCATACTGCACCATAAAGATGTGACCGGCAATGAAATGGAGCGCGCACTGATAGCAGAAGCTGCACGGTACACCAATATACAGATACATAACTATTGGCATGTGGTAGATATCATTACCCAGCACCATACAGGGCATTTGGTTACCAAATCAACACCGGGCATAGAATGTTATGGCGTGTACGCACTGAACCTGCAGAACAATACTATTGAAAAGATACTTGCCCGTGTAACATTAATGGCAGCAGGCGGCGTGGGGCAGGTGTACCGTACAACCACTAACCCTAAAATAGCTACGGGCGATGGTATAGCCATGGCATACCGCGCCAAGGGGCGTATAGAAAATATGGAGTTCATCCAGTTTCACCCAACGGCATTGCACGAGCCGGGTGTGAGCCCCTCCTTCCTGATAACTGAGGCTGTAAGAGGAGATGGTGGAATATTAAGGAACAAAAAGGGCGAAGCCTTTATGCTGCAGTACGACCCGCGTGCCGACCTGGCACCGCGCGATGTAGTGGCCCGTGCAATAGACAATGAAATGAAAATAAACGGTACGGAACATGTGTACCTGGACTGCCGCCAGATGGACAAGGAAAAGTTCCTGGCGCACTTCCCTAATATATACGCCAAGTGCAAAAGCATAGGCATAGACGTGTTTGAACAGCTGATACCCGTAGCGCCGGCAGCGCACTATTGCTGCGGAGGCATAAAATGTGACGAATGGGGCCGTACATCTATTAAGTACCTGTATGCATGCGGCGAATGCTCGAGCACAGGGCTGCACGGCGCCAACAGGCTGGCATCCAACTCGCTACTGGAGGCATTGGTATTCGCACACAGGTGTGCTGAAGACGCTGCTAAAAAATATGCAGATACTACCCTGCACGAAAATATACCTGACTGGAACGCACTGGGCACATCTACACCCAAAGAGATGATATTGATAACCCAAAGCCTGAAAGAGATACAGCAGGTAATGAGTGATTATGTAGGTATAGTGCGCAACGATATGCGCCTGGAAAGAGCGATGCGCAGGCTGGACCTGCTACACGAAGAAACAGAACACCTGTACAGGACTAGTACCTTATCGCCGCAACTGTGCGAACTGCGCAACCTGATAACTATAGGTTACCTGATAGTAAAAAGCGCGCAATTCAGGAAAGAAAGCCGCGGCCTGCATTACAACGTTGACTATCCTGAAAAAAGTGCATTGGTGCAGAACATTGTGTTATAAGAAGCCAGGCCAAACATTTAAGATAATATTGGGCTAAAGCCCTGCCTTTTTATCAAATAGCCCCGGCTTTTAAGCCGGGGCTATTTGGTGTCGAGATCAGATAATCTTATGATAAACCATTGGCAGGCGCTGCTGCCCTTGTCTCTTTGCGCTCGCCTATCTGCTGGCGCCACATAGCATAGTACAGCCCGTTATCTTCCAGCAAAGACTGATGGCTACCCGTTTCAATTATCCTGCCTTTTTCCAGCACATATATCCTGTCGGCATGCATAATGGTAGATAACCTGTGGGCTATCATCACTGTTATATGCTCCCGCTTGGCAGTAATATTTTTTATCGTGTAAGATATTTCCTCCTCTGTCAGTGAATCCAATGCCGATGTAGCCTCGTCAAATATCATCAATTTGGGCTGCCTGAGCAAAGCACGGGCTATAGACAAACGCTGGCGTTCGCCACCCGAAAGTTTCAGCCCTCCCTCCCCTATCATCGTATCAATGCCATTTTCAGCACGAGCCAACAAATTCATGCAGGCTGATTTGTGCAATACATCCAATACCTGCTCATCAGTAGCCGATGGATTGACGAACAACAGGTTTTCTTTTATAGTGCCCGAAAACAATTGCGTATCCTGTGTTACAAAACCTATCTGGTGTCGCAGTTCGTCAAAATCAATTTCTTTATTATTGATATCGTTGTAATAGATGCTACCTTTCTTAGGTTCATACAATCCTACCAATAATTTGACCAGCGTAGTTTTGCCCGAACCGGATGGCCCTACAAAGGCAATTGTGTCACCTGTCTGCGCTTCAAAGGATATTTCTTCCAATGCGGGGTGCATGGCGCTGTTGTGTTTAAAAGTCACATCTTCAAACCTCAACTTCCTGATACCCTGAATCTGTTTGGGTTGCAGGGGTTTTTCTTCTACTTTTTTGGCGAAGAGCGCTTTCAGATTAGCTAAGGACGCTTCCGCTTCGCGGTAAGTAAGGATGACATTGCCTAACTCCTGCAAGGGGCCGAATATAAAGAAGGTATAGAACTGCATGGTGACCATCTGGCCGAGTGTCAGTTCATCCTCAAAAATGAAATACAACAGGGCGAACATAATGACCTGCCGCAGAAAATTGACAAACGTCCCCTGTACGAAAGAAATAGCACGGATGCTGCGTACTTTCTTCAATTCCAGGCCCAGTATTTTTATAGTAGTAGCGTTCAGCCTGCGTACCTCTTGCTGTGTTAAGCCCAGGCTTTTTACAAGTTCTATATTACGCAACGACTCTGTAGTGGAGCCCGCCAATGCCGTGGTTTCGCGCACGATGTTTTTTTGGATTACCTTAATCTTCTTACTAAGCATACTGGTGAGTATACCCAACAGCACAGCACCGCCCAGGTAAATAACCACCAGCCATGAGTTGAGCGACAATGCGTAAATAATAACAAACACTATACCGACTATAGTTGCAAACAATACATTGACGAATACGCTGATAAACTTCTCCGTATCGGTACGCACCTTTTGCAATACAGAAAGAGTTTCGCCGCTACGCTGGTCTTCAAACTCCTGGAAGGGCAGCCTGAGCGCATGGCGCAGACCATCGGTATATATCCTGGCGCCGAACTTCTGTATGATAACATTGACTGTATAATCCTGGAAAGCCTTAGCAATACGGGACACCATAGCCGTGCCTACCAGCAACAGCAAACCTACAGTGATACCCCTGAGAAATTCATCTTTAGTCCATTTGTCAGGTTGTTTGGCAAAGGGGTCGATGATGTACTTACCAAATATATACGGGTCGAGCAGGGAAAATACCTGGTTGATGGCAGCAAGGAACAATGCCAGCACTACCAAACCTTTATAACGGCTTAAATATTGAAGTAATAATTTCATATACGGAACAAGATAGCTGACAAAGGTAATGGCTTATATTATGCTACCACATATAGGCAGTTAAATGATTTCTATATACTATTAAAAAGCCCCGCCTTACAGGGCGGGGCTTCAACCATAATATCTATGGTAAACGAAACTATCTTATTACACTGAACTGTTTATTCGTTACTCCGTTTTCGGTAGCTGCACGCAGCATGTAATTGCCTGCAGGCAGGTTGGCCACGTTAATTCTGTACTCAGATTTGCCGGATACCTGGTCAATTGTACTTACCACCGTACCTACGCTGTTGATAATCATCAGTTGTTTAACGGCAGTATTTCCTGTACGTATATTGATATAGTCGCTGGCGGGGTTGGGGAACACAGTAATCGTGTTTTCTTCAACCGTATTGGTTACAGAAAGCGGCCAACCCAGTTGTACCGTATCGGTACCACACTGGTTGAACAGTACGAGGCGTACATACAACTGGCCATTTATTGTTTTAGTGGGTGTAGCATCGATGCTGGTAGAGCCATCGCTGAACAACCACATATAACCTGTAACATTCACAGTACCGCTGGCATAAAACTGGTATGTATTACCATTTTGCACAAAGGAAATACCATTGGCTGCAGGCAGCGGGTCTATATTTACCTGTACCTGGTCAGTACCCTGGCAATTAGGGCCTGCATCAACATTTACCCAATAAGTACCGCTGTTTTTCACTTCAATTACGCGGCTGGTATCGCCTGTGCTCCACAGGTATTTCGCCCCGGGATAACCGGCATCCAATTTCGCCCATACATTAGGTATTTCGCAATAGCTGGTATCATTACCCAGGTTCACCGCTATCGGCCCTGCAGTAACAGGTGTTACTACTGAAGTGGTAGCACAACCAATATTTTCAACCACCACCGTGTAGTTACCTGTTTGGTTTACAGGATAAGTATTACTTGTGGCACCCGGTATATTATTACCATCCAGTTGCCATTGGTAGGTTACCCCTTGTCCCATACCTGCATCCAATACCAGCCCATTGCCAATACAGTATGTAAGCGGGCCATTGGCACTGATAAGTGCGTTGGGAGCAGCAATTGTAGTTATAGACAGCGGAACAGATTCTATGGTCTTACCACTGAATGTAATAGCAACACTGTAGTCGCCCGCCTGAGAGGCTGTAATTGATTTAACAGATGCACCCTCAGCGCCCGGGATTGGCGTACTGTTGAAATACCATTTGTAATAATCACCATCCTGTGGCTCTGCATTGAGCTGCACTGTATTACCGATACAAATAATAGTTTTGCCCTGTGCGCGTACAAAGGCTGATTTTATACTTCCGTCTTCGAGGCCTGTAAATATGCCGTACCTGTTCATGGCTGCTGCATCCAGTTCTTTAGCTCCGGTGTTTACCGTACTTAACCCACCGCTGTACACCATCCAGGGATAACCTGTAACACGATGTGCCAGCTTGAGGTTATTATCATTAGGAATGTCGCCTAACCAGATGTCCATATAATCCAACTCAATTTCAAAATCGAAGGTATTGCCGCCGGCTGCGGGTTTGATATCAGTATAGAAATACATACTGCCATAAGGGCTTGCCGCTGTAGCTACACCCGGAGCCTTTACACCGCTGTATGGCCGGACTTCCAGCGGAGCTGTAAGTCCGGCCATACCCCATTTAATAGCAGCCACTTTCTGTTCGCCAAAAGTGTACACCTGCATATCTCCGGGAGATACCGAGTCTGGTGTTGCTTTTGCCAGGGGTGGTACCGTTTCGGGGTTAAATTCGAAAGCACCGATATCAGGCACACCGTCAGGGCGTAATGTTACCCTGGCATTACCATTATGATCCTTGTTATTAGCTGTAATATGCAAGCCCCTGCCGTTTAACGACCAGCTTGCGGGGTTATTCACGTCGGGCCGTACATCTGTAATACCCATGAAGCCCGGATCGTAATTGATAGAATGTTTATCGTAACCTGATGCATTTGACCAGGCTGTTAAAGTGGCATAAGTAGTAGCAGGTGTGCCTACTTCTACAGCTTTGCCGTTGCCGGTATGGATATTATTGAAATCCCAGTAGTTGTTATAAGTTGAATTGGCACTATACACATACATGGTGTACCCATCACCAGTTACATTAGAAAATGCATTGTTATAAATATTATGGTTTCCGGTAGAGGTGGTATTATAGTAAAAACGTGCTGCAAGAGCAGCAGTAGAGGTAGTATTAACACTAACGCTGTTATTCACAAAATCGTTGTAGCTACCATACGAACTATACAAACCATAAGCTGTAGACGAGCCGCAATCAATAGCTATAGCATTGTTCAGCGTTATACCGCGGACTGTTGATGAAGCATCACTATACAGCATATATATACCGCTCTTTTGTCCATTACCTGTAATGATGATGTCGTTATTGATAACCTCCAACGCACCGTCGTTATAATATCCGTAGATACCATAATGTGTGGTGGGCGAGTTGATGGCACGTACCGTATTATTCCTGAATTTCAGGTTGTCTGTATAATAGAAATAGTTGGAATATACATACGCATCAGTGATGGTGTTGCCCTCAAAGACCGCATTAGCGGTTTTATTGCTGGTACTTGTACCCCTCCAGTATATACCATAGTAACCCCTGTTGACCCTGTTATTAATAAATGCATTGTCTGAACCTGTCAGATCTGTAGCATATATACCCGTTGTATTAGTGCCTGTAGCGCCGGGTGAGCAGTTGATGGTACAATTGATTACACTGTCGTAAGACGCAGCGCCTGAGAATACAAGCACCCGGCCATCATTAGTACCACTGTTAGATTGTACAGTAAGATTGCGAAGCGTTATATAAGATGCGTTGTTATAGCTGAACACATGCCCGGTAGTTGTTGGTACGGCCGCTATTGTTACATTAGCAGGGTTACCGTTTTGCGACTGGAATGTGATACGATTTGCGGCACTGGCACCATTAATATTATTTAGTTGTACCTGGCCTGTATATGTACCGTCCAGGATATTCATTGTAACCGGGCCGCAGACACCAAATTGGTTAAGTGCGTCGGCTGCTGCTACAACTGTCGGGAAATCCCCGTTAGTTCCTACCACGTACACGCCGTTTAATCCTGCGCGCACTGCATTGTTCAATGTATCATCTGCGTTTACAGTATCCGCTTTGCCATTGGGTAAAGACGACCAGGCTTTAATGGTACGGATGGTTGCGCCGAATGGTATATTGGTGCCTAAAGTAACTGTAGTTTTACCGCCTGTAGCCAATGAGCCTGTCCAATTGATAGCTGGCTGGGGAATATTATCCAGCTCCCAATCGATGGTTGCTGATGTAAGTGTATTTAAACCACTGTTAGTCAGCTCTACCTGTACCGGATGGTTGCCTGTACAGAAATTTACAGGTGATATCAACGCTGTGATTCCTGCATTATCAGGAGCTAATGGTACAAGGTCGAAGCCAAAAGTGTACATGGTAGTGCTGGCACCGGATGGATTAGCGCTGGGGAAAGGCGCATACGCTCTGCGGTTGCCAGGAGAAACGGATTGATTTCTTAAACCGATGCTTGCCGTAGAACTTGTTTTCCAGACATCAATGATAAGTGGCTGGCTTGGGTCGTAAGGAATAGGTGTTTGCAGTGTGATTTGCCACCATTGGCTGGTTGTACGGGTAAATGTATATGATGATTCAGATAGCGCAAGTGTGAGCCCCGGTACCCATCCTGCGGTTGAAAGGCCCGTGATATTAGCCTGTCCGATACTTACATTAAAATCAGTAAGTGTAGCTGTACCAGAAGAAGTAGGCACAAAATAAATTTTGCTAATGGCCATGCCCGAGGGCACAGTGCCAAACTGCCCCGGCAGGTACAAAAACTGGCACCTGTAACTGTTCCAGGTACTACCATTACCAAATGGGATGACATTGCTACCCGCTGTGAGCGAGCCGACTGAATAAGCAGGTGTCTGTGCCTGGGCCAAGCCTGCACTCAGCAGCAAGACAGCCAGCAACAGTACATTACCTGTGATTTTTCTCAGATTAACTGAAGTAGATTGTGATTTCATACGTTTACGTTTTCGTTTACCTTAGAATATTGTAGAATTGCGACAAATTGCACACTACAACTCTACTGTAAAGTTATTGATATAATATGTTGCACATCTCAACTGCGTGATTAAAATATGTTAAAAGTAATAATTTAACTTATTTTTAACCCCATTGTACCCAACGAAAAGCGGGGTGGATACGTCCACCCCGCTTTATAAAGCTGATTATACTTATTAATACAAACCTATCTCAGCACATCAAACTTCCTGGTAATAATACCATTTTCAGTTGCAGCACGTATTACATAATGGCCGTTAGCCAATGCATTTACATCTATACTGTGGTTGTTTGAACCACCCTCAACTTTAACACTGTACACTACACTGCCTACGCTGTTGAGTATTTCAACTGAACGGATAGTAACACCTTGTGTATGTACATTGACCGTGTTTTTAGCAGGGTTGGGGTATACGTTTATTGTTTGCTCTTCTACCACTTGCTGTACGCCCAATGGCCATCCGAACTGTACAGTATCAGTACCACACTGGTTGAACAGTACCAACCTTACAAACAACTCACCGTTGATCTGCTTGGTCGGGTTCTGCTGCGTACTCGTGCTGCCGTCGCTGAACAACCACAGGAAACCTGTAGCCCCTATAGGGCCGCTCGGGTAGAATTGGTAGTTGTTGCCGTTCTGTACAAAAGATATACCGTTGGCTGTTGGCAGCCTGTCTATAACGACATTGATTGTATCCACTCCCGTACAGTTAGGGCCACCGTCTACTTCCACCCAGTAATCGCCGGGCTGCTTCACTTCGATGATACGGCTGGTATCACCTGTACTCCACAGGTATTTCGCACCGGGGTAACCTGCATCCAGGGTTGCCCATACGTTGGGCACCTCACAATAGCTGGTGTCGTTGCCCAGGTCTACTGATATCGGGCCGCTCGTTACTGTACTTACTGTAGACGAACTCGAGCAGCCTAGGTTGGTTACTACTACGTTGTAGCTACCGGGCTGGTTAACAGGATAAATATTATTTGTTGCACCCGGAATGTCTATACCATTCAACTGCCATTGATAAGAAAGGCCCTGGCCCATACCTGCATCCAGCGTTAAACCATTGCCTACACAATAGGTAAGCGGGCGGTTGGCACTGATGTAAGCATTAGGCGCAGCGATTGTAGTAATGGTAACCGGCACAGACTCGACAGTTTTGCCACTGTATGTAATAACTACACTGTAGTCGCCTGCCTGGGTAGCAACGTAGCTCTTAGCCTGTGCACCTTCTACACCCGGTATTGCAACACCGTTGCGGTACCATTTGTAGTAGTCGCCATTTTGTGGCTCTGCGTTCAGTTGTACGCTGTTACCAAAACATATTATGATGCTGCCCTGCGGACGAACAAAAGCAGATGGGATGCTTCCGTCTTCAAGGCCGGTGTATGCGCCAAAGCGGTTGAGCATAGCAGCGTCTATATTGTTGGTAGTAATATTAGTTGAGCTAAGAGCGCCGCTGTATACCATCCATGGGTATGAGGTTACTTTATGAGCCAGGCGCAGGTTGCTTTCTGTAGCAATATCCCCCAACCAGATGTCCATGTAATCTATGTTAATATCAAAATCAAAAGTAGTACCGCTACCCAAAGCTTTAACATCGGTATAGAAGTACATACTGCCAAACGGACTTGCTGCGGCAGCAATACCCGGTGCTTTCGCACCACTATATTGCCTCATTTCCACACCAATTACCGGCGCTTTATTGCCCCACTTGATACGGCCTACTTCATTGCCAGCAAAAGTGAATACCTGGGTATCACCGGGATCAGCTGTTGCGGGTGTTGCTGTTGCAACAGGTGGTACAGACTCGGGGTCAAATTCATAAGCACCAATGTCAGGAACGCCATCCGGACGTAATGTAACCCTGGTATTACCATTGATATCTTTATCGTTACCCGTCAAGTGTACGCCATGGCCGTTTAACGACCAGCATGCCGGACTGGTAGGGTCT
This sequence comes from uncultured Bacteroidota bacterium, assembly GCA_937928385.1. GTDB lineage: Bacteria > Bacteroidota > Bacteroidia > Chitinophagales > Chitinophagaceae > UBA5543. Next base: position 29,056 of record CALEZD010000056.1, read on the forward strand.
GGACTACCATCGCTTTTCAATTGAGGATCATAAGTCAGCGACTGTTTGTCCTGGCCGGAAGCTGCCCTGAATGCCTGGAACGTACTGTAAGCGCCGTTGTAGTAATATGCATTGCTTGTAGCAGTAGCGTACCAGTTATTGTAGTTTACCTGGTTGTTAGTACCGTAGTTATATATGTAAGTAGCATAACCCGCACCGGAAGTATTTACAGACAGGTTATTGAATATTTCATTGTTGCTGTATGTGGTAGAAGACATGTATATATAATAGTTGTAGCAGGTGCTGTAAGTACCTGTTACATACACTGTGTTATTATACAGCTTCATATTAAGAGGATATGGAACATACATAGCGCCGTAGTTGTTCACACCGGTCATCTTTACCACGTTATTGGCTACAAACGCTTTATCTGAACTTGAGTTATTGCCCCTTACGTAATATAGCATCATACCATAACCATATTCAGCGGTTACCCTGTTACCTGTTATTACAGGAGACTGGTAAGGGTTATAGATGTATATATTATAGTATGAGCTGGCATTACCTGTAATGGTATTATTCCTGAATTTGAGCGCGTTGGTATAAGATATGTACGTGCAGTAAAAATTACTCTGCGACATAGTGTTGTTATCCACAATCATACCGGGCGTATAGCTGCCGGTATTACCTGCCCAGTAGAAACAATAGTAACCACCGCTGAAGTTATTATTTGCAAATACTATTCCGCTGTTTGTTCCGGAAAGGCTGGTTGCATATAATGCGGCGGCCGCCGAGCTGGTATTGATAGGTTGTATTACGTCACAACCAACAATGCTATCATTGGCCACATCGCCGCTCATAGATATCACATAAGCTGCGGCGGATGATGTTATTGTCAGGTTCTTAAGCCTTAGGTGCCGTGTACCCTGCATAGTGAGGGTGGCGCCACCACTGGTAATAGTAGTAGATGATTTATTACCTGTTTCTGACTGGAAAGTAACCGTGTTAACAGTGCTTGAGCCAACAATGTTACCTAATGAAATACTACCCTGGCTGTAAGTACCGGGTCGGATATTGAAGGTAACAGGGCCGCAAACTCCGAATTGATTGAGCGCATTTGCAGCTGACAATACATCGGGGAAATCAGGAGACACGCCGCCTACAGTGTATACACCTGCAAGGCTGGCTCCTTTTGTCACTTTCAGTGTATCATCCAGGTTCGCAGTATCTGCTACACCGTTTGGCATAGAAGTGTACACTACTATATTCTTTGGAACAGAGCCGAAAGTAACATTACCCAGTGTTACCACAAGGCTATTGCCTAACCCACTCGTAATCGTATTGATAGGTGTTGTTACATTTAATGAAGTACCGGGGGTGCCGTCTACCGTCCAATGCACCTGAACACCATTTATCGTATTCGTACCGTTGTTGGCAATACGTGCTTTAACTGAATATGTGCCCGCGCAGAATCCGTCTACAGGCTCAACAATAGCAGCAGCGCTGGCATTGTTAGGCCCTGCAGGCCCCCAGCCAAATGTTATATTCGGCCTGTTGGAAGACGCTGTACCATTGGTACTGCTGCCGCAGAGGTTACCCGCACAGTCTTGTTGCCTGTAAGTGCTGGCCGTAAATCCGGCATTTGAATAACGCACTGAGGCATTGTAGGTATAACCGCGGCAACCGCTACCAACACCGTGGCAGGTTTGTATCAATATATTGTCGCTACCGTTCCAGAAAAATGGTGTGCCTAAAGTATATGTATTGGCACCGGATGTTGGTGCAAACGTTGTGGGAGCCGGACCGAAAACAAGTGTTGATGGCGTAGGCTGAAATGTAGCGCTCAACGTATTAACTGTTGTACTGCCCATATACATGCTCCATCCCTGCGGATTGCTACCGTTTGTGTTTACCACATCCCACCTTATCGAATAGATAAAGCCCGGACCCATACCTGCTGCCAGCAATTCAGAAGCACGATATAAAAATTGTTGCTTATCCCCCTCATAAAAATCATTATAAGGAGTGGGATTTCCAGTTGAACTGTTGGTGGTTGTTCCTGTTCCGATGGTAAAGTTGGCTTGTGCATAAAGGTTCCCAACATTGATACCCGTCAAAAGCAATGCTATAAGCACAACTTTATTGACGAAATCGAATTTGCGCCACGAAGGCATACTTCCCGAAATGGTAAAATTGATTTTTTTCATAAAAGATTGTTTCGTTTACCGTACCTGCAACTGATAATATGGTAATTAAGGGCTGCGTGTATCGTAAATTCAAAGTTAAGATTATGATAATGATTCAACAAAAATTATTTGACGATACACTGACAATAAATTGGTTATACAAAAAGGGGGGGGCGGACATAAGTCCACCCCCCTTTTTTATTGTTATTATTGAAGCTACTTCATTACATCGAACTGTTTGCTGACAACTCCGTTTTCGGTAGTGGCGCGCAGCATGTAGT
>CALEZD010000057.1 GCA_937928385.1 uncultured Bacteroidota bacterium
ATCTGTTAATAATCTATTTACTTCTATTTACTATCAGCAATATTATATTAAAATATATTGATACCGATAATAAAAAAGAAAGGCAACCATAAGGTTGCCTTTCTTTTCAGTATTGTTGTTGATATTATCTCAATAATGTCACGTTGCCCTGGTAGCGCTCCGTGATACCGTTGGCGAAAGTAACGTTAATCATGTAAATATAAACACCTGTTGGCTGGTCATCGCCACCGTACTTACCATCCCATCCACGTCCGTTAATGGAGTTAGTCATGAACACTTCTTCGCCCCAGCGGTTGTATACATGCATTTCAAACTTAGACAAGTTGCGTGACAATATCTGCCTGGGCAGGAAGTAATCACCGTTTCCATCACCGTTTGGAGTAAACACGTTGGGGATATTGATGTAGCAATTCTTATCAATTTTAATGGTATCAGAAGCAGTACAACCATCCAGGTTAGCTGTTACAGAATAACTGCCGTGGTGGCGTATAGCAATGCCGGGCGTTACATCTTTAGTTGGTGTGTTCCAGAGGTATGTAGTATTAGGCGGATTAGAAGCTTTATAGTTGTCTTCAATAAATAAAGCTTCACCATTAGGACATATAGACGTATCCTCGCCCAGGTAAACATTAGGTATGGGTTTTACCAGGTACTGGCCTGTGTATGCAGTGTCAGGACAAATACGATACTTAATGTCAAAAATCACGTCGTAAGTACCTGGTTTATCATAAGAATGATAAACCAGTGTATCATCCGGAATAGTAACGCCGTCACCAAAATCCCATGTAGCTGAAGTATATCCAAATACAGAATACCTGCCCCTGAATACTATTTCTTCTCCCACACATACGGACTCCCTGTTTGTTTCAAAGAAAACGAAACCGTTAGAGTCAACTACAATAGGTAAAGTGAATGAGTCAGCGCATCCCAGGTAATCAGTAATGATAAACTTAGGATTGTACAAACCAGACTTAAAATAGGTATGTGTTGTATTAAATATGGTATCCGTGCCGCCATCACCATATTTCCATAACATCAGCGGTGTAGTACCGGGTTTTACGTAAGAGCTGTCTTCGGCCCTGAATGAAATGGTTTCACCCTGGCAAATACTGTCGTCATCTATCTGGAATTCAGCCTTCACCGGGTGGTTGATAATTACAGGCACCACAATTGTATCCTGGCATTTACCATTATCGGCAACCAGACGTACATTATACTGCCTTGCACTATCGTTGGGCGTAGGTACCAGGTAATGATGCGTTGGCGCAGTATCAGTTAATGATGGGGTACCGTCACCAAAACTCCATCTAGAAGTTATAGGCAGGAAACCATCTGATGTTGATGTATTCGTGAATTTCACTGTGTCAAAGTCACAACCTTCTTTTATGTCAGGCGTAAATGAAGCATACACATCTTCATTTATCTTCATTATAAACACAGTGGTATCAGACACACATCCCTGGATATCGCGTGCGAAAATGTTGTAGAATATATTTGCCTGTGAAGGCTGGATATTATTGAATACAAGGATATAGCCCTGGCTCGGGTCGAATGTTTGTGTGCCGAGTGAACTAATAGCTATAACATCACCACCTATGGGGAGGTTTACCTGAGGTACAAATAAAGTATCATCATCATTTGGACAAACCGGACCTGCCTGTATAACAGGGCCCAATGTGGGTGATTGCGTAACAACTAAGTTTACAGTATCTCTGTACACGCAAATGCCACGTGTAGCAGTAACAATATATTGGCCAAATTGTCCTATAGTAATACTTTTTATTACCGGATTTGAAACGGTAGCTGATGGCTGCAGGTTAGGTGTGCCTGTACCAATATTCCATGTCCACTGATAAGTAGTGTTGGGGAACACGGTAGATGTCAGTTGTATATCACGGCCTGAACATACGGGCGAGTCAACAGTAGCTGTGAAACCCAATTGGCAGGAGTCGTCCCTCAGATAAGCGTTATAATATACGTCACTGGCTATATTGTTAGAGGCAGCCCTGATATGTCTTACCCTTACTCCATAAATGAGAGCCGGCGTAAGAGATATATCCACCTGCGTGCCCTGGCCGGGGCCTGTAGCGCCACCGGTAGTACTCAACAAGCCGCTTGGCGTTATCAAATTAGTAGATGTCATCGTACAGTTACCTGCAAATGCTGTAAGATTACCTGCTGTAAGGTTATACTGAGTATATCCTGTCCCATTGTCAATATCAATCTGTAAGGTATCATCATTATGTATCCTGGTCATCTCGAAACGCACATCGGTAACGGGTGTACCAAAATTGTACTCGTAGCCATCAGAATAATTTTTACCAATCTGGTATGGCCCTGTACCACAATAGCTACCAGTATTAGGGCTGTTCAAGGGGACTACAGTCACATTGATGCCGCCTACTACGTTAGTGCCGGAGAGGTGGTTAATCTGGAAAAACTGGGCCTTTGTGTTGAAAAAACCAATCGTGAAAATTAATGTCAGAAAGAGATATACCTTTCTCATTTATTTAGCTTTATTTGTTCTAAAATGTACTGATATAACAAGACAGACCGCAAAGCGGTATCTGCCTGTAATATAGGACGAAAAATTAACAATATTAGTTGGGTATTGCAAATATTTTATTCAATAACCGGTTGATTTTGCCCAAATAAAGCATTTTTGTATAGTCAACCATTTTTTACACATAAAATATTAACTATTAGTAAATAACGATGAAATTTCTGATAGCAGGACTGGGGAATATAGGGTCTGAATACGATGGGACAAGACATAACATTGGTTTTGACGTAGCGGATGTACTGGTGATGAAAAATGATAAAGTGTTCAAACAAGACAGGCTGGCTTATGTATCAGAGTTTAAGTGGAAGGGTAAACAGATAGTAGTTATTAAACCTACCACATATATGAACCTGAGCGGCAAGGCTGTGAAATACTGGATGGATAAGGAAAATATACCATTAGAAAATATATTAGTGATTATTGATGAGTTGGCCCTACCCCTGGGTACCCTGCGTATGAAAGGCAGCGGCAGCGATGGCGGCCACAACGGCCTGAAAAGCGTGCAGGAAAGCCTGCAAACCACCCAATACCCACGGCTGAGGTTTGGGATTGGCAGCAATTACCCTAAAGGCAAGCAGGTAGATTATGTGCTGGGCAAATGGACTGCGGAAGAATTTCCGATAATAAAGGAAAAGGTGCTGACGAGTGTGGAAATGATAGAAAGTTTTGTATTCAGAGGCATACAACAGACTATGAATCAATACAATAAGTAGGTTTATTTCATTTACGCACCCTATCCAGGATGATGGTATCGCCGGGCGGCAGGTCTGCCTCGTAGGCTGTGTGGTAATTGCTGTCGCTGATGATTAGCTTCAGGTTGCCGCATTTGGCTACACCATCCAATTCAAAAGCCGTTTCAAACCAGCCGGTGCTGTCAGTATATGTTACCCTATGGTCGCGGCTGCGGTCATCGAGGGCGGCATGGCTGCGTATCTCCGCTCCTTGTATGGGCTTGCTGGTTTCCCGGTCTATAATATAGCCATAGGTATAGCGGGTGCAGTTTTTGCAGGAGGCAAATCCCAATATGATTATTGTAGTAAATAGCAAAAGGCTGCGCATGAGGTAAAGATAATTATTCTTTTGTCGCGTATAAGTAACTCCAACAAAAAGCCCGCTGAATACTCAACGGGCTTTTGTGTATTATTTAATTAATCCGCTTGGTGGAAAGGATACCTGTAATCCGTTGGCGGTACATAAGTTTCTTTGATTGTTCTTGCGTTCAGCCAGCGGTACAAGTTCAAAGCAGAACCGGCTTTATCGTTGGTACCCGATGCCCGGGCTCCGCCAAATGGCTGTTGCCCTACAACCGCACCTGTTGGCTTGTCATTAATGTAGAAGTTACCAGCTGCGTTGACCAGCTTGCGTGTCATCAGTTCAGCAGCATAACGGTCTTGCGAGAAGATAGCACCTGTCAACGCATAGTCAGATGTTGAATCTACCAGGTCCAGCGTTTCTTCCCATTTGTCAGCCTTATACACATGTATGGTCAGTACCGGGCCAAATATCTCTTCGCACATGGTTACATACTTCGGATTGCTCGCTTCAATGATGGTTGGCTCTATATACCAGCCGTTGCTGCTGTCGCAGGTACCGCCGCAAATGATTTTGGCATCATTGCTGCCGGCTACACCATCAATATATTTCTTAATACTGTTGAACGACTTCTCATCTATCACCGCATTAACGAAGTTGGTGAAATCATCCACCTTACCCATTTTCATGGTTTTTACTTCTGCTACCAGTTTTGTTTTTATTTCTTCGGCCAGGTTGCTGGGAAGATAAGCACGACTGGCGGCTGAGCATTTCTGCCCCTGGTATTCAAACGCACCTCTTGCTAATCCAGCTACTACCGCATCAACATCGGCGCTGGGGTGTACCATCACGAAATCCTTACCGCCTGTCTCCCCTACTATACGCGGGTAGCTGCGGTATATGGCAATATTACCGCCAATCGTCTTCCACATATTCTGGAATACACCCGTACTGCCTGTAAAGTGTACACCTGCAAAATCCCGGTGGTTGAAACAAATGTCGCCTACTGTGGGGCCATCCGTATATACCAGGTTGATGACACCGGCAGGGAGCCCTGCTTCCTGCAATATTTCCATAAATACGCTGGCACTGTATATCTGTGTGTTGGCAGGTTTCCAAATCACTACGTTGCCGCACATGGCGGGTGCAGTAGGCAGGTTGCCACCAATAGCCGTAAAATTGAAAGGCGTTACGGCCAGTATGAACCCTTCCAGCGGGCGGTACTCCAGCCTGTTGTGTATGCCTTGCGGCGAAAGGGGTTGTTGCATGTATATATCGGTGAGGTAATGCACGTTGAAACGCAGGAAATCTATCAACTCGCAGGCGCTGTCTATCTCGGCCTGGTAGGCATTTTTGCTCTGGCCCAGCATGGTAGCCGCGTTCATGCGGTAGCGGTATTTAGTAGCCAGCAGTTCGGCTGCTTTCATAAATATAGCCGCACGGTGCTCCCAGGGGGTTGCAGCCCATGCTTCGCGGGCTGTTAATGCAGCATCAATAGCCTGCTGTACATGCTCTGCTTTACCGGCATGGAAATGGCCCAGCACATGAGCAGTTTCGTGCGGGGGACGGATTTCTTTTTTATCACCCGTGCGCACTTCTTGACCATTGATGTACATAGGTATATCACGCTGCTGCGATTTCAGTTCAGCAATGGCTTCCTGCAATTTTTTACGCTCGGGACTACCGGGGGCATAATTAAGAACCGGTTCGTTTTTAGGCTCTTCGTATTTAAAATAAGCGTTATGCATATATATCGTGGATTATATAAATAGTGCGCAAATTTAGTCAAAACCACGATAGGAAGATGTATCAAAAGTTACAGAGATCGGGCAAGGCTACAATCAGGCCGCGCGTTGCAGATATACCTGCTGTTTCACCCTGTTTATTTGCTGGAAATGCCTGAACTGGTGGGCTATCACAAAGCGGAATACATCGCCCAGTTTCAGCTTTATCAGCTTGCTGATACTGATGGGGACTTTTATGCCACCCAAATCGGCTGTGCGGGCTTTGTCCAGCAAGGACAATAACTTGCGCTGCCCTTCCCTGAATTCATTCAGTACTTGTTCCGCATCCAGCTCCGGACCGAAATTGTAAGCCGCCGGTGCGGACATTTTTTTTGCTAGGCTACCATCGGGCCGCGGCTCCATCAGGCGAGTAAAATAGTCGCCAAACCAGCCTGCCTTGTAGGTGCGGGGGGCCTGTTGCGTTGGATTGTTTAACGCCTTTTCTATAGCTGCCAGGTAAAACCTGTTGTAACCGTTCAGGTGTTCCAGCACCTGGGCTATACTCCACTTACCCGCCTCCGGCTGTTGCAAGAGTACGTCAGCAGGTATTTGCTGTACCTTATCCAGTTGCAACAATGTTTCCTGCACATCCTGCTGCAATGAACTGATTAACTCCTGTATGTTGAAAGACGGCATATGCTGTAGTTTCTGCAAAACTACCATGTGTGTACGAGCAAAATCTTTGCCTACACCAAGATTTTTTACAAACGGACAGATGCCAGCAGCTTGCTGAACGTTGCAGGGTCGACACCGATATACGATGCCAGGTATTTATGCGGTATCATGTTCAACACCTGGGGGCTGCGCCTGAGCAATGTCGTAAAGCGTTCCTCTGCCGTGAAAGAAAGCAATTCAATATTTCGTTCCAGTGTCCCTGCCAATGTAGCCATTAGGGCAATGCGCGTCCACGATTCTATGGAACGGTGTTTTTCCATGAGGCGCATGAAATCGTTGTAATGTATCCGGAGGAAACGGCTGCGGGTAAGTGTTTCCAGGCAATATTTGGAAGGCTTTTGAACGAAGAAACTATCAATAATACCCGAAAAAGAATTCTCATAACTGAATACCAATGTAGACTCTTTGTCCCTATGCTCAATATACGCCCGTTGCACCCCTTCTATTACGAAATAGACATAATGCTCCACCTCACCCTGCCGGGTCATAACTTGTTTCCTGCCCAGTTCCATTGGTTGCCAGCAGGGTTGCATCTCCGCCCAGGCGTCGTCACCAATGGGGTATGTGGCTGCTATATACTTGTATAGTATCTCGTGCGAATCCAAAGACGGTTTATTTGCTTTTCAACTCCAGGTACACCGGGCAATGGTCTGAATGTTTGACATCGGGGTAGATGGCTGCATGTTTCAGCCTGTCTGTCAATGGCTCGGTTACATTGATATAATCAATGCGCCAGCCTTTGTTCTGCGCCCTTACTGTTGGAAAACGCTGGCTCCACCAGGTATAATGGTGCGGGTCTTTATTGAAGTGACGGAAGCTATCTACAAATCCGTTCTCGAAAAACTTATCCATCCATGCCCTTTCTTCCGGCAGGAAACCACTGCTCTTTTTGTTACCTACGGGATTGTGGATGTCTATCTCTCTATGGCATATATTGTAGTCGCCGCATACTATCAATTGCGGACGTTCTTTCCTGAGTACGTTCAGGTATTCAAAAAATTCGTCCAGCCATTGGTATTTATACGTCTGTCGTTCGTCGCCACTGGTACCGCTGGGGAAGTATGCGTTAATCAGAGTCACATCACCAAAGTCGGCACGTATTACACGCCCTTCGGCATCACTTTGCATGATACCATTGCCATACTGTACATTATCAGGTTGCAGCTTTGAAAAAACCGCTACACCACTATATCCTTTCTTCTCTGCAGAAAACCAGAAATTGTTATAGCCCAATTGTTCTAACGCAGCGTAGTCAATATCTTCTTTTGTTGCTTTTGTTTCCTGCAGGCATACAATATCCGCAGGGTCTGTAGCCAGCCAATCAATAAAGCCTTTTTTGATGGCTGCCCGTATTCCGTTTACGTTGTATGATACTATCCTCATTGTATATTTGGTTGTATGGTGGTGCGTAGCCCTTTAGCCCAGTTTACCACTGCTTCTATTTCCTGCGCGGTCAGCACTGCATCTTTGTGTACTATTGTATAACTTTTAAGCGGCATTTCTTTTTCTTCTACCATTTCAATTACCTCTTCCAGCTTATGGTCTGCTTTCTTAGGCTTATAAGATGCAAATTCCGAAAAATTCAATTCACCTTTCCCTTCGTTGATATGGTTTTGCAGCCACCAACCAAGCGGTTGTATATTAGTGTACCAGGGGTATTGGGTATTATTACTATGGCAATCGAAGCAAGCCCTTTTCAGTATGCTTTCCACATCGGCAGGTACGGAATAGTGTACACGTATATCGTTTGCCGAAGGCACTTCTGAAATATTTCTTTCCGGCCGTATAAATTGCATTACGACCAATACTATCAGCAAGCCATATAAAATCTTCTTAGCCATGTTGTATTTGTTTGGCACAAGGTAAAAAAATGCGGTAAACAGAGTTACCGCATTCGGGAAAATTTATTTTAAGGTTTCGTCCAGCCATTTGAAGAACTCCCTGTGCCATGCGACGCCATTATGCGCATGCAGTATCCAGTGGTTCTCATTGGGGAAGTAGAGCAGTTTGCTTTTTATGCCCCTTAACTGTGCCGCCTGGAAGGCTTCCAGCCCCTGCTCTATACCTACCCTGAAATCGAGGCCACCCTGGATAATCATAATAGGTGTGTTCCACTTATCTACAAACTTGCTGGGATCGAATTTTTTATATGATTCAGGCTTTGGTGTTTCCCAATAGGCACCACCCATATCAAAGTTAGCGAACCACAATTCTTCCGTTGTGCCGTACCAACTCTTCAGGTCGAACAGGCCATCGTGCGCAATGAATGACTTAAACCTGTTGTTGTGTATACCTGCCAGCATAAATACACTGTAGCCTCCATAACTGGCACCCACACAACCCAAGCGGTCTTTGTCCACATAAGGCTCTTTGGATATCTCGTCTATCGCAGCCAGGTAGTCCTGCATAGGCTTGCCACCCCAGTCTTTACTTATAGATTCATTCCATTGCGTACCCCAGCCCGGCATACCGTGGCGGTTGGGCGCTACCACTATGTACCCATTGGCAGCCATCAACTGGAAGTTCCACCTGTAGCTGTAGAATTGTGACAAAGCAGACTGCGGACCGCCCTGGCAGTACAACAGTGTGGGGTATTTTTTCAGCGGATTAAAATTGGGCGGGTATATCACCCATACGCCCATCTGCTCACCACTGCCTGTAGTTATCATGCGCAGTTCGGTTTTGCTCAAACCAATACTGCCATAGGTTGCATCGTTCTCGTGTGTGAGCGCACGCATACTGCCGTCTTTAGGATTCACTGCAAATACTTCGGGGGCATGATTCATATCTCTTCGGTCAACTATCAGCTCACCTCCTGCTGCTTGCCCCGCGGGCGTACCCATATCAAATACACCATTGGTTACCTGTCGAACAGCGGGCAGCATTTTGTTCATGAGGTTTTGTGGTATAGCAATTTCAAACAACTGCACAGTGCCTTTCGTCGGTGCATTGAAGTAAATGTACCTGCCGCTGTTGTCCCAGCTAAAACCATTGACGGTTTCGTCCCATGCACCGGTCATGTTACGCTTATATCCGTTGCCGTCCCAGTCCATTACATAGAGGTCATTTTTATCCGCTTCATAACCATCGCGGCGCATGCTGGTCCATGCCAGGCGTTGGCCATCGGGACTGAATACAGGGTTAGTATCAAAGCCCATCATACCGGCAGTCAGGTTGATGGTGTTTCCTGTGGCTATATCATAGTGATAGATATCGGTGTTGGTACTTACCGCATACTCCTTGCCAAACTTCTTCTTGGTAACGTACAACAGGCCTTTACTGTCGGGGGTCCATACAATATCCTCTTCGCCGCCAAATGGCTTTTGCGGGCAGTCATAAGGTGTATCTTCCATTATATCTTTAGTGCTGCCATCGCTCAATGTTGTGATGAATACATGCGAAAACTTACCATCTTCCCATGTATCCCAGTGGCGATAGTTCAGGTCGGTATATGCCTGCATTGTAGTGCCGGGCAAGTCGGGGTAAATGTCCGTACCCAGCATCTTTTTCACGAGTACGTCTTTACTGTACGCAATCTTCTTACCATCGGGCGACACTACAATATTTTCCAATCCCTCTACCCCATCATATACACCTTTCCATGTCTTGCCCTTATCCTTGCTCAGATACAACACTTTGCCCTCCACTGCATACCAGCCGTTTTTATCGCGCTGTATCACTGACTTTTTTTCCGGCAGCACCAGTTCTTCTTTATTGCCGGTAGCTATGTCCAATGTATAGGACTTAGCTGCCGACTTTTCAGTCTTCAAATCGTACTGGCGGGCGCTGTAATACAGTTTTTTGCCATCGCGGCTTACATCCTGTATGCCTACGCGTTTAAGGCTCCAAAGCAGTTCCGGTGTCATTACACTCTGCGCAAGTATAGCGTTTGAGCATAACAGTAGTAGTGGAATGAGTATATGTTTCATAAATAACCTATTGTAGCGTAAATATAATTTTATTTCTCCCCGGCTTTCTCCCCCCGTTTGGGTGGTGCGGCCCCTGCCTTTGGCTTTGGTTTGGGTTTAGGGTTCAGGTCTTCCGTAAGCGGTGTTTTAAAATCTATTACATTCTCCCAGCCTGCTTTCAACTCAATTGCGTCTGTATAAGGTATTACGAGTTCGGGCTGCTTTTTGGCAAATAGGTCGCCGGTGTCCCATTTACCATTTTCATTTTCATCCACTATTATCCTGATGTTGTACTTATCAGGGTTCAGCCTCCTGATAGTTACAGAGGTGTCAGTTATGGGTTCCTGATAAATCGAATCCTTTTCAGTGCCCAGTCGCAGCAAATACTTATTGCCATAATACTGAGCCGGTACATGTATCACAATGATACCATAATCATCTTCGCCCCTGGTACGGAAAATGTGTTTGGAAGGCATGGCCAGTAACTTTGCCGTATCCTGTGCAAAGTCTTTCAGCAGCCTGATAGTATATACTGTATTTTCTTTCCAGTTGGTATTCAACAACAACACTTCTTCTGTGGTATCCCGTTTTAAAGTGTATGGAACTTCAACCTCTATCCCCATGCTATCTAAGCTCAGGAATACCCTGTAAGTATTGTATGTATCAATGGGATTGCTAAAGGTTATTCTAATAGCCTTATTTACATCATGCGTGCGTTTCTCAATATCTGAGGTGTCTACTGCTACATTGTACCGCAGTTCTTTTTCATCGGCTTTATCCACGCGTCTTTTATTAAAACCGGGCTTGGTGCGTTTTTTCAAGCTATCTTCTTCATCCAGCGAGTCAGGCGGTACGATTTCTTTGAACACACGTAATAGTATTGGCTCTTCCGGTTTAACACTATCTACAGGAATAATGACTGAATCTATGAAGGCAATTTTTTCCTCCTCACCATCGTACATAAGGTTGCCGTTATCATCTTTCAACGCATATACACGAAACTTTGAACCAGGCAATCCCATAAAGATGAACCTGCCTTTATCTAAAGTATTGGTAACATACAAAGGTTTTTCTTTCACTACAGCACTATCCGGCTTTGCAGCATCATATAGCAGCAATGTAATTCCTGATGCATGCATGCCTGTTTCTGCATCATACACTATACCATACATCTCCAATGAATCAAAATAACTGCCTGTGCTGAATATATAATTGAGGTTTTTGAATACATTTCCTTCATTCAGGTCTTTTATAGAATTACCAAAGTTGACCCTGTATGTTGTATTCTCCTTCAGCAAGGAATCAGGTATTTTAAGAGTCAATTTTTTGCCATTCACAACGGTAACTACAGGAACAGGCAATACGGGTGAAACCTGAATTTCTTTACCGGGTTCATTCAAGGAGATAAACTCATCGAACTCTATGTTAATTTTTGTAACACGGGTATTCAGCAGGGAATCTTTGGGGGATAATTCTACTAACTTAGGTGGTGTAACGTCTTTTTTACCCCCCGTGGGCGGTACAATATTGGCGCAACCGGTAAAGATGCCCAATGAAACCACAGCAGAAACAGTACGTAAGCGGAACGCCATCATTGCGGGCAAAAATAAGACTTAACAGTTGTAATAAAAGCTGTTAACTGATTGTTCCGTAATTTAGCCGTGGATTTATTAGCGGGTTTAACAAATATTAAATTATGATTTTCAGCATGTTATTTCTATTCAACTGGTTTTCGTTTGGCGTTCCTCCCGCACCGGAGGGGCAAATGCACAATAGTATATATGAATATAAGGTGGAGGCACTGGACGGGAGCACTATTGACTTCTCAGATTTTAAAGGCAAAAAGATACTGATAGTAAACACAGCCTCCAAGTGCGGATATACCTATCAATACGAGGGGCTGGAAGCATTGTATAAGAAGTACAAGGGGAAACTGGTAATAGTGGGCTTCCCATCCAACAACTTTGGTTTCCAGGAGCCGGGCTCTAATGAAGATATAGCAGCTTTTTGCCAGAAAAACTATGGTGTCACCTTCCCTATGGCAGCCAAGATAGATGTAAAGGGCAAAGACATGGCACCCATCTACCACTGGCTGACAAAAAAAGAATATAACAACTACGACAACAGCAGCGTAAAATGGAACTTCCAGAAGTACCTGGTAGACGAAGAAGGCAAGTTGGTGGGCATTTACTCATCTAAGGTAAAACCTGATGATACTGAGTTGATACAAGCGATAGAAAAGTAAATATAAGTATAAAGCCCGCTCTATGAGAGCGGGCTCTTTCTTTATTTATGGCAGGTTATTACCTGCGGGGTAAGCCGGGATGAGGCGGCAGTGGCGGCAAAGGCGGATTCTTAGGCACGGGTAAGGGTGGCGGAACAGGTACAGGTTGTACAATTACCCTGGCAGGTGGCGCAGGTGCAGGTACATACACTCTCTCAACCCTGGCAGGTGGCGCTGGCACCACCACTACCCTTTCTTTATTTTTATAATGGCCCCGTTTATGGTTAGGATGTTTTTGATTATATCCCTTTTTATGCGGGTGCTTATCATGTCCTTTCTTTTTGCCCTGCTGTGCATCAGCACTAAAACCGGCGAACATGATAGCTAACGCCAATAACCCGGTTACGATATTCCGTTTCATACTTAATGCATTTTGGTTAGTCATTAGAACAAACCCAGCCGACATGCAGTTGCGTATGAAATGTTAAAGCGGGAATTAACGCGGGCATTTGGTAGATGCCACTTCTTTATTATCCACCCTTTGCAGCTTTGCGTTATTTCGCCTGTCAAAGTTGAATAAAGATTTGCGTTCCTGTTTTTTGCGGGCGATTTTTTCTTCGTTTTCCTTCACCTGTTTGGGTGATTTTGCCTGCCTGGCAGTACGCTCCTTCTCTTTTTCCTGCTCCACTAGTTCAGGGAACTTTATGAGCGATTTACGCACCTTCCAGGATTGCTTTTTCGGCGGGCATTTGGTTTGGCTATATTGGGCAAAAACATCGCCGCCCGTGATGATGAACAAACCGCAAAGGCATATCAGCCATGTTAATAATCGTTTAGACGCTTGTTTCATACCTACACATTTTTTCTGCTTCACAATATGCTATAACAGCTACTGTATTAACAGACGGTAATAATGAAACAATGGTGAGTGGCCAATTGTTATAATATTGTCATATTAACATTACCTGCGCCTTGTTTTCCAGTTGGCAGCCCCGTTAGACTGGGTATTAAGCTGATGAACGGGCTTTTTCTCTTTTTCCCATACATAAGCGGAAAGCAGCGCGGCCACCTTGTCCGCTTCTTCATCGTCCTGTTGCAGGTACTCCGGTTTGAAGTACTTGTCAATGAACTTTGTGTCAAACTTACCCTGCCTGAATGGCTCCGTTTGCACCGCCCATTTGCCAAAACCCAGTGTGGTTTTTATACCACTTATATGGTATTCATCTACAGCGCGGCAGAGCCTGTCGATAGCCTCATCGCGGGTAGCGGCATGCACTACCAGTTTGGCTATCATGGGATCGTAGAAGATGGGGATATCCATACCCTGCTCATAACCGTCATCTACACGAACGCCCGGGCCTTTAGGCGGCATATATGTGTCCAGCCTGCCGGTATCGGGCAGGAAGTTGTTGGCCGGGTCTTCCGCACATACCCTCAATTCTATTGAGTGGCCGTTGATTTTCAAGTCGTCCTGCGTAAAGGAGAGTTTTTCGCCACGGGCTACATGTATCTGCTCCTTCACCAGGTCAATGCCTGTTATCATTTCAGACACACAGTGCTCTACTTGCAGGCGGGTGTTCATTTCCAGGAAGTAGAAGTTCAGTTCTTCATCTACCAGGAACTCTACCGTGCCCGCGCCATGGTACTTGCAGGAACGGGCTACCGCTACCGCACTTTCGCCCATCGCTTTACGTATATCAGGTGTCAGGCAGCTTGATGGTGCTTCTTCAATCAACTTCTGGTGACGGCGCTGTATAGAACACTCCCGCTCGAAGAGGTACACATAATTGCCATGCTGGTCGCCCAACAGCTGAATTTCTATATGCTTTGGCGCTGTCACATACTTCTCTATAAACACTGCATCGTCGCCAAAAGAGTTAAGGGCCTCGCTTTTAGCCATCTGCATCTGCGATTCCAGTTCGCCCTCGTTGTTCACCACACGCATACCCTTGCCGCCACCACCTGCAGAAGCCTTTATCAGCACGGGATAACCCGCTTCTTTTGCAATCTTTTTTGCCTCCTCTACACTCTCCAGCGGGTTTTCAGTACCCGGCACCATCGGCACATTGAACTTCTTTGCAGCTTGCTTGGCCGATATCTTGCTGCCCATTATATCGATAGAATAAGCGGAAGGGCCTATGAATATCAATCCTGCATCAGCCACAGCTTTGGAGAAAGAAGCATTCTCACTCAGGAAACCATAGCCGGGGTGTATAGCATCAGCGCCGAGTTGTTTGGCCACTTCAATTATCTTATCGGCACGCAAGTAAGACTGTGCAGAGAGCGCCGGGCCAATACATACCGCCTCATCGGCAAAACGTACGAAAGGCATATTCCTGTCTGCTTCTGAATATACTGCTATAGTCTTAATTCCCATTTCGCGAGCCGTGCGCATAACACGCTGGGCTATCTCGCCACGATTGGCTATCAGAATTTTTTGCATGGGCGCTAAGATAAGGGTATTGAGCCATAAGTCGCAAGTCGTAAGTTCCCTACTCCTGCGATTTCAGCTTGGTACCCTTGCCGTACCTCACAAACATATTAAGGTATAATACACGTGAAATACGCATCAACCATGGCTGCAGTAATACTACAATAGCCGTGCTGGTTATAAAATAGTATATCATGCTGTTGTCCTGGAATGAGAGGCCGAATATGAGCCAATACCATATAAGATTGATAAAATACAGCCCAACTGATATTGCATAACTAACATATCCCGTACCATAATAAAAACCTACTTCCAGTTCGTATTTCTGGCCGCATACAGGGCATTTTTCAGGCATATCCAGCAATTTGTTTAATGGAAATATGCTTTTGTTGGTGAACATGTGGCCCTTTCGGCAGTTGGGGCACTTCATATTGACGATGGAAGGAACAAGAGCAGGATGATTGTGAGCCATGCTATGGAAGCTTTTTGCAAAAGTACGGTTTTGGGCTGTGCATCTCTGTTACTTTTGTCACAAAAAACAGAAGGAGAAAGCGATACTCCCTTTGCCTCGAGGCCAAAATTGTCATTAGCAAAATTTAATTATTGTTTTGGCTAACGTGTTATTCTGGCATAGATTTGGTATTCATACTGACTTAGAAAACCACATTTTATGAAAAAACTAATATTTTCCTTATCAATGTTACTGACCATTACGGTTACACAAGCTCAATCTATATTACTACCTAACGGTGATTTTGAGAACTGGACCAACCTTTCGTACGACAACCCAGACAAATGGGACAATTCTAATTTATACACTGTTTCCGGCTACGGCCTTGCCAATGTAAGCAAAGTAAGCGGCATGGCAGGCGGTGATGGCGTGAAGCTGGAGACAAAAGTATCAGGCATGGATACTGTTGCAGCGTACATCAGCAACTCTGACGACCCTATAACAGGTGACGGTGGCGTACCTTTTACTTTCCAGGCTACGAATTTTGAAGGGATGTACAAGTATAATATCACCGCGGGGGACACTGCATGGATCATCCTGAATTTCAAGAAGAATGGCAGTATCATCAGTACTAATATGTACCCGATAACAGGCAGCCAGTCAACGGCCACTTCTTTCTCATTCCCTGTAGCAACAATGGCACAGGCACCTGATACAGTAATAATCGCCGCAGTTTCAGGTAACGTCATCAACAGTACGCCTATGTCAGGCAGTTGGCTGGAACTGGATGGTTTATCGTTTTCCGACAATACACTTTGGGTTTCGTTCCAGGACGGTGATTTTGAAGACTGGACCAACTTCAACCTAGACAATGCAAATGACTGGACAAACTACGGCGATGGCGAGATAAGTAAAACCACCGATAAATATTCAGGTACCTATGCAATGAAACTAGCATCGAAAGATGATGGTACCGGATACATAGAAACCGGTGCGGCAATTTTAGGTGACCCAAATGTTATACCCGGTATGCCATTTACAAAGTCAGTGGATACACTTACCGGGTATTATAAATACAACACTCCGTCGGGTACTGACGTAGGTATGATAATAGTCACCTTGGCAGATGCGAATGGCGTACCCATAGGCAATCCGGCAATAGGCACTTTAACCCCGGCTGCTAACTACAGTATGTTTGAGTTACCAATAGCTGCCTCTGGTGGCACGCCTGCCTATATGATAGTGTATATATCTTCTTCGGACGTGAGCAGTACAGGGGCGGATGGCAGTACCCTGTACATTGACAACCTGAGACTGAAAAACAGCCCCAATAGTGTGGGCAGACTTGTAAATAACAAGGATGCGTTCACCGTATTTCCCAACCCTGCCAGGGATGTACTGTATATTAAACCCGGTATAAAAACAGTTGATGTTACCACCCTCCATATATACGATATGGCAGGCAGGCTGGTTGACAAATATGAGTTGAAAAATAATTTTAGCGGTGTAATGGAGGTGCCGGTTAATAGATATACTCCGGGCATATACCAATATGAGGTACAAAGCGGAGATGTGGTAACAAGAGGCAAGTTTGTGAAAGAGTAAACTATCCGACATTAATAAATAAAGCAGGGCAATTGCCCTGCTTTATAGTTTCAATATGTTCATGTAATAACCAACGGGTGGCTACCGTGCCAGGGCCTTTCCCTTTTTCTTGAATTCAGTTTCGCTGAAGATAATATCCGCATTGGCCTTATCAATAAAAAGAGAAGAGTCGAGATTAGAAACATTGTCATAATCGCTGTATAATGTTTCACACACATTATTGACATAACTGAACTTTATCTCGAACTTAAACGGACGCAACCAGATAGGTATTTTATATTCAGTTTTCTGGTTGATAGTACAGAATATCGTATAAATATCGCCCTCCTTCAACACTTCGTAAGAAACAGGTATTTGTACTGTATACTCACCATTGTACATAGTGTACGGTATCAACATTTCTTTTACCATAATCCGTTTTTTAACATGCTTTAAAAATAGTACCGCCATACAACGGAGTATGCCGAATAGTTATGAAGCGTAATGCTGAAACGTACACAGGCAGTAATTACGCCTCTTTCTGAACGTTAACAGCGCTGGCGCCCCTTGCGTTATACTCTATTTCAAATGTCACCCTATCCCTTTCTTTTATGGGCTGCTTTACCTGGTTGACGTGCACAAAAATGCTTTCTTTGTTTTTAGCATCCTCTATAAAACCATAACCTTTATCGCCATTGAAAAAGGTAACCACGCCGGTTCTTACTGTATCTGTATCTTCATCACCCGAAGGTTGCCTTGAAACATTTAAAGAGATTTCCTCAACAGGTATTGATTTCATTTTTTTAGGGTCGGGCGGCGTAGCTGACAGGTTTCCGTTTTCATCAATATATGCCAACATATCCTCAAAGCTTTTCTTAGAACCGCTTTCTTTACGGTCCTTCATTTTTTGCGCTTTGTCTTGTTTCGCCTTAATCTTTTGTTTTTGTTTTTCTCTTTTTGAAAATGTTTCGCCCATGTATTGCTTCTGTTTTGTTAATAATTTTTTTACTGTTTATTGATTAGTTGCTGTAAGGATGTCCACCAACAACCGGTACTTTAAACCCTATAAGTTTTTGTATACTTTTCAGGTCAGCCATTTCTTCTGTATCGCAAAATGATATGGCAGTACCTGCATTGCCTGCCCTACCCGTGCGTCCTATCCGGTGCACATAAGTTTCGGGCACTTCAGGCAATTCGTAGTTGATAACATAAGGCAGCTCATCTATATCAATACCACGCGCGGCTATATCTGTAGCTACGAGTACCGAAATATGGTTGCTCTTAAAATCGCTCAGCGCCCTTTGGCGTGCATTCTGCGACTTGTTGCCATGTATGGCTGCCGCATTGATGCCTGTTTTGTGCAGTTCTTTTACTAGCTTATCTGCACCGTGCTTGGTACGGGTAAATACCAGCGACCTGGCGGTACTCATATCCTTCAGCAGGTGGGTAAGTAAATGCCTTTTTTGCTTCTTATCTACAAAGTACACTGACTGTGTAACAGACTCTGCGGTAGAAGAAACAGGTGTAACCTTGACATGCACAGGGTTTTTCAGTATGCTGTCAGCCAGCTTTTGTATTTCAGGTGGCATAGTTGCTGAGAAAAATAGTGTCTGCCTTTGCTGCGGTAGTTTGGTAATTATTCTCTTTACATCGTGAACAAAGCCCATATCCAGCATCCTGTCGGCTTCGTCCAGCACGAATATCTCTATGCCTGAGAGGCGTACATAGCCCTGTTGCATC
The DNA here is from genome assembly GCA_937928385.1 of uncultured Bacteroidota bacterium. Taxonomy (GTDB): domain Bacteria; phylum Bacteroidota; class Bacteroidia; order Chitinophagales; family Chitinophagaceae; genus UBA5543. The sequence continues at coordinate 18,393 of CALEZD010000057.1, forward strand.
AAATCGAGCAGGCGGCCCGGTGTGGCTACCAATATATCTATCCCCGACTGCAATATCCTTGTTTGCTTGCCCTGGGGCACGCCACCAAATATGGCAGTATGCTTTAAACGTAGGTTCTTGCCATAAGTAGCCAGGCTTTCGTCTATTTGTAATGCCAGTTCGCGTGTAGGTGTCAGTATCAGCGTCCTTATATTTCTTGCACCCTGTTTAGGGTTACTATTCAGCAATTGTAATATTGGAATAGCAAAAGCCGCTGTTTTGCCGGTACCTGTCTGAGCGCAGCCCAGCAGGTCTTTACCTTGCGCCACGGGCAGTATTGCCTGCTGCTGTATAGGGGTAGGTTGCGTATAACCCTCGTCGTGCAGTGCAGTGAGGATGGGATCTATAATATTTAATTCTTTAAATGTCATTATTTGGTTTGTGTAATAAAAAATACCATATAGACTAAGCAGCGGCATAATATGCCGGCTGAAAAACATCTACGGGCGGTTGAACAAATGGACTACTGGAAAAGCGGAAACTGAAAAGTAGTGTGAATGCAGATCAGAAAAGGCAATGGCAGAAGGCCAAATATATGGGCAAAGATAGCACTAATCTTTTTAACAGCAAAATTTATTATATAATAAGGGTTGGGAATGAGGGGGGTGGGATGAGAATGATAGCTGTCAGTGGCGGAACCTCCCTACCTGACATTTGTATATGTCTCGATAGCAGTAACCGCAACAGAAAAAGCACTATCACTAGCCTGAAGCCTCAACCTGCTGTCGGTTACTTCAACAATGTAATATTGTATAACATGTCCACTGCCGGCAGAAAGCATCAGCCGGGTATCATTATTCTGCAAGTACCACTTGAATTGATTTTCCTGGTTGTCTTCCGGGCATTTATCAGTGTTTTCATTTGATATAGCCTTGCCATCGGAGTGAAATTCGAGAATGTCATCTTGTTCGCACGCCCTCCAGTAGCTATAATAGTCAATGCTTCCCTGTCCATATACTTAATTATTTCCGATGCAGATACCTGCCATTTGCCTGCCTGTAGCATTTTACCAACAGGTGAGTTGTTTTCATCTTTTTTGCAGGCAGAGCCAAGAGTAAGAAGGCCACACATGATAATTATGAGATTTGTCGGTTTCATAAGTGAGATTTCAAACAAATATAATGTAAAAGCAATTAAACATCGTGTGCTTCTCCACCCTGTTCATTAAAATATGACCAAACGATACGTGCTTTCTTCTGACCTATTACACGGGTGAGTTCTCGTTCGGTTATGGTTTTGATATTTTTTACGGAGCGGAATTCTTTGAGCAGTTGCGTGGCCGTGGTGGCGCCGATGCCTTTTATGGCTTCCAGCTCGTTTTTGAAAGTACCTTTGCTGCGTGTGTCACGATGGAAGGTGATACCGAAACGGTGCACCTCGTCGCGGATATAACGTATGAGCAGGTGCGCAGGACTATCATAAGGTAATTGCAGTGGGTCTGTATCGCCGGGAAAGAAAATGGACTCTTCACGCTTGGCTAGCCCTACAACAGTCATTCTGCCTGTGAGGCCCAATTTTTCTATACTTTCCATAGCAGCGCCAAGTTGCCCTTTACCACCATCTATTATTATCAATTGCGGTAAAGACTGCCCTTCGTCCATCAGGCGTTTGTAACGGCGGTACACCACCTCAGTCATAGAAGCGAAGTCGTTGATGCCCTCTACGGTTTTTATATGATAATGGCGGTAGTCTTTTTTAGACGGCACCCCGTTTTTAAAACATACCATCGCAGCTACGGGGAAGGCCCCCTGGAAGTTGGAGTTATCGAAACACTCTATATGTACGGGCAGGTCCGGTAATTGTAATGCATCCTGCAATTCTTCCAGTACTTCCATTTTCCCACCTGCAGAAGCGCCGCCGAGCAGCAAGGTGTCTTTTCGTTTGGCTTCATCGCGAAAGGCAAATGCATTTTTCTCGCTGAGTTCCAGCAGTTTTTTCTTATCCCCTATCTTGGGTATGGTTAGTTTTACGTCTTCGTCTACCAGGTCTATTTTAACAGGCGCCAGCACTTCGCGTGTCTGGCTTTCAAAAGTATTGCGTAGGTTGTCGTAGGCTATAGACAGTATTTCTTCGTCGGTTTCGTCCAGCTTCTTTTCTATGCGTAGATTTTTAGTGTAGATGATATCGCCATCTATCACCATCATATAGTTCACAAAAGCCCGCTCCTCTTCGCTTACGATACTAATGACATCCACATTGCCCAGGCGCAGGTTGGATACAGCCGATTTGCTGGTGTAACGTTGCAGGTCTTCTATCTTCTTTTTGTATATCTCCGCTTTTTCAAACTCCAGCCCGCCTGCATAACGCTGCATTTCTTCTTTCAGGTAGTTCATCACTTCGCCCGTATTACCCTTGAGTATGTGGCGCACCTGTTGCAGGTTGCGGGCATAGTCTACCTCTGTCTGCAATGCCTGGCAGGGCCCACTGCAATTGCCCAGGTGGTATTCCAGGCACACCTTATATTTCCCTTTGGCAATGCTTGTTGGCGATAGATTGAGGCTGCAGGTACGTAAAGGTATCAGTTGCCTGATAAGCCCCAATAGTTCGCGCACCCGGGCCACACCTGTAAACGGGCCCAGGTATTCGGAGCCATCGTTGATGAGCCTGCGGGTGATGAACACACGCGGGAAGGGCTCTTTTTTGATGACTATATAAGGGTAAGTCTTATCATCTTTCAGGTCGATATTAAAGCGGGGCTGGTAATGCTTGATGAGGGAATTTTCTAGCAAAAATGCGTCATGCTCATTGTTGGTGACGGTATATTCAATACGGTGAATAGACATGACGAGGCGGCTGGTTTTGTAGTTAGCTACCGCTTTGTTAAAATAAGAACTGACACGCTTGCGCAGGTCTTTTGCCTTACCTACGTACAAGAGTTCGCCATGTGCATCATAATACTTATAACAGCCCGGCTGGTGAGGGATGACGGGCGCTATATCATTAAACTCGTCTCTTGTCATCTGCGTTTTTTACATATACTCGTACACTACCCTCAATTCCTTCTTCTGTCCTGTTTTGGAGGTTTCCAACTCGTGGATACTAATGGACTGCAAAGGTTCGTAAAACAGCTTGAGGCTTTTTGTACCCATCCTGTCCGATTTCTCAGCCTCTATATAAATTGATTTTACATTGTCTGTAAAATAATCTGAAGTTATATGTATCCTGCGCGTGTACAACTTTTCATTTTTCGCCTCGTAGTAAAAACCCTTTGAAGTAGTGGTTGCCTCCTCAAAAGCGCTGAAATCGTATTGGCCTATATATTTGGGGTCGCTGATGTCTGTTTCGAAAAATACTTTCAAGACAGAAGCCCAGTCTACCTCAAAGGCATTAGTATAAGTACTGTCTGTTTTGCCATCGAAATACACTTTTTTCAATATGCTTCTCGGCTGGCCCTGGTACATATACCACTGGTCTTGTGCAAACTCAATGATGGAAAAATAAGTCCCTTCGGCAGCCTTCTCCTGTACCCTATCAGTTTTGGAGCAAGCAGACAGTAACAAAACAATAAATACAGCAAAGAGTCTTTTGGCAGCCATGGAAAAATGAAAATTGTAAGCAACAAAGTTAATAAACCGCAGCTTACAAACCGGCATGTATCAGTTAAGCCCGGGGTTAACTGGCATGTTGACCAGGTGGCTGAATTCTTTTCCTAAAGAAAGTACCGCAGCTTTCCATACCTCTTCGGGCACAGTGTCAAACACCACCTGTTGTGTTACATCTGCAACCAGCCAGGAACCTTCTCTAATCTCATTTTCCAACTGGCCAGGCGACCAGCCGGCATACCCTACAAAGAGCCTTATATCGGAAGTATTGAGCGTGCCATCGGAGCCATGCGATTGCAGTGCATCAAAAGAACCACCCCAATACACACCATTATTCACTTCAACACCACCAATGGTAGCAGGAATACGGTGCAGCATGTGCAGCGTATCCAGTTGCACGGGGCCTCCATGGTTGACATTAAGGCTGGGATAATACAATTCGGGAAGCAAATCACCTATATTGACTGTGGTAGGCTGATTGAGCACAAAACCCAGTGACCCCTCCACGCCATACTCACATAAAAACACTACTGAGCGTGCAAAATGAGTGTCTTGCAGGAAAGGCTGCGCTATAAGCAGCTTACCAGACCGGAGCAGGTCAGTATTCATCAACTTATGCCAATTAAGTAACTCCATTGCAAATTAAATATAACGCAAATAATAATAAATAGCAACAACCGGGTGGTAGAAAAAGTTGAGTGATATTGATATTTAACAAAGCTGCGGTACAATATCGGTTACTGAATGAGAAAATCATTATACTTTTGCTGATTGCATTATATAACTACCCGATGTCATTTACATACAGCCTGATTTTATTCCTGCTTACATTCCTGGGTGGTAGCCTACCGCTATGGATAAGAAAGCTGAACGATAATGCTATGCAATACATGCTGGCATTCTCAGGAGCATTTTTGCTGAGTATGACGCTACTGCACCTGCTGCCTGAGACGTTTGAAGAAATCGGGCCCAAAGCGGGGTTTTTCCTGCTGGTAGGTTTTTTTATACAATTATTCATACAGCGATTTACACACGGTATTGAGCATGGGCACATGCATGTGCATGAACATGAAGGGCATAAACATATACCTGTTACCTCCATTATGCTCGGCCTGTCGATACACGCTTTTATGGAAGGATTGCCTCTTGGATTTAACTACCGCATGGAGGCAACGGAGCCGGCCTTATACATGGCTGTGGCTGCACATAAAGTACCGGAGGCGATACTGGTGGCATCGCTGATTATGCAAACCTCCAAATCAGTATCGAGAACGGTAACAGCACTGGCACTTTTCAGCCTTATTACCCCTTTATCGGGTGTACTGGCCAACGTGCTGGGTATGAGTTATCATTTCATTGCACAATTAGTAATATCGCTGATACCTATAGTGGCAGGAGCATTTATACATATATCCACTACTATATTTTTCGAGAGCGGCACCAGGCACCACATGCTCACAGGCAAAAAGATATTGGCAATATTATCCGGGCTGGGCATAGGGTTATTAACGCTGATATTTGAACACCACCATTGACAATGAAGAAACTACTAGTACTGATAGGAGCACTGCTTTGCACAGCAGGCATACAAGCCCAGGGCAATGACAACAACAAGTCGCTGCTGTGGAAAATAAGCGGTAAGGAGATGCAGCAACCATCATACCTGTTTGGAACCATACATATTGTATGCAAAGACAATTATGTATGGACCAAAACGATGAAAAAAAGCTTTGAGGCTGCCCAGGAGGTTTGTATGGAAATGGATATGGACGACCCATCGATACTGATGCAGGTAGCCACAGCCATGATCGAACAAAGCGGGAAAAAGCTGGAAGACTATTTCACTCGGGAAGAATACCAACTGGTAGAAGAATACTTCAGGGACAGCCTGGGTGTGAACATTACTATGTTTGCCACCATGAAGCCTATTGTGTTGCAAACATTACTTACTTCCAGTTCGCCAACATGCGATAGCGTGGTTTCGTATGAGGTGAAATTATCAGAAACCGCCAAAGAACAGAGCAAGGAAATAACCGGACTCGAAACGCCATCGGAACAAATAAAACTACTGGACCAGATACCTGTAGACAGCATTGTGCAGGAACTGGTGCGTGTAGCTAAGGGACATTCTGAAGAAATGTCGGAATACAAGAATATGATAAAAGCCTATACAGAACAGGATATAGAGGAACTACACAACCTCATCATGAAATCTAAAGAAGAGGGTGATAATATGGATGCATTCCTTGACGAGCGCAAGGAAAAATGGATAGAGCGTATGGCCGAACGCATGGATCAGAAATCTGTATTC
>CALEZD010000058.1 GCA_937928385.1 uncultured Bacteroidota bacterium
GGGAATATCGTGTCTTTGCAATTAATTGATTTATAGCGCCTTAGAACCGGTTTGTTAACTTTTGTTAACCCTGTGCGAGTTTTTTTCAGGAAAATGGCCGGAATAAAAAACCCGCCGGTGGGGCGGGAGGATGAGGTTAATCTATAATCGGCTTTTGGATGATATGTTTTCATAGGTTCTAATGTGTTTATTTCCCGTAGAATTTTAGGTGTCGGCTGCTATGAAAAACCGAGCGGAAAGGGCGTTCTTACAATGGCAAATTTACAAAATTATATTGATTAGTCCAATTTTTTAATGTCCTCAGCACTATACGAGAGGATTGTTCTATCTATGTTACGTGTCCGGCGCGAGCTTGCAGGTGAAGAACACCAACAAGGGCAAAAAATTTCACGAAACAATTTTTTATGATGATATTTAAGGTAGTATTGTACACCTGTAGGCCACAATGATTTTATGTAATTTTATAAATTCATGCTATAACCATGTTAGTAATACACCAACCAACTTTCAGCCTGCGCCATATTTTCGCATGCTTTATCGTTATTATTTTTTCAGGGGTTTATTTCCATAGCAGCGCACAGGGTGTCACATTAATACCCCACGTATCCGGCTCTGCACAATTGGGCGGTACGGTTGTTACCGTATCTCATACCGGGCAGATCAATCCGAATATTATCGGCGGGTGCGGAATTCAGGCGCAGCAAATTGGCAACCAGCACGACAGTATTTATTATTATAAATTTTCTCGCCCTACGTCGCACGTCCGATTTGCGTTTGCTGTAACTGAATATGGCGAAGAGGTGTATTTTAAGGTAAATGGAGTGTTTTATCCATTAACCAATAGCCATATCAGTAAATTTGTGGGCAGTACCTGCACCTGCCAGGCATACGCATATGTTTCAGCGGGTAGAATGGTTTTCCCCTTTGTAATGCCGACTCAAAACTGTACGCAGGTGGATATCTATTATCCAGGCATTGACTCTGTTAGTGTGCACCATAAAGATAACGGGAGCGGTGGGTCTATCTTTAATGCTTTTTTCTCTCCTGACACTACCGTATTTATCCAACAACCGTTTACCGATACTATAAAATGCCCCGGCGACACCCTGGCGTTGGTGTACAGTACCAATTTCAGGTTTAACAACAACAATACTTTTACG
>CALEZD010000059.1 GCA_937928385.1 uncultured Bacteroidota bacterium
TATAAGCAGGATTTTGATACTGTTATTAACCATTGTTGCCTTATTCAATACCGGCAGGCTCTACACCTCAGTTACTTTTCTCCTGCTCAGTTTATTGCTGATGTACTTACTTATGAGCAAAGCAGGTATACCACGCGGCTTTTATACTACTTACCTGCTGATGCTGATTCCATTTTTTATATCTAACGGGCTGCTGACAGGTAGCTGGCTCAACGAACCGATAGTATGGTACAATGACAACCACAACCTGGGCATAAGATTGGGTACGATACCATTTGAAGATAGTTTCTACGCCATGTTGATGTTAATGATGAACATATCTGGTTATGAATGGTTAAAAAGTAAGGCAGTAGTATTTGAATTAAGAAAATTGAAAACGGCAGATAAATAAAAAATGATGAACAGGTATATAAACAGGCAAAACGACGTAATACTCGTAAACGAAAAGGATGAGTGGCTGGGCCTGGAAGAAAAGATGGAGGCGCATAAGAAGGGCCTGCTGCACAGGGCGTTCTCGGTATTTGTGCTCAATAATAACAACGAAGTATTGATGCAGCAACGCGCGATAGATAAGTACCACTCGGGAGGGTTATGGAGCAACACATGCTGTTCGCACCCGCGTGCCGGAGAAAGTACGCTGTATGCGGCACACCGCAGACTGCAGGAAGAAATGGGCTTTGACTGTGAACTGGAAAAGATATTCACTTTCAGGTATAGGGCTGAGGTAGATAATATGCTGATTGAAAACGAATACGATCATATCTACATGGGCTACTTTGATGGAGAACCTATACTGAATGAGGAAGAGGTGGCACAATACAAATTCGTAGGATTGGATGAACTGGCAGAGTGGGTAGAGCGAGAGCCTGGAGCATTTACTGTCTGGTTTAGAATGGTATTACCAAAGTTTCTTGAGCATAGCAGGTTGTTGAAAAAGGTAGCGTAGTAGTCAACGCAAGCCAAACAAACAAAAAAGCGCCCCGCTATATAGCGGGGCGCTTGCACTTATTGCAAAATCTGAAATTATGCTAAATCAAACCTGTCTGCGTTCATCACCTTGTTCCATGCGGCAACGAAGTCTTTCAGGAATTTCTCCTGCGAGTCTGCACATGCATATACTTCCGCCAAAGCACGCAGCTCTGAATTAGAGCCAAATATCAAATCGGCACGGGTGCCGGTCCATTTTACAGCTCCGGTCTTGCGGTCGCGGCCTTCAAATACATTTTGTGCATCTGTTGTAGAGCGCCATGTAGTGCCCAGGTCCAGCAGGTTCACAAAGAAATCGTTGGTCAAAGCACCGGGACGTTTGGTGAATACACCATGTTGAGAACCATCGTAGTTGCAACCCAGCACGCGCATACCACCCAGCAACACCGTCATTTCTGGTGCAGTAAGCGTAAGCAGCTGCGCGCGGTCCAGCAGCATTTGTTCTGCCGTAGTATTATGCTTAGGGTTGAAGTAATTGCGGAAACCATCAGCAGCTGGCTCCAGTGGTTCAAACGATTCTACATCTGTCTGCTCCTGCGAAGCATCTACACGGCCTGGCGTAAACGGTACTGTAACATTATGTCCCGCATTTTTGGCTGCCTGCTCTATACCTGCGCCACCTGCCAGTACGATTAAGTCCGCCAACGATACTTTTTTATTGCCCATCGAAGCCCCGTTGAATTCATTTTGTATGCCTTCCAGTGCAGCCAGTACTTTCTTCAACTGTGCGGGATTGTTTACTTCCCAATCCTTTTGCGGAGCCAACCTGATGCGCGCACCATTGGCGCCACCACGCTTGTCAGACCCACGGAAGGTAGCCGCAGAAGACCATGCTGTAAACACCAGCTCTGATACACTTAATCCTGAGCTGAGTATTTTGCCTTTCAGTGCTGTTATATCCGCATCATTAATCAACTCGTGGTCAACCGCAGGCAAGGGGTCTTGCCATATCAGCACCTCATTAGGAACTTCCGGCCCCAGGTAACGTGCTATCGGGCCCATGTCGCGATGCGTGAGTTTATACCATGCCCTGGCAAATGCATCTGCAAATTCTTCAGGATGTTCATAAAAGCGCCTGGATATAGGCTCATATATAGGGTCCATCCTCAGCGACAAGTCAGTAGTCAGCATGAAGGGCGCGTGTTTTTTGTTGGGGTCGTGCGCATCGGGGAAGAGTCCTGCACCTGCGCCATTTTTTGCCGTCCATTGTTGCGCACCTGCCGGGCTCTTGGTCAGTTCCCACTCGTAGCCAAACAAGTTCTCAAAGAAATTATTACTCCATTTGGTAGGTGTAGTTGTCCACGCGCCTTCCAGGCCGCTGGTGATAGTATCGCCACCAGCACCCGTACCAAAAGAGTTTTTCCAACCCATGCTCTGCTCCTCTATACCTGCACCTGCGGGCTCTGCTCCTACATATTTACCGGGGTCTGCTGCGCCATGTGTTTTACCGAAAGTATGTCCGCCCGCTATCAGGGCTACTGTCTCCTCGTCATTCATCGCCATGCGCTTGAAGGTCTCGCGGATGTCTATAGCCGAAGCCAGCGGGTCAGGATTGCCGTTGGGTCCTTCGGGGTTCACGTATATCAGTCCCATCTGCACAGCAGCCAGGGGATTTTCCAATTCACGTTTGTCAGTATATCGCTTATCGCCCAGCCACTCGCCTTCGCTGCCCCAGTAGATATCTTCTTCGGGTTCCCACACATCTTCACGACCACCGGCAAAGCCAAAGGTTTTAAAGCCCATTGACTCCAGTGCTACGTTGCCCGCCAATATCATCAGGTCGGCCCAGGATATTTTCTTACCATACTTCTGCTTGATGGGCCATAGCAGCAGACGTGCTTTATCCAGGTTGGCGTTATCGGGCCAGCTGTTGAGCGGGGCGAAACGTTGTGTGCCACTGCCCGCACCACCGCGGCCATCGCCTATGCGATAGGTACCCGCGCTGTGCCATGCCATACGTATAAAGAAAGGCCCGTAATGCCCATAGTCGGCCGGCCACCAGTCCTGCGAGTCAGTCATCAGGTCGGTCAGATCTTTTTTAACGGCAGCCAGGTCCAGTTTTTTAAACTCTTCAGCATAGTTGAAATCTTTATCCATAGGATTGGACAGCGAAGAGTTCTGCCGAAGGATGCCCATGTTCAATTGGTTAGGCCACCAGTCGCGGTTATTTGGGCCGCCGCCTGCAGTTTGCCTCAACGCACCACCATGAAAGGGGCATTGTGCCGCGCTCTTGTTTACATCAGCGAGTTCGGCTTTTTCGTGTGTTTTGTTGTCCATATTATTGTCTTTTTAAAAATGATTTTCAGATAAACGAGCCATACTAAGGTATAGATAAAACCATATAATAACTAACCAACTTTATAGTTAAAATCTATAATTGTATGGTAGCGGATTCAATTTTAACAATATTATCGGCGTGCTGCTGTGACACACAATGCAACTTTGTCACATTCATATTACGGTGATATAGTACAGGGATATTTGTATTTTGGGCAATATGAAAAAGACACTCACACCACAACAGCGGGCGATACTCGATACATTCCAGGCGCATATTGATGCAGAAATAAATAAAGACCTGGATACCACACTGGCCACCATGACACCCGACCCGCACCTGAATAATATACCAACGCTCATAGGCGGCATAGGCCTCTCGGGTGTACGGGAGTTTTATAGCAGCCTGATACTTACCGACAAGTTTTTTCCGCCCGATACGGAGATGGTACCTGTGTCACAAACCATAGACCAGCATCAGTTGGTAGACGAAATCATATTCAAATGCACCCATACCATTGAGATGGGCTGGATGCTCCCGAACATTCCACCTACCGGCAAACGCATTGAAATACCATTAGTGGTAGTAGTTGGTTTTGACAACGGGAAAGTAACACACGAACATATCTACTGGGACCAGGCAAGTGTGCTGGTACAGATTGGTTTGCTGGACCCAACCAACCTGCCCGTTAATGGCATAGCTTCTGCACAAAGAATGGATGAGATAAGGCTGCGGTTGACGAGGTATGAGTAGCTGGGGTTACTTTCCGATACAAAAAGTAAAGCAACCAGTGTTTTCGATACTTCTACAAGGAAACTCAATAAATACTCAATAAAAAATACCAAAACACAAAGTAGCAACACACTATTGATGCTTCAATTATTAAACATCCTTCAATTCTCCCTTTCGCCTTTCCCAAGAATTGATATACTGATCCAATGCTTTATTGACTACATCTTTTAGGAATAAATTTTCCTTGATCGCAATAACCTTCAATTTTTTTACTGATTGTTCTTTTACAATAAAAGTAGTACGGTCATAACCGTCTTGTAACCCCGCTTTTGTAGAGGATGTTTTCTTCTCAGTATTATTTAAGCGTTGCTTGGTCACGATATTTTAAATGGGTATTAAATGTAAACAAAATTATTTATAGT
>CALEZD010000060.1 GCA_937928385.1 uncultured Bacteroidota bacterium
TGGGCAGGCAGGAATTATCGGGACATCTATTGTTTTTTTTAACGGATGTGGTTTAGCCGGTGCTCCGGGTGAAGGGCTTGAAGGTGTGGTAGTAGATGCGCCCGTCGAGGCTGAGGATATATTTGCCTATATCAACCGGGTAAATGGAAAGTACGACCAGGGGCTGTACAGGCAAATAATCGGCGCTGCCAACGATTTCAAAGAAGGTGATATGGCCCTGGGCGTAGCAGCGGCCACGGACAAAACACGCACAAATGCAAGGCTATTGCTGGCGCATACCCGTGTCGCAGATATCAACAACCATACACTACACCGGGATAGTGTTTCGGACCTGATAGCGAAGACTACGGTAAGCAATAATGTGATAGATAGTTGGACAATAGGGGAACTAAAGGGGTTTATTCTTGCCCAACCTGAAGAAAAGATAAAAGAAATAATGCCTGCCCTTAGTAGCGATGTCATTGGTTGTGTAGTGAAGCTGATGAGTAATGAAGAATTGGTACAGGTGGGACAAAAAGTATTTAATCCGCTGCCCGACAGTAAGATAGGCATCAAGGGATATATGGGCGCGCGTGTACAGCCCAATTCGCCCACCGATAATATTGATGACATCACCTGGCAGGTGTTCGATGCCTGGTCTTATGCCGTTGGCGATTTGGTATTAGGTACCAATCCCGTATCCAGCGAACCCGCCTCGGTGGCCGCTATTGAAAAAGCATTATTTGATATTATCACGACGTTCAATTTAGAAAATACAATACCCAATTGCGTGCTGTCGCATATAGATGTTCAGGCGGCGGTAGAGGAGATGCAGCCCGGCACAACAGGTATATGGTTTCAGAGCCTGGCGGGTACGGAGAGTGCCAACACCACCTTTGACCTGACGGTAGATAAAATGCAAGACTATGCCGGGCAGAGAAATGGTAGGTATGGGCTGTACGCTGAAACGGGGCAGGGTGCTGACTTTACCAACGGGCACGCCGAGGGGATGGACATGGTCATCCTGGAATCAAGGAAATATGGTTTTTTAAGGGCGTTGAAATTGCAGATGGCGGGTTCAAAAAAAGCTGAGGAGCAAACATGGACGCATGTAAATGATGTGGCGGGATTTATAGGGCCGGAAGTATTCAAAAGCAAAGAGCAATTAGTACGCTGCTGCCTGGAAGATACTGTGATGGGCAAACTGCACGGCTTGACCATAGGGCTGGATATATGCTCTACTCTGCACATGGACGTGACGCTGGACGACCTGGACTGGTGTATAGAAGAGGTGATGCCCGCCAATCCTGCCTACCTGATGGCACTGCCTACCAAAAACGATCCCATGCTCAGCTACCTGACTACAGCTTTCAGTGACCATGTGCGTATCAGAGAAAAGTTTGGCTATAAGGTAGATGACAAGATGTGGGATTTCTATAAACAACTGGAAGTAATAGACAGCCAGGGCAAACCAACAACACACTTTGGCGACCCAATATGGGTATATTACCAATACCGCAAAGCGAAGGGAGATACCAGGACGAAAGAAACAGTATATGCTGAAGGCAGGCAAAAGATAAAAGAAATAAGAGAACGTGGCGTACCGATTGCAGAAGGCTACGGCAACAGCCACTGGGATATGAACCCTGAACTGGAAAAAGAAATACGTGTATTATACGAAGATGCTAAGGTGAGCCTGTGGACCGAAATGCCGGGCAGCTTTGTCAAAACCATTCCCGCAGCTATTCCCGTAGTATCCACCGCTGCTGACAGGAAAGACCATGTGTACCATCCGCAGGCGGGCGAACAGTTGAGCGCTGATGCTATCAGTAAATTGAATGAGCTGAATAAAGATTGGAAAGGCCAATCGCCGGAAGTGCAAATCATTATTTCGGACGGGCTAAACGCAAGGGCTATTATGGACGAAGGGCATCTGCAACCATTTTTGAACGGCATCAGGAATGAATTGGTTCAGAAGGGTTATACCATCAGCGATAGCAATATCGTGATTACCTATGGTAGGGTGCGCACGGGCTACCAATGCGGCGAGGTATTGTTTGGCAGTGCGCAAGGCAAAAAGGGCATTGTACACATCATTGGCGAACGCCCCGGCAGCGGCCACCATAATTTTTCAGCCTACCTCACAGTAGCACCCACAAATATTTGGGCTAAGAAAGGAACGGTTGACCATAATATTTCCCGCGTGGTATCGGGCATATCCGATACAGCATTGAAGCCCGAACAGGCTGCGAAAGAAACGGCAGATATACTGGACAGGATGTTTGGTAACATAGTGTAGGCAATTACCCACCCCAACCCTCTCTATCCAGGCTGCGGTATTGTATGGCTTCTGCCAGGTACTCGGGTTTTATGTCTTCGCTGCCTTCCAGGTCGGCTATTGTGCGGGAAACTTTGAGTATCCTGTCATAAGCACGGGCGGAAAGGTTGAGTTTATCCATAGCGGCTTTCAGCAGTGTCTGGCCGATGGTATTAATCGTGCAAATTTCTTTAAGCAGCTTGCTGCTCATCTGGGCATTACTGTATGTACCCTCATGCCCTTCAAACCTTTTTGCTTGTACTTCGCGTGCCCTTATAACACGCTCGCGCACGGCCAGGCTATTTTCCGATGACTTTTGAGAAGAGAGTTCGTTGAACGATACCGGTGTCACTTCCACATGCAGATCTATACGGTCGAGTAGTGGCCCCGATACCTTGTTGAGGTAACGCTGTACCATCTGCGCAGAGCAGGTACATTCCTTTTCAGGATGGTTGAAATAACCACAGGGGCAGGGGTTCATACTGGCTATGAGCATGAAACTGGCAGGGAAGTCAATACTCACTTTGGCGCGGGAGATGGATACCCTGCGCTCTTCCATAGGCTGGCGCATTACCTCCAGCACTGTGCGTTTAAATTCAGGTAACTCATCGAGAAAGAGTACGCCGTTGTGCGCCAGCGATATTTCCCCCGGCTGTGGTATGCCTCCACCGCCTACCAGGGCTACATCGCTAATGGTATGGTGCGGCGAGCGGAACGGCCTGCGCGCTATCAGTGAAGTATTACCCGGCAGCTTCCCCGCTACCGAATGTACTTTGGTGGTTTCTAATGCTTCGTGCAGGGTAAGCGGCGGCAAGATGGTAGGTATACGCTTGGCAAGCATGGTCTTTCCCGCGCCCGGGGGACCAATAAGGATAGCATTATGCCCGCCTGCGGCGGCTATCTCCAGCGCACGTTTTACATTCTCCTGCCCTTTTACGTCGTTGAAATCAAATTCAAAATCGCTCTGGGCATCGTAAAATTCTTCACGGGTATTTACTATTACAGGCTCCAGCTTTAGATTGCCATTAAAAAAGTCAACTACTTCCTTCAGGCTTTCTACACCATATACTTCCAGGTTGTTCACCAGTCCTGCTTCTCTTGCGTTTTGTTTGGGCAATATCAAGCCCTTGAATTTTTCTGCACGCGCCTGTATAGCTATGGGCAATGCACCTTTGATGGGTTGTAATGTTCCATCCAGGCTCAGCTCGCCCATCATAATGTATTTGTCCAGACTCTCCTGTGGTATCTGTCCTGTGGCTGCCAGCCAACCCATAGCTATCGGCAGATCGTAAGAAGCGCCTGCTTTTTTAATATCAGCCGGGGCCATATTAACTACTATGCGGGCACGCGGCTTTTCCAGCCCGGTATTTTTCAATGCTGAAATAATACGTTCTATACTTTCTTTTACGGCACTGTCAGGCAATCCTACGATGATATACTCAGGTTTGCCGCCGGGTGTATCCACTTCTATGGTGATGGTCAGCGCATCTACTCCATATACCGCGCTGCCAAATACTTTTACTAACATGGTTTTTTATTACGTGGTTGAAACTACGAAAACAAAAATTATTAGCGTGCATTGCGGGACTGAAAAACTAATGATACATTTAATATATCTTTTGATATGTCCCTTACTACTACAGAAAGGATAGATATGCTGAACATCGGGCTTATGCTCGTGTCAGCCTGCGTGGCCATGATATTGCCATTCGAATTGTTCCTGTTTGTATATGCTGTACTTGGCCCGCTTCATTACCTTACAGAAATATCCTGGCTGCACGACAGGGGATATTTTACAAAAGGAAGATATGACGCCGTGTGGCTGCTGGTGATAGGTTTTGTATTGATTTTAGTGTTCTTTGGCAGGCATATTGAGCTGGAGTTTCCAAAAATGTTTGATGCCAACCTGATGTTTATTGCTTTACTGAGTTCTTTAATATTTGTAACTGTAAAAAATAATATCTATAAGATTGGCGGAATCCTTCTGCTTGTTTTCGCATCACAGGTAGCGCATAATTATAATTACCTGTTCACCGTATTCGTACCTACTTTGATTCATGTATATGTGTTCACCGCACTATTCATCATTTACGGGGCTATAAAAAGCAAAAGCCGGCTGGGTACTGTAGCTGTGGCTGTAATGCTGCTGATACCATTTGCATTATATAATATATACCCGGATAACACGTTTTATCCTGCCCAGGAAGCCAGCAAAGAAGCATATAAGCCTTTCAGAATATTAAACATTATTTGGCTGAGGTTTGTGGAACATGTACCTAATCCACCGAAGCCGGAAGGTTGGGACGAGCTGGTGTTCAGTTCAACCAAAGGCATATTGCTGATGCGGTTTATCGCTTTTGCATATACATACCACTACCTCAACTGGTTCAGCAAAACCAAAATAATACAATGGCATAATATTCCCCGGCTGCGTTTCGTGCTGGTTATCATTGCCTGGGTGGCCAGTATAGGCATATATATGTATAATTATGTCCTCGGTATGCAGTGGCTTTTATTTCTCAGCTTTATGCACGTGCTGCTGGAACTGCCGTTGAACTTTATCAGTATTATAGGGATTGGCACTTATTTAAAACAGAAGGTTTTCAGAACTGTAGGCTCATAGTTGGCCGCTGATTACTATTTTTACAGCATGAGCGATACTGTATTACTGCATAAAGAGAATGGTGTAGGGTATATCACCTTCAACAGGCCTGATAAATACAACAGTTTCAACCGCGAAATGGCGCTGGCTTTGCAGGGGCATTTAGACAACTGTGCGGCAGATGAAACTGTCCGCTGCATATATATAACAGGCAGCGGCAAAGGTTTTTGTGCAGGACAGGATTTGGCAGAAACCCCTGACCCTAAAAAGGTTGACTTCGATAAAATTGTGAGTGAACACTACAACCCTGTAATACAACGCCTACGCGATATAGAAAAACCAATAGTAGCTGCTGTAAACGGTGTAGCCGCAGGTGCGGGTGCTAACATAGCACTGGCATGTGATATAGTGGTAGCAACTAAGAGCGCTTCATTCATACAGGCTTTCAGCAAAATAGGTTTGATACCCGACAGCGCCGGTACATTCTTCCTGCCCAGGTATATAGGTATGCAGCGTGCTGCCGCACTGATGATGCTGGGCGATAAGGTGATGGCTGACGAAGCTGCAAGTATGGGCATGATATATAAAGTATTTGCTGACGAAACATTTGAAGCGGACAGCAAACAACTGGCAGCAACACTAGCTACCATGCCCACCAAAGGGATTGGCCTGACCAAACGCTTGCTGAATCAATCGTACAGCAACAACCTGGACCAGCAACTGGAGCTGGAAAAACAAGTACAGGTAGAGGCGGGCAATACAGAAGATTTTGTGGAAGGTGTAAATGCTTTCCTGGAAAAAAGGAAGCCTGTATTCAAGGGTAAATAGTGCAATCAGGCTAACTGTGGCATAGCCTGTGGCGCATGTTCTTCTATCAGTTTCCTGATAATTTTGGTAGTTTCATCCGGAAAGTCAACTTTTACCCTTTCGTCACTCAGCAACCACCATCTTATTTTATCGTAGTATTTGCGGCTGAGTTGTTTAATCACCGGTACACCTATTTGTTCTGCTGCTGCTGCATTGCACTGCTGCTCGTATTGCGACTGCATGGGGATTACCATCAGCTTTTTGCCGAGGTACAATGCCTCAGCAGGACCCTCAAAGCCTGCACCACACAAAACCCCAGCACTGCTCGCCATACTCCTGATGAATGCATTGTTTTCTATAGGTTGTATATGAACGTTTTTAAAACTGAAGGCTTCTTTATTGTGTTTTGAAAAAACCTGCCATTGTACTTCTGCAAAATGCGAGAGGTGTTCTACCAGGGCTTTGTCATCGTAAGAAGGCAGGTAAACGGTATAATGCCCTTCGTCCGTTGGTACCATATCCCTTATCTCGCGGCGAATGACAGGGGTAAATATATTTTTAGTATATCGCCTGAAATGAAAGCCATAAGCATCAGTAACAGGTGCGTAATGCTTCAATACCAGCTCTCCTTTCAGGTCGCCTTTAGCGGGCTGGGGTGCGTTCTCCGCCATCACCGCCGCCTGGTGGCTCAAGCCTATACATGGTTTCCTCTTTAGTTTGCAGGCCCAGGCACTCACTGGTTCAAAGTCATTTACCACCAGGTCGTACTCGTCTACAGGTAGCTTATTAATGTCCCTTATGAGCTTGAATAGTTTCAGCTTTTTTGCCGTAAGCCAGATGTCCACCCCGCCTTTACTGCCAAAGATGAAACTCATACCATAGAGTTTGTACTTAACAGGGAAAGGAAATTCCACATCGGCCTGTATGCCGCTGATGAGCACATCTACCTCACCGTATTTACAGAGTTCAGGATATATATCCCTGGCACGGCTCAGATGGCCGTTACCCGTTCCTTGTATGGCGAATAATATTTTCACTTTGTTGTTCAAGCGGCTTCTATGTTACCCGTCATTCCGTCCAGCGAACCAGGCTTGTTGATGTTCACGTTCAGTTCCTTCAGCAATACCGCCATCAGCTCTTTGGGGCTTTCTTTAACTTGCTTTTTCTTGTTTATATTGATTGCCTGGGCAACAGGGTCATCTGCATACTTATAGATATTCCATTGGCCATTGTTGTATTCCAGCCCTGTCAGGTTTTCTATCCAGTCGCCGGAGTTCATGTATATCACCGGGCCGTTTTCGGTTACTACGGTTTTTATTTCGGGGTGGTGTATATGCCCGCATACTACGTATTTGAATTTATTTTCACCAGCAATTTCACACACTGTAGACTCGAAGTTGTTGATGAATTTCACAGCACTCTTTACACTATTCTTTATTTTTTTAGAAAGCGATACTTTCCCGCGCCCCAGTTTCAGCGATACGAAATTCACGAAGCGGTTGATGAGTATCAATGTATCATAGCCTACAGCACCGAGCCTGGCCAGCCATTTGCTGTGCTGCATCACTACATCAAATACATCACCATGAAATATCCACACTTTGGCGCCGTTTATCTTCAGCGAAAGTTTGTTGGTTATTTTAAGAGAGCCAAGCTGAAAGCCTTTAAAACGGCGCAGCATTTCATCGTGGTTACCGGGAATGTAATACACCGGGATGCCCTTGGTTATCCAGCCTACAATGTGCTTGATGACCATCATGTGTGTAGCCGGCCAGTATCGTTTGCTGAACTGCCAGATGTCTATGATGTCACCGTTAAGCACTACCGCTTTCGGTTTGATACTTTTCAGGTATTGCAGCAACTCCTTAGCATGACAACCGTATGTTCCCAGGTGAATGTCTGATAGTACTATAATATCTACTTCCCTTTTTGCCATATGTATGGTGTTAGATAGCCTTATACGGCTATACAAAGGGAGGCATTTACTGTAATGCCATCATTAACAACACATTATCTTAATATTAATAATGTGATGGCTGTCATTATTTAAAGTAATGCTTCAATGGCCTCTATCAGCTTTTCGCTGTTGCTGGGGCGCGGTGTATCTTCAGTAGCAAATTTCCCTTCACGGTCTACCAAAAAATATGCGGGTATGCCGCGCACACCATACTCTTCAGCCACTTTTGCCTTCCAGCCATCTACACGGGTATGCAGGCCTGTGAGTTCATATTTGTCACGGGCTTTTTCCCATGCTTCCGCATCTTCGTCTATTGATACGTAAACAAAGACTACATCCTTACCCGCAAAGTGTTCTTTGATTTTCTTAGTGTGTTTGAACTGGGCTATACACGGCCCGCACCAGCTGGCCCAAAAGTCGATATATACTACTTTGCCCTTCAGTTCTGACAGTTTTACTTTGTTACCATCTGCATCAACAACTGTAAAATCCATAGCATGAGCACCTACGCTCAAGCGTTTTTTCTGCTCTATCATTACAGACAGATATTTGGCATATTTACTGTCTTTGTACCTGGTGTTGAATGTACTAAACAGCTGCTCCGTACGTGCCAAGGGTGTGTGGCGCATAATTGTTGATATATGGCTTGCGAATACATACTCCTCGCTGTTTGCAGGCATATTTTGTCTTGACAACTCCAGCATTTTGTCATAGTGTTCGTAAGCATTAGCTGTTTTTCTTTGAGGTTCAGTCTTTGTTTTACGTTCAATGGTTATGATTTCATCATAGTAATCATCAACATAGTTGCGGTAAGGCAAAATGTACATAAACTCATCATTAAACTTAGCAGGTACTTTCTTCGCAATCTCATAGTTTTCCTTAGGAATCTCACCCACATCATAGCTTTTTTTCTTTACTATTTCGTGCATAACAGGGTAGCTCAGCATTTTGTTGTACTTGCTGTATTCATAGTATGCATTCCAGAATTCAATAAATGATTGTGGTAAACCTGCACTGTTTTCAACCAAAAAATCAAGTTGTGTCTGTACCAGGTCATTCATTGCTTTTTCATACTCTGCAGGCTCTTTGGCATTTAGTTTGTGTGCTTTACTGTGAAAGTTGTCAATCAAACCATACGTTAATACATACTTCGCCATGAAATTGGCAACTGTGGGTTTCATGCCTATTCCGGTATATTTTATCGTGTTGTCAAAGTCTGCTGCATCAACAGTCATTGCAAGCTTATCGCCGGGGCTGGCATATAATTCAGTAGCTTGTTCACCGTTTTGAATAGTAACAATCGTATAATTGTGCGGCAGCGGCAATGTCACCAGGAAATTTCCGTTTTTATCCAACTTCTCATTCACTACATGCATGCCGAAATCCAGCCAGTTTTCACCATACTCAGCATAGCTGATAGTAACGCTGTCGGCAAGCGGATTGGTGATGGTGCCTTTTATGGATATATCGTTTTTCCCTGCTAAAACAGCAACAGTATTCAGGATGAGTAATGTGGCAATCAATAATTTTTTCATCGGGTGTGTATTTGTGGTGGTACAATTTATAAAAAATAACCCGCAGTTTATGCGGTAGTATTCATTTCTGTCTGGTGGCGGTACAGGCGTGCGTAGCGCTTGTCCAGTTGCATCAACTCTTCGTGCGTGCCCTGCTCGGCTATCTGCCCGTTGTCCAGCACAATTATCTTATCAAAATCCCAGCTTGTAAATATGCGGTGGGTAATGACAATAACCGCTTTGTCTTGTATATATGTTTTCAGGTTAGTGAGTATGTTTTGTTCCGTCTGTGTATCCACCGCCGACAGTGATTCGTCCATTAACAGGATGGGGCTGTTCTTTACCAAAGCTCTTGCCAGTACCAGCCTTTGTTTTTGGCCGCCCGAAAGCATGACACCCCGCTCGCCTATGATGGTTTCATATCCTTCCTTCAGCATAGTTATATCCTTCTCAAAATCCGCCAGCCGGGCAGCCTCTTTTATATCAGCCTCTGTAGCATCTGCCCTGCCAAACCTGATATTATTATATACAGTATCTGAAAAGAGTAAGGCCTCCTGCGGTGCATAGGCTACCGAGGTGCGCAGCGTTTGCAGGTGATAATCTTCTATTGGCTGTCCGTCTATTTGTATGTTGCCCCGGGTAGCATCGTACATACGTAGCAGCAGGTGTACCAAAGTGGACTTTCCTGAACCTGTTTTGCCTATTACCGCTACCTTCTCGCCGGCTTTTATATCAAGTGTGAAGTTATCTAATGCTTTGATACCCGTGTGCTGATATACAAAATCAACCCCTTCAAAACTGATATTGCCTTTCAGGCTTTCTTGTATGGCGTCTTGTTTGCTTACTATTTCAGGTTGTACATCCAGGAACTCGTTGATGCGCTTTTGCGAAGCACCCGCCCGCTGTACTATAGAGGCCACCCACCCAATTGCCATCATGGGGAACATGAGCATGGTGATATACAAGATAAACTCTGCGATATTGCCTGTAGAAATGGTACCCTGTATTGCATAATAACCCCCTATCAGCACGGTGCTGAGTATACTCAGGCCTATAAACAGGTTCATAGACGGGAAGAAGACCGCCTCGGTAAGCGATAGGTTGACAGCACTTTTTTTATACTCTTCGCTCTTGTCGTTAAAGAAACCCATCATGGCTTTTTCCTGCACAAATGATTTGATGACCCTGACACCGGAATATGATTCCTGCGCTATGGTAGTCATATCAGACAACTGTGATTGTATTTTCTCGCTTTTTTTGAAAATCACACGGTTGACTAAATATATACTTAGAGCCAGGAAGGGCAGCGGCAGGATAACATAAAAGGTGAGCATCGGGCTTACCCGTACCATGTTCCATAGGCACATAATAGTCAGCACCACCAGGTTGGTGGTGTACATGATAGCCGGGCCTATGTACATACGTACGCGCGACACATCTTCTGATATGCGGTTCATGAGGTCGCCGGTATTGTGGGTTTTATAAAATTGTGTGTTGAGCGCCTGGTAGTGTTGGTATATATCATTCTTCAGGTCGTACTCTACATGCCGCGACATAACTATGATGGTTTGGCGCATAAAGAACATAAACAGCCCCCTGGCTATAGCAAGCCCCAATAATATGAGCCCGCTTTGCAACACCAATGTGAATATGTAATCCTGGAAATCGTCTGAAAGATGAGTATCAGCTATCAGTCTGTAATTGGTGATGTTTGCATTCACCCTATCTATTACATTCCTGATGATTACCGGCGGAATAACTGCGAACACGTTGGATATGGATACGAACAACATCCCCAATATCAGGTGCCATTTATATCGCAGCAGGTACTTATTGAGCGCAGCCAGGTGTTTCATCAGGGCAAATGTCGGTAAAATACAACAGAGTTTTTTTTGGGAGCGATGGTAATAATCGGGCTACAAATTTGATAAAAACAGCCACACTATTTAGTATGGCTGCTGCTTCAACAGGGGGAACTGTTCCGCAATAATATGAGTATGTAAAAAATATACCTTATATAAAAATGTTTGTTATGATTGTATTGATAGTCGTAAACGTCATCATACCGATACCCAATATTATCGTGCATAGTGTTACCATGCTGTAATTCAGGCATTACAAAATCGTTACAAATAGTAACCAGTTAATTATCAATAAGTTGTGGCGTGTTTCAATACATATTATATTGCCTGTATCAGCTCATCAAGGATGCTATCTTCGTCAATTTCCAGCTTTTTCATTATACGGTGCTTCATTACGCGTATTGCCTGTGTGCTGATACCCAACATGCCTGCCATCTCTTTGTTAGACAACCGTAGTTTTGACAGAACGAAAAAACGGGTTTCAGCCGGTGTTATATCAGGTATTTTTTCCCGCAGGCGGGTAAGGTAGCCTTTATGTATTTTTTCAAAATCGTTCTTAAAACTCCCCCATTGTTCATCCGTCAGGAGGATAGCCTGTTTCATTTCATTCAGTAAATCGTATTCTGCGGTACCACCGCCAGTTTTGTTTTTCTCCAGTTCCTCCGATACACGTTCAATCAATTCATTTTTCTCACTGATGCTCCTGGCCAGGTTGTCAATCTGCTGCTGTGCCCGGTCACGTATATTTTCTGCCGCATCTTCAGCTATCTTTCTTTTCAGTTTCTGACGGTTAACGAACAGCAGGCTCATACATGCAATCATACCCGCCAATACAATTACGCCGTTTCTTTCCATCTTTCTTTGTTCCAGCTTTTTGTCTTTCAGCGTATTCAGGTACTTTAGCGAGTCAGCCTTTTGCCTGAATAAGAATTCAGCTTCAATTTTTGCAAATTTTTTCTCCTCGTTTATGTCCCTCAGGCTGTCTTTCAGCAACGTGTAATTATTGTAATACACATAAGCTTCTTTATAATTCCCCTTTAATTGGTAATAATCCATGTAGTTGGAATACGTCTCTAATACTATATCCTTCAACCCCAATTCCCTGCTCAGAGTCAGGGCTTCATCTGTATATCGCTTTGCCTTATCCAGGTTTTTCTCACGGTTCCGCAGGCTGTCATGTAAGTCTTGTGATTTTTGCAAAACCGCTCCGATATAAGCATGGCCTATTGCACTCATTGTAACGGCTGCGCTTCTTGAACTACCCTTAGTTTGCTGCTGGTCCAGCGCCTTATACATATACAACAGCGCACTGTCATAATTGCCCAGTTCTACATAAGTGCTCCCGGCATTGCCGTACAGCCTTATCATATCATCATCAGCATTCGCTTCAATTCTTTTTCCTGATTCAATCCCATCCAGGTACCATTTCAACGCCTCATTGAATTTTTTCTGTTTAAAATACATGTAGGCGATATTGTTATATAAGCTCAGGATATTCACTGTTCCGGCAGCTTCATAAGCACTTTTGGCTTTCATCAGGTATTCCAGGGCCCTACCGTATTCTTCCTTATCGCTATACACCGCACCCAGTGATACAGAGAGTATGGCCACCATCCGGGGACTTTTCATCTTTTCTGCCGCACCCAGTGCTGCCTGGAAATGCCTTAAAGCTTCGGGGTAGTTATTTCTGATAGCATAACAACGCGCAATAACATTATGCGACTTTATTATACCATATCCATATTCCAATTGTTCTGCCAAATGCAGGGCCTGTTTACCATAACCAACACCTTGTTCCGGGTCGGACTGGTAATAATTCAAAGATATTTCGCAAAGCAGCAGGACTTTATTGGTATCGGCTTTTGCAGAAGAAAGAGCAGACTCAAGCGAATCCAGTTTCTCAGTAATTGTCTGCGCGGCCGTGTATCGGGGATATACAAATGACAATAATAACAGCAGAGCTGCAAATATTAATTGCATAGGGGTATGGCAATTTTATCACACTAATGTATAAAAATGGAATCCAATCTGAGCATATTTTTCAATAAAAAAGCAGGGCATTGCCCTGCTTTTTTGTATAGAATCTTGTATTTTTTTAAAACATCAGTGCACCCTTCTTGCTGTTGAAGAAGAAAGTGAATCTCGGCATTAACATCCATTGCCTGTACAGGCCCGATGAATATGCGTCAGTGCGTACAACGGGTGTTGCACCTGTAACGTCCAGCTTAAACTCGCCATGACGGCCAAAACGGAAGAATGCATTACCTGTTATGTTTACTGTCAGTCCTTGTGTACCATCTATTTCGTGCCACAGGCCTGTGTTACGGTCCTGGTACAGATCGTCTTTCAGGTGGTAGATACCTACCGCTCCCGCAGTAACGCCTACACGGTCTGAGATAATGTAGTGGCCTTCCAGCCTCATCATTACATCGCCCTGGCGGTACAATTTGCGTGCTATTGTGTACACATCCCTGCTGTAGATAGTATCGTTGATGGCATTGGCCGCAAAGAACTCATTTTCGTTATACCTGAAGAATGGCTGCTGGTAACCAACCGCTGCGGTTATCCACTGTTTCCACGTTACACTTCCACCTACCATTACATCGGTGCTGCCACGGCTGGGCTGGTATGCCATTGGCAATGGACGAGCCTTGCCATCAGCCTGGCTGGCTGTGCCCATACCCATCAATAATCCTCCGGTTGCCTGTATAGTCCAATCTTCCATGCCTATGAACATGTGCGTGTAGGAAGCAGAAACATCAGCAAGGCCCCATGAATTGGCCAATTCGCCGGCAGCAGAGAATATGGGGATTTTTACATCAAAATATCCACCGCTATAAGTGCCGAAAAACGGCATCCTCACTTCAAGTTGGGAGATATTCAACCTGATATCTCTTTCTCCTTTAGCAAAAGTATGGCCAAGGCTGATGTGCGCCCTCTGGTTTTCATAATCGTACTCATTGATTTTCAACGCCGAAGTAGTGCGCATAGCACCAGTAGACGCGAACCCGGGATCAGCTTCTCCCTGTGCCTTAGCCGTAAAGGCTGCAAAGCCTAATGCCACAGACAGGCATATAGCGGAAATATGTCTCATGTTAATCATTTAACAGATAAGCTTCAAATATACTTTTCTAATCTTAAAAATACATGCCCTGCTGTACAATTGCAATAAAAAAGCCCCTTTTCTGTTAAAAAAGGGGCTTGGATGACCTATTAAGTTTTCTTTATGCACTTTCTTTTTCAGTAGTTACAATTTTCAGGCCTTTCTGGTCTTTCATTTTAGAGAAGCCACCCAGCACATTGCGCAGGTTATGATAGCCCTGTCTTTTGAGCAAAGATGCTGCTATTACCGAGCGATAACCGCCGGCACAATGTACATACAGGTTATTCTCAGTGCTGATGAGGGCTATGTTGAATATATCTTTCAATGAATCCAGCGGTGCGTTGGTAGCACCTTGTACATGCCCGGCATCATATTCTGATTCTTTTCTCACGTCCAGTACTTCCAGCCTGTCGTCGTGGGGTATGTCCATAGCCAGCTCATCGGGTTCTATATCAATAATCATGTCAATATCCTCACCGGCATTTATCCAGGCATCTATCCCTCCTTCCAGGTAACCTTGTACATTCTCAAAGCCTACCCTTGCTAGCCTTATCACGCTTTCTTCCTCTTTCCCGGGCTCTGTCACCAGCACCATCGGCTGGGTGAATGGGAGCAAACTGCCCGCCCATTCTGCAAACCGGCCTTCAAGGCCTATACTGATGGCTCCCGGAATAAAAGATTGGGTAAACTCAGTAGCAGGGCGTGTATCCAGCAGCCATACATCATTGTTCATCTTTTCTTTCAATTCGGTCACTGTAAGTGGTGTCATAGATGTAGCCATAAGTTTGTCCATCGTTTCGTAGCCTTCCTTGTTAATCTGAGCATTCACAGGGAAATAGGCAGGCGGCGTGGACAGGCCTTCCGTCACCGCTTTGACAAACTCTTCCTTTGTCATATCCTGCAGGGCGTAATTTGTTCCTTTTTGTTCCCCGATTGTGCTGAATGTTTCAGCGCCCAGGTTTTTGCCGCAAGACGAGCCGGGGCCATGGGCGGGATATACAACTACATCATCAGGCAGGCCTTTTATCTTGCTGTTCAGCGATTCGTACATCATGCCCGCCAGTTCTTCTTTGCTCATATTGCCGCTAAACAGGTCGGGGCGGCCCACATCGCCTACAAACAGGGTATCGCCTGTGAAGATGCAGTGGGGTTTACCCTCTTCGTTGTACAGCAGGTAACAGGAACTCTCCAGCGTATGGCCGGGGGTGTGCAGCACCTTTATTTTCAGTTTACCCACAGTAAACTCCTCACCATCCGCAGCTACATGCACATCAAACTTGGTTTCCGTACTGGGGCCGTATATAATTGGCGCACCCGTACGTTTCGACAGTTCCAGGTGGCCGCTTACAAAGTCGGCATGGAAATGTGTTTCAAATATGTATTTGATTTTTACACCCAGTTCTTCCGCTTTTTTAATGTATTCATCTACATCGCGCAAGGGGTCTATTACCGCTGCCTCGCCTTCGCTGGCTATAAAATATGCTGCTTCGCTCAGGCATTTGGTATATAATTGTTCTACTACCATCCGTATGGTTTATGCAGGATTAATCCCTGCGGTTTAAAAATATGGAAATATAATATAACAGCATAGCTACAGAAGCTATGGCTGCTACCAGGTATGTCCTTGCCGCCCATTTCAATGCATCGGCTGCCTTGTCGTGTTCCGGCCCTGAGGCCATACCTGTGCGCTCCAGCCATGCCAGGGCGCGGTTACTGGCATCGTACTCCACCGGCAGAGTTACCAGCGAAAAAAGTGTTGATGCCGCGAACATGATGATGCCTATCAACAACAGCAATTGGTTGCCCTGGCCGAAAAACAGGCCGACACCTGCCAACAACACCCATTGGCCCAGTGTGGTACTCACCTTTACTATAGGCACCATTGCACTGCGGAACTGCAACATGCTGTATGCCGTGGCGTGTTGTACGGCATGGCCGCATTCGTGCGCGGCTACTGCCGCCGCTGATATGCTCCGTCCGCTGTACACCTCCGGGCTCAGGTTCACTGTTTTGTCAGCAGGGTTGTAGTGGTCAGAAAGAAAACCGTCCGACGCATTGACTTGCACATCGTGTATGCCATTATCACGTAGCATTTTTTCAGCTACTTCCTTACCGCTCATGCCCGAGCTAAGCGGTATTTCCCCGTATTCCCTGAACTTAGATTTCAGGCGACTGCTCACTGCCGAACCCAGCAGCATGAACACAATAATGATGAAAAAATATTCTATTCCCATGATATATCATTATCAAATTAGCCGCCAATGTAACATTGTCAGTTCTGCAAAGTTATTTTATCTCCGGCAACTGGCATTTATACAGTTATAAATAAAAAAATGCGCCCTGTCATGACAACAGGACGCATTACGCATGAAAACACCCCTATCCCTTAGAGGAACTTCTTTAATATATTACCACTTCATTGTCACGCCCAACAGGAAGTTGAAGCCTGCCTGAGGATAGAAATAGTTGAATGTGTTTAATGCACCACCTGATACATAGCTGAATGTATAACCATTGCTCACATATTGCCTGTTCAATATATTGTTCAGCATCAGGTTGAAACCCAGCTCCCGGAAAGGCTTGGTCTTGATAGAATAGCGGATACGGGCATCTACCAGGTTGTACGGATCAATGCTGCGGTCCTCGTTACTGGTATTATCTAAATACTGCCTGTCCACATATTTGGTCAGCAGGTCTATTTCAAACACCTGCCCTTTGCTCATATACCTGAACGGGCTGAGCGTAACACCACCCGCTCCTATAAAGTCGGGCGAAAAGGCGATATCCGTAGTGCCGTGGTTCACTACATCCTGTATGCCCCAGGCATTGTCATAATTATCTATATACTCTGTGAAGTTCAGAATCTTGTTCTGCGAATAAGTACCATTGGCAAACAGCTTCAGCCAATGGTTAGGAACGTAAGCAGCCTGCAACTCAATACCTGTACGATAGCTGTTGGGTACGTTGGTACGGGTGTAAGCACCAACATCATTGATTTCGCCGGTGAGCACTAATTGGTTGTTGTAACGCATGTAGTAGAAGTTTGCGTTAAGTTGCCATTTTTGTACCGTCCTGTCATATCCTACTTCTACATCGTAGAGTTGCTCATGCAGTGGCTGGTCAACGGGCGAAGCTTCAAAATCATTCCTGTTAGGCTCTTTATTGGCTACGGCTACAGATGCATATAGCTTTTCAATTTTGCTGCCATTCCTGGCTATGAAGTAAGTAAGACCCGCCTTGGGGTTGATGAAATTATATACCGGCATGGTATGTACACCGGGGTTGTCGCGGAAGCCGTAGATATTATACGCCACATTGCGGTATTGCAGGTCGCCAAAGAGCATCAATTTTTCACCCGCGTATTGTTGCAGCTTCAGGTACAGGTTCAGGTCATTTTTTTGTGCGTCCAGGTCGTACCAACGATAGTTGTCAGGCACACCGCCGTTCATTGCCCAAAGTACATCGCCGTAATGTTCACCTGTATATTGGTTCCATCCACCACCGAAAGTTAGCTGTGTTTTGTTTTTATGATATATCAATGAGAACACAGAACCGTAGTAATAGTTATCTAACCACAACTGGCGGATTAAGTCAGTTTCGGTTAAGGTATCCGTGCCTTGTATATTGTCGGGCAATCCGTAATTACTATATGCCTGCCCAAGTTTATATTCTTCGTAATAACCACGCCCGCGTGTCATGAACAAGGCCGCATGTCCTGTAATGTATTTAGAGAATTTATGATCAACAAAGAACTGGTAGTAATCCTGCTGGTAATTGTCTGTCTGGTTGTCGTAATAGCTGCCATCGGCCCTCATACCCAGCTCGTTGTAGGTACGGTTGGTAGCCAATGAGTCTTCCGGCACACCGTTCCAGGACTGTTTTGTTTTCTCCTTGCCTGTCATCAGCACAAAGCGCAGTTGCGTTTTTTCGCTTGCCTGCCATCCTGCTATAAACTGCATGGATTTCAAATCAGAATTAGAACGGTCGATATAACCACGCGAGTTGATTTGCGAAAGCCGCAAGTCAAACTGAAAACCGTTTTTCAGCAAGCCTGTACCTGCTTTCAAGGTATGCCTCCAGGTATCAAAAGAACCGTAGCTGTTGGTCATTTCAACACCGGCTTTTTTCATCTGCTCCATATTGCTGATGCTCATGGTAGCGCCGAAAGCACCCGCACCGTTGGTAGAAGTACCCACACCCCGCTGCAACTGTATAGAACTGGTAGATGAAGCCAGGTCGCCGAAGTTGACGAAGAACGTCCCCTGCGATTCTCCATCGTTTACCGGAATACCGTTTAGTGTGACGTTGATGCGTGTACCATCTGTACCGCGCACCCTGATACCCGTGTAACCAACTCCGGCACCGGCGTCAGATGTTACTACGGCCGATGGTGTGTATTGTAACAGGTAAGGCATATCCTGCCCCAGGTTAGCTTTTTCTATGTCTTGTTTGTTCAGCTCGGTTTTAGCAAAAGGAGCGTCTGAACCTGCACGCAGCGAGCGTATCTCTACGGGTTGTAAATACTGCGGTTGCAGCAAACTGCGCTGTGCAGCTTCTGTTGAGTCTGATTGTGCATGGGCGCTTATTGTTGCCCCCAAAGCAGTCCCGATAGCTATCGGAATGATGAGTAATTGTTTTTTCATTGCATGGCATTTATTCTGTTAACGAATGTGGGGCGCCATGCTTTTTGTTTTGGCTTCTGACGGTTGTACCAAATACCCATAAACGAAGGCCTTAACGTTTATTAAGCACTTGGGTGTCCGACAGAATACGCTGCTGAATTTTATATTTCCCTAACCGGCATTACCCGGTCCAGGTTCAGCGGGTATGATCTCAGCCTGTTATTATAAGGCACCCCGATAAATCTCAGCGCAAAGGTAGGTAATGGATATATGCATCACAAGTTTTCTATACATTATAAAATATCTCATAAAAGGTAGATAAATACCGTACCTTATAGATCTAAAACAACAGGCATGCGACTAATTACGTTTTTTTTGATTTTTCTATTTGGCGCAGGTAGTCCCTGTTATTGCCAGGTATATTTTACTGAGGACTTTGAAACTGTAACTATTCCGGCGTTGCCATTGGGGTGGACAACGACCACCACCGGAACTACAGGATGGAAATCACATACAGGCCCCACAGCTTTTACGAACAGCTGGGCGATTCCCGCACACAGTCAATATGCTGTTGTTGACGATTGGAATAATCCAAACGATATTAATAATCCCGGCAGGATAAGCACTCGTTCCATCAACCTCAGTACGGCCACAAAACCTTATCTGTATTTTGAATACTACTATACACAGGCATCGTATATGGGTGGTAGCGAATCATGTATTATAGAAGTATCTACCAATGGCGGAGCATTTTATACCTTTTTTGCTTTTCTTCCGGGTAATTTCGCGGGCGGATGGCACCCGATTTATTTAGATGCTTCCGCTTATGCCGGTCAGTCGAATGTTCAATTTGCCATTTCATACATGGATGGCAATGATACATTGATGGGTGCTGCTATTGATAATATAAAAGTGTTTGAACCACCTGCCGATGACATTGAACTGAAAAATACAAATCCGGTACCGGGCGGCCTAACGGCATATGGTATCGCTAATGCCAGTATCATCCTGGGCGGTACAATATTTAACTCCGGCTTAAGTACAATCACTTCATTTGCTTTAAAATACCAGGAAGGTACCGGCCCCGTAGTAACTGATAATATCACAGGACTCAACGTAGCCCCTTTTACCAGTGCTTCTTTTTCTGCTACTACCCCATTCAGTCTTCCGGCTACATTGGGTGATTACAATATAAAACTTTGGGCCGAGCTACCGGGAGATTCGAATCCGTTGAATGACAGTGGCTCTACTACATTGACTACTGTACCGTATATGCCCGCAAAGAGGATATTGGCCGAAGAAGGTACCGGTACATGGTGCGGCTGGTGCCCGAGAGGAGCTGTATATATGGATTCAATTGCAAAGAATTCTTATAACAGCAGTTTTAGCCTGGTGGCTGTGCATAATGCTGATACCATGACGGTGCCTGCGTACGATACGAAATTAGATTCATTAATAGGTGGCTACCCAAGTGTTGCCATTGACCGCAGACAGGTGATAGATCCGAACAAGCTGATTAATATCTACAACGAGCAAAAAGACTATTTTGGTTATGCTGACATTACGCTTAGCAATGTTTTACCGATAGCGTATCCTGTTTATAAACTTATGGTAAATGTAAAACCGGTAATAGATCTGCCCGGAGATTACCGTCTTGCTCTGGCAATTACCGAAAATGGCGTGAAAGGCACCGGCCCTGCTTGGGAGCAGGAAAACTACTATAGCTACCAGATGGGTAATATCCCATTTACCGGGGCAGGCTTAGACTGGCAGGCTGAACCCAGAAAAGTACCCGCATCGAAGATGGTTTATGATCATGTTGCCCGGGGGATTTTTCCTGATGCTAACGGAGCTGCGGGCTGTTTGCCACTATCAATGACCGCAGGAAATACCTATTCTTATACTTTCAACGTAGCCTTGAACTTCATGTTGTTCCCGTATCAGCAGGATATTCATGCTGTCGTGATGCTGATAAGGAACGCTGATGGACATGTACTGAACAGTAACCATATTGCGCTTCCTGTGGGGATATCAGACATCGACGCTGGTATTCAGGATTTCAGGGTATTCCCTAATCCTGCCAGCAACCATGCTTACATAAACTTCTCATTAGAGAAGAGTGTGAATGTAAAAGTTATTATTACAGATGCTATAGGCCGTACCATCAGTGTGACAGAAAATAAAGGAATGGGAAGTGGTAAGCACAGGCTAATTATAGACGTATCGCGCTTTGTAAGCGGTGTGTACAATGTTACCTTGCAAACGGACAATGGCAATATCTCTGGTCGCCTCTCTGTAATGAAGTAAAAAACAATAATATAATATGTAAAAAGCCACGGGTACTCCTGTGGCTTTTTACATCCCAAAATACTCAATCACACACTCCTTCAATAACAACTCCTGCAACAATATGCCCGCCTCCGGCGGTGCCTTTATAGCTTTGAAATGTGGCCAACCATCGCCATCGCGGCCGGTAAATTCGTAGTAGCCCTCTTTGGCCAGCAGGGTACATACGGCAACGTGCATCAGGTCCTGCTTCTGCTCTTTGGTAAACTTACCGGCCGGGTTTACGCCCACTTCATTAATGCCTATCAGGTACAATATACCTTCCAGGTCGGGCAATTTGCCAAACCTTTCCAGCATCAGGGTTTCCACATTCCTCCAGCGTTCTACTATGTTTTCCATAAATAAGGCTGCAAATCTACCTGAAATTTGGTTTAACGCAGTTTTAACAGCGGGAATATATACGCATTGATATTTTTGAAGGCTGAAACATTTTTTACATCTTACTGTTTCGTAAATTGTAGCTGTTATGGAAATACCATCTTCAACATCTGTTGACATACGCGAACTGAACGAACGCATACACCAGGCCAGCGCTTTCATAGAGCTGCTGAACATGGAGCTGAATAAGACTGTAGTGGGCCAGAAGCACATGGTAGAACGCCTGATGATAGGCCTGCTGGCCAACGGCCACGTACTGCTGGAAGGCGTACCGGGCCTGGCAAAAACGCTGGCTATCAAATCGCTGGCGGCGGCTATTCATGCCAAGTTTGCCCGTATACAGTTTACACCCGACCTGCTGCCTGCCGATGTGCTGGGTACGATGGTGTACAACCCGCAGGCGCATGAATTTGCAGTGCGCAAGGGGCCCATCTTCGCCAACTTTATATTGGCGGATGAGATCAACCGCGCCCCCGCCAAGGTACAGAGCGCCCTGCTGGAAGCTATGCAGGAACGCCAGGTAACCATCGGCGACCATACCTACAAACTGGAAGAGCCTTTCCTGGTGCTGGCTACGCAGAACCCGATTGAGCAGGAAGGCACTTATGAACTGCCCGAAGCCCAGGTAGACCGTTTCATGCTGAAGATTGTCATTACTTACCCTAAGAAGGAGGAAGAACGCCATATCATCCGCTACAACCTGAACCCGGAGGGGATGCCCAAAATCAACCAGGTGGTAAGCCAGGATGATATACTGAAAGCCCGCCACTTAGTGCGCGAGGTGTATATGGATGAAAAAATTGAACAATACATACTGGATATAGTATTTGCTACACGTTTCCCCGATGAGTACAAGCTGAAAGGCCTCAAGCCGCTTATCAGCTATGGTGCGTCTCCACGTGCCAGCATCAACCTGGCACTGGCAGCTAAAGCTTATGCATTCATCAAACGCCGCGGATACGTAATTCCTGAAGACGTACGCGCCGTTTGCCACGATGTAATGCGCCACCGCATTGGTGTTACCTACGAAGCCGAGGCGGAAAACGTAACCAGCGAGCAGATATTGAATGAGATATTGAACGCCGTAGAAGTACCATAGTGGAATTGACTTAATATGATCTAATATTCAATCCCTGCGCACTTTGCAGGGATTGTTTTTTGTATTCCAAATTAACATTTCGGTTAGTTTATTGGCGTAACTTTGCAGCGCTCAAAAGCAAAGAATAAAAAAATACATGTTGTTCAGAAAACATACAGCGTTCAGGGTAGTTTGCTTATATGCAATGGTGACCGCTGTATGTGCAATCAGCCCTGCCTTATCGGCAAGGCGCCATAATTCGCAAAAAAGCGAACAACACCTTCAGAAGTTTGTGGGTACAGTGGATGATTACACTTCAGTCAAGACAGCAAAAAATGTTTTGGCTACTGAGGGCGCTGTTATATATCGGCACAATGAAAGAGGTTTCTTTTCAAAACTACCTGCAAAAAATACACTGACAGGTCTTGCGGCAGTATATAGCTATGCTGTTGCTGTCCCGGGTAATTTTATTCTTTCTTCAACCCACCTCATAAAAACGTACTCACGCTTATTGCGCCCCGAGTATTATTCTTTCCTGTTCAGGTACACACCTTTTTAGTACTGCCTGTTTAGCTTTTTTAAACCACCCTTTACAGAAAGATAATTTCAGCATTTAAAA
Source organism: uncultured Bacteroidota bacterium (assembly GCA_937928385.1). Taxonomy (GTDB): domain Bacteria; phylum Bacteroidota; class Bacteroidia; order Chitinophagales; family Chitinophagaceae; genus UBA5543. The sequence continues at coordinate 23,185 of CALEZD010000060.1, forward strand.
AATTAATGCCTGTTCACGGTGTATACGGCAACAGTTATACAGGCATACAATACTTCTTATTATGATTGAATTTTTGCAGAACCTCACCAACCCCGATTGGATAATGGCACATGGAGGATTGTATATAGTGCTCTTCATCGTTTTTGCGGAAACCGGGCTGTTTGTCGGTTTCTTTTTACCCGGCGATTCGCTGCTGTTTATTACAGGCATTATCATCGCTAATACAGCCCTGCCGGGGCTTGGCTCTCTCATGAGCCTTATTTATTGGCTGTTACTTATATCTGCGGCAGGTATAGCGGGCAATTTTATTGGCTACTGGTTTGGCAGAACATCGGGCGATATGCTGATGAAAAGAAAAGACAGTTGGTTGTTTAAGAAGAAACACCTTTTGCAGGCAAAGGAGTTTTATATGAAAAGGGGTGGTACTGCCATTGTACTGGCACGTTTCCTGCCTATAGTCCGGACATTTGCGCCCATAGTAGCGGGTATGGTACGCATGGACTTCCGTAAATTTTCATTGTATAACGTAACCGGGTCATTTGCATGGGTAGTGAGCCTGGTAACTGCGGGCTACCTGCTCGGTGAAAACCTGTGGGTGAAAGACAACCTCGAAAAGATTATATTGGCAATAATAATCATACCGCTGCTGCCGGTGCTGGTTAAACTGGTTTTCGGCAAGAAGCCGAAAGTACAGGTGCTGCCTGTGGTGGATGTCAATAATGAACAAGTGAAAAAGCAACGTGACATTGAAAAATAATTCAGTTATTCAAACAATAGTATTATGGAATTCCTGATGCCTGATTTTACCGAGCCCGGTATATGGATAAGCCTGCTCACTTTATCTTTCCTCGAGATTATCCTGGGCATCGATAATATTATTTTTATCTCAATTGTTGCGGGAAAGCTGCCTGTGGCACAGCAGCGCAAGGTGCGCAATATGGGCCTGCTGTTAGCTATGGTCTTCCGCATTATGCTGCTGTTGGGCATCAATTGGATAATAGGGCTTACCGACCCTGTAGTCACCTTACCCGCTATCAAAGGATTGTCAGATACAATTATACCTCTCAGCTATAAAGACATAATACTTATAGCAGGTGGGCTGTTCCTGATTGTAAAAAGCACACTTGAAATACATCATAAGCTGAGAATAGATGAAGCTCCTGAGAAAAAAATAACGCAGGGGCAGAAAGTAAATATTGGTTCTGTGCTAATACAAATCATACTGATTGATGCAGTTTTCTCTTTCGACTCTATACTTACCGCCATCGGCCTGGTTGAAAGTGTGGTAATTATGATTATAGCTGTGATTGTTTCCATTGGTGTCATGATGCTTTTTGCCGGGCCGGTTTCAAGAGTGGTGAACAAACACCCTACTTTGCAAATGCTGGCATTATCTTTCCTGGTAGTAATAGGTGTAGTGCTGATAGCAGGTGGTTTCCACCAGGAAGTAAGTAAGGGCATTATCTACACGAGCCTGGCATTCTCACTCACTGTAGAATTGCTGAACATCAGGCTGAGAAAGAAGGGAAAAAGTATTGTGTTGAATGATTCTGATAAGAAGCCGTTGTAAATCAAGACTTTCGCCTTTTACAAAATAATTACATTTAGGACGTAGGGGTATTCATCGGGTGGTGTCGTTTATACGGCATATTCTGTACGATGAAACTTTTGTATTCTTTCATATTATTATTGCTGGCGGCTCCAATGCTTTCTGCCGCTGATCACACAGACAGCAGTGCAACCAGCAAGGCAGACCGTAAGGTACTGGAGCAGGTAACTGTTTCTGCATCTTCGGCACGCATGACCGAACATGTGGAAACCGCTGCAATGGGAAAATCCAATATACCTGTTTCCATGCTGGCGAAAACGGTATCTATAGGCGGAGAACCTGATGTAATAAAAGCCCTGCAACTGACACCGGGTGTAAAGAGAGGAACGGAAGGCAATATCAATATGTATGTGCGTGGTGGTGGCAGCGATGAAAACCTGGTATTGCTCGATGGCGCCCCATTGTATAATGTGGGGCATATGCTTGGGTTCTTTTCCCTGTTCAATACAGCTTCTGTGCGAGATGTGCAGATGTACAAGTCGGCCTTCCCGTCCTCATACGGCGGCAGGCTCTCGTCTGTAATGGATGTAAGCACAAAGAATGGCAGCCTGACTGATTACAAGGCATCTGCAAGTATCAGTACCATTGCATCTTCTGCCACAGTACAGGGGCCGGTTATCAAAGACAGGCTTTCGCTTATTGCCTCTTACCGCAGAACGTACATTGACAAAGTAATGAAGGATATTCCCTATTACTTCTACGACGTTAATGCAAAAGCCATGCTGGTAATCAATCCGGCTAACCGCCTGTATGCAGGTGTATTTGCAGGCGACGATATATTGCAGATAAGTGAACAGAAAAACCCGGAATTTGACACAACGTTAAAGTCAAACACACACCTGGGCAATAAGCTCTTTACACTCAGGTGGAACAATATAGCCCGCGACAATAAATACGCCACCGATGTATTGTTGTACCATACGGCATTCCGTTACAATATTTCGGGTAGTATGGCAGGCAACAGCCTGGATATGCGTAGCTCAATAGGCGATCTTGGAATAAAGGCAGACACGAGGGTATATTATATCCCCGGCCATAAAATCGGGATCGGAGCGGCTTTTATTCACCACACTTTTAATCCAAATATTGTCAGTACATCAGGTGCTGAACTGGAAAGATTTGGCAATAGCGAGGGCGTATTAGTACGCAACGTGGAAGGAGCTGTTTATATCAACGATGAATACAAAATCAATAAACGTTGGTTGCTACAGTCCGGATTACGCATTAGTGGTCTGGCAACAGAGTCAAAACTGTACCTGCACCCTGAGCCGAGAATAGCAGCCCGTTACCTGGCTGATGAGCGCAATTCTGTCAAGCTATCCTACGCACGCATGGTACAGTATATGCACCAGGTTACCGGCTCATCAGTAACACTGCCTACCGACCTCTGGTATCCCGCAACAGGCAAAATACAGCCGGGAGTATCCGACCAGTGGAGTGTGGGTTATTATCACAGTATTCCATCGGCGGAAATTGCGCTGAGTGCAGAAGTGTATTATAAAACACTGAGTAATGTGATGGAGTATAAGGAAGGGGCACAGCTTATGCTCAACAGTGATTTTGAACAGGACATAGTATCGGGCAAGGGTAAAACCTACGGAATAGAATTGCTGGCTACAAAAACAGCGGGCAGGTTTACAGGTTGGTTAGGCTATACATTGTCTTATGCAAGGCGCTATTTCGATTCGCTGAACAACGGGCAACCTTTCTACGCCAGGCACGACAGGCGGCATGATATTTCTTTTGTGGGGCTGATGGACATCAGTAAACACTGGTCGGCGGGTACAACAGTGGTATATAGTACCGGCTCACCATTCACAGGTCAAACAGGGCAATACGTGATACCTGCACCGGGGTTCAGCGGTTTTGATGCTATGCCGGTGTACACCTCGCGCAATGCAATGCGCTTGTCAGCATCCTTCAGGATTGACGCCAGCCTCCAATACAAATTTGCCATAGGCAACAAACTGAAGGGCGACCTGCAACTTAGCGTCTATAATATTCTCAACCGTACACAACCCTCCAACGTAGAACGTGTGTGGGATGAACATAAAAAGGAATACAAATACAGGCAAACAGGCCTCTTCGGCACCATAACCGCAGGAGCCATTAACATAAATATTTAATACAACAACATAAAGTAACAGTTATGAAAAACTACATTATCATAGCAGTATTGTGCACATCAATCATCGCCTGCCGGAAGCCTGCACCATTGGATATTGCAGTTCCTCAAACGGGAAAAACAATAGTGGTATCGTCTGTAAGCCCCAACAGCCGTACATTAGTGATTGCCGCAGGCTACACATTTCATTCCATGCTTAATGCTGACAGTATTACGGACAATAACGATGCACTTATTCGTGAATACATGATAGACTCCGGCAGTGCAACATTGAGCTATGATGAAAATGCAGAACTCCCTCTGCACCATGTTACAAGGGGAGTATTCGCCCGCAACGACTTACAACTGCAACCCGGTAAGTCATACACACTCACTGTAGTGGACAACAAAAACAATATCATCACAAGCGGCTCCGCAATATATATGTCGCCCCCGGTGCTAAACTATGTTACACCTGTGAAAGCAGTGAATGGTAATGATACCATGATCCAACTCAGGTTTGAACTTGATAATGTTCAGCCCGGGGAACATTATTATATCAGTTACAGAAAGTCTTCAGCAATGGCAAAGGCCGCCGGCAGTAGTAAGAAAGAAATGATACTGAATTTTGAGCCGAAAAAAGTATTGCTCTATACCGGCAAAGATGCGGTTAACAACAAGCTGAGCAAAACAATAACCTTATCGGTCAAGGCTACAGATACAGTTGATGTGGAAATTGCCAAAATAGATGACGGCTACTATAAGTACCTGGATGCGTATATTAAAACAGGCTACCTGGTCAATCAATTGACGGGAGAACCGGTAAACCTGCCATCTAATATGAGCAATGGTTATGGCTACTTTACCATGCACAGTTCAAAACAGATAAAACTTGATATGAATACTGTGAACGTTGCAGAATAAATATAGGATTACTCCTTACCGGGTTTAGGCATTTCTGCTTTTCTGGTCATTGGTTTTACCTTCAGCAGCTTTACAATGTAGGTGGCTGTCTGCCCGGTATTTGGTTTCATCCAGGGTTCTTTTTGCCCGCCCGTTTTCATCATAGAATCTACTGACATAATGATGGCTACGCTATCGCCTGCGGTCATTAGTTTCACTACTTCCTGTATATCAGTTTTGCTGGCAGGTTGCTGCATCAGGAAACCAATAGGCTTACCTTCTCCCGCCTCACGCGAGTTGTATATCCTCTTGCCTTCTACTTCTACATACATATGCGCTTCTACATAGTCGCCATACCGGGGCATAGGTTCTCCGGGTGCGTCCAGCAATACTTTATATGATATACCACCGGGCAATTGTATAGTTTCACTATGCTGTGCCTGCGCATATATACCACATATCATCATCAATGCAAATAGCCCTTGCTTCATCGTTTCCTGTTAAGGTATAAAAATATGGGTTTTTGAACGAACAGCCTTGCCAAAACGGCAAAGCCGGGCATTTATGCCCGGCTTTTTAACAAGTAGTTTAGTCTTTACTTACATGCTCGTTGGCTGATGGGTCCGCAGGAATTCAATATTCTGCTTTTCCAGTTCAGTAAGTTTCGCCTGCACATCATTGAACCTGGGGTTGTACCATTCGAAGCGTCCGAAATGCGATTTCAGATCATCATCTGTAAACTTGATGCCGTGACGGGCGTATATCTCATTCAGCATCACCGAATGTCCCCACCTAGTCAGGTATTTGGTATCGCTCTCATCCAGAGCGCGGGTAGAGCCTTCGGGGAAAAAGCCGGGCACATTGCCCCAATCCATTTCATCGTGCATATGGCGGAAACGGCGTACCTCGTCGTTACTATAGCTTTCTATATTATACAAACGCCTGAATTCTTCGTCAGACAAGCTGTGGGTAGTACCTGTTGTACCGTCAGTAGTTGTAGCGCCATCCGGTGTAACTTCGGTAGCGGCAGTAGTATCAGTGGTTTCATCCATTTTATCGGCATCGTTGTTACACTTGCACGATGCAATAAGCAGGAAACTGCAAAAGATTAGCGAAAGTAGCTGTTTCATAATATCAAATTTTAGTTGACGTAATTACAACAGCAGAACTGCTATAAATGTTTAATAAAATTTGAATTTGACAGCTTTTACCCTTCCACTCTCCTGATATCCGCACCAAGTGCGTTCAGTCTTTCGTCTATGCGCTCGTAGCCGCGGTCTATCTGGTTGATGTTATGTATGGTACTCTTGCCTTTGGCTGATAATGCAGCTATCAGCAGCGCTACGCCCGCGCGTATATCGGGGCTGGTCATGGTAATACCGCGTAGCGGCACCTGCCTGTCAAGGCCAATCACGACTGCACGGTGGGGGTCGCACAATACTATCTGCGCGCCCATCTCTATCAGCTTATCTACAAAGAACAGGCGGCTCTCAAACATCTTCTGGTGTACCAGCACCGTTCCTTTAGCTTGTGTGGCTGTCACCAGTACGATGCTCAACAGATCGGGAGTAAAGCCCGGCCAGGGATGGTCGTACACAGTGAGCATGGAGCCGTCTATGTATTTTTGAATGCGGTAGTGTTCTTGCGCTGGAATATAAATATCATCACCTTGTATAGAAAGGTCAATACCGAGCTGCTGAAATGTCTCGGGTATTACGCCCAAATGTTCTATATCAGCATTTTTAATCGTCAGTTCGCTCTGTGTCACAGCTGCCAGGCCTATGAATGAGCCTACCTCAATCATATCGGCCAGCATGCGGTGTTCGCAGCCTTTCAGCTTTTCTACACCTTCTATTACAATCTTGTTGCTGGCGATGCCGCTGATGTTTGCCCCCATACGGTTGAGCATATGGCATAGCTGCTGCACATAAGGCTCGCAGGCTGCATTATAGATAGTAGTGGTGCCGGGTGTCAGTACAGCAGCCATTACGATATTGGCCGTACCGGTAACAGACGGCTCGCCTAAAAGGATAGTAGCGCCCTGCATGGCAGAGCCATCCAGTGTAAACAGGCTTTCGTCGCCATCGTATTCAAAACGTACGCCCAGTTTTTCAAAACCGCGTATATGCGTATCCAACCTGCGGCGGCCTATCTTGTCACCACCGGGCTGGGGTATATGCGCCATCTTATAACGGGCCAGCATAGGGCCGGCCAGCATCACTGCACCACGCAGTTTCGCAGACTTTTTCTTGAACAGCGGGTCGGTAAAAAACCCTTCATTCACATCGGTGGCCTGCAGGGTGACAGTATGCGCATCTGTGCGTGTTACAGTCACACCCATATCGCCCAGCACCTCTATCAGCGTGTTTACATCCAGTATATCGGGCACATTGCTGAAGGTAACAGGCTCGTTAGTAAGCAGTGCTGCGCACAACACCTGCAAGGCTTCGTTCTTGGCACCCTGGGCTGTTATCTCACCTTTCAGTGCCTTGCCGCCACGTATCTCAAAAGCATTCATTGCAAAAGCAGTTTATTTAAACCTGTTCTTGAATTTTTTATGTTTGCTGCCGCCACCGCCGCTGCGCTGTTGTTGTTGCGGCTGCTGTTGTTGCTGTTGCCCGCCACCCTTGTTGCGGTTGCCGTTATTGCGGTTCTTATTGTTTTTGTTGCTTTCGAAGTTCTGGCGATTGTCGAAGTACACGCGATAGCCACCCTGTTCGTACTGTAGTTGACCTTCTGTAAGTACAGACAATTCGTTGCGGATCATATCATCGTGTACAGGCTCGCGGTGCCAGTTGATGTAAGACAGCTTCATATAGTAGCCTATCAGCTGCGTCAGGTTCTTGCGTTTTTCCTCATCGGTTTCAGCCAGCGCCTTTTCTATCAGCGAGTTCAGGTTTTTACCGAAGTGCCTTACTTTTACTTTGGTTTGCGGGTAAGGCAGCGGGTCAGGTTTGCGGAACATCTCTTCCCTGCTGGGTGCGGGGAAAGGGCTGTCCACATCCAGCTCGAAGTCTGATATAACATAGAGGTGGTCCCACAGTTTGTGCTTATAGTCCTCCATGATTTTGAGGCCCGGGTTCAGCGTAGCCATCAGGTCTATGATCATTTCGGCATAGCGGGTGCGCTTGTCGCGCTCGGGGATGGCCATCATATAGGTCACCATCTTCTGCACGTTACGGCCGTATTCGGGAATCAGCAGCCTGTCCCTGGTAGTATTATATTCCATAATAAATTCAAAAATTAAAAGTCAAAAAAGTTAATCAATCAGTTAGTAAATAACGGATGAAGATACTGCCGTAAGTAAGGCAACTGAATCTTTTGAAGTGGTACGTCTTATCCTGTTTTTTTAAGAAGAGAGGTATGGATAATATTACCGAAGCAGGACAAAGATAAGGAAAAAACCAATTCCAGCCGCAGGCTATAGAGGCTCTATATCTCCTTCGGTTGGTTTGTTGCTCTCTGTTTTGGCATTTATTTCCTTGATAACACCATCCAGGGTATTTGCAGCTTCGGTGACGCCCTGCAATATTTCAAGGTTTATGGGGTCGTCAGGCTGTTCTTTATTAAACAATTGCACCAACCCCAGGATGGAGGCCACCGGGGCACGCACCTTGTGCGACTGTATCCAGGCGATGTCCTTTAGTCTCTGGTTCTGTGTCTGTATCTTCTGTATATAAAGCCTCTGCTCAGTCACATCCTGTATGGTGCCCTTTACGGCAGTAATAGAGCCTGCAGGTGATAATATCAGCCTGCCTACTACCAACAGGTGCTTTATGCCGCTGCCGGGTGTGTGTACACGGCAATAGAAATTAGGGAAGAACTTGCGGATAAATATGGTGTCTATGACCTTCTCCAGATTTTTGGCATCTTCCTCGTGTATAATAGACGACAACAACTCATAATTTAGTTTTTGGCCTGCAGATACTTCCAGTATTTCAGGCACAGAGTCTGAGTATTCTATCTTCTCGTTGATAACGTCCCATTTCAGGTATCCCAGTTTGGCCAGGCTTTCAGCTTCGCGCAATTGTTCATTCTTTTGCGTGAGCTCAGTTTCTACTTCAATCCTGCTTTGTATCTCAGCCTGCATATCATCACCCGAACGTAATGAAAACAGCCGGGGCATATTGCGTATGACGGCTATCACTGTTATCCAGCTGACCACACCTGTGGCGAAACGTACCAGCGCACTCAACCTGTACAAGGGTACCCAAAACATCATGGCATCTACAAAGAAGGTAGCACCGCACAGCAATATGAATGTGGCAAATAAAAAGTACAGGCTGTTGAACCGAATGGAATTACCCTTTTTCAGGGCGTAAGCGAGTATAAGTAAGGGTATAACAAAATATGCCGACCACACCAGCAAATCGCTGATTATGTATAGCCAGCCGTGAAAGTCAGTCCAGTTTCCGCATTGCCAGAAGGGGCAGAAATCTTCCTGCTTAAACAGGCTTCTAAAGAAGTTGGATACTTCTTGCATAAGCATGTTTGTTATACAAACACTCCTTGCCGCAGGGTGTTTTTTTAATTTTGTTTGTGCCGCTGATACACGGCTTTCGTTCCGATATAATCTCCCAAAGTTATACTAATAACCAGCACAGGCATAGTGTAAAAATGCAGTTAACTATACGTTAGTAAAGAAGCTCAACTGAGTGCCCGGAATGCAATCCAGGCGCAGATATAGGCCAGCCCCAACATGTAAACGAATTGTAAAGCGGGGTACTTCCAGCTACGGGTTTCTCTTTTTACAATAGCCAGGGTACTCATGCACTGCATGGCAAAAACGTAGAATATAAGTAAGGATACCCCCGATGCCAGCGTATATACAGGCGAGCCATCGGGCCTGCGGGCGGCGCGCATTTTCTCCCTTATCGTATCGCTGCTTTCGTCACTCCCTACGCTGTACAGGGTAGCCATAGTGCCTACAAATACCTCGCGCGCGGCAAATGATGTGATGATGGCTATGCCTATTTTCCAGTCGTAACCAAGGGGGCGTATAGCCGGCTCAATAGCTTTACCTGCTATGCCGGCAAACGAATTTTCCAGTTTCTCAGTGCTTTCCTGTTTTCTTAGTTCATCGGCCTGTTCAGGATATTGCTTAGTTAATTCAGCATATTTAACGGTGACCGCATCCATCTTTGCAGGTGGGCCGAAAGTGGCCATCACCCATAAAATCAAAGAGATAATCATGATGACCTTACCGGCATCTACCACGAATATTTTCGCCTTCTCTATCATGGTGGTTACTACGTTGTTCCACCTGGGGGCACGGTATACCGGTAGTTCCATCAGGAAGTAACTGCGTTCCCGGGTTTTAATCAGCCAGCTCATCACCTTCGATACCAGCAGCGCCATCACAAAGCCTAACAGGTACAGGCCCATCAGCACCAGCCCCTGCAGGTTGAATATCCAGAGGCTTTTATCCGGTATCACCAGGCCGATAAGTATGGTATATACCGGCAAACGTGCCGAGCAACTCATGAGCGGCGTTACCATTATGGTAATAAGCCGCTCTTTCCTGTTTTGTATTGTACGTGCTGCCATCACTGCGGGCACTGCGCAAGCCATACCGCTTATTAACGGCATTACAGAACGGCCATTCAACCCCACGCTGCGCATCAACCTGTCTGACAGGAAACTGATACGCGCCATGTAGCCTGTATCCTCCAGCAAGGTGATGAACCCAAACAATATCATGATTTGCGGTATGAAGATGGCGATACCCCCCAGGCCTGCCAATACACCATTTATAAGCAGGTCTTTGAAAAAGCTGTCGGCCATCATACCGTCCAGCCAACCGCTGGTGTAGCTGAACAGATTTTCAACCCATGTCATAGGATACTCAGCCAGCCAGAAAATGCTCTGGAACATCATAAACAAGACCACGAGCAATACCAGGTTGCCCCATACGGGATGCAGCAATACTTTATCCAGCCGGTCGGTCATCATGCTTTGCTTCAGTGGGCTGGCCTCTGCCACAGCCTTGTCCATAATGGAGCCAATCTTCTTGTAGCGGTCCATTACTTCCTCAGCTTGCACCTTTGCCTTATGAAAGCCTGCCTGGTCTACCAATGCAGCAATCTGTATCCGTTGCGCAGCGTTCAGGAAGGATAAATCCATATAGCTGCAGGCCACCTGCAGGGCACTGTACCTGCTTTCCAGCTTGCATATAGCCTGTACTTCATCCAGCCATTGGCCTGTATGGGCTTTTATGTCAATGAACTCACGGCTGTGTGTTGCAGATGCAGCCAACCGGGTATCCGCCACAATCTTTTTAAGCGGGCCGATGCCTTTATTTCTGCGGGGATTGATTTTTACTACCGGCACCCCCATCATCCTTTCCAGTTCATCCACATCTACTTCTATACCTTTCTGGCGGGCGATGTCATTCATGGTCAGTGCTATAATCACCGGTATGCCCAGGTCCATGATTTGTGAGCAGAACAACAGGTTGCGCCGCAGGTTTGACGCATCGGCTATGACTATAATCATATCCGGCCTGTCTTTGTGTTCCCTGTTCAGCAGCACCTCGCAGGTCACCTGTTCGTCGGCGCTTTTGGGGTACAGGCTGTAAGTGCCGGGCAGGTCCAGTATATTAGCAGTAAGTGAATCTGATATCCGGCAGGAACCTGTTTTCTTATCCACCGTTACGCCGGGGAAGTTGCCCACACGCTGGTTGAGGCCTGTAAGGCTGTTGAATAAAGAACTCTTGCCACTATTAGGATTGCCTACAAGCGCTATGGTAAATGATGCCCGCATGAATAAGAGCGCAAATTTACCATTATATCTCTCTCCTTGTTGTATTTATGGGCTCATACGTGCATATTATTCCCGAATATGAAAACCGGCAATACCTACCGGATGAGGGTAACAGTGCCTGTAAGCTGCTGTTGTTGCATCTTGCCGCGGGCGCGGTACTGCACCACGTAGATATATACCCCCTGCGGTGCCCATTCATAATTGCTGCGCCCTTTCCAGCCATCACTTATATCATCCGACTGGAATACCATATTGCCCCAGCGGTTATATATGCGTATGCTAAATTCGTCTACCGGGCATTTGAGCAGTGGACGGAAAATATTATTGGCAGAACCAGTAACCGGTGTAAAGGCATTGGGGAATACTATACAATCTTCGCAGGACTGGTGGTACACCCATACCGAGTCGATGTAGGAGCCGCACTCATTGTTGGCTGCCCTGCGGTAGAGGCCTTCCCTGTCGGGCATCACACAGCAACTAATACTGCCTGTGTTCCACTTGTAAGCAACGCCGTCCGTATGTTTGCCTATCACCTGCAAATCGTTCTCGCACATTACGGCTTTGTCGGCCAGTTCCTCATGCGGGGTATAGGCCACCGATATATTTACCGGCGATTTTTCACTCTCGCACTTGCCTATGGTTTCAGTTATGAAAAGGGAATAGGTACCCGGTTCAAATGTAACGACAGGGGGTTGCAGGGTATTGCCAACAGTCCCGTTTGCATGGGTGTACCAGGTAATATTGTCACCTGACACTGCGATTTGGGGGTATTCGACAAATTGGCATATCATAGTGTCGGCAGGAGGTGGCGGGGGTGTTGGGGGCTGGATATACACATGAACCGTGTCTGTCTGTGTTCCGCATTTATTGTTTATGGTTAGTATATACACTCCGGGTTGGGAGGCTGTAATATTTTCTGTTTGCTGCCCGGTGCTCCACAGGTAGGTGCTGGCAATGGGGTACTTAGGTTGTATAAGTACAGGCTCGTTTTTACAATTCACCAACTCCTTGCCCAGGTTGAGTATCGGGGCGGCCTTGTACTGTATATTAAAGCTGTCTATATAGGTAACGCATCCTGTAGTGGCGATACACCAATACTTACCGCTGCCTGTGACATGAATGGTTTCTGTAGAAGCTCCGTTGTTCCATTGGTAGTCGGCCTGCTGCACAGCACTGGCCAGTGTCATTTGTACGGGCGCGGTGGTACAATATGAGGTATCCATTACCCTGTACACCGTATCGGTACTGCTGATGGGCAGCACGGATACATCGTCGATATACAGGTAGCAGCGGTATAGTGATGCGGGATTGGGTACCACAGGCGAAACGGGTTGAATAGCAGGGGCAGCGCCGGGATTGAACCAGCCCAGTGTCAGCCATTCTTCGCCGCCGGTAGCGATATAGGTGCCAGATACCCTCATCCAGCTGGCGGTATCTGCCAAAAACCTGCCTGGCGCGTTGGCTATACTATTGGTTAAAGCCATAGTGAGCCCCGTAGGTTGGGTATGCTTGGTGGCCGACAGGTTGACACCCAGCCTGTCTATACCTACAAAATTATAAGTGCCGCCACCCGATACTGCGTTGCTGACATAAAAGCTGATGCAATACTTACCGCCGGCCTGTAAGGGCTGGTTGAGGCGGCACTGGATATATTCGCCAAATGTGCTGGTGAGCGTGCCGTTCAGCATCGAGCCCTCCCAGGCTATGATGCCCGTATAGCCATTGCCCGTACGTGCCGGTTGGTGGCCAAAGGCATTGCCCGGCACCGAAGCCTGTGTGGCAGCCGAGGCGCAACGATTGAAATAGTCGGCCGAGCCCGACTGCAGCGGGTTGACCCATGCCTGCACCGTAGGAAAACTGGTATAGCCCGGCGAATACTCAAGCGCTGAAATGCCCGTAGGGCAACTGTTGTACGACTCGAAGGAGGGATTGGGCACAAGGTTTTGCGCTGTGCAAATAGTACACAGGATGAGCGCTGCTGCCAGCGCCATACAGGATTTCATATAGCTTACCATGCCTACCGGAATTACTATAGACTGCATTTTTTGCCTGAGTGTTGGGGAAATGTTAAAGAAGTTAGTAGTAAGTCGTAAGAGATAATTAGTAGTAAGTCGTAAGAGATAAGTAGTAAGTCGTATGTTTTTAGTCGAAAATGCGTTGATTTTGTTAACCGTCAAATGGACTGCTTTAACTGCCGGGAATATCGTGTCTTTGCAATTAATTGATTTATAGCGCCTTAGAACCGGTTTGT
>CALEZD010000061.1 GCA_937928385.1 uncultured Bacteroidota bacterium
AAAGATTGTAAGTTTATTTTTGCGCCATGATAAAAGGTATACGTCATATAATATTCGACCTGGGTGGCGTGTTGCTCAATATAGACTATCAGCTTACCGAGCAGGCTTTTGTAAGGTTGGGTATAGAGAATTTTTCTGACATATATTCCCAGCTCAGGCAGGCTAACCTTTTTGACGAACTGGAAACAGGAAAGATTTCTACCTCAGAATTTTATGGCCAGCTGCGCAGTGGTTGTAATATAGATGTGGAAGACCATCAACTGGAGCAGGCCTGGAACGCCATGCTGCTGGATATGCCGCTGAGGCGACTGCAGATTTTGCAGCAACTCCGCATTTACCACGACCTGGTGCTGCTGAGCAATACCAACGAGATACATGAGGCTGCTTTTAATAAGATAATAGCCGGTACGCACGGCTATACTATAGGCGCTTTTTTCGACCGTGTGTATTATTCGCACCGCATAGGCATGCGCAAGCCCGATGCGGAGGTATTTGAAATGATATTGAACGAAAACGGCTTTGCGGCTGAACATACCTTATTTATAGATGACAGTCCGCAGCATGTAGAGGGGGCTAAAAAGCTGGGCATTCAAACCATCTGGCTGGAAAAGGGTATGACGATAGAGGAAGATATTTTTAAGCCTAAGGCACCCGCCGGGCCAGGCAGTTCTGACGGGGGTGCCGGATGACGTATTTGGCCCTATTTAACCTCTTCGTAATCTATATAATCACCATCTTTTACCCTGCTTTGGGTATTTTGGCGGGCCTGTTGCTGCTGTTGTGTCCGCTCCATTTCTTCCTGCATCCGGCGCAGTTTTTCCTGTGTCATGCTGGTTATCTGGAAGACGGGCAGCACAAAACGAAATATAAACCTGGCTATGAGGGTCAGTATGATGCTGATGAGAATAATCCTGAATATCATATATCCAAAGTTACATAAACCCTGAGTTGTAACGGCGTTAATGAAAAGATAATTAGGGTGGCCAAACATATTTTCCTTGTTACAAAATGAAAAATTCCCTA
>CALEZD010000062.1 GCA_937928385.1 uncultured Bacteroidota bacterium
TGACTACTTTATACGCTGCAGTATGATTTCCATTACTGATTTTCAAGGCGTACAAGCCAGTTGCCAGCCCGTCTGTATTTATTTTTTCAATGTGGCCGGGTACTATGTTTGACAATTCTTTTTGATAAACAACCTTTCCTGTCACATCATACAACAATACCAGGCTTTTTTCTGCCGCTTTTTCAAAGGCAATATTCACCTCGTTGCTTACAGGGTTTGGATATACTTTAAGGCTTACCTCTGCCGGAACATTATCAACGCTGACAGTTATCAAGCCATCAAAGGCATTTATCTTGCCCCATCCCCATGTATTACTGCCTGATGTTGGTATTGCACCTGTAAATGTGTCAGTGATTGCTGTTTTCCTCATGATTTCTATTGCCTGTTCTCGGGTAAGGGTTGGATATTTCTCCAGCCACAAGGCAAGTATGCCCGTAACCATAGGTGCAGCCATAGATGTTCCGTTCATTATTCCGAAATACCAACTCATCGAGCCAATGGACACCTCCTTGACAGTACCAAAAAACTGTGCATTGTATACGCTTGAAAAACTATTAACAGACGAGACTATTGTCTGCCCGGGCGCAACTATATCAGGCTTGGTAACACCATGAGCTGTAGGACCTTTGCTGGAAAAAGATGATATATTGCCCACAAGAGCAGCACTTGAACCCGGCACATTATTCAGCGGCATCCAGGTGTTTTTTGATGTATATGCACCTACTACGATACAGCAGTTGCCGCAGGCGCCGCCTTCGCCTACATTATGGTCTGTAATGCCGGCAATGACAGGCGGCCGATAACCATAGTCAGTAAAATATACCCTGCCAAAGCGACTGCCCCACATTTTAGTAGTGCCGTCAGTGGCTGTTATTTCCAGCATTATTTTACGGTCTGCATCCGGCTGCATTGAATTAACTACATATACATCAGCATAGGGTTTGTTGTTGAACGGCGCTATGCCTGTATTGATAAGAACATAAGACGGAATATTGTTTGTGCCAACCATAATAAACGTATCTATAATGCTAATGTTTGCAGGAATCTTATAGGGCATTGATGCCTCCTCCTGGTTGGTAACTGTATTGTATAACACAACCCGTACAGAAAAATTCTGAAACGGCTCTCCCCATATATGCACTTCCCCGTCTCCTGCATTTCTTTTGGTAAATGATACTTCTGTAAACGAAAGGAATGTTTTAACTATCGTATCTGTCAGGTAATACTTATGCTCAATGTATTGGGTGTATTCACCATTGTTGCCAATTGTCCTTACCATCAATTTGCCCGGGCCTGAAAGCCCTTCCTGGTATTTGTCTGCCAGTGTAGTGCCATCGTGCGGGCCGGCTGTTGTACTCAAACTCATATTGACAGCACTGGGTTTATTTACAGATACGGCATAGTTCTGTATATACTCAATACCATCTGCAATACTAACATCGGTACCCGCGTGACTTACAAGTACTACATCACTTTCTGGCGCAGCACCATAGTATGGACTGCCCGGATATCCGCCTGAACCCGCTGCAATACCTGCAACATGCGAACCGTGGTCACCGTACATATTATCTGTACCAGCTACCAGCATGGCTATATGCGATTTTAGCTCGGTACCATAAGTGAACCCTGCAGGGGCAGAACCGGAATTGTCATTTTGCAACCATGTTCTTTTTATTCGGTAATTATCTTCACCTGTACTGTCATAAAAAGTGGGGTGAGTATAGTCGAACCCATTGTCTACTATACCTACCACAGCACCCTTACCCCTATAGCCGGTGTTGAGTGGCGATAGGCCCTGGTGCACCTGGTTTACATTACTTACCCTGCGCGAGCTGTCAACATCTGTAGCTACACGTTGCCCAATCTGCAGGTATTGCACAGTGGGTGCGGCAGCCAATGTGGCTATTTGCTCAATTGGTATCAAACCTTTGTATATACCACCGCTTTGTTTTATTTGTAAAACGCCTGCCTCCTCAAATACAGATGTCGAGAAGTTTTTGGATACCATGATAAAGCTGTTGGCGTACAAGCGATTACCCCTCATTACCAGGTAATGTTTTTTTACCAGTTCCTCCCTGCTCATTGTAGCAGGATTGGCTTCCATCTTTTTCATATCCAGCAAAAGGGCTGCAGTGTTGGACGACATCCCTTTAGTGTCAAACAACGAAACTTCCCTCGTAGCTGTGGGGTAATGCTTAACAGGCTCTGTTATCTTTTTACCGGTTCCGATAGTCTGTGCCTGAACAGTAATGCAGGACAAACTGAATATGATTGATGTTATAATAGTCTTTTTCATACACTTGTTTTATTAGTTTGTCCTGTTATTGTTTAATGATTTTATAGCTGGCTGCCTGTTGGTCATTACTTATTTTCAAAGCATACACACCTGCAGGCAATTTATCCGTGTTTATTTTTTCGATGTGCCCCGGGGCAACCTGGGATAACTGTTTGTGATAAATAACCTTACCTGTTATGTCATACAGTACCACTACACTGCTGCCAACTGCATCTTCAAAAGCGATATTCACTTCGTTAGTAGTGGGGTTAGGGTAAATTTTTGTGGCTATATGTTCCGGCACATTTTCAACGCTTACAGATATTAAACTGCCAAAGGCATTGATTTTACCCCAGCCCCAGGTATTGCTTCCTGCTGCGGGTATCTTTCCGGTGAAAGTATCTGTAATGGCTGCGCGTTTCATCAGGACTAATGCCTGGTCTCTTGAGAGTGTAGGGTATTTTTGCATCCACAAAGCCACAATGCCCGTTACCATTGGCGCAGCCATAGATGTTCCCTCAAACATTCCAAAATACCAGCTTTTACTCCCAACTTCTACAGCCTGCACCACTCGTTCGTGGCTTGAGTTAAGAGCAGTAAGGTAGCTGTTAACCGAAGATGCCAAAATATTTCCGGGGGCGGTTATATCGGGCTTTGTCCTCCCATCGGCAGTAGGGCCTTTGCTGGAGAAGGGAGCAATATCGCCTACCAATGCCAGTGCCCCGGCTACTTGTGGTTGGTTACTCATAGATGTCCACTCATTTTTTGATGTGTACGCGCCTACTGTTATTACACTATTGCCACTAGCGCCACCCTCACTATTAGTATGCGTGGTAGTACCCGTTTTGAAGTTGCCCAGGAAGCCGCCATTGGTAAAAAACGGATTGCCCTTATGTAACCCCCACATTTTTGTTGTGGTATTATGAGCCGTAATCTCCACAACAATTTTTCTTGCACCATCCGGCTGAAAGTTAATGACTCGTATCAATGCACGAGGTTTATTATTAAGAGGGTCTATACCGGTAGTGATGAAACATCCGGCGGGGGCATTGTTGAGCCCCGAAAAGTCGATTGTATCCACCATATTGATGGCAGCAGGCGCCTTGTAAGCCATCCCATTTTCAAATGTAAAGTTGGTTGAATTGAGTAATAGTAACCTTACCGAAAAATTCTGGTTAGGCTCTCCCCATATATTGATGAAACCATCGCCCACATTGGTATTTCCCGGATTATTGAACGCGCAAACCGTTCTGATGACAGTATCTGTCAGAGCGAATTTGTGTTCGAGGTACAGAGGGTTCGTTCCGTCATTTCCTGCAGCACTCACCAGGATATTGCCCGGTTTGTTAAGGCTATCCATGTACTGGTCGAATAACGAAGTGCCGTCATGTGGCCCTATCTGGCCTCCAAAACTCATATTGATAACGCAAGGCTTATTTACAGATTTGGCGTAGTCTTGTATGTACTGGATGCCTTCGGCTACCATCGTTGTCTGAAGTTTACTTGCCACAAGTACTATATCACTTTCATAAGCCACTCCTTTGTAAGGGCTGCCAAGATAACCACCTGCACCGGCAGCTATTCCGGCAGTATGGGAACCATGATAGCCGTTGCTATCATCCGTAGCCGCATTTAGTATGGCTGTTTGTGTGGCCAATTCAGTACCATAATTATATCCTGCGGGTGGTGTACCTGAAGGATCATACTGTTGCCATACCCTCTTTATACGGTAGTTACTTGTTCCGGTGCTGTCGTAAAAATTAGGGTGCGTATAGTCAAACCCCTGGTCTATTACACCCACTACCACACCTTTGCCTGTATAGGGCATGGTAAGCGGCGCTAAGCCCTGGTGTACCTGGTTTACATTTGTCTGGATACGGGCGCTGTCCATCAGCGAGCTTAATTTTTCACCTATAGCCAGGTATTTTACCGAAGAATTTTTGGCAACACTTGCTAATTGATTAATGGGCACAAGTGCGGTGTATATATTACCTGATTTACGGCCGGGCAATCCACCCATCTCTTCGATTACATCCATTGCAAACCCCGGGTTGCCTACTATAAAACTGTTCGCATATAAAGTGCCTCCTTTATTGAGCAAGGCGTATTTATCTATCAGTTGTTGTTGGCTAATAACAGCAGGATTTTTTTGCATACGCATCAGATCGACTAACAGAAACGCAGTAGAAGGCGACATGCCTTTTGTAGGGAACAAGCTGTTTTCCTCAATAATCGTTCTAGTTGGAGGTGGTGCCTCAGGCGGTGTCATGCCTCCGCTGTTTTGCGCCTGCAAACCCATGCAGCACAGCATTAAAACAATGATTAGTGTGGCTGTTTTTTTCATATACTGGTTTTTAATTATTATTGTCGTGGCTTAATTTTTCTGCTATCTGGAAATAGGTGATACCCTTTTGCCGCAGGAATATGTAAAAAGACTTTAGCGGTACCTGTATTGTTCTTATACCTCCTACTGATCGCCCACAGGAAAAACCGGCTTTTTTAAACGTCAGCTCGTCAAAACGGCCATCAGTCTTTATGAACCCATGTATGTAATAGGTTCTCTTTCTTTTGCTCAGGTTGTATTTATCAACTAGTCGGGCAGAGGGTACAAATCGCCTTATCTCTTTTTTTGTGGCTTTCATCTCGTTTTCCAATTCCTGCATAAACATTCTGGTAGTTGCAGAAACAGGGAGAGTGCTATCCATAGTATTAGTTTTTGCCGCAGCTGTTTGTGCTGTGTTCCTGCCCGGCATGCAGCCCATTAGCAGCACGGTTATTAGTATATAGCATAGCTTTTTCACAATATCATTTTGGTAACATCAAACTTCGTGTATATATCTTCAGCCAGGTAGCTATATGTAGGCAACGGCGGTTTTGGGTAGGGAACGGTTGGGGACTTGAGGGCGTGTAAAATACTTTTGTTGAAAACTCAGCCAGTGTTACATCTGCCCGAACGCTCAGAAAAAATCTGCCTTAATTGCAATACTGCCCTGCATGGGCGCTATTGCCATGTATGTGCGCAGGAAAATATTGAACCCAAACAACCTTTCGGGCATGTACTGGTTCATTTTATTCTGCATTTCACGCATTTTGACACCAAAACCCTACGCACACTGAAGTATTTGTTGCTAAAACCGGGGTTCTTATCCAATGAATACCTGAAGGGCAGGCGGATGAAGTATGTGGACCCTTTAAGGTTGTATATGACTATCTCGGCTATATTATTTCTATGTCTTATTGCCCTGCAGCAAAAGAAAGAAGTAATAACCAAACAGTCGCACCCTGAAATAACAGCGTATATTGATTCTGTAAGAGCTAATACAAAAGTTGTGGATGAGGATATGATACAGGCAACCGTTAAGGGCAGAAAGGTATACATATATCTATGGGAGGATAAATTCACCCACGGAACAGCATACTACGATTCTTTTCAGAAAACGTTGCCGCCGGAGCAGCAGCCAAATTTTGTTGACAGGTGGTGGGGCAGGCATACTGTAAAAGGATATGAAAAGTATAATAAAGACCCATACAACGCAAACCAGAGGTTCTGGGATAATGTATATCTCTCGTTGTCAAAATTGTTTTTCCTCTCCATGCCCATATTTGCGTTCTTTCTGTATCTTCTCTTTATAAGGCATAGAAAGAATTATTATTTCACCGACCATGCCACATTCGCATTACATTTTTACTGTATTATATGGTTCTTCCTGATTATCGGCGTGACTTACAAAAGAGTGTTTGCTGCAATAGGTGTCGGGGCAGACAATATGCTGATGCAGCTAATGGTAAAGTACGGAGCCATGTTAAGTATGCCGGGTGCAATACTTTACTTGTTTATATCCATGTTAAGATTTTATAAACAGGGGAAAGCTAAAACACTTGCCAAGACAATTATTTTGTCCATGCTGACATTATCATTATTGATAATGGAGGTGATGGTATTGTGGATGAGGAGTTATGGCTATTTTTAACAATATTCAGTCCAGGAAGAATTAATATAATAAAATAAGCCTCCCGAAGTTTTGACCTGGAAGGCTTTCTGTGTGGTGCGGGAGGGAATTGCCCCCCCCGACACAAGGATTTTCAGTCCAGGAAAGATTGGTTTAATATCGCAAAATATGAATCTATATGGTTGATTATCAGATTCATTAAACTTATTCAGATACAGGACAAACCATAGTATCTCAATAAATGTACAGCAATTGTTCTAGCAGGTTTTTTGTATGCCCAAAGAATCGGCATATAAAGTCTACTTCCGTTCAGCACACCAGGTGGCGTTAGATGATAAAGACGTCATTTGGCTATATTTGCATTAACAATAAGTTGTCAGCAAGTATATCAGAAAAAGTGGCAACATAAAAAAAAATGCAAGACGTACTATTTGACTTTATATCAAAATACATTTCTCTGACAGATGAGGAGAAGAACGCAATACTTTCGCAAGACATATTCCGCTCTGTTAAGAAAGGGACTATTTTACTCAAAGAAGGGCAAAAAGCGAAGGACAGCTACTTTGTTCTGAAAGGCTGTATCCGTACATATTATGTTTTAGATGGCGAAGAAAAAACTACTGCTTTCTACACGGAGATGGAAGTTTTGACACCCCCATGTGTAATAAGCAACACCCCGTCTGAATATTTTGTAAGTAGTATAGAAGACACAATACTTACAGTTACAAACCCCGATATGGAAGTTGAAGTAAACAGTAAATTTCCAAAATTTGAAATAATGTGCAGAAGATTGTCCGAAGAGCTTTTAGCTAAACAACAAATCAATTTTGACGAGTTTAAAACTTCTTCGCCTGAACAACGATACCTGAACTTATTACAAAAAAGACCGGACCTGATACAGCGTGTTCCGCAACACCAATTAGCGAGCTATTTAGGCATTAAGCCACAGTCATTAAGCAGGCTAAGGGCAAGAATTCTTGAAAAAAAGAGCTAAGACGTATTTATTCACTTAAGTGAACGATTTCCAGTATCCCGCCAATCTACTTTTGCAGCATCTTTTAATATCAATTAAAGACATGCGAAAGAAGATTTTACGGATTGGACTTGCTTTAGTATTGGCAAGTAGTTTACATGTGAATGCACAATATTCCAAACAAGACACTATTTATAAAAGGTTTTATATTGGTAGTTCACTATTCTTGCTAGGTAACTTTGACAAGAAAAACAATCCTGAGTATGTACAATTAAATGTCGGCTATAGGATAACACCTAAAGATGTTGTTTCCTTTGAATTTAAAAGATCCATTTATGCATGGCCATTAGGCATCCCGTTCGGCCCATCATTTGATGGACCTGGCTTAAACTACCCCGGACATGCACGCATACTTGCACCCACATTAGGCTACCAGCGTTTTTGGTGGAAAGGAGTCTACACATCCGTATATGCATTGAATGCTTTTGAAAAATATATGGATGAGGATAAAAAAAAGATTGGGAATGGATACACGTTGTATATGAACTTTCATCTGGGTTACCAGTTTAGGTTTTTAAAAAACCGGTTCTTTTTTGAACCAGCTATCGGATGTAGCTATTGGCCAATAAGGACTAATGTTCCTGAATCATTTAAAGCTGCGGAAAAAAAATGGCCTAACTACTTTATTCAACCAGGGCTTCATTTTGGGGTTAATTTTTAGCGTCCATATCCAGGAAATCAGTTACAGGCCATTCAA
>CALEZD010000063.1 GCA_937928385.1 uncultured Bacteroidota bacterium
ATCTGGGGACCTGTACAGGCCTCACCTGATACCAGCATCTGTATTGGCGAACCTGCTTTCCTGGGTGTAACAGGTGGAGCAAGTTACCAGTGGACAGTGTTGCAGGGTACTAACCCCAGCCTGTCTAACCCCAACAGTGCCAACCCGGTAGCTACACCAACAGTTACCACTACTTACCTGGTTACTTCAACCATCAATCCTTACTGCCCCAGTTTCAACAAAGACACTGTGGTGATTGAGGTACTGAAAGGCCCTGATATGGCCGGACAGCCTGATATACTTACTTGTCCTAACTATGAAGTGGCTTTGAACCTGGGGATTGTTAAAAACCCCGGTGTTACTTACTCTGTAAAATGGACTCCGGCCACCGGCCTGAGCAGCGATACGGTAGACAACCCGAAAGTAAAAATCAAATCTACCCAAACGTATACTGTGAGTGTAGGTTCCAACGACAACCGTTGTAAATCACTGGATACTGTACTGGTAGATGTACTGACAGGTATGTCAATAGAAAACCCCGACACAGGTATATGCCTGGGCCAGAAAGTAGATGTACGCGGTGTAGGAGACTCACGCTATTCATACAGCTGGACTCACCCAACCGACAATTCGCCTACATTCAGCAATCCCGGTGGTATTCAGACATCTATTACCCCCAGCGATACAGGTGTACACAAATACATCCTGCACGCCCAGCATGCTAATTGCCCGGGAATAGACTCTACAGTCAACTTTGATATAGATGTTCAACCTAATCCATCGGTACAGGTTGACGAAGACGAGTCAATGTGTTATGGTGACACCATGCAGTTGACAGCGATAGTAACACCTAATACATTCAACAGGTACACATACAGCTGGACGCCGGGTGCAGCGCTGGACTTCCCTGACCGCAAAAACCCGATATTCTCTGCTGTAGAGGAAGGTGTAGCTACCCTTACATTTGTAGCCCGCACACCGGCAGGTTGTGCTGATTCAGACCAGGTATCACTGAACGTGTATGCAGCTGAGTTTATTACACTACCTGCAGATACTGTTATATGCCCCGGCGATACCATCAGCCTGGCTATGCAGGTAAACCCCGGTGTTAAGTTCTACTGGCTGCCTGATTATAACATCAGCAGCGTGAGCGCGGTACAACCCAGGGTATGGCCTGTTGCCGACCAGATGTTTAACGTATATGCATCAGACAGTTTCGGTTGCCTGGATACAGGACGTATAAAAGTGACAGTACGCCCGAGGGCTATTATAGATATGCCTGATACAGTAACCATCTACCCCGGCGAAAGCTACCAGATGGACCCTGCGGGCAACTGCCTGTACTACACATGGTTCCCGCCACTGGGCCTGAGCAATGCAGATGTGAGCAACCCCAAGGTGAGCCCTGTAGTAAATACAAGGTATATAGTGCATGGCCGAACTGAAGCCGGTTGCAGCGTGACGGACTCAATAGATATATTGGTGAAGAACGACAGCTACCTGGATTTGCCTAACGCCTTTACACCTGGCAACAGGACAAACGGCCGCCTGCAGATAGTAAGGAGGGGTGTTGCCGACCTGAAGCGCTTCGCGGTGTACAACCGTTGGGGTACCAAAGTGTTCGAAACATCTGACATTAACCAGGGATGGGACGGAACCTTCAATGGTGAAATACAGCCGATGGGTGTTTATATCTACACTATAGAGGCTGTTACACCTTCAGGCAAAACATTCACCAAACAAGGTAATGTTACAATGATCAGGTAATTGAAATTGAA
>CALEZD010000064.1 GCA_937928385.1 uncultured Bacteroidota bacterium
GGTGTGTATGTGGTGAGGGTGGATGGTGTGGTTGCGGGTAGGGTGGTGAAGGAATGATACGCAATTAATTAGTTAACTTTAATACCGCAGATGGAAAGTAAGTTCTTCTGCGGTATTACTTTATAAGGCTATTTTATGTCCCCCGCAACACGGGGTTCACCCAAAAACATCATAATCATGGAAGGAGTATTTTTCCGCAGCCACATTGCCGGCATTCTTTATGTTTTATTCCCTCTTACCGCCCTTGCAGGCCCAGGTGATAAGGGCTTCAATTCCCAAGTGCAGTTCATGCAAAACAAAGGGCAGATTACAGACCAGCACGGCTTGGTGAGGAAGGATATAGATGCGAAGATTGAAGCTAATGGTGTGGTGATGTTTGTGGGAGATGGGGAAATGCATTATCAGTGGGTTGCTGCGCAAAGTCAAACCCCGATAGCTATCGGGGCAAAAGCCAAAAGCCAAAAGAATCCCATATCTAATCCCGATAGCTATCGGGACAAAAATCAAGAATCTGAAATCCAAATCTACCGTATGGACGTAAAGCTGGTGGGTGCCAACAAAAACGCGCAGGTAATATTTGAAGAACCAACAGGGTATTATGAGAATTATTATTTAGCGCATACGGGTGAGGATGGTGTAAGAGCGAAGGGTTTTCAGAGGGTTGTTTATAAAGACATTTATCCGAATATTGATTTGGTGTTGTACACCGAACCAAATTCAAAAGTAAAAAGTCAAAACCCAAAAGAATATCCTACATCTAATATCCAACATCCCCGTCTGACCTCCGGGCAGGCAACATCCAATATCAAATACGACTTCATTGTGCACCCCGGCGGTAACCCGGCTGATATACAACTGCGCTACGAAGGAGCAACCGAGCTGAAATTAATAGATGGCTCACTTGTAGCGGCAACACCTTACGGCAGCATTACCGAAGCCGCCCCATACAGCTACATGGCTGGCTCTGAAGAACCTGTTACATCAGCCTACAATCTAGCCGGAAACACATTGTCTTTTGACGTAGGTAGCTATACCGGTACACTGGTGATAGACCCTGTACTGAAATGGGGCACCTACTATGGCGGAACAGGGGACGAGTTCGTAACATATTCTTACAGGGGGGGGGTAACAAGTGACCAGGCCGGGAATGCATATATATTAATGAGTACAAAAAGTACTGCCAACATAGCTACTACAGGAGCGCACCAAACCAGCCTGGCAGGCGATGCCGACTGGATGATAGCAAAATTCAACATATTGGGTGTACGGCAGTGGTGCACCTATTACGGCGGGCCGAAAACGGATGCTCCTTCAGGAATTACTACAGACAATAATAATAATGTATATTGTATAGGTGAAACCGAAAATAGCGGGCTGGCAACATCAGGCGCACACCAGTCTGCTTACAAAGCAAGTACGAGTTTTCCTTCCGATTCATTAGCAGCAATACTCGTCAAATTCAATACATCGGGTGCCAGGCAATGGGCTACTTATTATGGGGATACCTGCGTGGCAAAAGGCCGCACTGTGTCCTGCGATGCCAATGGCAATGTATGGATAGGTGGTGGGGTATATGGCTATGGCAACAGCCTGTTAGCGACCAATGGTGCTTACCAAACCAATCCCGCACAAGGTTACTTCGCCCAGTTCAGCAGCGCCGGTAGCCGGCTCTATGCTTCTTATTACCCGGGCAGTGTCTTTAGTATCGTTTTTGACGGGAATGGTAATTACTATTTGACTGGTGGTACCAATTCCACAACGGGTATTGCCACAACCGGGGCGCACCAAGCCGCCCTGGTTGGTGGTTCAGGTGGTGCTGATGGTTTTATCGCCAAGTTCAGCGGCAACCATACACGGCTATGGGGTACCTATTACGGAGGTAATTCTATTTGGGGATATAACGGCACGGAATGCATAATTGACGCAGTTTGTGATGCTTCGGGCAACTTATATGTTGCAGGCTCTACCGAGAGTACCAGTGGTATAGCCACTACCGGGGCATTCCAGACCACGTTGACAGGTAATGCCCGTGCTGACGGGTTCCTGGCTAAATTCAACCCCAACGGGGCCAGGCAATGGGGCACTTACTACGGCACATCCTGGGATGAATATATGCATAGCATAGACATAGGTATTGACGGCCTGCTGTACACTGCGGGATTCTCCAATGGGTTTACTTCAAATGCCCTGGCTACCCCGGGGGCTTATCTCACCAGTTGGGCTGCCTGCTATATGGCTATATGGGGGCAGGATGGCAGCAGAAAGTATGCTACTTATTACGGAGGGGCGTCCGGTGAATATATTTCGGGAATCAGTTGCACCCAGAATGGCAAGGTATATTTTACCGGTGTGACTGCCAGTACTACCGGTATTACCACAGTAGGCAGCCAGCAAAGCAGTTATGCGGGAGGGCTGTTTGATGCCTTCCTGGTGCAATGGGATATGGATACGCTGGTGTATGTACGGCAGCCTTTTACAGATACTTTTGTGTGTACTGGTGATACGCTGTATGTGCCCTACGGAGTGAACCAGAAATTCAAGAGCAATAACAGCTTTACCGTGCAACTGAGCAACAGCAGCGGCAGCTTTGCCAGCCCTACTACATTGGCTACTAAAAATAGTGATACAGCGGGTATTATCGCCTGCTACCTACCGGTGAGCATCGCCAGCGGCAGTGGCTACAGGGTACGTGTAATAGCTACGGCACCAGCTGATACTTCTGAAGATAATGCCAGGGATATCAGGATTTCATCTTACCCCGCCAACTTTACAGCGGGCAGCAACAGCCCGCTTTGCAGCGGCGATACGCTGGAGCTGAACAGTGGCAGCACTACCACGGGTGTTACCTATTCATGGGCGGGGCCGGGTAGCTTTACCTCGGCCGATGATGATACCATCATAGCCAATACCACGGTAGCTCATACAGGCGATTATTACATAACAGTGAACAACAACGGCTGCATGGTAAAAGACACGGTAAGCGTAGCAGTGAACCAGACACCGCAGAATGTAACGGCAGGCAATAACGGTGGGCTCTGCACGGGTGATACTTTGCTGCTCACTTCCTCCAGCAGCACTAGCGGCGTGAGCTATGCATGGACAGGCCCTAACAATTACAACACCCAAAACGTTACCCGCCCCAATGTGCAGCTCAGCGACGCGGGTACTTATACCGCAACAGTGACACTGGGTAGTTGCAGCGATACGGCAGTGACAACGGTATCAGTTAACCAGTCGGCTAGCGTAAACATAGCCCCGCTGACACCCGTGAGTATATGCACAGGGGATACGGCACAGTTCGCCGCCTTCCCCAACAATGCAGGCACCAACCCTCAATTGCAATGGCTGAAAAACGGCGTGGCCGTAGCAGGAGCTACCGGTACTTTATATAAATCACCCACACTGGCAAATGGTGATGTCATCAGTGTACAACTGACACCCAATACCAACTGCCCCGGCGCTAAGGAGAGCAATAAAATCACCATGACGGTACAACCTATACTCAGTCCCACTGTAACCATGACCGCCGACA
>CALEZD010000065.1 GCA_937928385.1 uncultured Bacteroidota bacterium
TTAAACATACAGATATATGATACAACAAAAAAAAATAGGAATAATTGGTAGCGGCCAGGTAGCGAAAGCAATAGGAAATGGTTTGCTGGCCCTGGGAAATACTGTAATGCTTAGTTCTCGTGATATTACCAAACTAAGTGAGTGGAAGGAGAAAGGAAGGGAAAAAGCACTGGTAGGTAGTTTCAAAGAGGCGGCTGAATTTGGTGATTTAATAGTACTCGCGGTCTCCGGCAGGGTAGCCACTGAAGCTATAGAAAGTGCAGGCCCACAGTATTTTAACGGTAAAACCGTAATAGACCCTACCAATCCGATTTCAGAGAATCCGCCTGTCCATGGTGTGCTTAGTTATTTTACAGGGCCTGACGAATCGCTGATGGAGATATTACAGGCACGCTATCCGGAAGCCAATTTTGTCAAAGCTTTCAATAGTGTAGGCAATGCCTACATGGTCAATCCTTCGTTTAAAGAAGGAAAGCCATCTATGTTTATATGTGGTAATAATGACGATGCTAAAAACGATGTTACAGAAATACTTGATGCTTTTGGCTGGGAAACAATAGATATGGGAAAGGCGATTGCCGCTCGTGCTATAGAGCCATTGTGTATCCTTTGGTGTATTCCGGGTTTTCTGCACAGCGAATGGAACCATGCGTTTAAGCTAATGAAAGCGTAAATCCCCCATTTTTTAACTAAGCTCGAAACCCTGCTATTGAGCAGGGAAGTATACATTTGCGATATGGAACCAATAATTACAATTCGAAACCTCTCCAAAAATTATGGGGAAAAGGTTGCATTAAATAATATAAACCTTGATATATACCCCGGCCAGATAATAGGATATATTGGCCCGAACGGTGCCGGTAAATCAACTACAGTAAAAATACTGGCAGGCATTATACAGGATTATAGCGGTGATGTACAGGTGGCAGGTATCGACCTGGCAGAAAATGTACTGGAAGTGAAAAAGAAAATAGGGTATATACCAGAACTGCCTGAAATGTATGACCTGCTGACCCCGAGGGAATACCTCACATTCATCGGTAAGTTATTCCACCTTCCCGATGAGCTGATAGAAAGCCGTACCGTAAAAATGCTGAGTTCGTTCGGGCTGAAGGATAATATAGACCAGCGCATGGATGGTTTTTCAAAAGGTATGCGGCAGAAAGTGCTGATAACTTCAGGCTTGCTGCATAATCCGCAGATAATTATAATGGATGAACCACTGTCGGGGCTGGATGCCAATGCTGTAATTATAGTGAAGGAATTGTTGCAGGTGTTGAAAGCCGAGGGCAGAACTGTTTTTTATTGTTCGCACATGATGGACGTTGTGGAACGTGTTTCTGACAGGATAGTATTAATAGATAAAGGGGCCATAGTTGCTGACGGTACTATAGAAGAATTGCGCAAGGATAGCAGCGATTCGCTGGAAAAAATATTTGCGAAACTCACACTGTCGGAAGATAATACGGAACGCACAGGCTCATTTGCATCTGTATTTAAAGATGAAATAGAAAACCCAACCACGCCCCATGAATAGAGTATTGCTATTTCTTATTATGCTTCCGTCAGGCTTATGGAAGCGCCTGGGGGCTGACATAGCGCAATTACAGGCCATCCTGAAAGTGAAATTGATGATGGACAACCGCAAGCCATTGTCTTTCGGTAACAATAAAGGGATGGAGCACCGGAAAAAAAAGGACCGTAAATATACGGTATGGCTTACGATGTTCCTGTCGTTTTTTATGGGTATTATGTATGTGTTACCTATTATCATTACAAAGTTTGACACGGTAATTGGACTCACCTTTTTTTATACCATGTTTGTATTCGTGTTCACATTTACACTGATTACAGACTTTGCCAATGTGCTGATTGACACGAAGGACAAGTTCATACTGTTTCCCCGCCCGGTAACCGACCGCACCATTATGCTATCGCGCTTATTGTATATTATGATATACCTGCTCAGGTTGGTGATACCTATGTCTATACCTGCGTGGATTGTATTTGGGCTTATTAAAGGCTGGAAAGGTGCATTATTCTTTCCTGTACCTGTCCTCTTAATGGTTTTTGTAGTGCTGTTCCTGGTCAGCGCTATGTATATTATTATGCTCAGGGTAGCTAAACCGGGCAGGTTCAAAGATGTGCTCAATTATTTCCAGATTATATTTTCAGTTTTTTTCTTCGCAGTGTGGATGCTATCCTCACGCATGATTAACCCGGAGTCCTTTCAAGCATTAGAAGTACAGGCATACGACTGGGTAAAATACTTCCCCACATACTGGATGGCTACCTGCTGGACATGGGTAGATAATACAGCTAAAGTATTACCGGGCACTCGCTGGATGAGTGTCCTGGCGATTGTATTCCCGTTTGTTAGCTTGTGGGCAACTGTACGTTTCCTGGCGCCCGCTTTTATCAAAAGCCTGGTGGCGTCTGATAACAGTAATGAAGCAAAACCTGTTCAGAAAAAAGAGGGTGCTGATACTAAGAAAAGCAAGGTGCAATTATACAAATGGGCTGAAATGCTCAATAAAAATAATGCAGCTAAAGCAGGCTTTATACTCACCTGGCTGCAAACATCGCGCAGCAGAAATTTTAAAATGAGGGTATATCCGTCCTTTGCCTATGTGCCTGTATATTTCTTTTTTATTCTTATGCAAGGCGGCAGTTCTTTCTCAGAAGTATGGGAAGGGCTGTCTGAAGGTACTGGTTATATAGGATTATTGTACCTCACCACTTTTGTTATCATGCAGGCCATTAATTATATCACTATGTCAGAGCAGTATAAATCTGCCTGGGTATATTATTCTGCACCTGTAGAGAAACCCGGTGAGGTTATAGCCGGTGCATATAAAGCCATGTGGGTAAAATACTTCCTGCCATTTATGGCTGCTATCAGTGCTTTTACGGTGGTAGTATGGGGCGGTAGTGTCATATTTGATGTGATTATCGCGACGGTTAACATCACACTGTTTTCTGTAGTAATTATGCGTATGAGCAATCGTGCGCTGCCGTTTTCAAGGAAAGAGCAAATCAAAGATTCAGGGCTTAAAACAATTGTGCGTGTACTGGGTACACTCCTGCTGATGGGTGTCCTGGCTATTACACATCTGGCTTTGGTAGGATTGGCATCACCGACAGATAGCAGCTTTACACTTGATTTATCCGGTTTTTTCAATACGCGGTGGTTGACGATTATATCATTTTCGCTCAAATTGGTTTTGCTTATTTTATCCTCTATATTTTTATGGCTGGTATTCGATAGCCTGAAAAATACTGATTGGAAATCATTGCAAAAGGCCGAACAGCATATTTAAATAGTAAACTAAAAATAGAAATGTTGAAGAAAGTAGTTCCTGTATTATTGCTAATTGCACTTGCTGCCTGCAATAACCAAAAGGCGGAAGAAACAACTGTTGCTGCTGTTGTAAAAGACGAACATACACAGAGCAATGCCGACAGTATAGAACTGAGGCACCTAGACCTGGATGTTAATGTGGACTTTGACAATAAACGTATTGCAGGACGCGCTTCATGGGATATAAATAATCCACACAAAAAGAACCTGCTGATTCTGGACGCTTACCGCCTGGCAGTAGATAGTGTACTGGTAGACGGAAGTAAAGTACAACACGCGTGGGGTGCGGAAGTGGAACACCTGGGTACAGCATTGAAGATACCCGTGACTGAAAACAGTAAGCGTGTAGATATCTATTACAGTTCAGACCCCGGAGCACGTGCCCTGCAGTGGTTGGAGCCACAGCAGACTTCAGGAAAGAAACATCCTTTCTTATATACCCAATCGGAAAGTATATACGCACGCTCCTGGATTCCCGTGCCCGATGGTCCGGGCATACGCTTTACCTACACCGCACGTGTACAGGTACCACAAGGCCTCATGGCATTGATGAGTGCTGAAAACCCGCAACAAAAAAATGATAGTTGTATTTACCATTTTGAAATGGATATACCCATACCTGCTTACCTGATGGCGTTAGCTGTGGGCGATGTAGCGTTCAAGGCTATAGATGAGCGTACAGGCGTGTATGCTGACCCTGTGATGTTGGATAAAGCGCATGATGAATTTACAGAAGTAGGTGAAATGGTAAACGTTGCTGAATCTTTATACGGACCTTATCGCTGGGGCAGGTATGATATACTGGTGCTGCCTTCCGGTTTCCCACTGGGTGGTATGGAGAACCCCAAGCTTACATTTGCTACACCTACTATTATTGCCGGCGACCGTTCGCTGACCAACCTGATAGCACATGAGCTGGCACATAGCTGGAGCGGCAACCTGGTGACCAATGCCACATGGAACGATTTCTGGCTGAACGAGGGTTTTACTGTGTATTTTGAACGCCGCCTTACAGAGAAAATGACGGATAAAAGCTATGCCGATATGCTATGGGAGCTGGGCTACCAGGACCTGGAGAAAACTATTGAAGAAATGCAGGCGGATAGCAACATGAAAGATTCGCACCTGAAAATAGACCTGAAGGGCCGTGACCCGGATGAAGGCCTGACTGATATCGCTTATGAAAAAGGCGCACTTTTCCTGAAACATATAGAAGACAATG
This sequence comes from uncultured Bacteroidota bacterium, assembly GCA_937928385.1. Classification (GTDB taxonomy): domain Bacteria; phylum Bacteroidota; class Bacteroidia; order Chitinophagales; family Chitinophagaceae; genus UBA5543. The sequence goes on from CALEZD010000065.1 coordinate 4,584, forward strand.
TAGGCCGCGAACGTATGGACGCTTTCCTGAAAGGATATTTTGATGCTCATGCTTTCTCTACCATTACTACCGAAGAGTTCATCGCATACTTAAATGAGAACCTGATAAAAGACGATAAAGCACTGGCGGAAAAAATAAATGTTGATGCCTGGGTGTATGCCCCAGGTATACCAGAAAATGCCCCCCGTGCAGACAGGGAGCGTTTTGACAAAGTAGATGCCGAGCGGGAAAAGTTCCTCGCTGGCGCTGCACCGTCTTCCTTAAATACACAAGGCTGGACTACACACGAATGGCTGCACTTCCTTCGCAAAATGCAGAAACCTTTGTCGGTAGATCAAATGGCTGCATTGGACAAACAGTATAACTTTACGCAAAGCGGCAACAGCGAGATAGCCGACCAATGGTATGTGATGGCTATAGCAGCCAACTATGAAAAAGCATACCCCGCTATTGATGACTTCCTGGGCAGGGTGGGGCGCCGCAAGTTTTTAGAGCCTTTGTATGAAGAAATGATGAATACGGGCAAAGAAGCTATGGCCCGTGATATATATACTAAATACAGGGCTAATTATCACCCCCTGGCGCAGGGCACTTTCGATAAATCTGTCCTGAAGGGCAATATGTAAAATAAAATTAATTGCTGAACGTTATAGTCGCATAAGAATACGCTTATGCGACTATTTGTTTTAATAACCATCTCAATAGCTACCCTGCTGGCATCGTGCAATAAGCCGCAATGTACTAACCACAATCCTGTTTTTGACAAATACAAACCCGCGGAAAAAGAATATCGTGACGAATTAGCACGGCTTGTAGAAGCAGTGGATAGAGATAGCACTTTGTTTTGGATCAATGATTATGATTCAGCCGATGGCCATGAATATATGTATGCTGACGTAATCGGCAGAAATCTTTGTGCGATTGCTGTATTTGATATCACAGGTAATGAAGAGTTTGGAAATTTCAGGCGGGTGAAAGGTGTTTCCTATAGCGGTGCCCAATTGTTAGCGCCCCGGTACCGTATTCAGCATACAGACTCCGGGGCGCAGTTTGTTTTAGACAGTGTGGGCATGATAGTAGATTAAACAATACCTTTCTTTAGTTGGCTTAGTTCATCAAGATTACTTTTTATTTCGTTGATATTTCTGAAGTACACCTGTTTGTAAAGTAGTGCTGCTAATATTACATAGGCGATGGTTCCGGCTATTATCCTGGGCAGGTACACGGTAATGTTGGTGAATATGTTCACGTCGTGAACAAACTTATAAACTACTGCTGTAAAAGCGGCTATCATTACAGGGCCGGATACTAATGCAGCTATTTTTTCTTTGGCGATGAACAACCTGAGTTTTTCTATCCTTTCGCTCATTTCTACTACTGTTCTTTTACTGTAATCATCCGGGGTTATATGCCTGAGTTTGTATATCCCGGTTACAAGGGTAATAACCATAATCATCATAGAAATAATATAGCTGATAATGAGTAGTGGTGTATTGCCCAGTTTGGGTAGCATAACAACAAATACCATCATTACAACAACGGCTACAGTTATGCCCAGGTATTCCATCCACGATATACTGCTCAACGAGCGTGTGTTCCTGTCTTTTACCATTTGTTTCAGCAGTTCTGTGTTGATAGCCTGTTGTTTGTCTAAGCCGGTATCCAGCTTGTTCCACAATTGTTTCATTTGTTCAATATCCATTTTGTATCTGTTTTATCGAGTTAATTGTTTCGCTTGTTGTTTTAGTTTTTCTTTGATACGGTTGAGCCTGGTGCCTGCATTGCTGGCACTGATGCCTATTATCTCAGCCATTTCTTTGTATGTCTTATCCTCCAGGTACAATAGTATTAGTGCTTTATCCAGTGGTGGCAGTCCTGCTATCATTTGCTGTAGTAGTTTGTATTCTTCATTGTTTGCATCTGATAGTGGTTCTCCGGGATGGTACAATAGTTCTTCCGGATAAATAATCTGTGGGCTGCGTTTTTGTTTTCGTATATAATTGATGGCTGTATTCAGGCTTATCCGGTACAGCCAGGTGCTGATACCCGATTCGCCCTTAAAACGCGGATATGCTTTCCACGACTGTAATATTATTTCCTGCGCCAGGTCCTCCTTTTCTCCTGTACCGGATGCGTATATGCTACATACCTTATATATCAGCTTTTGGTGCTGCTGTATCATCTGTACAAAGGCTGTTTCCTGTTCCTGTGTCATGTTGTTCACAGTTCTGTTAGTAGCTTGTCTGCAGATTTTGTCACAGTCTTAAGTATTCTTTAGGAAATTATTTTTCTCACCCGCTCCTGCAATAGTGGCACAAGCTCTGCCTCAAACCATGGGTTTTTATATAGCCAGAACCTGTTTCTGGGCGATGGGTGGGGTAGTGGCAGATACCTCGGAAGGTATTCATTATAAGTTTGTACGGTGGCGGTCAGGTTGTCTTTGTTATTCAATCCCAGGTAATGTTTTTGGGCATACTGACCTATCAGTATAGTTAATTGCACCTGTTTCATGTTGTTCAGCAGTGCATCATGCCATTGCGGGGCGCATTCCGGCCTCGGTGGCAAGTCTCCCGAACTGCCCTTGCCTGGATAGCAGAATCCCATGGGTACAAGGGCTACTATGTCCGGGTTGTAAAATATGTCCTTATCTACACCCAGCCATTTGCGTAGTTGGTTGCCACTGGCATCGTCCCAGGGTATGCCGCTTTCGTGCACTTTTTTGCCGGGAGCCTGTCCTATTATTAATAACCGTGCATTCTTCCCCGCTTGCAATACAGGGTTGGGCCCATGCGGAAGATGTGCATTGCATATAGTACAGGCATGTATTTCTTGCAGTAGTTTTTTCAAAGGCCCTGAATTAATAATTAAATTTAAGAATACCAGTTGTTATCAGCATTATTTGGCACTATAGTTGTCGTCAAGGTAATCATGCGAAAAATAATATTACTGACAACCCTGTTATTATTGTTCAATGCAATCGCCTATTTCTCCTCATGTAATCCATGTAAAGGCACCAAACCAATTGTTACTTGTTTACGGGTAGAGGATGTTCAATTATCAGCTGCTGATACCTCTGGGAGAGTACTTAGCCCTGACGAGTCACTGCATTGGCGCTCCTTGGAGTTAAATATGAAAGTTGATGTGACGACACTTTGCTCCCGCCAAAGGGTAAATTATTTCATTAATACCGCATTGGCCTGTAGCCCTATTGAGCGTGTGGATACCACGGGCTCAGTACTTTCTGTATCGATTATCAGCAGTAACCGTTTTGATGCAAGCTACCCTGCAGGTAGTAAACTAAACGAGTATTTCACAGTTCCATTTATTGATAGCCTCAATGGTTCAAGATATGGTGCGATTCACGAATTGAGGTTGTTGCAAGCGCCGTCCGATACGGGTACACATATATTTACTGTAATATTAAATTTAGTTGGTGGAACTTCAAAGTCGGCGGAAACAGTCCCGGTAAAGTTGACTAATTAAGTCCGTGTATTTTCGCCTGTTTTTTTCTGAAACTTGTTTTACCCTTATTATTGTGATAGGAGTAAATAAAAAGTGTCCCCAAAACAAAACATAGGTTACGAAACAATTCTGGCATGGCTCCATAGCAAGGGGCTACAGCCTTTTGCATTCCAGCAAGAAACCTGGCAAATGCACCTGGAAGGGTTGAGTGGTATTGTAAACGCTCCCACGGGTTTCGGTAAAACCTATTCCGTATTCCTGGCGGTAGTAATAGATTGGATAAATAACAATCCCGATTACAAGACAAAATCCGGTTCAGGTTTACAATTATTATGGATAAGCCCCTTACGCGCACTGGCCAAAGACATCGCCCGTGCCATGGACGAGGCGCTGCATGAATTAGGTATTCCCTGGAAAGTAGCAATAAGAAATGGCGATACGCCTGTGTCTGAACGGGAAAGGCAGAAAAGGAGCATGCCCGAAATACTGGTAATAACCCCTGAAAGCCTGCATCTTTTGTTCGCTTCAAAAAATCATGCAGATTATTTCAAAACGCTTACCTGCATTGCCGTCGACGAGTGGCACGAGTTACTGGGTAGCAAACGAGGCGTGCAGGTAGAATTAGCGTTGGCACATTTCAAATGGCTGCGAAAAAGTTCAGCACACGATTCAGTACTTCGTATCTGGGGTATCTCTGCCACTATCGGCAATATGGAAGAAGCGATGCATGTATTGTTGGGTGGCGACAGCAATGGCGTTATCGTTCGTGCTGAACAAAAGAAGAAGGTTGATATCCGCACCATACTGCCCGATACCGTAGAACGTTTTCCCTGGGCTGGCCACCTGGGCTTAAAGATGATTCACCATGTCCTGCCCGTCATCCGCAACAGCAGGTCAACATTGCTGTTTACCAACGTCCGCTCGCAGGCTGAGATGTGGTACCAGGCATTATTGGAAGCCGCCCCTGACCTGGCAGGTGCTATAGCGCTTCATCATAGCAGTATAGATATGGAAATGCGGCTTTGGGTAGAGGAACATTTGCACAAAGGTGTATTGCAGGTAGTCGTCTGCACGGCCAGCCTCGACTTAGGTGTCGATTTCAGGCCGGTGGATACCGTAATTCAAATTGGCAGCCCTAAAGGTATAGCACGTTTTATGCAGCGGGCAGGGCGTAGCGGACACGAACCCGGCGCTGTCAGCAATATCTACTTTGTACCTACACACTCGCTGGAGATAGTAGAAACCGCAGCATTGAAAACGGCATATGAGCAAGGCGAGATAGAAAGCCGTCCCCCTGTGGTTTTAGCCTTTGATGTGCTGGTACAGTATATGGTTACTGTAGCTACCGGCGATGGGTTTGTAAGCGAAGACTTGTTGGAAGAGGTAAGGGGCACCTATTGTTATGCAGATATTACCGGTGATGAATGGGAATACTTGCTGGCTTTTGTGACTACGGGTGGTAAAACATTGCACGGGTACGACGAGTATCACAAAGTAGTGAACGTAGATGGGGTATATAAGGTGGCAGGCAGGCGGGTAGCCATGCGCCACAGGATGCATATCGGCACCATTGTAGGCGATGCCATCATGCAGGTCAGGTTGATGAGTGGCGGGTTTGTTGGCACCATCGAGGAGTATTTTATCTCAGGCCTCAATCCCGGCGATGCGTTTGTGTTGGCGGGCCGCAGGTTAGAGTTGGTGCAGGTAAAAGATATGGTGGCCTACGTGCGCAGGTCAACAGCAAAGAATGCCAGGATACCTGCATGGGGCGGGGGTAGGGTACCGCTGTCTTCAAACCTCGGCCATATCCTGCGCAGCACATTTCACCAGGCGGCTATCAGCCCTGAGGGGAATGAGCTTTTGGAGTTTTTACAACCATTGTTTGAAACACAGAGAGAGCGGTCGGCAATACCTGCAGAAGATGAGCTCCTTGTAGAGTTTATTGATACGAAAGACGGGCATCATATGTTTGTTTATCCTTTTGAGGGGCGGCTGGTGCATCACGCCTTGGCTTCGCTGCTGGCGTATCGTATCACACAGGTACAGCCTATTACTTTTTCCATTGCGATGAACGATTACGGATTTGAACTGCTCAGCGACCAACCCATCCCTGTCAATGAAGAAAATATCCATGAAGTATTCAGTCCTGAAAACTGGTACACAGACCTGCAACGCAGTGTGAATGCTGCTGAGATGAGCAGGCGTAAGTTTCGCGATATTGCTGTTATCGCCGGTCTTATATTCCAGGGCTTTCCTGGCGAGTATAAAAAACAACGGCACCTGCAGAATTCAACCGGGCTATTATATAATGTTTTGGTCGATGCCGAGCCAGCCCACCTGTTGTTGCAGCAGGCGCACAGGGAAGTGCTTACTTACGAAGTGGAGGCCCAACGCTTGCACTTTTCATTAGAGCGGATAAAAGACAGTAAGATATTAATTACCCGTCCCAAAGATTTGACCCCCTTCTGCTTCCCTATTAAGGTAGATAGCCTGCGCGATGAACTGACCAGTGAGAAGCTGCAAGACCGTATCAGGCGTATGCAGGCCCAGGCGGGAGTAGGGTGATGTATATCCTATTCTGTCCTAACTCTTGGTACTTTGAGGATAAAAAATGAGTTAAATCATATACTCTTCTTTTGGCTGTAATAATTATTGGTAGTACCTTTACCGTCCGCTTTTTCAAAAAAGGGTTCTTTGATATAGAGGTAGAAATGACTTTTCTGCTGCATTTTTAAAAATAAATTTGCTCAGTTGAAAATGTTTTCTACCTTTGCAATCCCTTAGCAAAAGGGGTAGTTCTTTAAAACGCAGAAAGCATTGATTATCAGGTACTTTATAGTCAAAATAAATATCTGAAAAAGATTTTGCAGTTTGATTTTTAGACTCTACTTTTGCACTCCGTTTCGCTGTAAAAATTAACGGAAAGCTAATTAAAGCGTAACAAGTTCTTAAAATAGTATCTCAGTTAAAGGCTGAAGTTGTGGTTCAAGTCCACGATGCTGACAGAGGCGGAAATCACTTATGTGGTTGCGTCGAAGTTCTTTGAAAGATTGG
>CALEZD010000066.1 GCA_937928385.1 uncultured Bacteroidota bacterium
GCAGCTACGAATGTGCAGTACCCGATACGGCATTGAGTAATTGCATCACTACCGCGTTTACGGGTGTAGGCGATATCGTTCATGACAAGAATATTAAGATTTATCCAAACCCGGTATCAGGCGTTTTGCATATCGAGGGTGTTGAAAGTAGTGCAACTATCGAGCTGATTGATGTGTTGGGGAGGAAATGCGCAACCCGCCAACTTGTTGGGGGCACGGTGGCTTTGGTGGATGTGAGTACGCTTGTGCCGGGTGTGTATGTGGTGAGGGTGGATGGTGTGGTTGCGGGACGGGTGGTGAAGGAGTAGTGTCTTAAACTAGTCCCGATAGCTATCGGGATATTTGATTACGTGATGGACTATGATTTTGTTCAAGGATAAGACATCATAAATCTCAAATCATCAATATCAATTGTCAACCGGTATCAGTCTATTTCTTCCTTAAATGTAATGCCATGTTCGCTGAGTTCAGCCAATACCGGCCGATAGACTGATGGCATATTGGGTATGCACACGCCAAACGGCGGTTTTATTTTGTTGGTCAATACCAGGCGGGTGAGTATCGCCATAGGCAGGCCAACAGTCTTTGCCATAGCAGAATATTTAGCGTTTTCCCCCTTCAGCGTCATAGTGCTGACTAAGGTTGTTTTTTTATTGGATTTGTGCACGTATTCCAGCTCGTGCCGCATAATCACCAGGTCTTTATCATCGGGCTTCATAGACCATTTGCGTAGCAATACATCCAGCAGTATATCTGCTGAGTTGTGTTTTTTTGGCTTTATCAGCTCATCGTCAAAAATACCCAACCAGGCCACCATGGTTACCGGTGTATCATCTTCAGCCAATCCAAGTTTTTCCGCCACTTGTTTTATCAAAGGTTGTTTATCGTCAAACCCGTTTTTGTTGCGTACCCATGCGGCGTAGGTGCTGTCTTTTACCTTGTCGTCGGGGTTGGTCAGTCCCAGTTGTACCAACACATTCCAGCCCCGCATAAAACCCTGGAAACGATAGGTAGCCCTCATAAACGTCTTTACATCCGGCAGGTCGTAGAGGGACATATAGTTCAATGAATCCCTGTTGGGGTAGTACACCAGCGGATGGACCCCGTTTATCTTTGCGCCCCTTTTTGGGTGTGCAAACAGCTCGTTGTAAGGCACATCCACTTCTTTGCCGTTAGACAGGTATTTAGCGCCATCTTTGCCCGCCAGCACCACATTGCGCGGGTTCCAGCTGAATTTGTAATGCCAGGGATTAGTATCCGACTCTGACGATACCAAACCACCCGTAAAAGATTTGAAAGAAGTGATGGCCCCGGCTACTTTTTGTATACCATGCACAATCTGGCTGGCTGTCATGTGGTCTATGCCCGGGTCGAGCCCCATTTCGCACATGAACATGAGGCCTGCCTGCTTTGCCCGGCTGTCCAGCTCTTTCATTTCGGGCGAAACGTAAGAAGAGGTAATGAGGTGCTTTTTATGTTTCAGGCAATCGTTGGCCAGCAGGATATGTAGTGCAGGGGGCAATAAAGAAACCACTATATCGGCTTTGCCCACTAATGCAGCACGTTTTTTGTCGTCAGCTATGTCCAGTACGTAAGCTTCGGCCAGGGGATGATTATTGATTTTATCGTTGATGGCATCTAAGTCAGTATCTGTCACTATTACTTTCCATCTGTACCGTTGTGCATGAGCTAATAAATAATCAATGAGGAAAACAGAAGTTTTGCCTGCGCCTGCTACAAGAATCGTCTGCATATATTTGCAAAAAATAAGGGGTTATTCTCTATCAAATGTAATATTGTTTTATCATTATCAATTATTCCCCAAAAAAAGAATTTTAAGCTTCGTCAAAACAATAAAATATCAAATATGAGTACATGGAAAGAACCCGTTAATACATTGCAGGAACTGAATAGCATGGCTACGGGCACCATGGCTGAAACCCTGGAAATTTCTTTTACTGCAGTGGGGGCCGACTACCTGGAAGCTACTATGCCGGTAAGTAACCAAACGCGGCAGCCTTATGGTTTGCTGCATGGCGGGGCCTCCGCCGCGTTGGCAGAAACAGTAGGAAGTGTAGCGGCATCTATGTGCATAGACAGGGAGCAGCAAATATGTGTAGGGCTGGAAATCAATTGCAATCATGTACGGGGTAAAAAAGACGGGATGGTGACCGCCAGGGCCACGCCATTGCATATAGGGGCATCTACCCATGTATGGGATATAAAAATACGTGATGAGCGGGGTAAGCTGGTATGTATCAGCCGGCTGACGATGGCAATATTGAAGAAGCCTTAATGTAGTTTTACTATCCTGTATATAGGGCTGCCTAATACCCTTTTTTCATAAATGATATTTTCTGCCGGTACATCCTGGTTGGGCAACCAATATGGGTTAGTCCTGAAAAATTCGAGGAAATACTCCGCCTCGTTGAAGTCGTCTGTGAAAATAAATTTTGCCTGCGTATGCTCATTCAGGAACCGGTGGTTGTCTTTAATAGTCCAGAAATGGGGATAGATTTTAATGCCATAACGCTTATCGTACTCCGCCAGCCATTCAAGCCCATGTTTATGAGATGTTCCCCAGTAATCCAGTTCGTAGTTGTTCATCAGGTAGTCTTTCTCATGCGATACGAAGCTGTTGAAATACACATGTTCGAAAGGATGGTTCCTGACCATAAAGCGTGCAATGAGTATGAATTGCAGGCTACACAAAGCCCATAGTATCAGCCGCGACCTTTTTTTGAGCAGTTCGTTGAAGCCAAAGACTGCCAGTATAACAAAACCCGGGTAGATGAAATACAGATGCCTCCAGCCATCGTACAGTACCGCGTCTTTGTATATAACGATAATGATGGGCAGCAGGAAGCAGATGAATGCCATCAGTATGCTTCGTTGCGGGGTGTTGAAGTAATACAGGGCAGGTTCATCAATCACCCGCACCACTAACAATGCCATACCGATAATACCTGACAATAAAATAAGCTCAGGTGTGGTAATAAAGAACCAGGTGGGTATGTAGCTCCACGGCAGGTTGATAGAGCGTACCTGCATACCACTGAATTGCATCATACCATCCCATGGGTATTTCGAGCTGGTTTCGTACACATACTTCATACCTGCGATGGGGTCCTCCCAAAGCGTTGGCCAAAATGCATATAATGCAATACAGGTACCCGCCAGCACCAACAAACCCGCCAAAAATATCCAGGGTGCTTTTCCGCTTCTGAATGCAGCAACCAGGTCAATTAAAAAAAACAAAGCAACAGGTAGCAGTATAATGATATTCAACAAGCGGAAGGTGGTGCTGTAACCGCAAACCAGCCCCAGGATAAAGTATGGGAGTAATTTTTGCCCGCTAAAAGCCCATTGGGCCGCAGCCATCGACACCAGGAATATGGACATAGCCGGGACATCTTTCGGATTGAAAAATGCATGGCCAAAAAGAACCGGGTGAAACAACAGCGCTGCCATGCCGAAAGTGGCCAGCCAGCGGTTAGTAAATACACGGTATATCCAGATGTAGATGGCTGGTGCGGTGAGTACAAAAAACAAGTAGGTGATCAGGTGGCGCGAAAGGAAAATATCCCTGTACGAAGTCAGGTTGAGCGTTTTTTCAAAAAACAGGTATATCCATTCGAAACCGGGCCCGTGGTCGCGCAGTGAAAAATCGGTATAAGCTCCGGGAAACCATCCCCTGGCATAATTATAAGCCGCCAGCCCTATCTCTCTCTGGCTGGGCTCATCGATGGAAACACCGAAATCCTGGTAGATATCTAGGCCGATAATGAAGGCTATGAGGGTTATCAGTATGGCTGGCCAGTGGGTTTGGAGCAATTGTCGCATTTTCAGTTGGATAAATCAGAGTTGAAAAATAGTGATAATGACACATATCGGCAAACTGAATGCCAATATTGCAAAAATACCCTTGTTTACAGGTTTAGGCGAGGAGGAGTTATGAATGTTAAAATGTGTATATGTGAATATTATTCCGGGCCTAAATACAGCATTTTTGGCTATATTTGCATATTGCACTTTAAGATAAATTATGGACGAAAATAATCAGGACCTGAATGCTCAGGGTAGCGCTGATGACGCAAACAAAATAATCCAGGTAAACATCGAGGAACAAATGAAAACCGCTTACATAGATTACTCTATGTCGGTGATAGTAGGCCGTGCATTGCCCGATGTAAGGGACGGTCTGAAACCCGTACACCGCCGTGTGTTGTACGCTATGCACGAACTGGGTGTTAACTACAATAAGCCTTATAAAAAATCGGCTCGTATAGTGGGTGAGGTACTAGGTAAATACCACCCTCACGGCGATACCTCCGTTTACGATGCAATGGTGCGTATGGCGCAGCCATGGAGTATGCGTTATACACTTGTAGACGGACAAGGTAACTACGGCTCGCAGGATGGTGACGGCCCGGCTGCCATGCGTTATACTGAAGCCCGGCTGCAACGCCTGGCAGAGGGTATGATGGATGACCTGGACAAGGAGACTGTGGACTTTACACTGAACTTTGATGACTCCCTGCAGGAGCCGAGTGTAATGCCTACACGCATACCCCAGCTCTTGCTCAACGGCTCATCGGGTATTGCAGTAGGTATGGCTACCAATATGATGCCGCACAACCTGACCGAGGTAATCAACGGATGTATAGCCTATATAGAGAACCGCGAGATAACCATCGACGAATTGATGACGCATATAAAGGCGCCTGATTTCCCGACTGGTGGCATCATATACGGTATGGAGGGTATCAAGCAGGGTATGCATACCGGCAGGGGCAGGGTAGTACTGCGTGGAAAGGTGAATGTAGAAACTTTAAAAGGCAACAGGGAGCAAATTGTGATATCGGAAGTGCCCTACCAGGTAAGCAGGGATGCACTGGCAGAGAAGATAGGCAACCTGGTGAACAATAAGATAATTGAAGGCATCACCCACGTAGCCAACGAATCGAACAAAGAAGGTACCAGGATAGTTGTAGAGCTGCGCCGCGACGCGGTAGCGCAGGTGGTTATCAACAACCTGTATAAATACAGCGAACTGCAAACCTCCTACGGCATCAACAACGTGGCGCTGGTAAACGGCCGCCCCAGGACGTTAAACGTAAAAGACCTTGTGTCTGAGTTCGTATTGTTCCGCCACGAAGTGGTAGTACGCCGTACACAATTTGAACTGCGTGAGGCTGAAAAGCGTGCCCACATATTGGAAGGTTACCTGATAGCGCTGGACCACCTGGATGAAGTGATATCGCTGATACGCAACTCAGTTAACCCTGATGAAGCCAAAACGGGGCTGATAGAAAAGTTTGGCATGAGCGAGATACAGGCCAAAGCCGTATTGGAACTCAGGCTGCAACGCCTGACAGGCATGGAGCGTGATAAAATACGTGACGAACATGCTGAGATAATGAAACAGATAGCCCACCTGAAAGAAATATTGGGCAATGAAGATTTGCGCTACCAGATAATCAAAGATGAGTTGCTGGATGTACAAAAGAAATTCGGCGACGAGCGTAAATCTGAAATACAATACCTAGCCAACGAAATGAGCATTGAAGACCTGATAGAGGAGGAAGATGTGGTCATCACAGTTTCTCATTTGGGTTATATCAAGCGTACATCGGCGGCAGAATACCGCGCCCAGCGCAGGGGTGGCAGAGGTTCTAAAGGCGGCAGTACAAGGCAGGAAGATTATATAGAACACCTGTTTGTCGCTTCCACACACCATACGCTACTGTTCTTTACAGAAAAAGGACGTTGCTATTGGCTGAAGGTATATGAAATACCGGAAACAGACAGGAACGCAAAAGGCAGGGCTATACAAAACCTGATACAGATACCACCTGACGATAAAATACGTACTGTAATAGATATTGCCAAGCTGGAAGACAAGGAGTCGCTGCAAGGCAGGTACATAGTGTTATGTACTAAAAGAGGTGTGATTAAGAAGACAGCGCTGGAAGACTTCAGCCGTCCGCGCCAGAGCGGTGTTAACGCCATTACCATACAGGATGGCGACCAACTGCTGGAAGCATCGCTGACTGACGGCAACAGCTACATTATGATGGGTGTTAAGAGCGGAAGGGCTATATCATTTGAAGAGAGTAAGGTACGCGCTACCGGCCGTGGTGCTATTGGCGTATATGGTATAGAACTGGACGAAAACAATGACGAAGTAATAGGCATGATATGCGTGTCTAAAGAAAATATCGCCAAACAAATACTGGTTGTTTCTGAAAAAGGCCTTGGTAAACGTACGCCATTCTTTGAACTGCTGGACGATACCGCGTCTGAAGAAGATAAAGCCAAAGCGATAATGATAAAAGACGCTGATGGCAACGAGCAGTTATACCAATTGTCTTACAGGATTACCAACCGTGGTGGCAAGGGTGTCAAGACCATTAATATCACTGAGAAGACCGGTGCGTTAGTAGGCCTGCTGGCTGTAGAAGAGAAAGACGACCTGATGATTACCTGCAAATCAGGTATTACCATCAGGATGAGGGTGGAAGATATACGCGAAGCCGGACGAGCCACACAGGGTGTAAGGCTCATAAATATTGATGAGGGAGATGAGATAGCCGCTATTGCCAGGATAGAGGAGCAGGACGATGAAGAAACAGAAAACGGCGAGGCAGGGGATGTGGAAAGTGCCACTGAAGCTTAAGGATTTTAATACATTAATAAACAGAAAGAATAAATAATGAAACATTTGTTATTGGCGCTGACGGCATTGCTGATGATGACAGCAGGGTATGCGCAGAAAAAGAACGTACAATCGGCCAGCAATAGCCTGAGGAATAAGGAGTACCAGGATGCTATAAATTTTATTGAGCAGGCATTGCAAGACCCGACTACAAAAGATGACCCGAAAACATGGTTTACAAGGGCACAGATATATGCTGCCATGGACCAGGACCCCGGTTATGCTGACAAAGGCTACATCAGGCAAGCCCTGGAGTCGTATATGAAAGTAGCAGAATTGAAACCGACTTATGAGACGGAACAGGTAAACCAGGGATTGCTGGTAGGCGCCTTTAAGTCGTATAACAATGCGGTAGTAGCCTACAACAAAAAACAATGGGACGAAGCATTTAACAATGCCAAAGTAACGGCTGATATATACAACCTGCAGGACGGCAAACGCTTTCTGGGTAACAAAGGGTTTGATACAGTTGCGGCATCGGCCATGGTAATAGAAGCGTACAGCGCGTTTTACGGAGAGCAGATAGAGAAAGCCATCCCTGTATTGGAAAAACTGAAAAACAACCCTATAGAGGGCAATGCAAACGTGTACCTGGTGATAGCGGATGCTTATAAGAAGCTGGGCAAACAGGATAAAGAACTGGCCACTATCGAAGAGGCCAAGAGCCGTTTCCCTAACAACCCCAATATCAGGAACGAAGAACTGAACTACTACATGCGCACCAAGCAGCAGGATAAACTGATGCAAAAACTGGAAGCGGCAGTAGCAGAAGAACCCGGTAATGCCATGTACCAATACAACCTGGCCAATGCTTACACAAATATGGCATTCCCTAAAGAAGGTGCCAAGCCTGCCAATTACGATGAACTGATAACAAAAGCAGAGGCAGGATTTACCAAAGCGCTGGCGCTGGAACCTGATAATATAGGCTACCACTATGATATGGGTGTACTGTACTTCAACCAGGCATCTAAAGTGACAGACGAGATGAATGCCGTGACCGGTACCACTGCCGAAGATGATAAAAAATGGAAAGCGCTGGAAGCTCAAAGAAACGCGATGTTTGATAAGGCATTTCCACACCTGGAGAAAGTATATGTGACCTACGAGCCTAAGGTGAGCGAACTGGATGATGACAACAAATTCATATACCAATCTTCGCTGGCTGCCATGAGTGAAATATACGCACGCCAGAATAAACTGGATAAGGCAGCGGAAATAAAGAAAAAAATTGAGGCGAGTAAAAAGATGTAGTTGTCGTCCTCAGATATTATATTTAACTAATAAATTATAAAGAATTGACCCATATACAGAAATTAGATTTAGTAAAATTCGCCCCGAGGAACGGGGAGGGGTTTTACGACACGTGCAAGAGGAAGATTGACGCCTATTTTAAGGAAAATAAAATTGACCCTCATGCCAATGCCTCTATGGTGACAAAAACAGTATTGATACTGCTGATGTACATAGCGCCTTATGCAGTGATGGTTTCCGGCGTAGTAAACGGCAGTACTTTGGGTTTCCTGGCTACGTGGGTACTCATGGGCCTGGGCATGGTGGGCGTAGGTTGTTCTATCATGCACGATTCCAACCACGGCTCATACTCCAACAACAAAACGCTGAATAAGCTGCTGGGCAAGGTGATTGTACTGGTAGGCGGGTATCATGTAACATGGAAGATACAGCACAACATACTGCACCATACATACACTAATATTGAGGGTTTGGACCATGATATAGATGCCGGTGTATTCCTGCGTTTTTCGCCCAACTCCAAATGGTACAGTATGCACAGGTTCCAGTTTTTATATGCATGGTTCCTGTATGGGTTGCTGACGCTGCAATGGGCCACTATTAAAGACTTCCGCCAGGTTTATACTTACCACAAGCTGGACCTGCTGAAAAAAGAAAAGAAAACATTGGCAACAGCACTTACAGAGGTGGCCATCTACAAACTATTCTATTACGCTTTCATCATATTCGTGCCCATCTTTGTAACAGGCGCGCCTTGGCACCTGGTGTTGATAGGGTTTGTAATCATGCACTTCATAGCAGGGTTTTCGTTGTCAGCCATTTTCCAGTTAGCGCATGTTATGGAAGATTGTGCGTTCCCCAACCCTGACGATAGCAGGAAGATGGAGAATAACTGGGCTGTACACCAACTGTTGACGACTACTAACTTTTCTCCCCGCAGCGTTATTATGTCATGGTTTATTGGCGGGCTCAACAGGCAGATAGAACACCACCTGTTTCCGCATATATGCCATGTACACTATAAGAAGATTGCACCCATAGTGAAGCAGACTGCGCTTGAACATAATCTGCCTTATTACGAGCAGCCAACATTCATAGAGGCCCTGAAAGACCATGGCAGGATGTTGTTTAAGATGGGCAGAAAATAAGCTTTTAACATAGTATTGTATTTTTAATATTGGAAGGAAACTATTATATTTACTTAACCATATTATTTATACACTCAATTTTTTAAAAAGTGGAAGGTCAAAAATTAACAGGAACTGTAAAGTTCTTCAATGAGTCTAAAGGATTTGGATTCATCAAGCATGATAATTCTAATGAAGAAACATTCGTGCACGTAAGTGGTCTGAAAGACCAGGTAAAAGAAAACGACCATGTTGAATTTGAATTGCAACAGGGGCGCAAAGGCATGAATGCAGTAAATGTGAGAGTATTACGATAAGGATATAAAGATTTGGATTGCCTTTCTAAAGACCGCTATCAGCGGTCTTTTTTTGTATACGGTTTGTATGATTTTAAGCTTTTGCTTTAACAGTGGCAGGTGCAGACTTAGCCGACCTGATTTCTTTGAAGCCAACCATCCTGTTGAGCTCAGGGTCCCACACCTTCAGCCTGAAGCAGGCAATGATTTCTTTGGGGTGGAGTGATGTAGTCCGGGCGTTCTGCAATTCAGGAATAGCCTTGTACACCTCAGGCAGGCGGTAGAATGGTATGCGTGAATTAAGGTGGTGGATATGGTGAAAACCGATATTACCTGTAAACCATTGCATCACCGGGTTCATGACCATATAGCTGGATGACTCCAGGGCAGCGCCCTCATATTTCCAGTCGTCCTTGTCTGTAAAAGTGGTGGCAGGAAAATTGTGCTGCGCATAAAACAGGTACGCTCCCATAGCACTGGCCAGGAAGAACGGCAGGAATAGCGCGAACAACCATACCTGCCAGCCCAGGAATGTAATAGTTAATGATATGAGTGTAGCGTGCAGCACGAGCGCCAACAACGAGTCAAGGTGCCTTTTGGGCGAACTTAAAAAAGAACTGAAGCACATCCCTATGATGAACATGGTGAAATAACCCATGATAATAGTGAGCGGGTGGCGGATGGCCAGGTATATACGCCTTTCGCCCGGCGACATAGACAGGAATTTGTTTTTGCTGGCTATGGGGTATGAACCTATACTGGCGCTGAACAGTTTGGAGTTGTGCGCATGGTGGTAATCGTGTGAACGCTTCCAGATACTGGGTGGGGCCAATACGAAGATACCAAAGGCCGTCATCAGGATATTGGCGGGCAAAGACCTGTGTAATATGGCATGGTGCTGAAAATCGTGGTAGATGATAAACATCCGCACCATCAGCAAGCCCGATACAATACCGAACGCCAGCTTTCCCAATATATTAGGAATAAATACCGTGCATGCAAATGCACCGGTTAATAACAACAGGGTTGACAATAAGAGAACCCAACTTTTGGCCCTGTTCTCCTTTGTATATTCTTTCGTAGCTAAAATCAGCTGTTTGCCTTCGCGCACACCCAAATATAGTCAGAATTTTTGAGTAAAATAGTTAACGCGATATCATTTAACTTTTTTGTGCTTCCACCTGCGGTGCGACCATATCCATGTTTCCGGTTGGGCGATTATATCCTGCTCGAGGCGGCGGGTGTGGGTTTTGGTAATCTGGCCTTCTATAGTGTCTTTCGGCTGTTCAATCAATACTTCTACTGATACTTCGTAATAACCTCTTCTTATACGTTTTATAGAGCCGTATACTATAGGGTAATTGATTTTGCGGGCTATCAGTTCGGTACCTTTAAATACAGGTGTATCCTGGTTGAGAAATGTCATCCAGTGGGCACCTTCGGGTGGTGGCGACTGGTCGGCTATGAAGACAGTAGCGGTCAGTTCATTCCGGTTGGCCAGCATCTGTTTGAAGGTGTCTTTCATAGGTATCAGCCCGGTGCCAAACCGGCTGCGCATACGGTACATCAGCCTGTCGAAATAGGGGTTGCTGAGGGGGTGGTATATAACGTATAAATGGTGTTGGCAGAGCAGGCTGAAGGAGTTGCCCGCCCATTCCCAATTGCCCAGGTGCCCCATCACTAGTATAATGCTTTGATTTTTGGCCGCCAGCTCATGGAATGTTTGCAGGGCTTCATCGGGAAACATGCACCTTTGTTGCATCGTCTTTTTGCTAATGGTCAGGGTTTTGAAGGTTTCGAGTGTCAGGTCGCATAGGTAATGGTAGTATTTCCGGGCTAGTTGGTTGATTTCCTCCTCCGACTTGTGGGGAAAGGAGTTGCGCATGTTGGTGAGTACCACCTGTTTTCTGTAGCCCAGCAAGTGGTAGAGTATTAAATACATACCATCGGACAGGAGGTACAGCACCGGGAACGGCAGCAACGAAATGATATAGAGAAACGGTAGCGCTATATAATAGAGTAGTGCTGACAATGTATGCTTGTTTTTGAGCGGTTAAAGATAAGGGATAACGCTCGCAATGTATATGTCCCACACTATCTCCCCAATTATCCGTAACTTCATGCGATAAAGTTGAGAATAAATTGACATTTGAAGATTTTGGTTTCGACCCCGATGTAATGGATGGGTTGAACACGATGGGCTATAAACAGCCTACCCCGATACAGCAAGCAGCCATACCCGCGATACTGGATAATAAAGACCTGATAGCCTGCGCCCAGACGGGTACAGGCAAAACAGCGGCCTACCTGCTGCCTATACTGCACAGGATAATTACCACCCCGGTATGCCACCTGAATACGCTGATACTGGCGCCCACGCGCGAGCTGGCACAGCAGATAGACCAGCAGATAGACGGGCTGGCTTATTATATGGACATCAGCTCGATACCGATATACGGCGGCGGCGATGGCGCTATATGGGCGCAGCAGCGCAAGGCGCTGGACAAAGGGGTGGATATAGTGATAGCCACGCCGGGCAGGCTGATATCGCACCTGGCATCGGGCGCTATACAGCTGGACGACCTGCAGCACCTGGTGCTGGACGAGGCCGACCGTATGCTGGATATGGGCTTTTACGATGATATTGTAAAAATCATCAGCTACCTGCCCAACCACAGGCAGACGCTGTTGTTTTCGGCCACCATGCCGCCCAAAATCAGGACATTGGCAGGTAAGATACTAGAGAATCCTGAGCAGATAAACATAGCCATATCCAAGCCGGCGGAGGGTATTTTGCAACGCGCCTTTATGGTACACGACAGTGATAAAATAGATTTGCTGAAGGCATTGCTGAAAGAGGGCAATTACAGCAGTATCCTCATTTTCGCATCTACCAAAGAGAATGTAAAGAAACTGGACAGGGAGCTTGCCAAGACTGCTATTACAGCCAAGGCTTTCCACTCAGACCTGGAGCAGTCGGAGCGCGAAGACCTGATGAACAAGTTTAAGAGCAGGCGCATACCTATGTTGATAGGCACCGATGTGCTGAGCAGGGGCATAGATGTAGAGGGGATAGACCTGGTAGTGAACTACGATGTGCCACCCGACCCCGAGGATTATGTACACCGCATAGGCCGCACGGCCAGGGCAGCGTCAACTGGCACAGCCATCACCTTCATCAACGATAAAGACCAGGAAAAATTTTCGCGCATAGAACGATTAATTGAGCGCGAACTAACGAAGGAAAATCCCCCCGAAGGTATACCCGCAGGGCCTGAATATAATCCGCGCAAGAGAAGAAGCGGAGGAGGTGGTGGTGGCAAGAACTTCAAGAAAAAGAGCTGGGGCGGCGGTGGCGGCCGCAAAAGCGGTGGCAGATAAGTAGCCTGTTATTTAATCTTATCCAACCGTTTTTTGTTTTCGTCATATTTCTCCCCATCGGTCATCAGGTATTGCTTGTCTTCTTCGCTTTCTTTCGTTTTGAAGAAGGCACGGAAATAATACGCCTGTGTCATGCCGTCCCAATGTATCACCACTTTGTAAGCCTGGTAACTCTGAAACATATTTAGTGCAACGAGCAGCACCAGCAAAATTCCCGAAGCGAATTTAATTACTGCACTCCTGTGCAGCAGAACCTGCTCTGTAAATGCTGCGAATGGCAATGATAAAACAGCAAAACTTTCTATCAATGCCCTGCCGCCAAAACTGCCACCGTACCACCAGTTCCACCAACTGAATATGACGTAGATATTAACAACTGTGAACATGAGCATTGCAGGCATAAGCTGCCCGAAGCGCCTGCGCATGCTGTATATACCCCATAGCATAAACACAGCCAAAGGTGTATATATAAACCAACCCTTGCGGAAGCTGAACAAGCCTTGCCATATTGCGGGGTCCGTCCATACAAAACCTTCGCCTGTATAGCCGTTGTATATCCATGCGCCGGTCACATACTTCCAGTAGTATAACTGTATCATCAACACGCAAAAAAACAGTAGTAGAGCACATGCAATATGCGGAATACTTTGCCGCAGGAAACTGAGCCTTTGTTTTACCGCAGGTATTGTATTGAGCCCCCATAACAGTGGTATGAGCATCACTACAAGGTCGGATATGCGGGTGATGGCAATACAACCCAAAGCCAGTCCCAGCAGGTAGAGGTATTTTTTATTGCCGGTGCCGTATAGCCTGTCGGTAGCATACATCACTAAGGCAAAATCGAAAAACAGGTAGCCATGCGCCATACCGTGGGTGAAGACTGCGTAGTGATATAAATTGGTGCCGCAGGCTATGGCCAGCAATGTAATAGCAGTAATGGTATCATTGAAATTGCGCCGCAGAAACTTCCTGAGTATTACCAGCCCCAGCACTATCCAGAACAGGTTGCTGATAACAGCCCCCCATTGGTAGGGTACGCTATAGCCATCCTGCGGATAGATGACGGTATTCCTGTTGATGTAATATTTGTTGACAAAATGAGCAGCTACGAAGAAAGGCAGTTCACGAACCGCCACGCCAATACTGTACTTGTTAGCTTTGTTGCCATTGGGCAGCTTGTTTAATTCATACTCTTTCAGGTCTCCCGTGGGCATGTAGGCCTGATCTATATACTTGTAAAACTTCAGTTCCTTAATATCTTTATAAATAAAAAAAGCCGGCAGGTACAGGTGATAGCCTGATTTGTCCCATTTGAATACCCACCACTGCCAATCTTTAGAAGTATTGCATATAATGTAGAAACTAACGACTGTAAATAGTAATATGACTAAGCGTGATTTCAAGTCTTATTGATTGCAATTAAGAGTAAGATAAATAATTCTGCTATTGTTTAGGCAGTTTCCCGTCGTTCCGGTACAAAATGAGAGAACCGTCTACATGGTAGGTATTTATTTCAGTCATGCCTGGAAAGGCGTTTTCATCATCTGAAGCGTGCATGTATATATAATCGAAACTGTCGATACTTTTCAGGTCGGAGAAACGTGTGCAGCAGGGGGATTCAACCAGTTTGTCGTTGTGATAGATATTGATGTAATAGTTTACCGAATTGTCGGTAGGCCAGTTGGCAAATACCCGGGCCTTACCCGGTCCGGAATAATCCTCAGCAATGTCTTTTACCAGTTGCTCCGCATACATATCCATCCACCACAGGTTCATCTTGGTGAAATTCATTTCACTACCAAAACGCCATAGGCCGAACATAGCTAATAAGACACCAATCGAAATGGCCAGGGGTTTTATATATCCCGCCAGTATGTGTAGTGAGGTAAAAATCGTTAACACCATTAGTGGAAAAAAGAATAGCGCAATGCGGTTGACAGGCAGGGGTACATCCAGCAGGTAAAACTGGATATTGGTCATAAGCAGGGAAAAAATGAGTATTGCAAAGGGAATGAACAAGTATAGCTTTTGTGTACGGATGAAAACCAGGTGGATAAGCACTGATAAAACCAGCAGCGCTACAGCTATGTTCATTATCCATATACCATGCTCTGCGAAAAAAGTATAGCCTGTATAGTCCGGCATCATGCCGGCCAGGGTATCGTCTACAAAATTGTTGCCCCCACCGTAGAATATTTCACCCCCTTCGTATTGCTTCCAGACTTTCAACCCGCCGAGCACACCGATAACAAGAGCATAAATGATGGGTAAACGAAGTACAGTTAGTGTGCTCTTACTATTGCGGCGGCGATATAAGATGAATGAAGTGATTAAAATGATAGCTGCCATAACATGCAGTACTGCTATGTTGGCATAAAATGCAGCAGTAGCGGTAAGCAGTATGATGTGTACATGCTCCGGGCGGGGCGGGGTACTGTCTTTAGCTATTTTTACTAAGTAAGCCACAGAGAGCATGAGCAAACCTATACTGAGCCCGTAACCCCTGCACAGGCCAAAAAAATCGAGCAGGGTAAAGTGGGTAAGCAGTGTAAGAAACATGGCTAATGCCAACCACCTGTTGCTGAACAGGTGCTTTGCCAGCAGGTAAGAACCATATATATATCCTGCCAGCGAAAGCAGGTTGGGCAGGCGCAGGAAAAACTCCTTCTCGCTGAATACTGTAGTCAGCTTGGTGAGCAGTGTGTTGAGGATGTGGTTGTTGGTTGAGGGGTTTTTTATGGTAACAATGTCCCATACCGGGTGACGGACAAAGCTATAAAGTGTCCATGCTTCATCGATGGTTACCGGTATGGTGAAGACCCTGATAGTAACATAAACAAAAATGAGTAAACCTGTGAGGGCGTAAAGTAGTATTTCAGGTTGTTTTCTGTTCATAGGCTCGCTTTGGTATTACCAGCCGCTGGCCAGTACATCAGCTATATGCATAGTGCGTATGGGCAACTTGTTGTGGTCTATATATCCCTGTATATGCATCATGCACGATACGTCGGTGCTTATCATATATTCAGCGCCGGTTTCTAATGCGCTCTGTACTTTGGTATGCGCCATACCTATAGATATTGGTTCATATTTCACAGCAAACGTTCCACCGAAGCCGCAGCAGGTTTCGCACTCTTTCATTTCCACCATTTCCAGCCCTTTTACATTTTGCAGTAGTTTGCGCGGGCCGGCCTTGATACCACACTCGCGCAATGCGCCGCAGGCATCGTGATAAGTGGCTTTCCCTTGTAGTGTGGCGCCAATGTCTTCCACCTTCAATACATCAGTAAGAAATTCCGTAAACTCAAACATATTGTTGCCCAGTGCATGGCTACCTACGTGCGCCGAACTGTTTTCCAGCAGCCGGTCGTAATAATTGCGCACAAAGCCTGTACACGAACCACTGGGGCCTACTACATATCCTTCTCCTTTGAAATCGCCCACAAACTTTTTGGCTACCGATTTAGCTTCTTCCCAATAACCCGCATTGAAGGCCGGCTGCCCGCAGCATGTTTGTTTGGCATTGTAATGCACTTCGCAGCCCAGCTTTTCCAGCACCTTCACCATATTCATGCCGGTTTCAGGATATAGCTGGTCAACAAAGCAGGGTATAAATAATTGTACTTGTATCTTATTGCTCATCTGTTGTTCTACTTATTATTTCGTGTGAACTGTATCATTTTCAGTGCGGTGATGGCGGCCTCTTCTCCCTTGTGGCCGTGTGCGCCTCCCAGCCTTTCCCATGCCTGCTCGATAGTGTCTAATGTCAACACGCCGAATATTACAGGGATGGGTATACTGATATTCAGTTGGGTGATGCCCTCTGTCACAGCCTTGCATACATACTCGAAATGCGGTGTGCCGCCGCGTATTACCGCACCAAAAGCTACGATGGCTTCAGGAGCGTCGCGTTTGTGTTTTGTGGTTTCGTACAGGTGCTTGCAGGCAAAAGGTAGTTCGAAGCTGCCGGGTACGGCGTATGCGCCTGTGAGTACCGCCTTGTGTTGCTGCAATATTCTTTCGGCCCCGGCTATTTGTTCGGCTACTATATTATCGTTCCATTCTGTATATACAATGGCTACCCTTGCCCCCTCAAGTTGGCTGAGGGTTGTCGTATCCAATAATGATATGCTGTGCTTTGATTCTGCCATGAATGAAAAATCCCCTTTTCAGCCCGTAAAGGTAAAAAGGGGATGGGAATTATATACAGTAATAATTGTTTAATCTATATAGCCTACGCGAGCCAGGTGACGGTCTATATCCTGTGCAATCTGTGCCTGCGGAAATTCGTCTTTAATCCTTTTGTACGCTTTCTGGGCTTTTTCAGTATTGTTGTTTATTTCGTAAGCCACGCCCAGGCGGTACAGGAACAGAGGAGTGAATACCTTATCCTCTTTATTGCCGGCTGCTTTTTCGTAGTACTCAATACCTTTTTCAGTATTGCCTTTTTCCATATAAGCATCGCCCAGTGCGCCCCATGCTGCATAGCTCAGTTGCGTGCCTTTGCCGTTAAAATCTTCCAGGTATTTGATGGCTTTATCAAAATCACCCAGTTGCAGGTAGCAAACACCTATATAATGGTTGCAGAGGTTAGCAGTGGGCGTGCCGCTGTGTTTTTTGTGTATGCTCAAAAAACCGGGGTGTTCAGCATTGCCGTTCAGCGCCAGGTTGAAGGAGTCAACCTCCAGCATTCGCTGCGCCCAGGCAACTGATGTAGCGGCTTTTTCCACCTTGGGTTTGCGGACCATCTCTGTATAAACAAGGCCGCCGATTATCACCACCAGTACAACAGTTACGATGGTATTGATACGCTTTTTATTCTCTTCGTATTTTTTTACCAGGTTATCCAGCGGGTTCTTTTCTTCAATTTTTGCCATAAGTGTACCTTACAGGTGTTTTAGCTTGTATCGTTTTAGTTAAGTTGAAATATTAATCAGTTATGTAGGGGTAATCGTCTTCTACGTATATGTCTTTATATACTTCGCTTTCATCAGGCCAGGGGCTTTCTTCGGCAAAGTCAACTGATTCCTGCACTTCCATTTTCACTTTTTCGTTGATCTGCTCTATTTCATCTTCTGTAGCCCAGCCATTGTCCATAATGGTTTTCAGCACTACATTGATGGGGTCTTTTTCCCTGTACTCTTCCACTTCTTCTTTGGTACGGTACTTGGCGGGGTCGCTCATAGAGTGTCCGCGGTAGCGGTAGGTATTGATGTCCAGCAGGGTAGGGCCACCTTTTTCGCGGGCGCGTTTTACAGCACGCTCTATGGCTTTATGCACTTCCTCCGGCTTCATGCCATCCACTGTATCGCCCGGCATATCGTAGGCATCGGCCAGTTTAGCTATCTCCAGCGTTTTGCTGGTGCGCTCTACCGATGTACCCATAGCGTATTTGTTATTCTCGCATATAAACACCACAGGCAGGGACCACAGCATGGCCATATTGAATGTTTCGTGCAATATACCCTGGCGTGCAGCACCATCGCCAAAGAAGCAGATGGTTACCCTGTCATCGCCATTATATTGGTCGGCGAAGGCGATACCCGCACCGAGTCCTATTTGTCCGCCCACTATACCGTGGCCGCCGAAAAATCTCTTTTCTTTGCTGAAGAAGTGCATACTGCCGCCCTTACCTTTGGTACAGCCGGTAGCCTTGCCATACAATTCAGCCATACATTCTTTGGCCGGAATACCTTTGGCAATCGCCAGGCCGTGGTCGCGGTAGGCGGTAATCATATTGTCATCGTCCCTGATAGCTGTCATACAACCGGCGGCTACCGCCTCCTGGCCTATGTACAGATGACAGAAACCACGTATTTTTTGCTGCCCATACAATTGCCCCGCCTTTTCTTCAAAACGGCGCATTAACAGCATGATCTCATACCAGTATAAATATGTCTCCTTACCGAATGGGGTCTTCTGCACTGATTGTTTAAATTTGTGCGAAATTATAAAATAATTCGCTCGTTCCGATTGAAAAGGTTAAAGAAAATAACATTAGCCCAATTCCGCAACTATTCTGCAGCAAGTTTTCAGTTCAGTGAGCGAATTACCTGTATTACAGGCCCTAATGGCAGCGGGAAGACCAACCTGCTGGATGCTATATACTATTTGTGTTATACGAAGAGCTATTTCAGCGCTTACCAGCAGAATACCGCGCAGAATGGTACGGATGGCTTTCGTGTTTCGGGGGACTTCGGGCAGGAAACGCAGGACGAGGCCATATCCTGCAAATGGCAGCAGGGCAAGAAGGAAGTGGCTGCCAACGGGGTGGAATATGAAAAGGTAACCGACCATATAGGCAAATATGCTGCTGTAATGATAGCCCCCGACGACCTGGAACTGATAAACGGGGGCAGTGAGCAACGCCGCAAATGGGTGGACAGCATCCTCTGCCAGACCGACAGGGCCTATATGGAAAGCCTGATGCAATACCAGCGGGTGCTGCAGCAGCGCAATGCCTGGCTGAAACAGGAAGCTGCAAAACCACGCAACGACTATACTACGCTGGACTTCTATAATGAAAAGCTGGCATCCGACGGCGCCTATATATACCAATGCCGCCAGCGGTTTTTGCAGGAATTACTGCCATCGCTCAATGAATATTACCACCGCCTGTCGCAGGGCAGGGAAGAGCTGGGGGTACAATACAACAGCCACCTGCACACAGCGCCTATGGGCAAGCTGCTGAAAGAAAGCCTGCCGCACGACCTGCAACTGCAACGCACCCTGAAAGGCATACACCGCGACGACTGGGATTTTACACTGGACGGGCTGGCACTGAAACAATATGCCTCGCAAGGGCAGAAGAAGAGCTTCCTCTTTGCATTGAAGCTGGCGCAATATACCTACCTGGAGCAACAACAAGGCAGCCAACCCATGCTGCTGCTGGATGATATATTTGAAAAACTGGATAACGGCCGCATCAGGGCCTTACTGGCCATTATTTCCTCCCCATCAGGGGCAGGGCAGGTTTTTCTCACCGATACCGATAAAGCCCGTGTAGCCGAAGCTTTTGGCGGGGTGGAGGTGGGGTATATTGAGGTGTGAGGGTTTGCAGAATTGAACCACTTAATTAGTCTCCCCGGAATTTATCCCTCATAGCTGTTCAAGATGTTCGTTACGGCATCTTGAACAGCCGGTACAAAGCCGTTTTGTAAACGGTATTCGGTGAACTACAGTAGATAACATAGCATACATTTCAAACTCACATCTGTAGGCTAATAACTTCCGTTCGCAGAACGGCTTACTATTTGAATGTTCCACATCACCCTGCGGAAGATGTGGAACAGCTGGAGTTTCTAAAACCGTAAAGAGAAAAGTTGCCGGTGAGGAATTAATGTTTGCCGGATAGGAATAATTAACGTATATTTGTTGTAGTAAATTTAATGAATTTACGAAAACCCCGCTTATGCGGGGCTATAGTAAAAGAGGCAAACCATGAAATATTCGCCAACCGATATTTGCAACAATATAACATTAGCGCATCATACCAACGCCCGGCACACCACCGGGCGTTTTGCTTTCATATACTTTCCGGGAGAGATACTGTTTCAGTTAACAACCGAGCATACGAGCTCGCTATCGCAAAAAGAAAATCATTATGCGGTTAGCAAAAGTTAACAAACACCACCTATTTAGCTATAAACCAATTAGTTGTGTGTGCTCAATTTTTGCTTATTCGGGGGTGGAAAATACAATTGTTAACAAAATAGGCTACTCAATTGAAACCAAACAATCTATTTACTACTCGGTTAACAAAATAAATTTGTTAGATTAATCTAAAAATGTAGTTTTGCATGTAGAACAGATGAAAACCATTTATACCATCATATTAATACTACTGGCTGTATCTGCCCATGCACAGAAGACTGTGAAAGGCAGTGTACATGATGCGCAGAGCAAGCAACCTGTAGGATTTGCAACCGTGGTTGCAATAGGCACTTCTGTAGGCACTACTACCGACGAACAGGGACGTTTTACCCTGAACCTGCCCGAAGGTACCCGCAATGTGGTTGTGAGTTATATTGGTTATATATCCGATACATTTTCTATTAGCGATAAAAAGTCTAATTATAATATTGCCCTTTCACCTGCAGGCGGACAAATAGAAGAAGTGGTAGTGACCGGCACTATGAAGGAAGTCACCCGCATGAACAGCCCCATACCTGTAGAGATATACACACCGCAGTTTTTTAAGAAGAACCCCACGCCCAGCCTCTTCGATGCGTTGGGTATCATCAATGGTGTGCAGCCGCAGGTGAACTGTAACGTATGCAACACGGGCGATATACACATCAATGGCATGGAAGGTCCTTATACTATGATACTGATAGATGGTATGCCCATAGTAAGTGGCCTGGCTACAGTGTACGGTTTGAGCGGGATACCTAATAGTATGGTAGAAAGACTGGAAGTGGTGAAAGGCCCTGCGTCTTCATTGTACGGCTCTGAAGCTATGGGGGGTGTCATCAACGTGATTACTAAAAAAGCGGAACGCGCACCACTGCTCAGTGTAGACCTGATGGGTACTACCTGGCAGGAATACAATGCGGATGTAGCCGGCAAGTTCAGCCTGGGTAAGTTGCACAATATGACGGGTGTGAGTTATTACAACTACAACACTCCTATAGATAATAACAACGACGGCTTTACCGACCTGACTTTACAAAACAGGGTATCGGTATTCAATAAGTTAAGTGTAGAGCGTGAGGAGGACAGGGTAACATCGCTGGCGGCACGATATGTGTGGGAAGACCGCTGGGGCGGACAAATGGACTGGAACAAAGACTGGCGGGGTACGGACAGCATCTACGGCGAGAGTGTATATACCCGCAGGTGGGAGTTGATAGGCATGTACCAGTTGCCGCTGAAAGAACGCATTTTCACACAGTTTTCTTACAACTGGCACAACCAGGATTCGTACTATGGCACCACGCCATATATGGCTACTCAACAAGTGTTGTTTGGCCAGGCCTATTGGGATAAAAAAATCGGTGCGCGCCATAATATGTTATTGGGTACATCTTACCGCTATACCTATTACGATGACAATACACCCGCAACTGCGGAACCCGATAGCAGCATGAGGAACAAACCCGCCATTACACCACTGCCCGGCGCGTATATCCAGGACGAGTGGGCTTTTGCGAAAAAACATACATTGCTGGCAGGCTATCGCTACGATTATGACAGGAACCACGGGCATATCCACTCGCCCAGGTTGGCCTATAAATATTCGCCCGATAATAACAATACGTTGCGCGCCAGCTTTGGTACAGGCTATAGGGTGGTCAACCTGTTTACAGAAGACCATGCTGCACTCACCGGTGCGCGTGAAGTGGTGATTGCTTCTGCATTAAATCCCGAACGCTCGTACAACAGCAACCTGAATTTTGTAAAACGCATACCTACCGATGTATTGTACATTGGTATTGACGCCACCGCTTTTTACTCCTACTTCACCAATAAGATAGTAGCCGACTTTGACAGCGACCCCAACAAAATCATTTACGACAACCTGGATGGTTATGCAGTATCGCAGGGTATATCTGTCAATACCGATTTTACATTTAATATACCCTTCAAGTTTAGCGTGGGTGTTACCTATATGGATGTGTACCTGGTGGAAGATGATGGCACCGGCAATATGCTCAGGCAGCAGCAAATGTATGCGCCCAAATGGTCGGGCAATTTTATCGCCACCTATACTTTTCCCCGCCGTATGCTTACTATCGACCTGACAGCCAAGTGGAACGGCCCTATGCGCCTGCCTGTATTGCCTAACGACTATCGCCCGGAATATTCGCCGTTTTATACCATTGCCAACCTGCAGTTGACCAAAAAGTTCAGCAGGAACTTTGAAATATATGGTGGTATAAAAAACCTGTTCAACTTCGTGCCCAAAGACCCCATACTGCGTCCGCACGACCCCTTCGACAAAAATGTGGACGACCCGGTGAGTAATCCCAACGGCTATACCTTCGACCCATCGTACAATTTCGCGTCTATGCAGGGCATACGGGGCTTTATGGGCTTGCGTTGGTTCCTCGACAGGAAGGGTTAAGATTAATTCCTTATCTTTATACTGTTGTACAATTGCTATGCAATGATTGTGCACGGCTGTTTACCCATAAAACAACGGAATGAAGAAGTGGTGCTTGCTATTAATACTTGTCTTATTCACGTTCTCCTCCCCGGCACAGCCTGCCGCTACCGGCAATAAGACTGACTCAACTGTGATTGCCGATTCGCTGAAATCAGAGGCGCTGCTGGCCAATACCCAATTACTGCAGCAATTGGACTCTATGCGCAGGATAGATTCTGTTCGAAAGGCTGTATTGGAAGAGGAACTGAAATCGCTGAAGACTACCGACAACCTGAAGAAGGAGGAACTGCTGGCAGAGCTGGAAAAGATAAAAGCAGATGAGCAGGAGAAACTGGCGAAGAGGAGGGCACGAATTGACTCTCTGAAGCAGGTGGTAAAAGGGTATCCTGTGTCGCCGTATTATGATACTATTCTCTACGTATATACTGCATTGGGCCCTTTCCCGCCATCAATGCGCGCCGCCAATACAGAAAAGAGGATAGATGAAATGGAAGATGATATGCTCTATCATCCTGATTCCGTCATTATATTCAATTCAGAACAGACTGTTGACCTGCTGTACCGGGATGTTATCATCCTCAGCATTACTGATGCAGATGCTCTCTGGATGGGCATGAGTAAAACTGAACTGGGCGTATATTATAAAGACAAGATTACGGAAAGCATCAGTAGTTATCGCAAGGCTACCAGTGTGCAGACATTGCTTAAAGAGATAGGGTTGGCATTGTTGGTAGTAGTTTTTGTCTATTTTCTTATCAAGTACCTGAATAAAGGGTATAAACTGTTAAGGGTTAAAATCAGGGAGGGTAGGGATAAATGGATAAAGGGTATTAAGGTGAGAGGGTATGAGTTGTTTACTGCGCAAAAGCAGGTCGTAGCCATGCACATTGTACTCAATATCCTGAGATGGATATTGATATTCCTGATTATATACCTGATGCTGCCGGTACTATTTGGCATTTTCCCGTGGACAAAGACATTATCCGGTACGCTATTCGGATATGTACTCAACCCGCTTAAGAACATATTTACTGCTATATGGGATTATATACCCAAGCTTATTTCCATACTTATTATCCTGTTTGTATTCAGGTACGTGTTCAAAGCGTTGAGGTTCTTTAAGCATGAGGTAGAGCGCGGTGCGCTGGTAATCTCCGGGTTTTATACAGACTGGGCAGCACCTACCTACCAAATCATCAGGGTATTGATAGTAGCTTTTATGCTGATTGTTATCTTCCCATTGTTGCCCGGCTCTGATTCAGAAGTGTTCAGGGGTGTGTCAGTTTTTCTAGGTATATTATTTACGTTCAGTTCATCGGGGTCCTTATCCAACATATTTGCGGGGTTGGTGTTAACCTATATGCGTGCCTTTAAAATAGGCGACAGGGTGAAGATAGGCGAGTCTGTAGGTGATATAATAGAAAAAACATTGCTGGTGACAAGGGTACGCACCATTAAAAATGAAGATATAACTATTCCCAACTCTACTGTACTCAACAGCCATACAGTCAATTATAGTGCAGCCGCAACGGATATAGGTTTAATAGTACATTCCACTGTGACCATTGGCTATGATGTGCCCTGGAAGCATGTACACGAATTACTGATTAACGCGGCGGCGGACACTGTATATATTATCAATAACCCCAAACCCTTTGTGTTGCAAACCAGCCTGGATGATTTTTACGTGAGTTACCAGGTAAATGCCTATACCAGAGAACCATCCAAACAAGCGGAGATATATTCATCGCTGCACCAGAATATACAAGATAAGTTTAACGAAGCAGGTGTAGAAATTATGTCTCCGCATTACAAGGCGCTCAGAGATGGTAATCAAACCAGCATACCTGCCGACTACCTGCCGCCGGAATATATTACACCACCATTCAGGGTAAGTAATGCAGATAAAGATGAAAAGAAATAGTTTTTGGATATAACTATTACATTTGTTGAAGTAGAAAGTACAGATAATAGATGAGCCACCCTAAGAAACTGAAAGAGCTGGCTGCCACAGCTATATGCGGAAATGATATTACCTCTTCCTGTTTATATGTATCCGCCCTTACTATTGTATATGCCGGGCAATATGCCTGGATATCGCTGCTGATGGTGGCGGTAGTACTGTTTATGTACAGGAAGATATATGGCGAGGTAGTAGGGGCGTTGCCGCTGAATGGTGGCGCGTACAATGTATTGCTGAATACTACCAGCAAGAGTAACGCATCGGTAGCGGCCTGCCTTACGATATTATCCTATATGGCTACAGCAGTCATATCCGCCACAGAGGCCATGCACTACCTGCATAGTATTTTTCACCAGGTACCGGTATTTATCGCCACCATTGGATTGCTGCTGTTTTTCCTGCTGCTGACTATACTGGGTATCAGCGAGAGTTCGGTAGTAGCTATAGTGATATTTGTTATCCATATGATAACGATGGCGGTGCTGATAATATCCGGGATATGGTTTGTTGCCACTCATGGGCTGGATATTTTCACCATCAATTTCAAGAGGCCGGTAGAGGGTGGTATTACAACTGCGCTGTTCCTGGGTTTCAGTACAGCTATGCTGGGTATATCAGGCTTCGAAAGCTCGGCCAACTTTGTGGAAGAACAGGCACCCGGTGTTTTCCCTAAAACACTCCGCAATATGTGGATAGCGGTAACGATTATCAACCCCTCCATTGCCCTTATAGCCATCATGGTACTGCCTATCAATGATGTATTGATAAACCAGGAAGCCTTATTGTCGCATCTGGGCAATAAGTCGGCAGGTAGCTGGCTGGCAGCTATCATTTCGGTAGATGCAGTGTTAGTATTAAGCGGTGCGGTGCTTACCTCGTTTGTAGGTGTAGGCGGATTGATGAGGCGTATGACCCTGGACAGGGTATTGCCCCAGTTTCTGCTGAAAGAAACCAAACGCGGCAGTTCACCCCGGATATTGCTGCTGTTCTTCTTGTTATGCCTGTCGGTATTATTCGCTACCCGTGGTAAAATAGGCCCTTTAGCGGGTGTGTATACTATATCCTTCCTGATAGTGATGATATATTTTGGCTTTGGTAACTTCCTGCTGAAAATCAAACGTAGCCGCCTGCCACGGCCTGAATATGCTGCTCCGTTTACGGTGGCTATAGCTGCATTTGCGTTGATAATGGCCTTGTATGGTAATATCAAACTTAATCCCGAATACTTAGTAGTATTCCTGCAATATTTTGTTCCAGCAATACTGATTATTTATATTTTCCTGAAGCGGAATGAGATAATGGAATACCTGCTGATAGTTGTTACCAGTTTCTTTGAATCTATGGAGCGCATATCGCTGATAAGTAGGGTTAAGCTGAAAAAATCCATCAGGAAACTGGCATCGCAGGAGTTTGTTTATTTTACTAAAGGGGATGATATATCTATACTGAACAAGGTGATGATATATGTGCAGGAAAATGAAATAACCCGGAGGCTGAAAATAGTTACAGTTGTTAACGAACAACAGGTTCTTCCTGAAAAATTCATGACTGATTTTGAAGTCTTGGACCGTGCTTATCCTGATATTAAGATAGAATTTATACAGGTGGAAGGTGAGTTTGGCCCAAAGCTGATAGAGGAGTTAAGCCGTAAATGGAAAATACCTCAGAACTTCATGTTCATCAGTTCGCCCAGCGACAGGTTTACACACCGACTTGAAGACCTGGGCGGCGTAAGGCTGATTATATAAAAGTATCTTCCGTGTTTTTTAAGTATTCTCCTTTTTCTTTTTTGAAAAACATAAGTCCTACCATCATCAGCAAACTGGTAAGCACGACTATGTAGAAGATGATACCCACCTTGAAATTGGTCAGTTGTTTTTCAACCGGGATGCTATAAAACAGCAGTATAGTCACCAATCCCCTTGGCATAAGGAATAATTCCGGAAAGAGGTTCGCCTTTAGTATCAGCCTGAGATATATGTACCTGACAGTTAACAAGAGCATTACGATTAACGTGCCGATAGTAATCACATCCGGTTCAATTACTACTTTCAGGTTGATGGTATAGCCGAAGATAATGAAGAAAAAAGTCCTGATAAGGAAAGACGTTTCGGCAGTGACTGTTTTCATTAAGCCTTGTATGCTTTGCAGGTTTTGTATAGGTATTATTTTAGCTAACCCGCCCTTTACCAGCAGATTACTGTTATTAAGCAGAATGCCGAACACTAATATGATCAGGAGAGCTGGAAGGTGAATCAACTCGCCGGAAGCATATACTATAGACAGTATTGCAAAGACCAGGAAAAACTTCAATACCCCCTCTATTTTTGAAAGCATGTATATGAGCAATAGCGAGGCAATGGCAGATATGAGAATGGCAAGACCGATACGGCCTGCAAATATCATAGTGGACTGGAAGTTCAGCACGTTGTTCATCACCATGTAGTTGAATACAAGGATGCCCAATATGTCAGAAAACGATGCTTCGTAAATGATGAACTCTTTCTTGAGTGCGGGTAAATGACTGGTACTGGGGATTACTATTGCACTGCTGATGATACTAAGTGGAACGGCATAAATAAAGGATTTATCAATGGGTTCGCCCAGCCAGTAAACAAGTAAAAAGGTAATACCTACAGCCGATATAATAAATATAAAAAGGGCGGAAAAAAACGAGTTGCGAATGAGGCTTAGTTTTTCTCTGTGTACATCCAGATCCAGCGCAGCTTCCAGTACAATCATAATAAGCCCTACCGCACCGAGTACACGCACCAATGGTTCTACTTCATAGTTGATGAAGCCGTACTGTGTAGCCAGGTACTTGATGCCAATACCTGTGGCAATAAGCAGCAAGACTGATGGTATATTAGTTTTCTTACTGATAACAGTGAAGAAATAACTTAATATAACGATGCTGCTGAGCAGTATTACTATTACATAAGAATTCAATTGCATGTGCTTTAGTATGTTTTCTGTTCCTGCCTGATGTACTGAAAAAATCTGTATTTATGTCCGTAACCTGTTCTAAAATAAGCAATTAATATTAAAGGGCTATTTTTTGCTCACTACCACCCATTCATCCAGCTTAACTGTAAAGGGCATTTTGCCAATAGTCACCACGGCTTTTTTGTCTTTTATACCGGTGACAATACCTACCTGGTGATTGGTTTTATGGCGGACGTAGTTGCCAACTTCCGGTTTGCCGCCAACAATTTTATAGTTCTTATCGGCTTTTTTAGCCAGGGCTGCATTGGCCTGTACCTGTTTCTTTTTAAACAGTACGATTTCTGCAGCTTCTATTACTTCCTGCTTATTATCAGCTTTTTTCCAGTCCTGTATTATCTGTTTAAACTTCCGTTCCATATCACGCAGGTATTCCAGTTCTTCTTTCTTTACCTGGTTCTGCAGTTTGATGGTATTGTATTGCTGCTTTAGTTTCTCTTTATCTGCCAGTTCTTCGTATTTCTTTTTCGATTGTTCGTTTTCCTTTATCAGTTTATCCAGTTCCTTTTCTTTCTGCCCCAACCTTACTGCCTGCTGTTCTGTTTTCAGCAACATCTTATCCAGTTTGAAGTGTCCGCGTTCCGTCAGTTCACGCGCACGTTCTATTATCTTTGGCGAGAGGCCGCTACGTTGGGCGATGGCAAATGTGTAGGAACTGCCGGGTTTGCCAATGGTCAGCTCATAGAGAGGCTCCAGTTTATCTTCATCAAAGGCCATAGCCCCGTTTACAATGCCCTGTACTTTCCCCGCCATCACTTTCAGGTTCAGGTAGTGGGTGGTAATAATGCCTAATGCATGTTTTGCTGCCAGTTCTTCTACAATAGCTTCAGCAAATGAGCCGCCCAGGTTGGGGTCGGAGCCGCTACCCAATTCGTCGATAAAGAACAGGGTTTTACCATTGGCGTAATCCATGAAATACTTCATGTCGCGCAGATGAGCGCTGTACGTACTCAGTTCATGCTCTATACTCTGGGTGTCGCCTATATGTATCATCAGCTGCTTGAAGATGCCTATTTCTGATGTGCTGTCCACAGGCACCAGCAATCCTGATTGTGCCATCAGTTGTATCAGTCCCGCTGTCTTCATCGTTACTGTTTTGCCACCTGCGTTTGGCCCGCTGATAATCAGGATACGTTGGTTGCGGTCGAGTTTTATATTGAGCGGGAAGGTGGTTTTGCCTTGCTGATGGTTGTGCAAGAGCAGCAGCGGATGATAAGCCTTGACCAATTCGAGGCCGGGGTGGGGACTGAGGCGCGGCATATTGCCGTTGATGTCCTGTGCAAAGAGTGCTTTTGCCCTGATGAAATCATATAAGCCACTGATGTGGTAATAGGTATCCAGTTGTGGATGAAAGACGGATAATTGCTCTGTGGTTGATGCCAGTATGCGTTGTATTTCTTTTGCTTCTGCACGCTCCAGGCTGAATACCTCGTTGTTCAGTTCTATAGTTGCTTCGGGCTCTATGAATACGGTACGTTGGCTATCGCTCTCGCCGTGGAGTATGCCTTTCACTATGCGTTTATGTTCCGCAAATACCGCAACGGTACGCCTGCCGTTCAGGAAGCTTTCTGCAATATCAGCCAGGTAGCCCTCCTTGTTCAGTTTACGGAGTATGCCCTCAAATATCTTGCGCAGCTGCTGTCGCTTATTGGCCAGTTCGTTACGGATGCTCATCAACTCTCGCGATGCATTGTCCCTCACCATACCTGTGTCATCTATTACCGATGTTATGAGGTCTGCAATCCTTTTGTCATAAGTGATGTGCTCGCAGATAGCCCGCAGGTGTTTGTAAAGACCCTCGTGTTTGCTGAACCAGACAAGGATATCCTTCATATTAACCGCCAGTTTCTTAAAAGCCAGCAATTGCTCGCCACTTAGTACCGAACGGGGTATGGACAACAGTTTTAATTCCTTCTGTACATTGGTAGTAAAGTCGTTGGGAAAGTAATCGCCGCCACTCAGCAGCATTTTGTATTCATACGCCTGCTGCAGTTCCTTTTCTACATATTCGAGCCGGGTATGAAAACGTAGATTGTCTACCTGCTCATGTGCGGCATCTGTCCTGCACTTTTTATGCAACAGGGTACGTATTTTATCAAACTCTAATGCTTCAGCCGCCCTTTCGGGGTACAGTTGTATCATACAATCGTGCTCAGGATGACAAATTTAGTATAACAAAGCCTTATGATAAGGATAATGATAAATCCGTTATATTGCGGTTGGTACGAATATCATGAATAACTACGATCTGCTTATATCTTCTTTAGATGCATTTATACGGAAGTATTATGCCAACAAGCTCATCAGGGGCATCCTGGTGTTTCTTACCTGTATCCTTTTGTTTGTACTCACCGTAACGGTGAGCGAATATTACTTGTACCTGCCGGCTTGGTTGCGCACTATCATAGCCTTATTGTTTGTAATAGGTGGCCTCAGTGCCCTGGTTGCATGGGTTGTTATTCCAATAACTAAAATGGCCAGGCTGGGTAAGGTCATCAGCCATGAGCAGGCGGCGGTCATAATAGGACAGCATTTTACCGATGTAAGTGACAAACTGCTGAACATACTGCAACTAAAGAAGAATACGGATACATACGCCAGCAGGGAGCTGATAGAAGCCAGTATCGAACAGAAAGCCAAACAACTGGCAGTAGTACCCGTGGTCTCAGCTATCGACCTGAGTAAGAACAGGAAATATTTGCCTTACCTGCTACCCGTGCTGTTAGCGGGCATATTTATGCTGGTAGCTGCCCCCAATATATTCCGCGATGCGTCTGCCAGGTTGCTGCAGCCTACCAAAACTTTTGAAAAACCCGCACCATTCAAATTTATTATAAAAACAAAACAACTCAGGGCCGTACGCAACAGCGATTTTACCATCGAAGCTACAACTGAGGGTGATGTATTGCCTGCCGACCTTTCGGTAGCCATTGGCAACGATATTGTGCCGATGACATCAAAAGGTAATAACCTGTTTAGCTATACTTTCAGAAACCCCACAGAAGTGGTGGAGTTCAGGCTGTATGCGGCAGGATATTATTCGCAACCATATACGCTACAGGTTGTTCAGAAACCGACTCTGAAATCATTTAAAGTATCGCTGGATTATCCCGGCTATACCGGCAGGACAGATGAACAGGTAAGCAGCCTGGGGGATATGACTATACCCGTAGGCACTACAGTAAGCTGGGACTTTGTGGCTGAACACACTGATAAGGTAGCCATACGGATGGGGAATGGCACGGAAAAAATATTTGAACAAGAAAATAATAACTGGTCGACCCAATACAGGTTTATGGCCGATACGGTTTATACCCTGGTACTTAGCAACAAGAAAACATCTGTTACCGATACGTTTAATTATTATGTAAAGGTCATACCTGACGAGCATCCTGTGCTGCAACTGGAGGAATACAGGGATTCAGTATCGGGAGAGCAGGTATTGCTGAACGGTAATGCGGGTGATGATTATGGGATCAGCCAGGTGCTGTTTCATTATGCCATCAACAATCAGCAGAACAAGGAGCTGAAAAAAGGCAAGACGTCTTTGAATATCACACGGGGTGCATTAACAACCTTTCAACACTACTTTGATATACAGGAGCTGAACCTGCAGCCCGGGCAAAAACTAAGCTATTATATAGAAGCATGGGATAACGATGGGGTACACGGCAGCAAGGCAACCCGTAGCGAGATAATGGAGTACAGGATGTATGATAAAGAACAATTAGACTCTGCCATCAACGCCAATTCGCAACAGATAAATTCAGGACTGAGCAATAGCTCGCAACGATCTGAACAACTGGAAGAAGAATATAAAGAAATGCAGAGCCGCCTGCTGAAGAGCAATGACATGGACTGGGAGCAACAGGAGAGCCTGCAGAATATGATGAAGATGCAGGAGAGCCTGCAAAACGAGATGAAGGCTGTGAAAAAGCGTTTTGACGAACAGTTGCAGCAAAGTGAGCAGAAAGAATATAGTGACAACCTGAAAGAGAAACAAGAGCAGCTGAAAAAACAGATAGACAACCTGCTGAATAAAGAATTGCAGGAGCAGATGAAGAAGTTGCAGGAGCTGATGGCCAAACTGAATAAGGAACAGGCGCTGAAAACTATGCAGCAACTTGAGCAGCAGAACAAGCTCTTTAAAATGGATATGGAGCGCATGCAGGAGCTGATGAAGAAGATGGAAATGCAGATGCGCCTGGAAGATATGGCCAATAAGATGGATGAACTGGCTAATAAAGAACTTGGCCTGAAGGAGCAGACTGACAAAAAATCTGAGGGTAATGATGCATTGAATAAGAAGCAGGAAGACATCAAAAAGGATTTGGAAGATGCGATGAGTAAGGACATGAAGGAGATGGAAAAGCTGGCTAAGGAAATGAAGGATGGAAAGGAAATGGATGAAGAGAAGAAGCTGGGAGAACAGGCCAAACAGGAAATGGAACAAAGCAGCGAAGAACTAGAGCAAAATCAAAACAGCAAAGCCAGCCAGTCGCAGAGCAAGGCGGCACAGAACCTGCAGCAGATGGCGCAAAGCATGAGAAGCGCTGCCGCAGGTATGGATATGGACCAGCTCACCAAAGATATCCGTGCAGTAAGGCAGATACTCAGCAACCTGATGCGCCTCTCTTTTGACCAGGAAAAGCTGATGGGAGATATTAGAGATGTAAACCTGGCCAGCCAGGGCTATGTAGCCAAACAACAGGAGCAAAACAGGCTGCATGATAACTCTAAAATGATACGCGACAGTTTGTTTGAAATGAGTAAGGATATGTTTCAACTGGCTACGACCGTCAATAAAGAAACAACTGAGCTGGAAAAGAACATGCGCCTGACAGTTGAAGCTATAGAAGGCAGGCGTGTGGGCGATGCCGTTACGCGACAGCAATATGTAATGACACATACCAACAACCTGGCTTTGATGCTGAATGAGGTATTAGGTAACTTACTGTCTATGCAAAACCAGGCGCAATCTGAGAGTGCCGGTGCATGTATGAAACCCGGTGGCAAGAAACCCAAACCTGGCCCGGGGCAGCAATTGAGCGATGTAATAACTAAACAAAAAGACCTGGGTAATGCCATGCAGCAAATGCAGAATGCTATGCAGCGAAAAAAAGCTGGCCAGCAAGGTGAACAGGGTGAAGAAGGCAAAGAGGGTCAGAAGGGAAAGCCCGGTGAGCAGGAATATGGCGATGCTGAACAATTAGCCCGGTTGGCCCAGCAACAGGCAGCCATACGCAGGCAGTTGCAGGAGTTAAACAGCCTGTTGAACAGTCGTGGGCTGGGTGACGCTGCTAAAGAGCTAAGGGAGATACAGGAAGAAATGGACAGGAATGAAACCCAATTGGTGAACCGCAGGCTGGGCAGCGAACTGTTGCAGCGCCAGAAAGAAATACTGACACGCCTGTTGGAGGCTGAAAAATCTATACGTGAACAACAACAGGACGATAAACGCTCATCTAAAACAGCTGATGAAATAAGCAGGCCTGTGCCTCCTGAACTGGAAAAGTATATGAATGATCGTAAACAGCTGATGGAGCAATACAAAACAGCACCACCTGTATTGAAGCCATACTATCAGCGCCTGGTGCAGGATTATTATAAACTCTTAGGTATATAAAATAATATACCATTTTAATTCAGAAAAGCAAGTTTTTTCGATTAAACTATTTTAATATTTAGACGAACAAAAAAAAACATTTTGTCCGTTTATTGTTAAAGTATTTTAAATCAATTTATTATAACCAACTTTTGCAAGATATGGTGTGTCTGAATGGTTATAAGAGATAGTTTAGCTGTTATAGCCTGTTGCTTTGGCAGAAAAATTGCTTTAACTTTCATATAGTTCATTTTTAAACAATTAAATCGTGCCTATGATATTCTCAAGAACTTACCGGTACGTTTCCGCTGCTTCAGAAGAAGACCTGAAAGGACGCCTACTTGGCAAACACATGAAGGTTCATGATATGGACTTTGAAGTGTCTGAAAAGGGCCGGATGCTCAAAATTATTCCGCATGCAGAAACAGAAACCGGCATTAAAACATTGCCGATAACACATGTAGAGTTTAAAGGAAAGGGGGGTAAAACCCAGGTAGTAGTAACTGCTAAAATGCGCAAAATTGATTCAGGCGGGCCGATGCTGATTATGGTATTTGTTTCGTTCCTGATCATTGCGGCATTATTGCTCATGATTTTTGGCGGGGTAAAGTACAATAGCTATACCTATACATTAGGTGCAATCGGGTTGCTGATTTTCGGTGTATTCTGGACAAGGATGCAAACCGGGTATTTCGATTACATCCGCAAAATCAGAG
This sequence comes from uncultured Bacteroidota bacterium, assembly GCA_937928385.1. Lineage (GTDB taxonomy): Bacteria > Bacteroidota > Bacteroidia > Chitinophagales > Chitinophagaceae > UBA5543. The sequence continues at coordinate 34,172 of CALEZD010000066.1, forward strand.
ATTTTGTGAAAAAACAAGCGGCCTAGTTACGCCTTTAAACTACTGCTTTTTATTTTGTTGCGCACACTTGAAAATGTGCAACAGGGAGATTGTTCACCCTACTTTACATAAGGTTCAAGGGCATCAAATTGTACTACGCCTGAGAAAATCTTAACCAACTTCCTGTCCTTGTCGTATATGTTAATCTGTGGCAGGGCAGTATAGTTGAAAGTTTTATCAATAAAACCGGCGCTATCTACCCCAACTGTTATTTCGGGGTATTTTGAATATCGAGTAACGTTGTTGTAAAATTCAAGATAGTCGATCATAGAGGGTGCGGCTACCAGTAGCAGTTTTGTGTCTTTGAGCTGCTCGATATTCTTTTCCAGGATAGTTGTTTCTTCCTGGCAGTGGTCGCATGTAGGGTTAAACATCATTACCAGCAGGTTCTTATGGCTTTTGAAGTCTTTATCCGTAAACTTCTCTCCCGTACGGGTGGTTATTTTTAATGGTGGCAACGGTGCGCCAATAGCCTTGTAATCTATCTTTGCGGTATCGGCAACAACTTGTTCCGTATCGCCTTTGTTCTTTTTCTTCTTCCTGTCTTTTTTTTGCGCGTAGGCAACTGCCACAGTGCTTAAAAGCAGGGTAATAAACAGTAATTTGCGTAACATAGCAGCGAATATATGATTTTTGTTGTAAAGAGATTGCTAATAATACTATGACACCATTATCTCAAATACCGTTGGCAGAAAGGGTGAGGCCGCAAAGCCTGGAAGAGTTTATAGGACAAGAACACCTGGTGGGCGAAGGGAAGGTATTGGAACAGATGTTGCGCAACCACAAAGCCCATTCCATATTGTTTTGGGGGCCGCCGGGCGTTGGTAAAACCACACTGGCCCAAATAATAGCCAATACGCTGGATATGCCTTTTTTTACCCTGAGCGCTATAGATAGTGGGGTGAAGGAAGTGAGGGCGGTGATTGAAACAGCCCGTAAGTCAGGCCATGCACTGTTGTTTATTGATGAGATACACCGTTTTAACAAAGCCCAGCAAGATAGCCTGTTAGGGGCTGTGGAGAAGGGTATTATTACGCTTATAGGGGCTACAACGGAAAACCCCTCATTTGAAGTTATCAGCGCCTTGCTGAGCCGATGCCAGGTATATGTATTGAAACCATTGGAAGAAGAACACCTGAAGGCTATGGTGACACATGCCATGCAGCAGGATGCATGGTTGCAAAACCAGGCTGTAACTATTCAGGAATGGGAAGCGCTATTGCAACTGAGTGGTGGTGATGGCCGCAGATTGCTGAACCTGTTTGAACTGGTGGTAACATCACTACCTGACGGAGGAAAGAATATAACTAATGCCGCAGTACAGGATATAGTGCAACGCAAAATGGCACTATATGATAAAACGGGAGAACAACACTATGATATTATCTCAGCGTTCATTAAGTCATTAAGAGGTAGTGACCCCAATGCGGCTGTATATTGGCTGGCACGCATGATAGAGGGTGGGGAAGACCCAAAATTTATAGCCCGCCGTATGGTGATACTGGCCAGTGAGGATATAGGCAACGCTAACCCTAATGCCTTATTGTTGGCCACAACTACATTCCAGGCTGTGCAAATGATTGGTTACCCCGAATGCAGGATTGTATTATCACAATGCGCCACTTATTTAGCCTCATCGGCTAAAAGCAATGCGGCGTATATGGCTATTAATAAGGCAGAGGCGCTCGTAAGAAAAACAGGTGACCTGCCTGTACCATTAACTATCCGCAATGCACCTACCAACCTGATGAAAAACCTGGACTATGGCAAGGGGTACCAATATGCACACGACCATACAGGAAATTTTGTGCCGCACGAGTTTATGCCCGACCAGGTGAAAGGCACTAAGCTATACGACCCCGGCAATAATGCAGCCGAAAACCGCCTGCGTGAATACCTGAAAGGAAATTGGAAAGATAAGTATGGGTATTAATTACTCAAGCTTGAAAGCTACCAGAATCATATAGTTTACATCGACAGGTTGGCCATTTTGTATTCCGGGTTTCCAAGGAGGCATGGAGTTAACCAGTCTTAGTGCTTCTTTGTCCACTGAAGGGTAAAGGCTTCTCTGTATCCTTACGCTGTCTATATTCCCATTCGCCCGAACTATAAACTTGACAACAACACGCCCTGAAATACCTTTTTGCTTTGCATCTTCCGGATACCTCATGTTTTTAGCCAGGTACGCATTGACATGATACGGCGCTTGTGGCATTTGTTCTACATAATTAAATACCTCTAGTTTATTCGTGTCATCATTTTTTCGGACGGGGGAGTCAGCTAATTGTGCGATTACCCGATCGCCTTCCTCATTAATAAATGTTATGCATTCACCGGGGCCAGGTTCATGTTCCATACCGTACTGAATAAGGTCGACATATTGCTCATCATGTTCTTCCTGTGCAGGATTAGCCTTTTGTGGCTCATTGCAGGACGTTAAGTTAGCGTAAAGAAGTAGTAAGATTATCTTGTTCATTTCCTACAGACTCGGAAAATAATTATTTCCACAACCCTAGTGTGCAATTTTCCGCTTCAGTACGCCACCTGCCGTTTCTTTTATGGTATGTGTAAATACAAATGCCCTGGGGTCTATTTTCTGCACGACGTTTTTCAGTTTACGTACCTCCAGGCGGGTAATGACGGTAAAGACTATATCACAGTCGTGGCTCACCTCGTAGCTGTCTTTCATAAAACCCCGCTCACCTTTATAGATGGTTATACCCCTGCCCATACGCAGCACCAGTGCGTCTTTTATTTCTTCGCTTTTGCCCGAAATGATAGTAACACCGGTATAAGCCTCCATACCTTCTATAACATAATCAATAGTACGCATGGCTATGTAATAAGTGAGCATGGCATATAGGGCTGTTTCCAGCCCGAAGTGGATACCGGCAGATAAAAACAGGATAATATTCATGGCCATAATCATCTCCGTAATAGTAAAACTGGTTTTCTTCAGCGTGTACAAGGCCAGTACTTCTATACCATCAATGGCGCAGCCGCCACGCATGGCCAGCCCTATGCCTAAGCCCAGGAAGAAACCGCCGAACATAGAAATCAGCAGGTTGTCAGAAGTTACTATAGGAAACTCTATGTACTGAAGCGCTAAAGCAAGCCCCACCACTGCGATTGATGTTTTTATCGCAAAGCCCTTACTTATCTGGTAAGCCCCCATTATAATAAATGGCAGGTTGGTAAGAATTAATAATAAGCCCAGGTTCCAATGAAATATTTCGTGGCCCAACAGGGATAGTCCGGTAACCCCTCCGTCGAGAAAGTGGTTAGGCACCAGGAAGCTCTTCATAGCGAACGCACTGAACAATATGCCCAGTATTATGTAAATGGTATCTTGTAAGATGTACGATGGATTCAGTTCTTTGCTCATGTCTTATTTTCCTAGCTTGGACTTAACCATTTTCAGGTGTTTATCTTTTTTCTTTTTCCTTAGCTTAATAGCGGTAGGGGTAAAATAATGGTGTGCTTCGAGAAAGCGGACTTGTAATTTATTCCACTCGTCCTCAGTACTCAATATGCCATAAACAGATAATTCGGCAAACAACTTATTACCAATTGTGAAAAAATCCTCTCTACCCAGGTAGTCGAGGTCTGCATCGCAGATGATTTCTTCCAGGTGGTTTTGCGGCTGTTGCGGCACTTTTGTGGCCATAATCATCCCGCATATCTTTTTTATCTGCTCAGAAGTATAGCCATAATCAGGTAAGTGTTTCCTGGCTATCTGGCAGGATTTTTTCTCATGCTCTTTGGGCCCTTTAAGGAAACCGGAGTCGTGAAATAGTGCCGCAGTTAGTAATAATTTCAGGTCTTCCCCTTTTACGCCTTCGCCTGCAGCAATAAACTTGCAGGAGTCGAAAACATCTTTGACATGCTCTACACTGTGGTAAGAAAGATGCTTTGGTAATTCTCCTCTTAACTTACCTAATATGAATTTTTTAGCTTCACCAAACTGCATAAATGCTATTATTGCTCTAATATATTAAAATAATTGCTTTTTACTATTTTTTGCATGATAATCATGCTTTACAATATTCAAAAGCATGTTAAACATAAGTATTCTTCCGCCTCCCTGTTAAAAACCTCCTATTCATTTTTCTCATGTTGTTGCATCCTGTAGCTTTGTATAAATCCAACGTTATGACTAAGAAACAGCTCGTTATACTGGGTGCGGGCTTTGCAGGGCTGCAATTGGCACGCAGGATAAAAAACAATGATTATGAAATAACATTGGTAGACCAGTATAACTTTCACCAGTTTCAGCCGCTTTTTTACCAGGTTGCCACTGCCCGCCTCGAACCAAGTTCTATCTCATTCCCGTTACGCAAGGTATTTCAACGCAAAAAGAACGTCCATGTACGCATCACCAGGGTTGAAGGGGTAGACATGCAGCAGCGTAAAGTAATGACAGCTGACGGTGATATCCTCTATGATTACCTGATAATAGCGACAGGGTGTACCTCTAACTTCTTCGGCAATAAAAACATAGAGCGCTATGCCTTTCCCATGAAATCGACTACGGAAGCTATAGCGCTGCGCAACCGTATCTTGTTGAATTTTGAAGATGCATTGAGCGCTACGCCGAAAGAGTTGGCTGGAGTTATGAATATTGTAATAGTGGGCGGTGGCCCCACAGGTGTGGAACTTGCAGGTTCGCTGGCGGAAATGAAAACACAGATATTACCGTGCGATTATCCTGATATGGACTTCAGCAAGTTGGGTATCTACCTGTTGGAAGGGCAGGACAACACCCTTGCCGCTATGAGCGAAAAGGCGCAAAAAGCCTCGCAACAATACCTGCAGGATATGGGCGTACAGGTATGGACCAATACCATTGTTGCCGACTACGATGGAAAGGTTGTGCAAACTAAGGATGGCAGAAACATACAATCGCACACACTGATATGGGCTGCCGGTGTGATGGGTAATGTACCTGCCGGCGTACCTGAGGCGTTGATAGTAAGAGGAAACCGTATAAAAGTAGACCAGTATAACCGGTTGGAAGGCACTGATAACGTTTTTGCAGTAGGGGATATTGCTTATATGGAAAATAAAGACTGGCCCAAGGGCCATCCCCAACTGGCTAATGTAGCCAACAACCAGGCTAAGAACCTGGCCGGGAATATGGAACGATTACTAAACAACCAGCCACTTAAGCCGTTTTTATATAAAAATCCGGGTACAATGGCTACTATTGGCAAACGTAAGGCTGTGGTTGATTTGCCGGCATTCAGTTTCAAAGGCTTTTTTGCATGGGTATTCTGGATGTTCCTGCACCTGATGCTGATACTCAGCGTGAAGAATAAGCTGATTATATTCATCAACTGGGCCATCAGCTATGTTACCAATGATACTACACTTCGCCTGATATTACTGCCCACACGCAAGCAGGTAGAAATGGCGGAAGACGGTCGTAAAAAATAAACACTCTAAGCCGCATCCCGGCTGATGTAACGTACCAATGTCCTTTTAGCTATTGGTAATAACGTTTCGTCCAACGGCACTTCTAATGGAGACTCAATAAAGTACACGGCAGGGTTGGGCAATGTCCTTATGGTACTGATGATTTGCCTTTTTATATGCTCGTAGGTGAAGGAAATGTTTTTGGTATAGCTGTCTATATACTCCATCTTAATAGCTGTGAAGTTAGCATCGCTGCCTTTTAGCAGGCTGATGGTATAATTATAAGCCTGCACCTCGTTTTTTTGCTTGTACCTTAACAACAGGTATCCTTCATTTTTGTACAATGGCAATATACCTACCGGCTCTATATACAATTGTTGTTCCACAAGTTCATATATTTCGGTGCCGCTATCTATTGTACCTTTCATTTTGCGTATGCTGTAGTTGACTATCTCTTCCAACTCAGCCATTATATCGCCGTCTTGCAGCATCTCTTTATACACCAGCTCCAGTTTTTCCATATTCACCTGGCTCAGTTCTTTAGGAAACTGGTTTTGCATCAGCCTTTTGTTTTTCTGAAAGTCGGCCAGGTTGCGGTAATGGAAAATGATGTCTGCCAACTGCGGGTATAATTTGTTGGCATTAAAATATTTGTTCACTTCCTGCAGGTAGGCTAAAAGTTTGTACTTCTGCAATTCAAAATCGATATAGTCATCCAGGAACCATGTTTCGCTGAGTGCCATAAGCTGTGATTTAATGTTATACTAAATATACGAAAAAATAGTATTTAGTACACCAGTCTGTAACAGCTTAACATAGTTTTTACAGAAGCCTGTTGCTTACTTCAATACAGTCTCTATTGTTATGGGATTGCTGAGCGTGAAATGCACGGGACATTTTTCGCCTATCTGCACCAGGCGTTTAATTTGTTCCTCATCCAGAGCACCTTCTATAATTACTTCCTTTTTAAAGTGGCTGGTACGGGTTTCCATATTCCGCTCATAGCTCACTGTTATAGTTACACTTTCCAACGGCCACTCTTTACGGTCGGCATACATGCGCATGGTAATACAGGAGCAGGCGCCTAATGCTGATGCCAATAATTCGCCCGGCGCAAATCCTTTATTTTGCCCGCCATCATCAAAAGGTTCGTCTGCTATTACATCATTGCCGTTAGGTGAGTGTATATGTGTAATGTATTTGTCTTTGCCAATTACTGATGTCGTCTGCCTCATTTATTTTGATTATTGTTGTTAACTGACTTATTAATACCTTTAGTAGTATGTAAAGTAACAAAACCAGAGCAAATTAGTATGTCACATAAGTTACAACCGGAGCAATGGGTTGAAAATTATTCGGATAAGTTATATGCCTATACAAAGGCCAGGGTTCAATCTGATGAAACTGCCCGCGATATAGTACAGGATACGTTTTTAAGCGCCTGGGGAAGTAAGGATAGTTACAGGGGAGAAGCCAGTGAAAAAAGCTGGCTGTACACTATTTGCCGTAATAAAATCACAGACCATTACCGTAAATCCGTTCGGTCTTTAAAAGAAGCAGGGTTTGAAGACTATAGCTCGGAGTATTTTAACGAGCAAGGTCACTGGAAGGCCACTGCTGTACCCAAAGCATGGGCGGTAGATAGTTCAACCGATGTAGTAGAAACAAAGGAGTTTTACAAAGTGCTGAACGAATGTAAGGACAGGCTGAAAGAATTGCAGAAAGCAGTATTCGTAATGAAATACCTGGACGATATGGATTCGGATGAGATTTGTAAGGAATTGCAGATTACACCGTCTAACTATTGGGTATTGATGCACAGGGCAAAATTGCAATTGCGTGAATGCCTGGAACATAATTGGTTTAGTTGACTATGAGTTTAATGGTAAGTTGTAAGGAGGCCACTTATCTTGCTTCGCAAATGGAGGAAGGGAAGTTGCCTTTTATTAAAAAGATAAAGTTGAAAATACACCTGGCAGGCTGTAAGTTCTGTAAGATGTTTGCCATGCAATCCGCATTTATAGCCAGTCACTCAGCCCAAACAGAGGCTATAATGGCAGAATCAATCGTATTGCCCGATACCGATAAGCAGAGGATAAATTCTGCACTTAGGCCCTGATAATCAATAACTTTATAGTGAAACTGCTGGAAGAATAAGACTGTTTGTAAGGAAATTGTTTTTGCTGCGTCATTTGCTGCGTCATAATAGTTGTCCGTTACCTCTGTTATGCCCTGTATTATGTAACCAAAAACAACTTTTTATGAAAAAAACAGTATGCCTGTTCTCCGTTGCCGTGCTGATGGGTGCCGCAACTATCCAATCGTGTAAAAACGAAAAAACAGACCCCCAACCCACACCACAGCCGTCAGAATTTGTGGCTGATAACAGTACATACAAAGGGTTTGAAAGCTGGCATTTGCAAGCAACAGTCAACGGTGCTGACCCGGCGTTAAAGGGAGCGCATGGAGGAGACGACAGTACTTCACAACGAAAAGTGTACTTCACGTCTTCATCTGTCAACAGGGTAGACGGCCAATTCCCGGTCGGTACTATCATTTCAAAAAAGACAACCTGGTCAACCGGTAGCGCTATTACAGCTATGGCCAAACGCGGAAATAATTTTGATGCAGGTGGTAACAACTGGGAATACTTTGTGCTGAATGCAGACGGCTCTATACTGGTAGACAACGGCATGACTATGCGTGGCGCCGACCTGATGAATGGCTTGTGTAAAGGCTGCCATGCATCAGCAAAGGACAAAGATTACATTTTTACAAAATAGGCATTGGGCGGTTTTTCAGAGAAGGCAGGTGATTACCTGCCTTTTTTGTTTTAACGTTTATCTGCTACATTTACGCCTGAAAAATAATTACAGGAAGTATGTCAAAACTGAAGGGTGTAATAAAGGCAGGCATAGCGGGATTGTCTGTTGTGGTTTTATCAGCTAATACTGCTTATGCTCAGGTAGGTGCTGTAGAGATATGTGCCGGTGCGGGCGTGAGTGTGAACAGTAATCCCGGCAGCAATATGTTCTACAAGGGGGACAGGCTTTCATTTAATTATTCAGCATTGCTTAGTGGTATGTACAATGTACACCGCAGTATGTCTGTCGGTATAGAGGTTAGGGCATTAGAGCTATCGCGCAGGCACGATGGGGTATATACTACCTATTTGGGTACTGATATTGGTGGCGGCCAGCGATTTGTATATGCAAAAGCTGCTTTGTCTGCCAGCCTCTTGTTTAATGGCAAGTATAATACCTACAGGGGCTATTGGTATGGAGGGGCTGCGGCAGGCTATGCATTGTCAAATCATAATTCGGCAACACTAAAACCTAATGAAGATTACAGGACACCCGCAGGCGGGCAGGGATTAGTATTGGGGGTACAGGCAGGTTATACGCATGGTATTAATGCCGTATTGGGTTTAAACATCGAGGGAGCCTTAAGGAATTATACCTTGGGCTATGATGCCGGTGCACCTGATATAAGCCCATATACAAACCTGAAATACAATGTGACTGCGTACACACTTACCGTTGGGCTCAAAGTAAGGATAATGCCCAAATACAAAGCACAGAATGCTATACCACCCCAGCGTGGTAAAGGGCACAGCAGGCGTCTTTAATCAGTTGCCTGTTTCTTGTCTTTCATTCTTTTGCTGACAAACAACAACAGTACCAGCCCGGTAATTATCAATATGGTTGATATTATTTCAGCCTGTGTAGGTTTGATGAAGCCCAGATCGTATTTATAGTTTACACGTATTTTTTCTACAAAGAAGCGCTCAAGCCCGTTGACTATCAGGTATAGGCCGAACAGCTGCAATGGTAAAGTGAACCTTGTACGCAACGCCCACAGCATAGCAAATAACAACATGCAGGTGGCAAACTCATACAATGGGGTAGGGAACACACTTACCGGTAACACCGCGCAATAGTTGCCTGTACAGCCTGCTATCATTACGCCATCGTGGTTTACATTGTGAGCATAGTTCATACCGTACAGCCAGTCGGGCAGCCACGATGGGGCAGGGGCATATATATGAGGTATAACAGTGATGTCCTTGTATACTGCCGACACTCTTGCTAGCACATCCTGGAATTCACCTTCGGCTGCTGCACGGAGGGTGCCATCAGCATTAGTGATATATGCGCTGTTGAAAATGCCCCAGTCTCCGTCTCCGGCAAAATGGCAACCCAGCCTGCCGATACCGTAAGCCAGTATCAATCCCGGAGCAGCGGCATCGCAAAGGTGCTTGAAGGGTATATTATGTTTGCGAGAATAGAAATATAAACTGATGGTAGCAACTATCAACCCACCATAAAAAGTAAGCCCTGCAGAAGAAAACAGGCTGCCAATGGGGTCTGCCAGGAACTGGTCCCACGTTTCGAATGCGTTGAAGATTTTTGCGCCTGCCATACCTGCTACCGCTGCTATCAGCAATATTTCCATAGCACGTTGGTGAGGATGTGTCAATACTTTACGTTCCTCCGGTTTAGGCAGTTCCTGTTTTTTCTTCTCGCTGTATTTCAGGTAGAAAAATAATGCTGCCGCCACCAAGCCAACTAAAAAATTACCTTGAGTAGAGAAGATATAACCCAGCGGGTCAGGCGATACCTGCGCTATATTGCCGAATATACCGCCAACTTTGAACCCGATAAGAAAACCGGAAATTACAGCCCAGATATATTCACTCATGGTAGCCGGTTTGCCAACCACAATGGTAGTAACCATGGGGTGAAGCAATCCTTGTTTTTCTTTTCGCTTCAGTTCCAGCGATAAGGTCCATGCTGCCGCCAGGAAGGCTAATGCAACAAAAAAACCGAATGTCTTGAATATACTCAGCCACTCGGGCATAGGTGCGCCGGTCAGGCTCTCTAATAAATACTGAAAATCGGGATACATAAACTGCGTGTAAAGCTAATAAAGTTGGCCGTTTGAAGAGCAATTAAATATGACTGTTTAAGAATACCTTAACCTCTCAGGCTATTTGTTCTATGGCGGATAGTACAGTTTTTATCATCTGTTCTATATCCGCTTCCATATTGCGCGATGCGGTGTTGGTCGCCCTGTTGTCTATTACAGTGCTTATTGAGCAGCAGTTGTGCCCCAGTATCTTGCCCAGCCCGTACATAGCTGCTGTTTCCATTTCGAAATTGGTAATGCGTAAATCCCGGGTGCTGAATGTGGACATGGCATCTACCAGGTAAGGATAGGTGACTTGTGCCCTTAATATCCGCCCCTGTGGCCCATAAAAGCCGGGACACGTAACAGTAATGCCATGTATATACCCGGCTGCAAAATACTTGCGCAACGCTATAGACCCTTCAGCTATATATGGTAAAATGCGGCCACCTGCCAGCCGTGTATGCTGCATAAATTGCTCCATGATAAAGCGTTCATCAGCATTGTTTTCATACCTGTAATACTGCAAGAGGTTGTCCATGCCTATACCATACGCAGATGTAACCATGCTACCCAGGGGTACATCTGTATGAAGGCTGCCGCAGGTACCCAGCCGGATGATGGATAATGTGCGTTTTTGGGGGTTTAGTGTACGGCTACTGAAATCAATATTTGCCAGGGCATCCAGTTCGTTCATGGCAATATCCATATTATCCGGCCCTATGCCGGTGCTTACCACCAGTACTTGTTTCTTGCCTATCAAGCCGGCATGGCATACAAATTCCCTGTGCTGCGATTTATGAGTGATTTTATCAAAGTATTTTGATACTACAGGCACCCTGCCGGGGTCGCCGACGGTAATAACAATATCTGCCAGATGCTCCGGGCTTATGTTAAGGTGATAGATACAACCTCTTTCATTGATTATTAATTCTGACTCTCCAAATCGGCTGTGTGTATGCATTTCTATTATATGTATTTGCTCTTGTAAAGAAATGAAATTTTACTACATTTGCAATCCCTCGTAGGGTCACGTGGCCGAGTGGCTAGGCAGAGGTCTGCAAAACCTCGTACAGCGGTTCGAATCCG
>CALEZD010000067.1 GCA_937928385.1 uncultured Bacteroidota bacterium
GAAGAAGTTATTTTTTACTGCCGCAATATCCTGCGCATTCGTTTCGTCTTTCGCGCAAACCAATATGCTTTCTACCAACCCGGTGGCCGAGCAGGTAATGCTGGGTAATTACAATCCCGCTACTTATACACCCACGGTTGTCATCAGCAAGGCGGCAGATATCACACAGGATATTATGAGCAGGGTTTCGCCTGACTCACTTAAATCATACCTCGAAGTATTACAGACTTTTGAAACCAGGCATACTTCCTCCGATACAGTTTCTGCGACGAGGGGTATTGGTGCCGCCCGTAGGTGGATTCATAGCAAACTGGAACAATTCAGCGTTCGGAACGAAAACAGGCTTTTAGCTTCTTACCTGCAGTTCGACCAGCAGATATGCAGTGTAGGCCAGCATAGAAATGTTTTTGCCGTGCTACCCGGCTCCGATATAACCGACAAATCAGTCATTATCATCGAGGGGCATTTCGATAGCCGCTGCGAAGACAACTGCGACACAGCCTGCATAGCACAGGGTATGGAAGACAATGCCAGCGGCACAGCGCTGGTAATGGAACTGGCACGTGTAATGGCCAAATACAGCTATAAGCATACACTGGTATTCATACTCACCACCAGCGAAGAGCAGGGACTAAATGGCGCACGTGCTTTTGCCCTGTATTGCAAACAAAAAGGCATTCAAATAAAGGGCGTACTGAACAATGATGTAGTGGGCGGCATCGTCTGCGGACAAACGGCATCGCCTCCCGGCTGCATGGGTGCGGGCACAATTGACAGTACCAACCTGCGCCTTTTCTCCGGTGGCAATTTCAACTCGCCGCATAAACAACTGGCACGTTTCATCAAGCTGGAATACAATGAAATGATTAAACCCATTGCCCCTGTACCCATGACTGTCAACATCATGACACCGCTGGACCGTACAGGGCGTGGCGGCGACCATATACCTTTTTACGATGAGCAATATACCTCTATACGTTTCTGCTCGGCCAACGAGCATGGCGATGCAGATGTAAGCAACCCCAACTATACCGACAGGCAACACACCAGCACTGATATACTGGGCGTAGATACCGACAACGACCAGGTGATAGATAGTTTCTTCTTAGATTTCAATTACCTGGCCCGAATGTCTGTGATTAACGGTAATGCCGCAACCATGATGGCTGTAGGGCCCAAAACGCCCACCTTCGATATGTCTATGGACCCACTGGGCTTTACGGCATACATCACCTCGCAAAAGCAATATGGTAAATACAGGGTAGCCGTCCGCTCCACCACTAACGACTGGGACAGTGTCTATACCATTACAGGTGATTACGGATATATACATGTCGGCGCTATCGGCCCCCGTTATGTAAGTGTAGCCTCGGTAGATGCAGATGGTATAGAAAGCCTGTTTTCAGAAGAGAAGATAGCGCGCGTGGGCATTAACGATGCAGCCTACGAAAAGCAACCCGTAGAACTGATGCAGAACCACCCCAACCCCTTCGATGGCCAGACTATTATATCCGTGTTGGCCAACGAGGACATGAAGGGTGCTGATGCCTACATATCTATAGCAGACATAGCAGGCAAAGAAATCAAACGTCTGAAAATTACACTCACCCCCGGCATGAACGAGGTACTGTACGAGCATGGGTATAATGTAACAGGCACTTTCACCTACACATTAGTAGTCAACGGGCAAAAGCTGCAAACAAAGAGGATGGTATTTGCGAATTAGGGAATTTTGTCTATACAAATATGAACCTTATGAAATATCCTGTTTTACTAGGCATAATGTTTATTGCAGGATGTACACCAGCCTGCCAAATAGGTCTTGAATTTTCACATAAAAACTCATGGTGTCGGGTCTATCGTAAATAAATATATTGATAGAGCTAATAGGGGTGAGCCAAATTTCATTTTAGATAATGGAGATACCCTATCCTTAACTTACTATAATACAGCCTATGAATTCGCTAACATTGGTGACTATGTCAGGAAAGACTCAAATACTCTTGAATTAATAATAGTGAGGGATATTAAATATAGCTACTATCCTATGTGCGGAGATAGAGAATATCGAAAATTGGACAGAGAGTACAGGGAAATGAGCAGAAAAGCGAAACGACAATGACTGTAAACGAAGCGGATGGTGTTTGCAAATTAGTTGACAACACATACAACCCTATTTCTCCTTCACCGGGTACAACCACCTGAATCCGTTAAACACCGCCGGGTGGCCTGCAGTAGCATGGGTTTCGTCAGGCAGGTAATCAAAATACACCCTTATCTTACCTGATTTGGCACCGCTGATTTTTTCTGCCAGCCGCTCAGCATATTCTTCCATTGTAGGCTCTTTCGGGCCGAACATTGCGCCTTCTTTGCCCACACCCACATATACAGAAGTGGGCACCGCATAATCATCCTTCACACTGCAGGGTTTCTCTTCAACAGGCCGCCATCGTCCCACCAAAGACTGGGGCTGATGATGATATACTTATCAAACATCATCGGGCGGGTAAAAAGTATTTCTGTTGCCAGCAGTCCTCCCAGCGATTGGCCTATTAGTGTAGTCTCGTTATTGACGGCATATTTTCCTTTTATAAAAGGCTGTACTTCCTGTTCTATAAAATCCATGAACTTAGCGGAGCCCCCTCCCGTTGGACACAGTTCCTTATCTCTTGCCCTGCGCGATGGGTAGGTAAAATCACGTTTCCTGTCCGTATTGGCAATACCTACCAGTATCGATTTAGGCACCCTCTCTATCCACGAAAAATTATTGTATTGCACTATACCCGCAACATGTATAAAGTCCTCGTCAGCGCCGCCATCCAACAGGTATATAACCGGGTATCGCTTACTGCTGTCATAACCTTCAGGCAAGTAAATATTGAGTTGTCTGCGTTCGTCCAGCATGTCCGAATACAATTCTTCGGTATAGCCCAGTATAATTGGTTTAGCTGTATTGCTCTGGGCATGCACACATACTGGAGCCAGCAATAGTAATAAAATCAACCTCTGTAACATCTCTGCAAAATACTACATCCTCCCTTCTTCCAGGCGGTCACGTCTTCTTCCTTCGTCATGCTTGCCAAAATTGTAAGAAAAAGTACAGCCTACAGTTTGTGTATTGAACATAGCTGACGAAGAAACCACCGCATCAGGCTGTTGAATATCGTAGATATACCTATAGGTATGAAACGGGTCATGTACACTCACTCTTATAGTCACCGTATCATTAAACATTGTTTTAGCCACTTCCGCATTCAGCCACAATGAGCAGCCTGTCATCTGCACTACGCTGTTGCGGTATGGACCTGCATAGCGTGAATGGGCGCTGGCCGACCATCCTTTCTTAAAGGAAAACTGTGTGTCTATACTGGCATAAAAGCCTGTGGCCGATGCATAGCGGTGTCTGCCATTGTAGTCAGCTTCAAACTCCGTGTAATGTCCGCCCGCCATCAGGCCCAGGTTCAGCCATCCGGTTACCTGGTTAGTATAGTGTCCGAAAAGTGACAGGCTGGTATTTCGTCCGTTGTTGGTGGTTGAATGAGTACTCACATTAGTACTGTTGTCAAAAGTCAAAGTTTCAATAAACGTCCCTAGCGATTCCGACCAGTTGGCAGTAGTAATAAACTTCCCTTTGAAATTATGCTTCAGCTCCGCATTGTGTGTAAACATCGGGCTTAGCATCGGGTTGCCTGTTTTCAGGTTGTATTGCGATATATACCAGGCAAATGGGTTCAACTCGCGATAATATGGCCTGCGCACCCGCCTGCCGTAGTTCCCTTCTACCGTATGGTTGTCATTTATCTTATAGTTAGCAAATGCAGTCGGGAACAGCGACAAATAATTGCGCACAAAACGGATATCCTGCGTCACCTGGTTGCCCTCGGCATAAGTATGTTCAGCACGCAACCCTGCCTGTAGCTGTAGCTTATTAATTGCTGTCGTGCCGGTAATGTACGCCACGCTTATCAGTTCGTCGTACAAAAACTGGTTGGTCCTTAAGGTATCATGCACCCATTGTCCGTTCGCATATCTGTCAAACAGGTTGGCTTCGTCAATTGTAGTGTAGTTCGCCTTTACACCTGCTTCAACCTGCACTTTACCCGCTTTCCTTTCGTAGTCCGCTTTCAGCACATACAGGTCTGTTTTATCAGGAATTGTATTGTTCAATATCAAAGGTTCATTTACCTGTATGCCGGCTTCGTTATAATTTCTGCTGTCCAGTTCCTGGTATATCTCCCGCCTGTTGATAAAACTACCTGCATTCAGTTGCACATTGCTGTTGCTGTCTATCTCATGTTTGAAATATCCATCCAGCTCAATATGCCTGCGCTGGTGCCCGTTCCTGTTTTCACTATAGTTATATATATCGCTGTCTGTCTGTAAGTTCGCTATTACGGAGTTGGTTTTATCTACCTCCCTGTTGGTATGGTATATTCCCTTTGCTGAAAATGACATGGTAGTCCTCTCATTCATATCATAATCAATACCCGCTTTTAAGGAATAGTCAGGGAAAACTTCTTTCCTGAATGATTCTTCTGATATTACCGCTACCGTTTCCCCATTCAGTTTCGATTCTGTTTTATTTTTCGACCTTAAGAAGCCCTGCCCCTGGTAGTAACCGGGGTTCAGGTTATAGGTGAGTTTATCTTTTTTGTAGGTTATATTGCTGTTAGCAGCCACAAAAGGATATTTACCCTGGCTGTAAGTTGCGTTGGCCACACCGGCCCAGCCCTGTTTCCCGTTCTTATCCATCTTTACATTGATGATACCTGCATTACCTTCAGCGTCATATTTTGCCGATGGCTGTGTCATCAGTTCTATCTTAGCCACTTCATCCGCCTGCACACCTTTCAGGTATTCAGCCAGGTCGCGCCCCGCCAGGCGTATCGGCTTGTCATTCACCAATACTATCACACCTTCTTTACCCGTTATACTTATCACGCCATCGGCACCCACTACTACTCCGGGCATATTCCGCAGCAGGTCCAGCAGGTTATTACCCGCCTTCATACTTTCACGCACATGCACCACGGTTTTGCCTAATTCAGATTTGATGACATCTTTCTTATCCGCTACAATTACCTCATTCATTTGTACCCCCTGCGCACTCAGCACAATACGCTGAATGGTGGTATTGCCTGTAACCAACGCCGGGTGTTTAGCCTGCCTGTAACCTAAAGCCTGCACGTCAATGATGTATTTTCCGGCTGCTATATTTTCATAGCGGTACATACCTTCATCGTTCGTCTGTCCTGTAGCTACCAGTGACGAATCCGCACCATTTAGTAAGGAAACATAGGCCATCTCTATAGCTACCCCCTTTTCTGTTTGTACGGTCCCTGTTATACTGTACTGAGCTGAAAGCTGCGTGCTGCACAATAATGATGTGGCAGCAAAGAGAAAAACGTATCGTTGTTGCATGTGTTGGTTTTATACATATAAATGTAAGCGCCATATCCATCCACAGTTGCACCGCATTACTTATTTAGAATAATTTTAACGTATGTGCCAGGGTATCGCGAAATCAAGTATGAGTTCAGAAAACTGCTAACTACCACTAACAATAAAACAAGCAATTTTTGAGGATGGTTGTATGTAAACCATCAAATCTCCATCTCCCGAAAAAAATGATAACTGGTTAAAGAGCGATTCGTAATAATCTTTAGTACTCGAGAAATTTTTCTCTTTTGCCTTAACTGTCTGATTACTGAAAAATTGACAAACAAACTTCATTGACTTTCCTGTTCGCGGGCATTTAGGGATGAATTTATCCTGTGTGTAATGTGGCTCTCCGGTTACTCCTAAAACATCGAACTCATTGTCATCATTCACACCGCTAAAAGGCTTAAGCGCCAATTTTTGTGATTCGTAAACAACAAATGAGTCAACCGTCACTTCATCAAATGGTGATTCAATATCAGCTTCCCTGTAAAGGTGGAATAGTTCTGGCTTCATAGGGTTTTTATAGTCCAGGAACACCCGGTCTAAATAAAGTAAGGTTGGAAAAATAATATGTAGCTTGAATGGCAGCCAGGAAAAATGACTATCAGCATTGTCTATAAAACCGATGTACTGAAAACTACCCGGGAAATCATTTGCAGGCACAACAAATCCCTCCGGAAAATCACCCCCTACCTGGCGCAAACCCGTTGCGTCTTCGACAAATTCAAATTGTTTTTTCTTGAAAATATTCAGCATAATAATTGCTTAACCAGTTACTGTCAAATATACTGTGATCTATCACAAAATTTCAAACCCGCAAGTTAATCGGTTTCATATATCTGTCTATTATTGCAATTTCGTTCTTAACAATTGTGCATTTATGGCTACTCCAATAGTGCTTAGGCTCATCAATACCGCACCAATGGCAGGGCTTAACATAATACCCCAGGGGAATAATATACCTGCTGCAAGCGGTATGGCAAGAATATTATACCCCGCAGCCCACCACAGGTTTTGTATCATCTTCCTGTAGGTAGCTTTACCAAATAATATCAGGCTGGCAATATCCTTTGGGTTCGAATTGACGAGAATAATATCGGCGGTCTCTGCGGCTACATCTGTACCGGAACCAACGGCTATCCCTACGTCTGCCTGTGCAAGCGCAGGCGCGTCATTCACCCCATCGCCTGTCATAGCTACATATTCCCCTTTCGCCTGCAGTTCTTTTACTTTTTCCGATTTTTCGTGGGGTAGTACATTAGCCATATAGCCGTCCATCTTCAATTCATCGCTTACCTTTTTGGCTACCCTTTCATTGTCGCCCGTCAGCAGCAGGTTTTTAATGCCCGATGCTGTAAGTGTTTGTACGGCTTCAAAAGATTCTTCCCGCACTTCATCTGCAAACAACATATAGCCCGCTACGCTTTCATTCACCAGTATATATACTATAGTGCCTTCACTTGTATTTTCAGCTATAGAAATGTTTTGCTCTTCCAGGTAATTAGGCCCCACCACCTTAACATTGAGTCCTTCTACCACCCCTTCTAACCCCATCCCCGGCATATAGTTAAACTTATCGGATGCGGGTACGGTTATGTCCATTTCTTTGGCTTTTCTCATAATACCCGTAGCTATATAATGTTCGGAATGTTGCTCCACAGCGGCGGCAAGTCTCAATAACTCACGTTCGTCATAGCTATCGTCCAGCACCTTTATTTCCCGCAATTCATGGCTGCCTTTGGTCAGTGTTCCGGTCTTGTCAAAAATAATGGTGGTAATCAGCCTGGCGTTTTCAAAAGCGGTCCTGTTACGTATCAATAGCCCTTTTTGAGCAGATGCTGATGTGGATATAGCCACCACCAGCGGCACCGCCAGCCCCAGTGCGTGCGGGCAGGATATTACCATTACAGTCACCATCCTCTCCAGCGCAAACACAAACGGATACCCTGCCAGCAACCATACCGCCAATGTAATAACACCACCGCCCAATGCTACAAAAGTGAGAATCTTTGCTGCTTTGTCCGCAAAGTTCTGTGTCTTTGATTTTACTTTCTGTGCATCTTCTACCAGTTTCACTACCTTGTTCAGGTAGCTGTCTTTGCCTGTATTAGATACCTGTACGGTAAGCGAACCATTGCCGTTTACCGCTCCGCCTATTACCTGTCCGCCTTTTTCTTTCTTTACCGGCTTACTCTCCCCGGTCAGCATGCTTTCATCCACATAACTTTCCCCATCTGTTACGACACCGTCTACCGGTATTTTTTCTCCGGGTTTCACCATTACTATATCATCTTTTTGCAGTTGGTCGGTACGTACATCTTCTACAGCACCATTCCGCACCAGGTGTGCTGTAGCAGGCATCATTTTAACTAATAGTTCCAGCGACCGGGAAGCCCCCATTACCGATTTCATTTCAAAATAATGGCCGATGAGCATAATATCTATCAGGGTAGCCATCTCCCAGTAAAAGTCCATCCCCTCCAACCCCGCTGTAACCGCTATACTATAAGCCCATGCTACCGATATAGCTACACCTATCAGCGTCATCATGCCGATGGCTTTATCCCGTACTTCATCATACAAACCCTTCAGAAAAGGGTAACCTCCGTACACAAAAATGAACGTAGAAAGAATTGCAAGTATGTATTTATCCCCGGGGAAATTCAGTTCAAACCCAAGCCACTGCTGTACCATCTGCGACAAAGCCAATACAGGAACTGACACTACGGTACAGGCAATAAAACGCTTCCAGAAATCGGCGATATTGTGTCCTGCATGTTTGTCATGGCCTTCTCCGCCATGCCCTGCGTGATGGCCTGCATCCGGCTGAGGCTCTGTATGTCCGGCATGTTGGTGCTGGTGGTGCGAATGTTCCATAAATGTCAAGTTACGAAATATATCTATCGATATAGCCGTATTATTATACAACACGGCATCTTATAAATTTCATAATAACAAATAAATTATGTATATTTGTACTAATAAACCTAAAAGGGTTATAGTCGCTCTTTGACATAAGAACATACAGCAAAACGTTGTGCAACTAACGGCATCCGGCATGTTAGGTTTTGTTACAGCCTGGAACAATTACTGTACTATCGGAACAAAATATCAAACTGTTAATCAACGATTTACGCATAAGTGATGCCAGAATTGAAAAAACGCTTGCACTGGCATCAAAACGGAACAAAAAAGCGGGCTTTCGCCCGCTTGGTATTTACCTGGTCAAATATAATCTTAGTTAGCAAGGCTGCGGAAGTCCACAGGCACCAGTTTACTCACACCCGCCTCCTGCATGGTTACACCGTATATCACATCTACGGCGGCCATGGTCTGCTTGTTGTGCGTCACCAGTATAAACTGCGAGTTGTCGCTGAACTTGCGTATCATCTGCGTAAACTTGCCTACGTTGGCATCATCCAACGGCGCATCCACCTCATCCAGTATACAGAACGGGGCGGGCTTGATTAAGTATATCGCAAACAGGAAAGCCGTTGATGTCAGCGTCTTCTCTCCACCCGATAGCTGGGTAAGCGTACTTGGCTTCTTGCCTTTAGGTTGTGCATATATTTCTATACCGCTTTCAGCCAGGTTCTCGGGGTCGGTCAGGCGCAGGTCGCACTGGTCTTCTTCTGTAAACAGGGCTTTGAAAACTGTAACGAAGTTCTCACGTACCGCCTCAAATGTTTCTTTGAACTTGGTATTGGCGGTCAGTTCCACTTCTTCAATCGTGGCCAGCAGCGATTCCTTCGCATTCACCAGGTCGGCCTTCTGCTCCTGGATGAAATCGTACCGCACCTTCATCTCGGTATATGCCTCAATCGCAGTAGGATTGATTTCACCCATATTCTCCAGTCGCTTCTTCATGCGGTCGGCTTCAGCAGTCAGTTCGTCTACACTCAGCTCGCCGGTGCGGTCCTGGTCCAGTACTTCGTCCAGGTTCACTTTGAATTCCACGCTCAGGCGCTCCTTCATTCCGGCCAGTTGCAGCTTCATTTCGTTCAGCTTATCCTTGATGCCGTTCAGCAGTGTTTCTGCCTGTTCTTTCTCGCGGCGCTTCTGGTTGAGGAAGCCTTCTTTTTCAGAAATCTCGTTGCGCAGTTCGTAATACAGCCTGTCCTTTTCATTCAGGGCAGCCTCATCGGTTTCCTTCTGCTTCATCAGCTCGTACAACTCCGTATCTCCGCTGTTCAGCGTTTTTTCCGTGGCTTCCAGTTGCTCTGTGGCTTCTTTCAGTTGCTGGGTATTGCTGGTTATCTGCTGTTGCAGGTCTTTATACTGGTTGCTGCGGAAACTCAGTTCCTGCTTCAATCCTTCCAGTTTACTTTGCTGGCGGGTGTACTGCAGGTTCAGTTGGTTATACTGTTCCGTAGCCTGGTTGAATTCCTGTTCCGCCGCTTTGAAAGCGAAATCCGCCTGCTCTATCTCCAGTGTAATGGCGTGTAGTGCTTCGCTGATTTCCTGCAGTGCATCACGGGTACTGCTGATGCTCTCGTGGGTATCCGCCAGTTGCTGCTCCAGTTCTGCCACACGCTGCTCGGCACGTTCATTCAGATGCTCATAGTTGGCAATCTTGTCGCCTATGTTCACTATCTGGTTTTGCAGGGTATTGATTTCGCTGCGGGTTTGCTCTATGGCTTTATCATTCAGCTCCTGGTTGAAACCTGTAACCAACGTTTGGGTATCGGTTATCTTTTGCTTCAGCACGGCTGTTGATGCGGTCAGGTCTTCTATCTCTTTGGCCAGGCGCTCCAGGTTTTTAGCACGGCCTATTTTGTTGCCTTCAAACAGGCCGATAGAACCACCGCCCAATGTGTACTTGCCGCGCACCATCTTACCGTTCTTCTCTACGATGATGTTGCCGTTCAGCATTTCCATATTAGTCAGCGCACCTTCCGTATCTGCAATATATACATGGCCCAGCAGGTGCTGCGCCAGTGGCTTATATTGCTCATCTACAGTTACTACACTGAGTGCTGGCACCAACCCTTCCGGTGCGTTGTGGCCTGCAGCCTGGTATTGCTGAAACTGGTTCAGGATAAAGAAGTTGGCCTTGCCTTTCTTGTTATTGTCCAGCAGGTGTACAGCTTTGGCGGCATGTTCTACATTATCTACTATATAGTAGTTCAGGTAACTGTCCAACAAATTCTCCAGCGCGGTGCGGTATTCGTTCTGCACCACAAACACATCAGACAGCAGCGGCGCATTCTTGCCCCACTCTTCGTGTTTGCTCAGGAACTTGATACTGTCAGGATAACCCTCAAGACTTTCCACCAATGATTTCAGCAGGTCATGTTCGTTGCGCCTTGAGTCCAGTTTACGGTTCTCGTCCACCAGTTCCGAACGTAGGCTTTCTATCTGCTCCTGGCTTTGCAGGATTTTGCCTTTCACTTCTTCCTGCCTGTTCACCAGTTTTTCCAGGTCTTCTTTGCGGCCCTGCAGGTTGGCTTCGGTCTCCTGCTTCTGTATGTTCAGTTGGCCTATCTGGTCAACACGTTGTTGCTTTTCTTCCTGCACCTGGTGCATACTGCGTTGCAGGTTCAGTACCGATGTATCGGCAATGGCTACTTTCTTCTCAGCGTCAAACTGGTCGCGCTGCTTCTGCTGGTATTTTCCACGCAGGCTGTCCAGCAATACTTTCTTGTCGTCAAAAGCCTGGCGCTTATCGTCAGCTATGCCACGCAGCCCCTCCAGTTCATCACGCAGTTTTTGCAGCACATCGTTCTCTTCGGTTATCTGTGTTTCGGCAAAACTGATAGACTCCTCCAGGCTCTTTATCTGCGTATCGGCGCCTGTCAAAAATTCTTTCAGGCTCTTCTCGCGCTCCCTCAGGTGGTCTATTCTTTGCGATGCCAATCTCTTGTCGCTTTCCAACTGACGTACCTTGTTCACCAGTTCATTGAATTGCTTCTGCAATCCATTCAGTTCCTGCTCTTTGGCTACCAGCTTCACCTTCTCCTGCTGTACGGATGCTTCCTGTTGTGCTACTATGGCTTCCAGTTGCACCTTGCGGTCGGTCTCTGTATTGTGCTGTTCGTTCAGTTCCCTGTATTGGTCGTTGAAGTGTTCCAGGGAGGCCTTAGCCAGTTCTATACTTACTTCTTTGTATTCGGTTTTTATCTTGAAGTAGCGTTCTGCTTTCTTGGCCTGGCTTTCCAGCGTGCGCAGGTTGTTGCCTATCTCAAACAACAGGTCTTCAATACGCGCCAGGTCCTGCTCCGTTGCATCCAGTTTCAGCTTGGCCTGCTTCTTACGGGTTTTGTATATGGATATGCCTGCGGCCTGCTCCAACATGCGGCGGCGGGATCCGTCTTTGTCTTTGATGATGTCATCCACCATCCCCAGCTCGATGATGGCGTACGAGTCATTGCTGACACCTGTATCGAGGAAGAGGTTATGTATGTCTTTCAAACGGCAGGTAACGTCGTTCAGCCTGTATTCACTCTCACCGTTCTTGTAAAACTTGCGGGTGATGGTCACCGTAGTGAACTCTGTGGGCAAGAGGTTACGGGTATTCTCAAAGGTGAGTGATACCTCGGCCATACCGGCTGCATTACGCGTACGCGAGCCGTTGAATATCAAATCCTCCAGGTTGTCCGACCTCAGCGACTTTATCTTGTGCTCACCAATCACCCAGCGGATGGCATCCACGATATTCGATTTGCCGCAGCCGTTGGGGCCCACAATACCTGTTATGGGATGGTCCAGCAGTATATGCGTTTTATCGGCAAACGACTTAAAACCTTTTATATCTAACGACTTTAACCTCAAGGCACAAACTTTTTAGGGAGAGACAAAAATATACATTTCGGCGGGTTAAAAGGGTGCGAAATGCAAGACTGGAGGCAAATGTGGGTAACTTGGGGAATATAAACAAGT
Source organism: uncultured Bacteroidota bacterium (assembly GCA_937928385.1). Lineage (GTDB taxonomy): Bacteria > Bacteroidota > Bacteroidia > Chitinophagales > Chitinophagaceae > UBA5543. The sequence continues at coordinate 12,322 of CALEZD010000067.1, forward strand.
CCAATCCACTCACAGGAAAATAAAGCAAATATATTATTGCTTTACCGCTGTTTACGCTTGTAAAAATACTTGTTGTAATAGAAGAAAGTAGCCACCCTGTACTGTAGTTCAAATTCGTCTTCACGGCCGGCCACTGCTATCCTGTCCTCAAAACAGATAACATATTTAGCCGTATCTAATGTACGGTCGAAACAAGCGGTATCGTAGGTGACGCATACATCCAGGTCGAGTGCATCATTGTAGCGCTTATGGTTTACTGCATGGGGAGCGGGGTGTACATCCTGTACCAGCACAGGGCCAGGGTCGGATGCAACCATAGCCAGCACATCATCCATACTTTTCCGGCTCTTGAAGTAGAACAGGTAGCTCATATACACCAACCCGCATAGAATGATGGTAGAAAAATGCAGGGTATTGAAAATACTATTTTTGAAATTGGAATAGGTAAAAGCAAGCAGTACGAGTATGATGATATACGCCGCACCACGGTATAGCGGATACATGGCTCCGAATGCATAGTGCGCCACCACCAACAGCAATACAGATACCAAAGCCACCGTCAGTTCTATATAGATTTTACCGTGCCTGATCAGTATAAATACCACAGGCGCCAATGTTACAGACACCAGCACTTTCAAAACAAGGAATACTTCCCTGGGGGCAAATTCATTCAGGGTAAGGAACGATATAAGGCTGGACAAGGTGCCTCCTCTGAACAGGGTATCCCTGCCGATGATAGCCGGGTCGTATTTGCTGACCACCTGCCCCTTGTCAAAAACATACCATACCACGGGCAATGTCAAGGCCAGTATCAGCCAATGCAGGGGGCTTTTGATGACCTGTGAGAACCTGTACAGGCAGGCGACTATCAGCATTGCAGCAAAGGGGAATATGAAGCTGAATATAGAAAGTGAGCTAAGAGAACCCAGCAAAACAAGGTAGAGCAGTTGTTGAGGTTTACCTTCCTTAACAAAACCCTTCAGGGCTATGAGCGCGCCCAACATAGCCACCATAGCCAATGAATACCCTCTTGCCTGTGCGAAGTATATGTAGTATGGCCAGAGATATAACATCAGCTGGTCTATATGCCGCAACTGGTAGCCCTCTTGTTTCTTCAGCAAACGACTGATAAGCAGGAAATACACAAAGAACATCAGGAAGTTCGGCAACCTGAACAGGAACAGGGACTTTGCCCCCATATCTTCCAGCCAGCGGTAGTACAGCGAATTAAGCACATGGTTGTTGGCCAGCTTATATTTTTCATACTGTACTATTTCCAACGGTGTGGAATCCAGGATATTCATATAGGTCATCGACTCATCGTACGACCAATGCTCTGAAAACCCTAGCAACAGCAATGGTATCGCCATCAGTAGCGGCAATACTGAAACGCCCTTGTATGTAAGCCAGGATGAGGATTGTTGCATGAATCCGGATACGGGAATTAATACCCCGGACTCAAATATATAAAAAGGTGGAGATGTTTTATACCCTGATTGTAATACTATTCTATGAACTTAGGGAAGCCATTCTTTTCTGCATATTGCTCCCGCAGGGTATGTATCTTCTTCAGCAGTTCCTGTTCCCTCAGGGCGCTGAGTTGAATATCAGCATAGGCTGTGCTTAGTTGATCCATAACCACCGAATCAGTAAAGCGTTCAAATACTGCTAATTTACCGGCCACAATCTCCTTTTCTGTGCGTAAGAATTCCAGTTCAGCTTCCAGTAATTGTTCCGAGCCGCCGATATTGTCCATATCCTCTACATATTCTATTTTCCGGCCTATATATTCCTCCATCTTCAGCCGTATAGGTTGCAGGCCAGTAAAATCGAGTGTATTAATCGCTATATGCAGTTCATCGCCCCACTCCGCACCATAACGCAGTAATGAGTCGTTGATTGAAGCGATAGAATTGTCCAGCTTCATGCATTTTTCCTTCTTATTGAAATTGCAGGAACAAGCTAATACAATCAATAAAATGCCCGTAAAAGCTGAAAACCGATTGAGCATAACTGCTGTTTAATTGACACAAAATAATGATATACTGTATTATATCGCAATCAGACCGAAAATGTTACAATGATTTTAACAATGCTGCTATGCCTTTGGTTGATTGGTTACTCCCACCATGTTGTGTTACCTTTGCAGGCAATATGGGCAAGGTAGCTATTAACCTGGCAACAGGAAGTTTACAGAAGGAAGAAGTAATTGTAGGTATTGACCTGGGCACCACCAACAGCCTGGTGGCAGTGGTGCGCGAAGACAGCAAAACCCCTGTAGCGCTGAAAGAAACTGATGGACTGGCACTGGTACCTTCTATTGTCCATTTTAATGACTCTGGCGATGCATTGATTGGTAATTCGGCTCGCGAACACCTGGTTACAGACCCAGCACGTACTATCTATTCTGTAAAAAGGCTGATGGGAAAGTCTTATAAAGACGTAAGCAACGATAGCAGTTTTTTCTCGTACAAAATACTGGATGACAATACAGAATCGCTGGTAAAGGTGCAGATAGGTGACAGGTTCTATTCTCCAATAGAACTCTCTTCACTGATACTGAAGGAACTGAAACACAGGGCAGAACATATACTTAAGACCCCTGTAAACAAAGCTGTAATAACTGTTCCCGCATACTTCAACGATGCACAAAGGCAAGCTACACGCGATGCGGGCAAACTGGCAGGGCTGGATGTGCTGCGTATAGTAAACGAACCTACTGCGGCCAGCCTGGCTTATGGACTAGGATTGAAACCTGAAGAAGAGAAGACAATAGCCGTGTACGACCTGGGTGGCGGTACATTTGATATATCCATACTCAAAATCACCAACGGAATATTTGAAGTGCTTTCTACCAACGGTGATACCTATCTGGGCGGCGATGATATGGATAGGGCACTACTCTTGCATTGGCAAAAAGAACTGGGCATTACTGATGAAGAATTGAACAGCCATAAATCAATAGCACAGGAACTACGCCTGACAGCTGAGGCAGCAAAGAAACACCTTTCTGCCAACGACAGTTATACAGGCACTGTTGGCGGACAAAACGTATATATTACAAAGGCTGTATTTAATGAATTAATACAACCATTAGTCAACCGCACTATAGACAGTTGCAAAAATGCATTGAAAGATGCCGGAATTACTGTAAACGAGATTGATGCAGTAGTGATGGTGGGCGGCTCTACCCGTGTACCGCTGGTCAAGGAAAGCATCAGCAAGTTGTTTGAACAACCGGTGCACGATGAACTGAACCCCGACGAGGTAGTAGCCCTTGGTGCGGCCATACAGGCGGATATACTTGCCGGCAATAACAAAGACATGCTGCTGCTGGACATCACGCCGCTGAGCCTGGGCATAGAAACCATGGGCGGATTGATGGACGTGCTGATACCCCGCAACTCTAAAATACCTACCAAAGCAGGCAGACAATATACCACCCACAAAGACGGGCAGAGCGGGATGCGCATATCGGTGTACCAGGGCGAACGTGACCTGGTAAAAGACAACAGGAAACTGGCTGAGTTTAACCTTACCGGCATACCGGCTATGCCCGCAGGATTGCCAAAAGTAGAAGTCAATTTCCTGATAGATGCTGATGGCATACTAAAGGTGAGCGCCACTGAATTAAGAAGCGGCGTTGCACAAACGATAGAAGTGAAGCCACAGTATGGCCTGACTGATGCGGAAGTAGAACAAATGCTAATGGACTCGCTGACACACGCAAAAGAAGATATTGAAACCCGTGCTTTGGTAGAGGCTGTAACAGAAGCCGAACAAATGATTGAAACCACGGAAAAGTTCATGGTTAAGAATGGCGAACTGCTGAACGAAGAAGAAATAGCTCAAACAAAATCTCAAATAGCGAACCTGAAACATGCTATATCCGGCAAGGATAAAGATGCAGTACAAAAAGCTACCGAAGAACTGAATGAAATAACACGTCCCTTTGCAGAGCGAGTGATGGATGTAGCTATTAAAGAAGCGATGAAAGGCAAGAAGATAATATAACCTTCCTGCCTTTCTGCAATTACATCAATACCAACTGAACGGTATGCCTTGTTTTCTGTTCCAATAATATGTGACGGCCTTTGGTCAGCTCCGCCAATACTTCGGGCGTATAATGCCTGATGGTAAGGAGGCTTACATCCTCATTATCCGATACATTATAGTCTTTACTCAGTATAGCTATCAGTTGCTGTAGTTTACCACGCTGGTTATCTATACAGGCTACAAAACTAATGGCCGCATTCTGTATCAGGTTCACCCTGATGTTCAGTTGGTGAAATACATCATACAGGTCGCGCAGTTTACTCTCTGTTATGAATGAGAAATCTTTCGCGGTCAGTTTCAGCAATACCTGGTTGCCCTTCTGTACAATCAGGGGCGGATAAAACAGGCTGCTCACTTCATTCATCACAACAGTGCCTTTTATGTCCTTATCCAGGAAGCACTTAACATATAATGGGATGTTGTTGTTATGCAACGGCTTGATAGTCTTCGGGTGAATGACCTGCGCACCATAGTAGGCCATTTCAATCACTTCATCGTAACTGATTGCGTCTATCCTCACCGTATTAGGGAATTTCTTAGGGTCAGCATTTTTCAGGCCTTCCACATCTTTCCATATAGTCACCCCATTAGCTTTAGTCCATGCCGCCAGCAATGCCGCTGTATAGTCAGAGCCTTCCCTGCCCAGGGTGGTAGAAGCGTTATCGGATGTAGAACCGATAAAACCCTGTGTAACGATACTCTTACCCGATTGCAATACAGGCATCATTTTTTCGGTTACCTGCTGCTGCGAGTAGTCATCGTCCACACGGGCATCCCTGTAGGTATCATCCGTACGGATAATATCCCTGATGTCCAACCATTCTACAGGCATACCTTGTTGTTGCAGGTAGTAGGCAAATATCCTTGTAGACAATAATTCACCAATACACACTACCTGGTCGTACACATAATCATATTTATGAGCGCCGGCATCATCTATCGCCCATTGCAGTTCGGTAAAGAATACATTCAGCGCCTGTATAGCAGCATCGTGATATTTTGCATCCAGGATTGTTTTAGCATATTCCACATGCTGTTTTTCCAATGCCTTGGCTTGCTCCGCAGCAGCATCTTTTTCGTTTTTGCAGGCTGCCGCTACTATGTTCTCTAATGCATTGGTAGTTTTCCCCAATGCGGACACCACCAAAATCAACGGCTGTTCCGCCGCCTCAATAATAGGCCATAAGGCCTGCATACGCTCTGCTGTGGCTATAGAAGCCCCGCCAAATTTGTAAACCTGCATTTTATTTATTCGACATTTAAAATGTAAACCCAATTATTAATTAAACACTAGCTAAGCACAGCCATTCTTTGCACTGCTGCTTCCAGCATACCCAGCATCTCATTTATCTCTTGTTTTTTGCAGGCACCTATGCTCAGCCTGTACCAGGGCGACCGGCTATCAGCACCAAACGCGTAAAATGGCACTATTGCCAACTTAGCTTCATTCAGCAGGTATTCGGTTACTTCTGCCTGGGTAGCCATTGTTCTTCCATCTATATCTTTTCCTGCAAGCTCTATCTTAATAGTAAGGTATATAGCAGCCTGCGGGGCTATAGCATCTACAGGATAACCTTTTTCTTTTAACGATATAATACCGTTGTATATAGCCCACAACCTTTCTTCCAGCTCTTTTTTAAAGGAAACCAGGTAGGTGTTTAGCGCGTCTTTCTGTTGCAGGTATTTTGCCGTAGCCATTTGTTCTGCCATCGGGCTCCATGCGCCTATATGACTTAGTAACGCTTTCATTTTAGCTATTACATGTACCGGCCCCATAGCCCAACCCACACGCACACCTGTAGCAGCAAAAGCCTTGGATATGCCATCAATAAAAATGGTGTATTGTTTCATTTCAGGGCGCAGCGATACCGGGTTATAATGTTCCGTTTCCCCATAAGTAAGCGTAAAGTACATCTGGTCGAACATTACGTATAGTTTCTTACCTTCTCCACGCTGCTTGTTTTCTTCCAGCACCAGGTCGCATATTTTTTCCAATTCGGCTTTTGCCAGCGTGGTGCCTGTAGGATTTTGCGGGGTACATAAACATAGCAATGCCGCACCCTCAATATGTGGTGCAATATCTGCGGCAGTCGGCATAAAATCATTTTCAGGACTTGTTTCTATCAGGCAATGCTCCCCACCGTTCATGTGTGTATAGTGGTTATTGTTCCACGACGGCACTGCATATATTACCTTGTCGCCCGGATTGACTACTGTACGAAACAGGGAATATATCAGCGGACGGCCACCTGCTGCTATTTGTATTTCATTAGCTGCATAGTCTATACCTTCCCTATCCTTAATGAAAGATGCGACAGCCTGTCTCAGTTCAAGCACACCATCTCCGGGGGGATAGTTAGTCAGTTTTTTTCGATAGGCATCCACAATCGCATCTTCCAGCTCTTGTGGTATAGGAAATATCTGCGGGTCAAAATCACCAATGGTATAGTTATATATTTTCTCACCGCGATTGACACGCACAGCAATTTCATTGCCGAGACGTACAATCTCCGACCCGATTAGTGTTTCCGCAAGCTGGCTTAACTGACTCATTACCTAATATATGATATTTTACGACAAGTATTAAAAAAGGCTTACCCGTTAAGGTAAGCCTGCTAATTTTCTATGTTTTATTCAGCTACATAGCACTATTGCGGCCTACCTGCGGCAAGTCGTTTCAGTCCCTTGTATAGCTTCTTTATTGTCATTTCAGGCGCAAAAATATATAATTTATTATAACCGCCAAATATTACTCAAATATCTCTTTCAGAGATTTAGGGCGTTTATCTTCCAACCACCTGAAGCGGCTGAGTTTCATACCGGGGAGGTCAGCTTTTTCCAGTGGTGTCATTTTCTGCTTTACATCCTGTTCAAAATAAATGTATTCAATCTGCTGGTCGTTGAACAACACACGCATTCTGGCACTGCTGGCCTGGTTGACCCCTATATAGGCATCGTTATCATCTTTAGAATACTGTATAGCCTCTGCATTAGGTTTTACAATAACTTCTGTTATTGAATTATCCTCAAAATAGCCCGTCAGGGTTTTACCCTGCACCTGGTCGTAGAGCTTTGCCTTATCAGGGCCTGATTGGGACACAACAAATGCCTTGTCCGGCACATAGAGTTTTTTCAGCTTATTGCTGTCGGTGTACAGCAGTATGGTATCTCCTGTTATCTGGCTCTTTCGCGACCATACCACGGGGTCGTACATCATCCGGAGAATCGAATCTTGCTGGGAATACGTAATACTATCGCAAAGGCCCTGCATGGAATCCGAGAATATTTTGACATGATGGTAACCAATAAAGTAGCGCATATCCCCTGTATCTGTTACAGCAGTAGTATCCGCTATCATTACTTCCACCTGTTTTTTCTTTTTGCCTTTACCCTCTGTTTTAATAATCTTTATACTATCCTTTATCGGTACTACAGGTGCCATATAAAATGTATCAGCCCTGATGAAGAGGCTGTCCTCGCCATTCATTTTTTTCAATACAGGCCTTACAGTCGCCAGTGTTGTTTTGTGGTATTCGTCCATATCAGCATACTGGCAATACAATGTAATATCCTGCACTGTATCAATGGCTATAACATCTCCGCGTGCCTTGGCAAAAGCTATTATTTTATCATAATACAGGCTATCCGCCTCCATATATTGCTCTTTGGTGAGTATGGATGAGCGGCAGGGGAAATGCGCAGTTTGTCGTTTACTATCATAAGTACCGCAGTGGGTGGTCAGCACCGATGAATCGCTGGTAACAACAGAAGGGCCGAAAAAGGTAGTGATTTTCGTTTCGGTATTATACCCCATATCGTCTGAGCGGATAGTGTACTCTGGATCGTATACATGCACATCTTCTGTAAAACGCGCATCTTTAGTGCGTAGGTTGTACACACCTGAATTGCTGGTGAGGGTGGTGGCATCGCTTTGTAAAGTACCCCCCTGTTCATAAGTACCAATTTTGGTATTCATGTCATAATATACCTCTGTACCCCACAGATTATCCTTACCATCTGTCAGGCTAACATTTCCCTGAAGAAAAGCCAATTTTTTGTTGCCCGTATACCTTAAGTAATCGCTGATAGCCTGGGTGCCGTCGGGCTGGGTAATCATCACATTGCCAAAGGCTTCCACATTGTTGGTTTCCAGGTTTACGTAGGCGCTGTCGCAATACATAGCGTTTTCTCCCTGTTTCAGGTGCACATCTCCTACCAACTTGTTGAATGCGTTGGTATCTGTTTTAATATATTCCTGGTATTCTGCCCGCATTATTTCAACATCAACCTTTTTTGCAGTATCTGCTTTCTCCTGTGCATGCATGTCTTGCATCATACACAGGCAGCAGGTCATGAGCAATAAATAATGCTGCAACTTCATTGCGGGTATAACTATCCTTTTAGCTGAATATTGTATCGGGTTATTGATTTTTATTTTTCTTACCAAATATCGTGATGTTGATATACCTCCACGGGCGGGCATTTATATCAGCTATCAGTTCATCCAGGGTTTTGATTGTCTGTGTCAGGTTCGAGTAGAGGTGTTTGTCGTTTACCATCATACCCAGCGAGCCTTCATTATTATTTATCTTTTGCAGGATATTATGCAACTGCCCTGCTGCAGACTGCAATTCTTTTACTGTTTCCTGTATCGGCGCAGCGGAAAGATTGTTTGTTGTCTGTTCTGCATTTCTGATGATGTTGGATATACTCTGGTTATTATCTGCAAGGTTGGCCGTAATACTGTTGGCATTGCGTATTACCGCAGCCAGTTGTTCGCTTTCACGGTTCAATGTTGACGACAGTTCAGAGAAATTCTTCATGGTAATGTCCAGCGAATTAACCGTGTTGGCCAGGCTGTTAGCTGTATTCTCGTTCAACACGCCACTAACACCTATCAATACAGTATCCAGCGTAGCTATTACATGCCTCAGATCAGTAATAAGCGGGGAAAGTTCAAGGGAGATATTATCAATAATACCGCTCTCTATAGCGCCTATTAATACAGAGCCATCTTCTGCTATCTGTGTACCTGTACCAATATTCAGCTTAATAATTTTTGTGCCCAACAAGTCGGCAGATGCAAGTTCTGCAGTTGTACCTACGGGCACAGCCACTTTTTTACTTACGGCCAGGGTTACCCTTACCTTTTCACTGTCTACCAGTTCTATGGCAGATACACGGCCCACACTCAATCCTTTCAATTGTACTGAAGATGAGGATTGCAGCCCCTGCACATTATCGTAATACACATAATATTCGTTTTCACCGGAAAACAGGTTCGCCCCCTTCAGGAAATAAAAACCCGCAAAGAACACCAACAGCGATATGGCGACCAGTAAACCGGTCTTAGCTTCTTTTGAAAATGTCATAATACCCCAGGTATTTGTTAGCAAAAGTAATAAAGACCGCTTAATAGCGGTCTTTATTACTATAAATATTCACATAATGCATTAAAAATCAGTACCAATTGAGAAATGCAGCAAAGGATTCTTTCTGTGATTGTCAACATTCCATGCACAATCAAGCCTTAAGAAATAACCGAATATCAAGGTACGCAGACCAGCACCATACCCCAGCCCGAATACACTCTTGGTGTCATCTACAGATACAATAACAGAACCATTATAGAAAGCCGACGTACCCGGCCTTGGGAATATCTTATCATTATTCACGTTACTTTCTTTTGGCCATAAACCGTACCAACCAGAGCCAATGTCAGCAAAAGCCACCAGTTGCATATTGCGTAATATGGGCGATTGAATAGGGCGTTTCAGGAATGTGGACAGTACAGGCAACCTGAATTCCGTATTAAACACTCCGAAACTATTACCGTTCCAAGTATTCTGCTCATAACCACGCATATTGGTAGTCAATGCCTGGAAGGCATAATTTTCTCCGGCACGAATAGGTGTTGCATCAGAATATTTAGGGGATATCCAATTGTCTACGCCACCCACAAAATAAAGTACTTTTTTACTACCGCCTGAATGTGCAGCTGCAAAACGTGCAGCCCAGGTAAAGTTTTTGTAAATCTTCTTATAATACCTGAAGTCTGTACCCAGGTTATAAAAACCGCCCGTCTGTCCATTTACCTGGTACATATATTCTCCATAAAACTTAATCCTGAATCCGCGGTATATATTAATCGTGGGATTAATTGTATTGTCAAACACATATTCCGCCTTACTTAACAGCCAATATTTTTCCCTGTCAGGCAAGGGGAAAGCAAGGCTCAAAGTATCCTGCGCTTTAAAATTCAGCACATCCCTTCTCAATCCAAAATGCAGGCGTATGCTCTCAAACTTATTTAGCGGATAGCTTACCGTGCCCTGCACCAGGTCCATAGCCGTTTTAGCCAGTTGCTCATTTTGTATTTCAACTGTTCCACCTGTAACAGGGTCTACAGCAGTATACCCCACCACCACATTATTTAACTGCGTTTGCCTGAGGTATAATACGCCCCAATCAACGAAACGCCTGTGATTTTCGAACTGCATAAAATAAGCCATACCCGAAAAGTTGATGGGTAATCTAACCCCACCTGTAAACCTGTAATCTTCCATCAGGTCATCCAGGCTTACAGTTACCATACCTCCGAGGCTTGGATTCACGAATTTATTGCCATTCAGGTCTGCCGGTTGATACCTGGTAAACAATACAGTATTATCTAGCTTGATGGTCAGAAAATCAGGCTTAAAGTATGCCTTATATGGCTTTGGGCGAAGGTTTACATAAGTACTATCTACCGCCTCCTCTTCATCTATTACTATTGCGTCTTTTTTAGCTCTTGGTGCACGTGCAGGTTTTGTATTTTCCGCTGCAGGGTCTGCCTCTTCATCTTCAAATTGTGTCTGGAAAGCATTGCCTCGTTTTAATACAGGTTCGGACTTTATATCTCCATCTGCATTGGCAGCAGATGTAGTTTCTTCAATAACACTTGTTTTCTTCTTTGCTTCAGATTGTTTGAGCAAAGTAGGTGTCAGGTCTTTTTGCGGCAGATTCTTTTTAGGGTCTAATAACGGCCTGTAATATACTTTGTACTTGTCCCCAACCCTCACTACATGCGCTGTCTGGTTGCTCACAGGGCTATACTGGTGTGTCAGTACATTTGATGGATAATCGGTCACTGCCATTGTGTATGCAGAATCCTTATTACGCACATCATTCTTCAGCATGATGAGGTACTGGTTGCTGACACCATTCTGGTTGTACAGGTACGCATAATGGTCAGTGCCATATTGTATTGGTTGAGACACATCGCCTGTAGTAACTTTTGTCAGCTGTAATAACTCTTTCCGGCGGGTAGTGGTGTTATAAAAGTAAACATTCATCGGGCCTGTCGGCAGTTCATTCACTCCCAATGGTACATCTATATTGGGTTGGGGCCTGTTTGACAGAAACAATATACCCCTGCGGGAGCCACCGCTAACATACCAAGGCTGCACATCGTCCCATGCATCATCGGTAATATTTTTCATTCTTTTACCGCGAATGGTGAACTCGTATAAGTCTGTCCTGCTTTTTTTAATAGCAGAGAATATCATCTTATCATCGTCCTCCATAAAGGTCATACCAAGGGCCCTGTCAAACCTGTTTGCAGGTATTTCATAATTCTCAATCTGGGCCTTAATAGCATTATAAATACGAAGGTGTGTTTCTTTTCCCTTCTTGTATAATATCGCCAGTTTATAGCCTGTATTAGACCATGTTATCAACGGGTAGTTAGGGTCCGGTACTGCACTGTAATCCAGCTTGCCCCCTTCCATTACTGTTGACCGTACTTGTGTTGCCGCAGTCCTTTGTATATGCACTTTATATTCCCCGTCTTTCCATGCTATATATGCTACATCCTTTCCGTTGGGCGAAACCCTTATATCCCTGATTTGCGTACCGTCATCAGGAACATCTATTTCAATTAATGCTTTAGCTGTATCAATTTGCTCCTGCACAACAGCATCGCGGGCGTACACATCCTTGTAAAAAACCAGTACAGAATCATAAGCCTCTTTCACCTTCATGCCTAACGTCATCTTCACGCCCTGGTTAAGGCTGCTTTTTATCTGTGTTGTATAAACGAGGTTTTTCATATTGCCCTCGCCATGCTTGTCCGAAACATATTTCCAGAAGGCTTTGCCTGCCAGTTCAGGGTTTACCTCCGCCAATTTATAAAAGCCGTCATCCGGATATGTTTCCACCAGGTTTTTCCATTCACTGTTGCTTTCTGCATCCCAGCCATCTACCAGGTATGCAATAAAGCCATTCACCGTCCACTCCGGCAGATTCATCAATATTGCATTACGTACTACTTCCCGCAGTGTTTCACCAAACAACATTCTTTCCATCACTACCCTTGCCATACCTGCACGCGTTTGCCTGCGCAGGTCAGTATGTACACCTGTATAATACACTACAAGCTTATCACCTACTATATCCACAGTACCGGCAGGTATATCCTGCAGTTGCGAGTCAAACTTCCTGCCTATATTAGTTTGCTTATACTCGTCGTATGTATTGTATAGCACTATATTGAATCGTGCCGGGAATTGTCCGCCCAGCTTCTTCTCAATTACGTTTATATCATTTTCTACCTGTTCAGCCACATACCTCGCCAGGTCTATCCCCGACCTGTCGTAGTGATAAATACGAAAATGTTTCGTGTCAAAATATTTCCACTTAAATGTTCTGTGTTGTATCCTGTTTTGCCCATAAGTTTCCACATTTGTCTGCGCATATACGTTACATGTAGCAGCTATGTACAATCCAATGGCAAATATCAAAGACGGTATAGTAAGCCTCCGGCTGAAAAACATAATTATTATAAATTAAGAAAGTTACGGGCAAGAGTATTGCCTTATAAATTCTCCTGTTTAAGTTTGCTACCTAAATTACAGAAAAAAAGGACTTTTCACATGCTATATACACAATCTTTTGTTTTTAATCCATTCCAGGAGAATACTTACGTACTATACAACGATAAAAAACAATGTTGGATAATAGACCCCGGGATGTACGATGCGGCCGAACTATCCCATTTTATTGATTATATACAGGATAATATGCTGCTGCCGCAAGCCATCATAAACACTCATACGCACCTTGACCACATCTTTGGCGTACCGGCATTAATGGAGCGATACAACATACCGTTTGGCATACATGAAATGGACAAGCCGGTACTAAATGGTGCAGCGGGATCCGCTGCATTATTCGGATTCGACTTCAGGACTATACCCCAACCAGGTTTTTTCATCCCTCACAACAAAAAGCTTGACCTTGCAGGCGACCAGTTGAATGTATTGTTTGTGCCGGGCCACTCACCCGGCAGCATAGCATTTTACTACGCACCCGGCAATTGGGTAATTGCCGGCGATGCTCTTTTTTCAGGCAGTATAGGCCGTACAGATTTGCCCGGAGGCAACCACAACCAACTGATTACCAGTATAAAAACTCAATTATTTAGCTTGCCTGATAACACAACCGTATTTTCAGGGCATGGACCTGCCACTACTATTAACAATGAGAAAAATTTTAATCCGTTTCTTACAGATTAGCCGTTGTAAATTACTAATTCCGGCCCTTGGAGAATGGGGACTACAGGGTGAAGGTCGATACTGGCACAATACTCCATATCTTCTTCAAGCCCGTATAAAGAGAGACGCTTGTAGTGAGAACTATCTCTCAGCAACTCAATCGGCTTTTTGTCGCCCATACTCTCAAAGAGGCTATTGGCAGCCCTTGCGCTGTCACAATTTATAGTAAACCTCTCTTTGAGTTTATTGACTACCGCCCCGGCAAAGAGCGTGTCTTCAAGATTAAACCTATCTTTCCAGGCAGCACAGGCCAACAGTACATTTTTGTTGTTATCGCGTAAAAAATCGCATACTGAGCTGAGATTCAGGAAAGACCCTGTAATGATTGCATCTGCACCTTTTACCATGTGCAGCAACCTGGTGCCATTAGTTGTTGTCAGCACCAATGTTCTTCCGCTAATAAAATCGCGACTATACTCTGATGGTGAGTTACCATATTGCAAACCTTCAACTATGTGCCCGTTACGTTCGCCTGCTGTCACACTGTTTTCTATGCTATTACCCAGCTCGATACATTCTTCTACAGAGGCTACAGGTATTACAGCCCTGGCATTATTATACAACGCCGCAGCAATAGTTGATGTAGCCCTGAACACATCAATTATTACAACAACCGAACCTTCGGTGTCGTAAAGATGTAACAAAGCGGGTGACAAACAGACCTCTAATCTTGGCAACTCCTTATTCATCAATTCTTATTATTCGGCTGCAATATTACTTAAACAGCTTCAAAAAAGATAAACTACCTAAAACAAAAAGCTGCCGGAATGCGGCAGCTTTTAACATATTTATTGATATTGTATTAATATACCCACATATCGTGTTCCTTGTTAAACAGCATCTCTTCTGCTTTCTTACCCTCGTACAATGCTTCGAGTGCAGACATACGCCTGTTGCTGTAAGTCAAATCAAAAGGATTGCTGGTCTTAATAACTTTGCTTGAGAAGAACCTACCTTCGAAATAATCATTCCATGTCATGCGGGCAACGTCATTCTCGGGGTTAAATACTTCGTACTGAGCCAACATCGGGCGAATTTCAGGGTAGTACAACCAAAATACCGCCTGAGATGCACGGAACAGACCAGTATTCTCGTCAATAATGTCCTTGATAGGCGCAATACCAACAATACGTACAACCATACGGCCCAGGTTACGGTCAAACATCCAGTCTTCCTTAATCCTGTATTTGGTAACAATATCCGGGTTGAACTCACGACGGGTGATGATTATCTGCATTTCTCCTGTTACCGGGTGGATTACTTCGTTGGTATCAGGCTCACCTATCATCATTTCCAATATCTGGTCCTTAGTCAAGGCGTTAGTAAACCTGTCATCAACGTTAGAATAAGCTTTGATTTTGCCCTTTTTAACTGCATCCAGTATTATTTCTATGAAATAACCACCACCGGTATAATCATCGCCGGGGAATCGGAATGCCATGTTCTGCTTTTCGCGAATGTCTATCTCTCTCCACACTCTTTTCTTCCACATGATGTCATTTTCGCGAAGAGACTGCCACGGGAGTATACGGCTCACGTGTTCAACCCTATCGTACGCGCCGTCTCTTACCAACGAAGGTTTCCATTCGTCGTCAACAGCATCGTAGGAGTTGAACTGAGATTGCATATCCTTTATCGAAGTCTCCTGGGCAAAGGCCAATCCACTGAACATTACCAATGCGGTAGTCGCTGCTATTTTGTATGTTTTGAGGATATTCATATTCCTGTAATGATTTGCTTAGTAATCTAACGTTAAATTTATAAAAAATTATAAAAGAATAAAATTTATCGGGTTAAGATT
>CALEZD010000068.1 GCA_937928385.1 uncultured Bacteroidota bacterium
CACTTGTCCCGCCCGGCGGCGAATTCCGCACAATTGGAACAAAACGCAGTATTGATTATCAATCACTTATCCTGAAAACAGGGCTAAAAAATTTCAAATCAAAATCCTGGCATCAAAATGGAACATTTTACCCTTTTAACATTTTCCCCAATTACCTTATTTACCCGTTAACCTATTAACAATCAACTACCATCAACCTATTAAGGCCGTTTACCGTTATCTTAGTAATATGAATTGGTACCTGTCGGATAAAGAGGAAGTATTAAAGGAATTCAATACCACCATCAAAGGACTGAGCGATGCTGAAGTAGAATCGAGACGGAAGGAACACGGGCCTAACGAGTTGCAGGCGGCAAAGCAGCGCAGCAGGCTGGCCATATTCATCTCCCAGTTCAAAGACGTGATGATACTGATACTGGCAGTTGCCGCGGTGGTGTCATTTGTAGCCGGAGAAACTACCGATGCCATTGTTATCCTGGCCATCATAGTGGTAAATGCAGTAATAGGCTACTACCAGGAGTACAATGCCGAGCAATCGGTAAGGATGCTGCAAAAAATGGCGGCGCAGCATACATTGGTATCGAGGAATGGTAAGACACAGGACATTGACGCATCAGAACTGGTACCGGGTGATATCATCATACTCGAAGCGGGTAATATAGTTCCCGCCGATGCCCGGCTGATAGAAAGTGCATCGCTGAAGGCGGAAGAAGCTGCCCTGACCGGCGAGAGTGACAGCATACATAAAACCACCGATGCACTGAAGGAGGAAGACCTGCAACCCGCCGACCAGGTGAATATGGTGTTTAAAGGCACCATCATCAGCAACGGTACAGGCAAGGCTGTAATAGTAGCTACCGGCATGAAAACCGAAATGGGCAAAATAGCGGGCATGCTGGATATAGAACAGCAGAAGACACCATTGCAGCAAAGGTTGGCTAAGTTCAGCAGGCAACTGGCGGTAATTGTAATAGTGATATGCGCAGCGGTATTTGGTTTCGGGCTGCTGAAAGGAGAGCCGCCCTTGCAGATGTTCCTCACAGCCTTGTCACTGGCGGTGGCTGCCCTGCCGGAGGCCCTGCTCGTAGTGGTCACCATCGGGCTGGCACAAGGGGCCAAACGCATGGTGAAGCAAAAGGCGCTGATTCGCAAGCTGCCCGCAGTAGAAACCTTAGGTTCGGTTACCTATATATGCAGCGATAAGACCGGCACGCTGACACAAAACAAGATGACCGTCACCAATACAGAAACAGCACAAGAGCAGGAAAGCCTGCTGCTGCACGCCATGATGCTGAATAATGAAGTAAAAGAAAACAACCATGATGACCTGATTGGCGACTCCACAGAAATAGCACTGGTGAACTACGCCCTGGAAAAAGGTTATTCGTACAGCAAATCAGCTGAGGAATACGAGATTACGGATACCCTGCCCTTCGACTCAGACCGTATGATGATGAGTACCCTGCACAAAGCCGGGGACAGGAAACTGCTGCTGGTAAAGGGCGCACCTGTGAGGATAGTGGAAAAGCTGGCTGATAAATATACCGATGCTGAGAAGGAGAAATGGTTAAAGCAAAACAGGGAATGGGCCGCCAATGGGCAACGTGTGCTTTTTTTCGCCTATAAGTACATAGATGGTAGAGTAGAAAAAATAACTCCTGAATCCGAAAGCGAACTGGAAATGCTGGGGGCTGCAGGCATGATAGACCCGCCGCGTGAAGAGGTAATAGCTGCTATAGAAGAATGTAAAACCGCGGGCATAAAACCCGTAATGATAACCGGCGACCAGCCTGTAACAGCTATGGCCATTGCCAAAGAGCTGAAGATATCAGAAGACGGCGACAGCGTACTGACCGGGGCCGACATAAAAAAGCTGGGAGAAAACGGGCTGAATGAAAAAGCGAAATATACCGATGTATACGCACGGGTATCACCGGGGCAGAAGCTGGATATTGTAAAAGCCCTGCAACAGAATGGAGAATACGTAGCTATGACCGGCGATGGTGTGAATGATGCCCCCTCGCTCAAGCAGGCCAACATAGGGATAGCTATGGGCATTACCGGCACCGATGTATCAAAAGAAGCGGCCCACATGATATTGTTGGACGACAACTTTGCCACTATAGTCAAGGCAGTGAAAGAGGGCAGGCGCATCTACGACAATATCCGGAAGTTTGTACTATACATACTCTCCTGCAACCTGGCAGAGATACTTACGATACTGTGTGCGCCATTACTGGGCCTGCCCATACCCCTGCTGCCCATACATATATTATGGATAAACCTGGTGACCGACGGGCTGCCCGGCATAGCCCTGGCAATGGAACCAGCCGAAAAAGATATTATGAAACGTCCCCCGCGCCGCCCCGAAGAAAGCCTGTTTGCCGGTGGCATGTTGTACCAGGTAATATTTACAGGTATTATACTGGCGGCTGGCGCGCTTGCGGCTCAATATTGGGCTGCCGCGCATGGTTACGACGAGCGTGCCCAGCAAACCCTGGTCTTTACGGTATTGTGTTTCTCGCAGTTGGCCAATGCCTTGTCAGTCCGCTCAGTATACAGGCCTGTATTCGCCATCAGGTTGTTTGCCAATCCTTTACTGATAGGCTCTGTATTACTTACGGTAGTGCTGCAGGCTGGCCTGGTATATATACCTGCGTTACACCCGGTATTCAAAACAGTGTCGCTGGATAACAGCCTGCTGATGGAAATAATCATTATACCCGTAGCCTGCCTGCTGCTGATAGAATTGATAAAGCTCTTTTACTATAAGGTAATTTACAGCCGGCAATTGAAGGTTAGTAGCGCTTCTTCTTAAAGTCGCCGCGCTTCCATGCCTCATAAAACTCCGCCCACGCCAGCGGGCTGAAGAGGTTGCTGGGGGGCCATTGCCCGTAGTACACGGCCTTCTGTGCCTGCATATTCTGGTAAGCGCTCTGGTTTTCTCCTCCGTCTTTGGGTAGCGAGTAAGCCAATGCACGCAGCATCAATGCTTCTGTATTGCGGCGGGCTACCTCATACCTGTCGTCGGGTATGTCCCAGTATTTAAAGGCGTAGTTGAACTGTTCACGCGTTGGAAAAGGACGTATGATTGTTTCCTGCAGGTAGAAGGTATCCTGCGTCATGAGTTGTACTACTGAAAAGTAGTGGCCCTTGACATCTTTCGGAATGGCAAAATCCTTAGTGCGGAAACCCAGTGCGGAGAAGGTAAGGGTATCACCCTTATGAGCTACCAGCGAGAACACCCCCTGTTCATTAGATATGGTACCGCGGTTATGGTGCTTCAGCATCACTATGGCACCCGGCACGCCACGCAGGCTGTCAGCTGTCATCGTCACGCCGTTTATCTGTACTATATTTTCATCGTCGCCCTGTGCAAAGGTGCTGTTGGCCAGCAACATACCTGCAATCAGCAACAGCCAATATACCTTTGTTATCATCTCGTCAAATTTACACAGTTTCCGCCTATCTATAAAACTGATTTAGTGATATATCAATATAAGCAATAAAACTATCAGTAATCAGTAGGTTATTTATGTGCAAAGAAAACCTGTATGCCGTACTTTTGCACATCCTGATTTTACTTTAACAAAGGTTTAGTATGATAACGAAAGAAGCGGTTTTGAAGGCTTTGGGCAATGTGGACGACCCGGATTTGGGCAAGGACCTGGTAACCCTGAATATGGTGCGAGATGTGGAGATAGATGGTAATAATGTATCATTTACAGTAGTGCTGACTACCCCCGCCTGCCCTATGAAAGAAATGATTGAGAAAGCCTGTATCAATGCCGTTCAACTGTTGGTAAGCAAAGAAGCCGTTGTTTCAGTAAAAATGACATCGAATGTTAACAGCAACCGCAAAGACAATATGGCGGTACTCTCAGGGGTAAAAAATATAATAGCGGTAGCATCAGGCAAAGGCGGTGTGGGCAAATCTACCGTTGCCGTCAACCTGGCTATAGGGCTGGCGCAGGAAGGTGCCAAGGTAGGTCTGCTGGATGCTGATATATACGGCCCCTCTGTCCCAATCATGCTGGGTATACGCGAAGAACGCCCCAAAATGATGGATTCAGGCGATGGCAAAGGTAAAATAGTACCCATAGAAAAATATGGCATCAAAGCCATGAGTATAGGCCTGCTGGTAGATGAAAAGCAGGCAGTAGTGTGGCGCGGTCCCATAGCCAGTTCCGCACTCAAGCAGTTCATTACCGATGTGCATTGGGGAGAACTGGATTACCTGGTGATAGACCTGCCACCCGGCACCGGCGACATACACCTGACACTGGTACAGGCGGTACCGGTTACTGGTGCGGTTATAGTTTCTACCCCACAGGCCGTAGCCGCTGCTGATGCCAAGAAAGCTATTATGATGTTTAAGCAGCCGCAAATCAATATACCCATACTGGGCATTGTGGAAAACATGGCTTATTTCACACCGGCAGAACTGCCCGAAAATAAATATTACATATTTGGCAAAGGTGGCGCGCAACAGATGGCTGAACAGTTTGAACTGCCTTTCCTGGGCGAAGTGCCGATAGTGCAGGGCATACGCGAAGGTGGTGATATAGGCATGCCCGCTGTGCTGGACCAGGCCAACCCTGCCAGCCGTATATTTATCGACCTGGCGCAGAATGTAGCCCGCAATGTATCTATGCGCAATGCGAATGTTGAACCCACTAAGGTGGTGCAGATACTGGAGTAAGCTACCGGTAAATTTCCGTGTTATTTGCCGCCGTTGGCCCTAAGGTCGGCCTGGCAGTTGGCATCCAGGTCAGGAATGGCATTACCCATAAGGATGCTTAAAACTTCTGTTGTCTGTACTTTATGGTACATCAGGCATTGTTCATTATCGCAGTGCTTGCCATGCGTTTCATCCTGGTGAGGTGTCTGCATATCGCTGCCTGTGTTAACCAGCCCAAGTAAATGCCCTATTTCATGCCTCAGCACGGCAGACAATAATGTTTCCCTTGATGGCTGTGTTAGCCCGCCTGAGTTGGCAGTAATAATACCATCAAACAATGCCACCGAAGTATTTTTATAGGCTACGCCCAATACACTTTCCAAATAATAATCACCTTCTGTTACTAATATAAACAGGCCTAAAGTATCTGCATTGTTTTTGCCGGGTTTCTCAAACTTGGTGCGGTATATCTTCTCAATAGTCATCAGGTCATTAACATACAGTTTGCCGCCTTGCATGGGTATCTGCCTTTCGTGTACATACACACCACCGGGCTTGTTGCAATACCTGCCCAGGAAGTTGACTGCGTCATCTATAACGCTCTGTGGCAACTGGTGTTTGATAACATAACATATATCCAGGTTAATAGCTTTGTACTCTGATGAACTAAGCAAATCGTTGGCAGAAACGCCCACCGATCTGTTATCGTAATTGTTAGTAGGGTCAACTACAGGCACGGTATAACCTACCTTGTTATTCCTGCTACAAGACGCTAAAACGATAATAAGAAAGAATACAGTTAACCTTTTCATTTAAGTATGATTATACAATACAACATTACAAAAAGCTTGCCTGAATAGCTGTTAAGACCCCATTCAATAACATATCATTTGCAAATAGATGTAAACATGTTGTTAATTGATTGTTACCATGCCATTAACAAGACTATACGGCAACGGGGGTTTACCAATATTTCGAATAATAGGTACTTATTTACTATTTTTCACAGAATTTATTAATTAAATGCAGAACTATAAACTATGGTACCGTCTCGGATTGGCCATCTTTATCATTACGGCCATATTCAGCGTTGGCTATCATAATCATGATGAACATTTCCAGGTACTGGAGTTGGCCAATTACAAAATGGAGCTGTCACCTGCAGGCGACCTGCCCTGGGAGTTTGCAGCACGCATACGCCCCGCTGTTCAACCATTTATTGTATGGAGTATAGGCAACATCCTGCAAGGCTTAAATATCTACAACCCATTCCTGCTGGCATTTATATTACGACTGGGTATGGCGCTGCTATACTGGTGGGCCATTCTAAAGTTGACAAAACAACTGCTACCCGATTTCTCTTATCAGCGCGGTAAGTTGCTATGGGTGTTATGCGCTTTATTATTATGGTTTATTCCTTATACCAGTGTACGTTTTTCAGCAGAAGGGTTTTCAGGCATGCTCTTTTGTTTTGCCGCGGGCATATTGTTACAGCATAATGAAAACACATCCCGCCGTTACCTGCAACTATTGTTAGCCGGTTTATTCCTGGGCTTTGCCTGGTTTGCAAGGGTGCAATTGGGTTTTGCATTGGTGGGGGTTGCTATATGGGTGTTGTTCATCAGCAAGTGGGAGTTTCGTTATTGGTCTGTTTTGCTGTTATCATTCATTATTGCCACAGGCATCTGCATTGGCATAGACTATTGGCTGTACCGGGAATGGGTATTTACTCCATACAACTATTTTGAAGTAAACCTGCTGCACAATAAAGCATCAGAATTTGGCGTATCGCCCTGGTGGGGTTATTTCGAACTGTTCATTATGAACGGTGTCCCGCCTCTCAGCATCGTATTGCTGATTCTGTTTTTCAGGGGAATGTGGAAGAAACCCGTACACCTGTTCACGTTGGCCTGTATCACATTCTTTGCCGGGCATTTTTTCATTGGCCATAAGGAAATGCGTTTCCTGTTTCCATTGATTATCCCTTTTATATACCTGGTATGTATTGGTGTGGACAGCTGGCTACACCTCCCACGACGAAAAGTATATACCATCGGGTTTAAAGTGCTGGTATTTATGAATGTCGGACTATTGGCATATAGGGCGTTCACCCCTGCGCAGGACAGTATTAAATACCAACGGTATATGTACGACCAGGCCCGGGAGGGAAGAGCCCTGCTACTCTGTGTAGAAGATAATCCCTACCAGGCAGTAACACTGAACATGAATTTTTGCAGGCATAAAAACCTGGATATTATACAGGTTGATAATTTAGACACTGTAGCTAAAACAAGCGGTAATGAAAGGGTATTCTTATTCAGCCCACGAATGTTGGATGAAGCAACCATAAAACAATATCGGCTGGAGCAAGTTTATAGTTCACTGCCGGGATGGATAAGAAAGTTCAACATTAATAACTGGCAGGCACGTACAAGGATTGGCGTGATATACAGGGTAGGCAGCTAACCCTTTACCACTTTATCTCATCACCCTCCTGTATCTCTTTCATATACTCAGGGTAAGGCATAGCCGATGGTAATAATAACAGATGGCACCTGCCCCTATGAGCTATCTGCCCGGGGCTCTCTAATAGTTTATGCTCCTTCATATAATATGCACTGTAAATATTGGCGGTACACCAGTTCAGCACCAATTCTGCATTCTTCAGCATAGGCATTTCAGGCGGGGCGTGCATTTCTACCATAAACACGGCCTGCTGTTGCCGGGCCAACCAGGTGGCTCCGTTCAATACATAACTCTCAGCAGCCTCCACGTCTATCTTTACCAGTTGGGGCGTTATGCCCGTTTCTGTTATTATATCATCCAGGGTGGTAGTATCTACCATATACCACGCGTTTACTGCTTTGGCGCTGTCGGCATGGCTGCCAAACATACTACCTGCTGAGCCCGTGCCCAAGGTATAAAACTTCACTTGTTCTCCTTTTCTCTCCCCTGCAAATGCATTGATATACCACTTGTTCTCCCCCATCGCGTTCCGCTCCAGGTTATGCTTTGCCTGTTCCAGGGCCTGCGGGTTGGGGTCTGCCAGCAATATAGTTTTGGTGCTATTTTTCAGGCAGGCCAATATGGAAGAATACCCCACATTCGCACCTATATCAAAAATTATTTCATATCTACTGGCCAATGCATACCACCAGGCATCATCCTTATCGGCTTTTTTGTTAATTGTACCTACTGACGCTGTTAGTTCTCTCCCCGCCAGCATTACCTGTTCAACGCCCGGTTTTTGGCCGAACAGCTTGGTCTTATATGCTGACAATAATTTTCTAATCTTCACAAAATCAATGATATACGGTAAATATACAGGATTATATCAAAAGGAGCGCAATGAGATGGGTATTGTGGCGCTTTGTATTGGGTTTTCAACATCCTTCGTATTATCTTAGCCGCTGATAATGTAATTGTTAATCCCAAATTAATAAGTAACGCTACCTACCCAACTATTCCGTCAACAAGACAGTCTAATTGTGTGTAAATCATTAATACCCGTTACTTGCCTATAGCTTTGGCATATAATATACCCGGACAGGCTAGTGAGTTAGAAGAACTCATCAACGGATGCGCGAAAAACGACCGCGCCTGCCAGGAGAGGCTGTACAAGCTTTTTTATCCAAAGATGATGGCTGTGGTAAGGCGGTATATTGATCATTACGAACAGGCGGAAGAAGTATTGAACAACGGTTTTTTGAGGGCTTTTCAAAAAATTGACCAATATACCTTCCAGGGCTCTTTCGAAGGTTGGCTCAGGAAAATAGTTTTTCACTCAGTATCAGACTACGTGAAGCAGAATACACGTTATAATGAAAAGATACTGCTGGTGGAAAAAGATGAGTATGTACATAAAGACCACGCTGATAAGATGTATTACGAGCAATTGTTGCAATTAGTACAACTCTTGCCCGATGCTACCAGGTCTGTGTTCAATATGTATATCATGGAGGGGTTTTCGCACAAAGAGATAGGCAAAATGCTCGGCATTAGCGAAGGAACCTCGAAATGGCACTTATCGGAAGGCAGGCGGATATTGAAAGACAAAATAGAACGACTACAACTACATTATAAAAAATAAAATTTTATCCCAGATGGATAAAAACATGATTAAAATAGATGATTTGCTGCGACAGCGCCTTGGCGATGCCGAGGAGCAGGAGCGTCCGGGAGCCTGGCTCCACATGAAGGACCTCCTGGACCAGCAAATGCCTGTGAGAGGGGTTCCGGGTGCTTTTAACTGGCGCCGCATGTTTGGCTACTTAGGTGGTTTGGTACTATTACTGGCAGTATCTGCCGGTGGTTACCAGGCATTACAGTCATTTAACTCAGAAGCTCCGCTGGCAGACAATACAGGTACAGGCAAGGTTGCTACACCTGCAACAGGTTTGGCCGGAGTAGCCTCTAATACAGCTATGCCGCAGGAAATGCAGGAAGCCCATGTTAACGCAGAACAGCCCGAAATGGCAGCTGTAACTAATACTACTGCAACACAGCCCGCGCAACAAATGACAACAACTGCCGGTGACGAACCAGTAGTAGCTAAGAGCAATCAAAAAGACAACGTTGCTATCAATGACAACAACCCCGGCAATAACGACAACAAAACGCAACAAAGCACAACGGTAACCGGCACTACAACAGTAACAAAAACTGCAGTTGATGCAACAAAAAACAACAAAAAGAATATAATACCATCTTCAGGTAATACAACTTCAGCTAATAAAGCTGGTGATGCTACCTACGATAAATCATTGATTGGCAAGTCTTCAGGTCAGAACAAACCGGAATCAGGCGCTGGCCAGGCCGGTACTGCCAACAACATCACTGGTAGCAACAAAACAGCAGATAACCTGCCAGGTATGCAAACGGCTAAAAACACAAAACCGACAGAGCCTGGTCATATAGAAAAAGAAGTACCATACAATAAAATAGAAATACAGGAACGTGAGAGCAAAAACGGGATGGTTAAAAAAGATACCATATTCAATGGAGAAGATGTGATGAAGGTAAAAGTGCCTAATGATAAAGGCCTGCTGGCATTGAATAAAAAAGAAGATAACAATAGCGGAAGTAATATGAACCCCGCGGCAGCAGCCCCGGCATCCAATAAAGAAACCAGCGAGGAAAATGCCGGTATGCAAAAGCTGGGCGACCACAAAGTAGCCAGCAAAAAAATGAAGAACTACAACCCGCACAGATTTGAAGAAATGGTGCGCAACGCCAAATTCAGGATGGGTGCTATGAAGTTCTATCCGGGCATAGTTGGTGGTATCAACGGAACTGTTAATGGCAACCTGGGGGTACATGCCGGCCTGGCAGGCAACCTGTCTGTGAGCGACCGCTGGACGATATTGGCAGAAGTGAAATATGCGCACAGGTTCAACTTTGCTAAAGAGAGGATGCAGGATGACTTCATCAAGGACGTGAAGTTTGCTAATATCAATGGACAGGGTGTATATACTTATGACTCTATAGAGCATTATTACAACTTCGGCAGTTATGCCAGCCTGGAAGTGCCACTGATGGTAACATACAGCAAAGACAGGTGGATATATATGCTGGGTGCCAACTTCAGGTACAACTTTAAAATCAGCAACCTGCAGGAAGTGGAGCAACGCTACCTGCTGGAGCAATCGCTGACATCCACTACAGAGCCTAAGTTCTCTACCCAAAAACAAATATTGCTGACCGATTTCTCACCATCTATGAACATAGGGCCAATGCTTGGTGTTGGATACCAGGCCTTACCTGGTCTAAGGCTAGACCTGAGGGTAAGCAACTCATTATGGAACAACTCCCGGACTTATGGAGAGAAAGAAATCTCAAAAAGCCTGCACAACATACCCCAGGTGCAGTTTAACATTACTCATCGTTTCAGGAGTACCAAACCATACAAACGAGCTCAATAACAGGTAAATGATATAGAAAATCACGACTGCCGTTACCAACATGTAACGGCAGTTTTCTTTTACACGTGTGGTGTAAAATCTCCCGCAGATTATTTTATTTACATTAAATTCATGTCTGCTTAAAAACATTAGGTGATGAACATAGTAGTAACAGGAGCGAGCAAAGGAATTGGTTTTGATACGGCATTAGCTTTAGCTGACGACAGCAGCAACAAAGTCATTGCATTATCGCGAGATGTACGGGGGTTGGAACTACTGAAAAAAACAGCATTGAACAATAGGTATACTAACATGGATATTTATCCTATTGACCTATTAAGAATAACAGAAGATGAAATTGGCGAAATAGCAGGTAAGTATCAGCAGATAGACGCATTAATCAACAATGCAGGTATACTCATCAACAAACCTTTTACCGAGCTGACTGCGGAAGATTGGCAGTCAGTCTTCAATACCAATTTGTTTGCCACTGTGCAGTTAATTAAGTTCCTGCTTCCGTATATGAAGCACAAGGAATTGTCGCATATAATTAACATCGGAAGTATGGGTGGCTTTACGGGCACCAGCAAGTTCAATGGGCTAACTGCCTACAGCGCCAGCAAAGCCGCGTTGGGCAACCTGACTGAAACACTGGCTGAAGAGTTGAAGGAGTATAATATACATGTGAATTGCCTGGCGCTGGGGTCTGTCAATACATCTATGCTGCAAGATGCTTTCCCCGGTTACAAAGCCCCTGTTGACAGTGCAGACATGGCAAGGTTTATTGCATTCTTTTGCAAGCAGGCACATCATTTCATTAATGGTAAAATCCTTCCTATATCTGTGACTACCCCATAATAATCAGGTGTACGCAGGGAAAGTAATGTTTGCTCTTTTCAGGGAAAATCAAGAGAGAGAGACTTTTCTATCAGAACAATGCATCCCAGTCATTGTCACTATGTATTCTTTTGCTATCCGCAGATACGAAACTGCTCTCATCCTCCATTTCGTAATAGTTCCATATTTCCTCGTCGCCCTCTCTCGTAAACATTCGCTCGCCTGAAAACACAAAACCACCGGCTGCAAGACAGCTGTCTAATGAAGTGCCGGGAATAGCCCTGGAGCAAATTTTGTCCATCTTAAGGCCGTCGAATGCCAATAATACCAGGTGATTTATAACCGAAGGAATGTGTTCTTTGTATTGAGGAGCAATGTAGCAAACTACTTCGTACAAGCCTGTTTCTTCAAGAAAATGGAACCCGCCTATACCTATGATACCTGTACCTGCTATATACACACCACCCGGGGCTACACCATGCTCTACCCTATGGTCGTCAAAAATCGCAATCAACTCATCTGCCGGAATCCTGCTATCCAATCCAGCGGGGTAATGACCCTGCTCCTCAGCAAAATGAGCCAAAACAACTTCCATATCTCGGCAATTGAGTTCAGAAAAGTACTGTATTTCTATATCCTGGCTATGTAACTGCATAAATCAACTTTTTAATGGGCAATAAAGATACGCATTTTTTATTATATATCGTATTTTCTCCTGTATTTTATACCCCCCGGGGGAGTATGATTGTCATACATAAGTATTATTTAACGTTTTCTCCAAACCATTGGCACGTTTTTTACGTTTATACATGTAAACACCTGTACTATGCGTTTAAAAGTATTACTGACCGGCAAAGATAAATTCAGCATGGAACCTGATGCTGAAATGTTAAGGGAAAGAGGCTTCCTGGTTTACAGGTGCGATGAGCATGTTATCAATGACATGATAGAAGAATTGCATCCTGATGTGTTAATTATCAGTCCAACCGAAGGCCAGGCATCAGCCACAAACCTGTACAGGCGGTTACTTAAGAGTATTAAATATGCCGCCCTGCCACTGATATATACACTTTCTGAAGATGACACTTATATAGTAAACAGCAGGCGCAACATTAGGAACAAAACCAGCTATATAGTAGATAACATAATTGATGGCATCAAAACAGCTCTCAACACCAATAATAAAGGGCTGAATAACTTAACGCTTAAAGTAGCTTCCTAACCTTTATCAATAGAATACTTGCCCGGGCCAAGTATGAATAACCCAAGGAAAACAAAGGCCAGCTCAATGGAATGATATGATTTACTGAAGGGGTCGCCACCCATAATATGTTTGGTAGCAGCTACCACCATAGTGATAAACAGCAATAGCGCTGCAGGCCTGGTCATATATCCAATTACTAATAGCAATCCGCCGACAGATTCAGCAAACGCAGCCATAAATCCCCAAAATTCCGGTGCGTATGTTATTCCAAAATTTTCCATGGCTCCACCCAGTTTGGCCCAACGTTCAGGGCCGCCCAGTAGTTTGGGATATCCGTGCATTATCATCATTGCACCAATACCGGCACGCAATACTAACAATGCGAAATTTGAATACTTACCGAGTTTACTGAATAATGCCATACCTGTATAGTTTCTGAATGGGAAAATACAAATTCCGCCGTTCTGAAAATCATTTTCCTAACAAGATGTTATCCACCTGCTAAATGCATGTTATTCGGATTAGTCAAATTCATATTCAGGCTATAGCCATCCTATATTTGGCGCAGGATAAGATAAAAAACACAAAATATTACATATATGATATCTAACCTGATGACAATAGCTGCAGCACTAAAAGGCCTGTTTGTCATGCATGCCATCAACGGTGATATGCTAAAACTGTTTCGTGAGAAAGATTTAGCTGACACAGATATTCCATTCAACAAACCATACCTGACAGGTTTTGAACAGAAGTACCTTAACGACGTTCTGTCAAAGGGCAAATTAGCCGGTGATGGCTCTTATTCCCGTAAATGCCAGGAGTACTTCAAGATGATGTATAATGTCAAGGAGTGCCTGCTGACCACGTCGTGTACGGATGCGCTGGAAATGGCTGCTATATTACTGGATATACAACCGGCCGATGAAGTGATAGTGCCCTCTTATACTTTCGTATCTACTGCCAATGCTTTTATGCTGAGAGGCGCTAAGATAGTATTTGCAGATAGCCGGGGGGATTATCCCGGAATAGATGAAGACAGTATAGAGGAATTGATAACACACAAAACCAAAGCTATAGTAGTAGTACATTACGCCGGTATAGCTACCGATATGGACAGGGTAATGGATATAGCCAACAGGCATAACTTGTTTGTGGTAGAGGATGCCGCCCAGGGTATAGATGCCTGGTACAAAAACCGGGCGTTGGGCACTATTGGCCACATGGGTGTTATGTCCTTTCACGAAACCAAGAATGTCATTGCAGGCGAGGGTGGGATGTTGATGATCAATGACGAACAGTTTAGCAAACGTGCAGAGGTAATACGTGAAAAGGGCACCAACCGGGCCAACTTTTTAAGGGGTGAGGTAGACAAATACGGATGGGTAGATGTGGGATCCTCTTTTCTGCCTAATGAGATGACTGCTGCCTTTTTGTACGCCCAGCTGGAACAATTGCAAAAAATACAAAATAAGCGTATGGCAATATGGCACCGATATTATGAAGAGCTTAAAGAACTGGAAGTTCTGGGCTTTGCACGTCTGCCTGTTGTGCCTGATTATGCTATACACAACGGACACATATTTTACCTGGTACTGACCGACAATGACACGAGGGAGAAACTAAGGGCTTATCTCAAAAAAATGGGTATATCCGCTGTTTTCCACTATAACCCTTTACATAGTTCAGAATATTTCATGGGCAAACATGATGGAAGGAAACTGGATGAATGTGAAAATTATGACCAATGCCTGCTACGCTTGCCTATTTATGCCGGTATGACACTTAACGAGCAAAAGACAGTCATCAATAAAGTATGGCGTTTCTTTCTGCAGAAATAACTATAATTAAAGAGCCCGCATGACAAGGGCTCTTTAATTATATCATGTACCTGCTCAATTTTTTATAGCCGCAATACCAGGCAGTTCTTTACCCTCAAAGAACTCCAGCATAGCGCCCCCACCGGTCGATACATAACTCACATCGTTGGCAAAGCCGAACTTGTTAACCGCAGCTACACTATCGCCGCCGCCTACTAATGAGAAGGCCCCGTTCTTTGTAGCTTCTACCACAGCCTCAGCTATGGTCTTGGTACCGTGTTGAAACTTTTCCATTTCAAACACTCCCATAGGGCCATTCCACAGTATCGTCTTCGACTCCTTTACCACTTTGCTGAATGTATCGCAGGCTATGGGGCCTATGTCCAATCCCATCCAGCCATCGGGTATTTCTGTATTGGCCGATGATGAGGTGTTGGCATCAGGGGCAAATTTGTCTGCCAGTATGCTATCTGAAGGCAAGTGGATGCACACGCCTTTAGCTTCAGCTTTTTTCAACAATTCGTTGGCCATATCCAGCCTGTCATCTTCACAAAGAGAGTTGCCTATTTTGCCACCCTGTGCCTTGAAGAAGGTATATGCCATACCACCACCTATGATGATGTCTGTAGCCCTATCCAACAGGTTTTCAATAATCAGTATTTTATCTGACACCTTAGCACCACCAATGATGGCAGTGAATGGTTTCTGAGCTTCGTTCATCACCTTGTTGGCTGCTATTATCTCCGCTTCCATCAACAGCCCGAACATTTTGTCTTCCGCAGGGAAAAACTCTGCTACTAAAGCCGTAGAAGCGTGTGCGCGGTGCGCGGTGCCGAATGCATCATTCACATACACATCGCCCAGTTTGGCCAGCTTCTCAGCAAAGTCACGGTCGCCACCCTCTTCATGTTGGGTAAAACGCAGGTTTTCCAGCAGCAGCACTTCGCCTGTCTGCAGTTCGGCTGCCTTGAGCTGAGCCTCGTTGCCTACAGGGTCGGTAGCAAAGTGTACTTCCGTGTCCAGCAAGTGTGCCAGATGGTCTTGTATGCGCTTCAGTGTGAATTGTGCGAAGTCTTTAGAAGGGTCTTTTTTGATTTCCTTCAGGGGACGTCCCCAATGGCTCATCACTATTACGCTACCGCCGTCTGTCAGTATCTTTTTAAGTGTAGGTATAGCGGCACGCATACGGGTATCGTCTGTTATCTTGCCATCTTTTATAGGCACGTTGAAGTCAACACGCACCAATGCTTTTTTGCCGCTGAAGTTGTAGTTGCTGAATTTGCTCATGTTACAAAGTTATTTAGAAAAGAAACGCCACCAGTAAGGCGGCGTTTCAGTATAATAGTTATTGATTACTTGCTTATCAATCCCGCAAAGTGCTTAACAGTGCGCACCAACTGAGATACATAGCTCATCTCGTTGTCGTACCAACTGGCAGTTTTTACCAGTTGAGTATCACCTACAGTCATCACTTTTGTTTGTGTAGCATCGAACAGTGAACCATAAGATGTACCAATCACATCGCTGGAAACGATTTCGTCTTCAGTATAACCGAAGCTCTCGTTGGCAGCAGCCTTCATAGCAGCGTTGATTTCTTCAGCAGTTACTTTCTTACCCAGTACAGTTACCAGTTCTGTCAGCGAACCTGTAATAGTAGGTACACGCTGAGCACCACCATCCAATTTGCCTTTCAGGTTGGGCAGTACCAGGCCAATAGCCTTGGCAGCACCTGTAGAGTTGGGTATGATATTGGCTGCAGCAGCACGGGCACGGCGGAAATCGCCTTTGGGGTGCGGAGCATCCAGTGTATTCTGGTCGTTGGTATAAGCGTGGATGGTGCTCATGATACCTGATACGATACCGAATTGCTTATCCAGTACCTGTGCCATAGGCGCCAGGCAGTTGGTAGTACAGCTTGCGCAGCTGATAACAGTTTCGCTACCGTCCAGTATGTCGTGGTTTACATTATATACTACAGTCTTCATTTCGCCGGTAGCGGGGGCAGATATTACCACACGCTTGGCACCTGCTGTGATGTGTGCTTTCGCCTTTTCAGCATCGGTAAAGAAACCTGTACACTCCAGCACCACATCTACATTGTGCGCACCCCAGGGAATTTGTGCCGGGTCTTTTTGCGCATATATTTTAATAGCGTCGCCGTTAACGGTTATAGTATCGTCGCCGCTGGTAACATCAGCATTGAAGCGGCCCTGCGCCGTGTCATACTTCAGCAGGTGGGCCAGGAACTTAGGACTGGTCAGGTCGTTGATAGCAACTACTTCGATACCGTCCATGTTGTAAATCTGGCGGTAAGCCAGGCGGCCTATGCGGCCAAAACCATTAATGGCAACTTTTACTGTGCTCATTGTTATAAATTATTTAATATGAGTAATTAAAACGTGCGGCAAAGGTACGGGTCGGGGTGATAATATCCAAAGTGCATGACTGAAATGAATTATATTAACAATACAATAGTAACTGCCGGGTGGTAACATAATATCAGTTTTCCTTTTTATTTTTCGGGCATGAACCAAGGAACTACTGAGCTGTACCAGTCGCCACGCTACCGTATGCTGGAAAACAGCCATATACTGCTGTGGCTGGTAAAAGACACTTGTTGGGCGCTGGAGTTCAAAGTTGGCGGCATGGTAATGATAGCCCCTACCCTGGGCATGGCCATATACCTGCTGTGGCGCTCGCGCAGGAGCAAACCGGAGTTCTTTCATAATATAGCCATAGTGCTGTGGATACTGGCCAATAGTATATGGATGATAGGCGAATTTAATGAGCAGGACTGGCGACCATACTCTGTAGTGCTGTTTGCCGCGGGGCTGAGTGTGCTGGTACTGTATTATTTGTTCTGGTTCAGAAAAGTGGGGCGCGGGTCCGGGGGAGGAGAAGATCCGGTTAATTTTGTTAACTGATATGCTGGCAGGTTTAACCATAAGCAATATTGCAGCTCTGGAGCTGGCTGGTTCTGAATACCTTATACCCTGTTTGTTAACTTTTGTTAACTTCTGCTGTATATCTTTCGGATAGTGATAATAAGCAAAACGCCCGGCTGTGTGCCGGGCGTTGGTGTTAAGTATGGTATTTTTGGGTGGTGGGTACATGGTTTGGCTGTTTATTTCAATTAGCCCCGCATTAACAGAACTATATAAATGCATTGCATTTACTATAACAAATATACGCAATAAACAGATTAAAAGCAACTATTTTTTACAGCGCGGTACGCCCTGCCCTTCTGCCTGGTCGGTACGGTGACAACACCGACCGAAGGGGGGATAGTCAAACCACTGTCACAATACCCAACACCATTATGGATAATCCTGCCTCCTGTATCTTAATAATAAACATAGTGTTATGGCTGAGATACAAGTGCCTGAAAAAGGCAAACGCAGAAAGGCGGCAGCGCCGAGAATAGACCTGACACCAATGGTGGACCTGGCATTTATACTGATTACCTTCTTTATATACGCGACTACGCTTACAGAAGAAAAGGCGCTGGTGCTGAATACACCAGCACCTGGGCATAACATGACTTCTTATATTGACACCAGCACGATAACTATCATGCCGACTGCTGATGATCAATATGCTTATTACCACGGCACATTGGATAACCCTGACGAGGTTACAATAGTCAATGCGAAGCAGCTAAGAACGATAATACTTAAAAAGCAACATGATATAAAAAAACTACCGGATAAGTACAGCGCACAGGCCAGAAAACTGCATGTAATCATTAAGCCTGATAAGAACAGCAAGTATGAAAACCTGGTGAGTGTGTTGGATGAGATGCTGATTAATAAGGTGCCCTACTATACTATTGTTGACATCACACTACAGGAGGAGGAAATAGTGAATAGTAAGATGTAGCGGCTACACATTATTCCGCAAGGGTTTCGTACCGGAAGACCATGCGGAATGATGAAGCTGAGCATGTATTTTAAACCCATCACCCGTATTGAAAAAGTAATGCGTGTGGTAGCAGGGCTCACCTTCCTACTTACCTGCTGTATTATATAGGTATACACCGGGAATTGTTCTGAATACGTAAACCAAACTATTTTCTAAGAAACCGAACTATTCGGACGCAGGTATGTATTATAAGTATAAGGTAATTGGCCGCTTAGGGGAAAATCCTTTAAGTGGACGTAACCATTATGTAACAACTCAGAAAACAAGTATATAAACATGATGAAACTAATAACAAATACTACCCTGAAGGAGCTATTATCTGTATCGGCACAACCCTGCCTGTCTGTATATATGCCCACGCACCGTAGTCATCCTGAAAATCAACAAGACCCCACTAAATTCAAAAAACTTTTAAAAGAATTAGAAGCATCCCTTGGCGGGCTATACGCAGAAAAAGACATTATCGGTTTTTTAGAACCTTTAAAAGCCCTTGCGGAGGACTCTAAATTCTGGAACCATACGCCGGACGGGCTGGCTGTCTTTAGCTCGAAAGGCTTTTTCAGGGTTATCGGCTTGCCAATGACAGTGCCGCCATTAGCCATTGTAGCAGACAGCTTTCATACCAAACCGCTGCGGAGGTATCTACAGTCGGTGGACAGGTACCAGATACTGGGGTTGAGCCGCCATGACATCCGGCTTTTTGAAGGGAACCGCCATGCGGTTTCAGAAATTAAAATTCCCGAAGGAGTACCGCAAACGATAGAGGAAGCACTTGGGAGTGAGTTGACAGAAGGACATTTAACGGCGGCTGCATATGGCGGCGCAGGGGCTCAACAACCTGCTATGCACCACGGACATGGAGGCAAAAAAGACGAGGTAGATAAAGATGCGGAGCGGTTTTTCCGCGTAGTGGCTGATGCTGTTTATGAGCAGGTTTCAAAACCATCGAGGTTGCCACTTATTCTTGCAGCTTTACCTGAGCATCATAATCTCTTTCATAAACTCAATAAGAATCCGCACCTGCTGGAAAAAGGCATTACCACACATCCTGATTCTATACCGGCAGACGAGCTGGCAAAACACGCATGGGAAGTTATGGAACCCGCCTACTTGCAAAAACTCGAAGGCATAGCAGATGATTTCCATACCGCAAAGGCCAATGGTACGGGTAGCGACCAGGTGAAGGAAATAGCAGCTGCAGCCGCGGCCGGAAGAGTAAATATTTTACTGGCAGAAGAAGGGCTAAGGATTGCGGGGAAGATTACTGACCGTACAACAGGCGCCATTGAAACGGGGGATACTCAAGACCCTGAAATTGATGATTTGCCGGATGATATAGCAGAACTGGTAACCGAAATGGGCGGTCGTGTCATCATCATGCCCAAGGGAAAAACGCCTTCTAAATCAGGCCTGGCAGCGATATACCGTTTCTGATGTTACGCGGATAAAAGTATCGGGCAATCAGGAAGAAATAAAATACAGAACAATGATTATACAACTGAATACAGATAACAATA
This sequence comes from uncultured Bacteroidota bacterium, assembly GCA_937928385.1. Lineage (GTDB taxonomy): Bacteria > Bacteroidota > Bacteroidia > Chitinophagales > Chitinophagaceae > UBA5543. Next base: position 19,881 of record CALEZD010000068.1, read on the forward strand.
TAACGGGGAGCAAAGAGCTGAGCCAAACGGTGGAAGGGTTAATTTCTAAATCGTTAGACAGATTTGCCGAACAGATAACCAGGGTGGAAGTACACCTGACTGATGAAAATGGCCGGAAACAGGGGCAGGACGATAAAAGATGCATGCTGGAAGCCCGCCTGGAAGGGATGCAACCCATTGCCGTAACTGATCATGGCAATACACATATACAGGCAGCTAAAGGGGCAATTAACAAGTTAAAAACCGCTCTTGATACGGCAACCGGACGGCTAAAGAAGTATTAAGTGAAGCTGTGAAGGGTGGGCCTAAAGCGAACTATTGTCTTTTATCGCTCCTATATTTCTCTGTATGCCTTTCCACTTAGCACGGGCCAGAGGTGAGTTCCTGAATGTTTTGCGGAATGTTTCTTCGGTCATGGCTTCCCATTCGCCGAGGGAGAGATTAAGGATTTCGGGTATGGGTGTGAAGTGTGGCTCGTGGTTGGTTTTTGAAAAACGGTTCCAGGGGCAAACATCCTGGCAGATATCACAGCCAAACATCCAGCCTTCCATTTTATCATGATACTCTTTGGGTATTAACGCATCTTTCAGCTCTATAGTGAAGTAGGAGATACATTTACTGCCATCCACCACTTTATCTCCAGCAATCGCATCAGTAGGACAGGCATCTATACAACGGGTGCAGGTGCCGCAGTGGTCGGTAGCGAAGGGGCTATCATAGTCCAGCGGCAGGTCGCATATCAGCGTAGCAATAAAAAAGAAAGAGCCTGAATGTTTGGTGAGCAGGTTGGCGTTTTTGCCTACCCAGCCCAATCCGCTGCGTTGCGCCCAGGTACGCTCCAGCACGGGTGCGCTGTCTACAAATCCGCGGCCGTTTACTTCTCCGATGTTATCCCGTATGTATTGCAGCAGTTGGTTCAGCTTATCGCGAATAACATAGTGATAATCGGTACCCCATGCGTACTTAGCCACTTTGGGTGCATCCGGCTGTTGTTTTTGTTCGGGGTAGTAATTGAGCAGTAATGTAATAACAGACTTAGCGCCGGGTACCAGCTTACCGGGGTCAGTCCGCAGGTCGAAGTAGCGCTCCATATACTGCATACTGCCATGATGACCCTTGTTGAGCCATTGCTCCAGGCGGCGGGCATCATCGTCCAGCGGTACAGCGCGGGCTATACCACATGCGTCGAAGCCCAGGCGTTGGGCTTCGGCTTTGATTAATGTGGTATGTTTTGTTGTGGTCATTGTTTCACCTCTACTCCTCTTATCTCCTGCAACTTGCTGATATAATTGTCCGCATGTTTTTTAGGTATGCCGGCTACTACTTCGCAAAACAATTGCAAATCCTGTTTGTATATCGTTGCTTCGCTTTGTTTCAGCAGGTGCATTACTTCGTTCATAGCAGGATAATCAAAGGTAAGCGTTACCCGTTCTTCTATCCAGCGCTCTACTATCTCGGCTTGTGCTAAAGCTTGGGCTGTAGCTGTTTTGTAGGCATTAATCAGGCCTGGCACACCCAGCAAACTGCCACCAAAATACCGCACTACGACTACCAGCACATCGGTAAGTCCTGCACTGTCTATTTGTCCCAGGATGGGTTTACCCGCACTACCCGAAGGTTCTCCATCATCATTGGCGCGGTAGAGTGTACCGTCAGTACCAATCCTGAAGGCAAAACAATAATGCACGGCTTTGGGGTGTTCTTTCTTCAGCGCCTTGACCCTTTCTTTCACCTCTTCCACATCGCGCACCGGGTATGCAAAGCCGAAAAACTTGCTGCCCCTGTCTCGAAAATCGGAAACCGGTGTATTCGTTATCGTCCTGTATGTAAACTGTTCTTCCATTAATAACCTGCCAATGCGATAAGGATGATAGATATGATGGCTAAGATAATACCTGTTATCCGCTTGTGGCCTGCGCCTTCTTTAAAAAACAGTATCGCCACAAGTGTAGTGGCGACGACTATGCCGATATTATTCACAGGGATGATAGATGAACTGGGCAGCAGGTCGGCATCGAAAAGGCGAATGAGGTAGTAGATGGAAAAATAATTGGGTATGCCCAGCAGTACACCTGCAATAATATTTTTCAGGCTGAGTTTCTGCCTGTCTTTGTCATGCAGCATTTTGCCCGCTACCATAATACTACCCGCTATAGCCGCTACGGTAAACATAGTAATCGTAAAGGCTGATTGCGTGGCCTGTGTATCGAGTTGATAATGTTGTATGTATTTGATATAGGTATCGGAGAGGCCGCTGCATATAAATACCAATGCGGGGAGGTAAAGGCTTTTTATTTCAATTTTACCCTGCTTTGATGTGGCCATATACACAGCGGGTATAGCCAACAATATACCTGCTATTTTCAGCCAGCCCATATTATCGCCATAGAGCCAGTAGGCGAATATAACGGGAATAACCAGCGATAGTTTGTTAGCAATGGAGGTAACCGTCATGCCCTGCTGCGCGGTGCTGTATGCCATCAGGTTGAAGAGGAACATAAAATAAGCCCCCAGCAACAATGCATTCAGCAACCAGTGTTCGTATTGAATTTCTGCCCGGAAAGGATGGTAACCATGTGTGGCCCAGCCTGTGAACATGCAGACCCAATAGTTGACCGTAATAGCTTGCAGGGCATCTACATTATACTTTGCAAACAGCTTGAAGGCTATGAAAATAAATGTATTGAGCAGGATGACTAACAGCAGGTATTGCATAGGCAAATTTACAGTTCGTAACCCGGTACAAAAGGATAAGGGCTGTTTTTATTTATATACAGGTGCAGCGCATCAGTAGCTACGGGTGTTTGTTCGGCATGTACACTGTCTTTTAATACAGGTGCGGGGACACCGTTCGACATTTGCTTTTCGGCTGTGAATACCCTTGCCTCGTCCCACAGTCCGGCATCAATGATACTTTGCAACAGCCATGCCCCACCCTCCACTATCAGCGATTGTTTGCCCGCTATGTATAACTTATCCAGTAGCTGAGGCATTATCTCTGCAGAGAAATCAAGTTGTATATATTCTACATTAGCGGCACTGCCCGATTTAGTGTCGTTCAGCACCCATGTTTCCGCTTCCCGGTCGAACAGCCTGTGTGTGGTTGGCAAAGTGCATTTTTCATCTAATACAATCCGCAAGGGGTTTTTACCATCCCAGAGACGGGCGGTGAGTTGCGGATTATCATTAAGTGCGGTGGCATAACCTACCATGATCGCATCTTCCTCGGTACGCCACTTGTGTACCAACTGCTGGCTGTGCTGCGTACTCAGCTGGTAACGGCTACGGTCCAGCGGGGCGAAAAAGCCATCGGCAGACTGCGCCCATTTCAATATAATAAACGGGCGCTTGCGCTCCTGCACGGAAAAGAAACGCCTGTTAACCCAGCGGCCGGCCTCTGCCAACACACCAACCGTTACGGCTATATTATGTTCTTTGAGGATGGCGACACCTTTGCCTGCTACCATGGGGTTGGGGTCGGTATTGCAGATGATAACTTCCTTCACCTGCTCCTGCACCAGCCTGTTGGCGCATGGAGGTGTTTTGCCGTAATGCGCACAAGGCTCCAGCGATACATACATGGTGCTGTGCGGAATGAGGGGTTTATCCACTTCCGCCACCGATGCCAGGCAATTCACCTCAGCATGATGGGGTCCATGCTCACCATGCCAGCCCTCGCCTATTATCCGACCCTCATATACCAGCACAGCGCCCACCATGGGGTTGGGGCTTACATGCCCCTTGCCCAATAGCGAAAGCTCTAAGCAACGTTGTATGTATTGATTGTGATGCAAACCGGGTGTAAATATAGTCTAAATCAGCTGCGTGTTGCTGACAACCGGGCTGTGTTGTTGGTCAGGTGACGCAACAACGGCGGGGGAGGATTGTAGTGTTGCTTTGTCGAGTGCAACAACGAGCGAAATGGGTTGCTTGGGTTTAACCATAAAAGTTTCAATAATGTCTAATTGACATTTATTATTTTCACAAATGGCTCCAACAATTGATTTTAACCAAGCAGTTTTCACAGTACGCGATATTATGCACGATAATGAGCTGATCGCGTATGTCTTTCACGATACTAATGGTGATTGGCAGTTTCTACCTGACAAGGAAGTGAGTACAGACAATATGATGATTGTAAGTTTAAGTCAGATTCTACAACATGACAATTCAGTTGAACACGTGTTATACATACTAGAGGGTTTTAAGGCATACAGAAAAAATCAAAATGAGGATTGGGAAATAACCGAAATAGATTAATAATGCCGTTGCTGTGTCGCCTGACCAGCAACTCAACCACATTTATTATTTTCACCCAATGAGATATACCCAATTTTTCACCGCTACCATTCTCAATTGGCAGAAATTGCTAGTACCTGATACATTTAAAGATATTATCATCAATGCCCTGAAACACAGAGTTAACAAAAAGCTGGTACGGATATACGGAATAGTCATTATGCCTAACCATATGCACATACTATGGTACATCCATCCAGATATTAAAAGAGAAGATTTTCAAAGAGATTTATTGAAGTACACTGCCAGGGAAATGATACATGTTCTGAAAACAGGCGGGCGAGAGGATATTATTCAAAAACACACCGTAAACGACAAGGACAGGAAAATCCAAATATGGGAAAGAAACTCACTAACAACAGACATTTATACCCTCGATGTATTTAACCAGAAATTGGACTACATACACGCAAATCCATTGCAAGACCGTTGGCAATTAGCTTAAGAAACTACGGGCTATAAATATTCGACCGCAAGATTTTACGAAACGGGAGTGGACGAATTTGGTATACTGACTAATTATCTTGAAGATTATTAGTAATTGTAGGTTGAGTTGTTCGTCAGGCGACACAACAACAGCGTGTAGTGTGTAGTTCCGCGAAAGTAATGTATTATCCTTCGCGAGTGTTGTTGGTCAGGCGACACAACAACGGCGGGAGTGTGTAGTTCAAGCATTGTTGCTAAAACCAAGCAGTATGTTGTAATAGCTACAACCTCTCAATTATCCCCGCAATACCCTGGCCACCTCCTACACAGGCGGTTACCATGCCGTATTTTTTATTCAGCCTTTCCAGGTCGTGCAGGTTTTGGATAGTGAGTTTGGCACCACTGCAACCTAAAGGATGCCCCAACGAAATAGCCCCGCCATTGATATTGACTATATCGGGGTTCATGCCCAGCTCGTTGATGACGGCAATAGACTGTGATGCAAATGCTTCATTCAGTTCTACCATGTCTATATCATTCAGCTTCATGCCAGCCTGTTTTAAAACCTTAGGTACAGCAGCTACCGGGCCCATACCCATGATGCGCGGATCAACACCGGCACTGGCACAAGCTACCAACCTGCCCCAGGGTTGCAGTCCCAATGTGTTCATCAGTTTTTCACTCATCACTATCACAAAGGCCGCCCCATCTGATGTTTGAGAAGAATTGCCCGCCGTTACCGTGCCGCCTGCTGCAAATACGGGCTTCAGTTTTGCCAGTGCTTCCATACTGGTATCGGCACGGGGGCCCTCGTCTGTATCTACTATATAATCGCGTGTGGTGCGTTTACCTTTTTCGTTTACGGTAACCTCTTCCACTTTTATCGGCAATATGCCTTTTTTGAAGTAGCCCTGCTCTATGGCATTCAGTGCTTTCCGGTGCGAGTTGTAGGCAAACTCATCCTGTGCCTCGCGAGTGACTTTATAATCATTTGCTACCTGCTCGGCTGTGAGGCCCATTCCCAGGTAATAGTCGCCATTGTCTTTGGTGATGTTATAGTTGGGCATAGTGCGCCAGCCCGCTGTGGGTACCAGGCTCATGCTTTCCGTTCCGCCTGCTATGATGCAGTCCGCCATACCGGTTTGTATCTTGGCTGTGGCGATGGCTATCGTCTCCAATCCTGATGCACAATAACGGTTGACGGTAACACCAGGCGCCCACTCGCCCACCGCACGGTTGGCTATGATGCGCCCCACCTGCAGGCCCTGCTCCGCTTCGGGCACGGCATTGCCCACTATCACATCGTCTACCAGTTTGGGGTCGAGCTGCGGTACCGATGCCAGCAGTCCTTTTATCACATCTACCGCCAGGTCGTCAGGACGGGTAAACCTGAAGCCACCCCTGCCCGCCTTGCCTACTGCCGTGCGGTAACCCGCTATTATATATGCTGTGTTCATATTTCGTTAAAATGTTAATTGGTTAATAAGGTAATAAGTACATATTTGAAAATTGCGGAACAATAGGCTTGTTCTGCTGTTTTAAAGTTAAGGAATATAGTGCAGAAGACTGTAAAGGAAAGGTGAAATAAAGTATAATATAGGCTTATACATGTATTGCACTCATCATGTAAAGCTGTAGTAAATTTGCAGGTATGGAAAAGAAGAAGACATTGGTATTGGGCGCATCGGTTAACCCGTCGAGGTATGCGAATATGGCCATCAACAGGCTGCTGGCTTACGGGCACCCCGTAGTGGGCATAGGTAAGGACAAAGGTAATGTGGGCGGTGTGGAGATAACTATGGATACTCCGCCGATGGATGATATTGATACGGTAACCTTGTACCTCAATCCCCGCAACCAGGTGCCTTATTATGATTATATTCTTTCGCTCAAGCCTCAGCGCGTAATATTCAACCCTGGCACAGAGAATGACGAACTGGAAGCCATGCTGCGCGAAAAAGGCATAGAAGCCAAAGAGGCGTGTACATTGGTGATGCTAGGGACGGGGCAGTATTAAAAAGCATACTTTTATTCCATGAACCAACTCAAAGAAATACTGGGGCAGCAGGTGACTTTGACGAACGACGAATGGCAGTTATTCTCTTCCAGGCTGAAGAGGTTTGAATGTCCTAAAAAGACATTGTTGCTGACAACTGGGCAGGTTGAAGATCATCTCTCATTTTTAGAGAAAGGTATCATACGCTATTATATCCCCAAAGAGGAAAATGACCTAACATTCGATTTCACTTTTGAGAATAATTTCACGTCTGCTTATGATTCATTTATCACCCGTCAGCCTTCTATATATAATATACAAGCTCTAACCAACTGTGTCTTGTGGCGTATCTCATACCCTGACCTCCAGGAAGTGTACAACAAGTCTCAGATGGGTAATACAATAGGCCGCCTGGCTGCTGAGAAACTTTACCTGGAAAAGTCAAGAAGAGAAAAATCCCTACTGAATGAAACAGCTGAACAGCGCTACATGAATCTGTTTACAGAGCAAGAACACCTATTGCTGCATATACCACTAAAATATATCGCCTCGTATATAGGAGTAACGCCTCAGGCGCTCAGCCGGATACGCCGTCGTATTTCTTAACCAGGGTTCATTGCTTGGCAATGCCACATTACTGAAATTTGCGCAATGAAACCATTATTCGTTTTACTAGGAGTCTGGTGCATAAGCACGCTAATAACAAAATTTATAAACGGCAGTGTTAATTTCAACTTATCTGCCCGAATAGCCATGTGTGCCATGCTGATATTTACTGCTATAGCACATTTTGTATTTACCCCAGGTATGGCCATGATGCTTCCGCGATTCATACCCTATAAAAGCGAACTGGTCTACCTGACTGGAGTAATGGAAATAGTATTAGGGGTATCATTGCTGGTGAAGTCTTGGAGCTATTATTCCGGATGGGTGCTCATTGCGTTTTTTATAATTCTATTGCCCGCCAATATCAGCGCATCTATACGTCATATCGATTATCAGAATGCCACCACAGATGGTATGGGACCCGGTTACCTATGGTTTAGAATACCCCTTCAATTGTTTTTTATTAGCTGGGTGTATCTTTCTTGTATTTATAACCAGAAAATATAAGAAGCTGTCTTGCGAAGTATACAGGGATGACAAAACTTAAGACTGGTTATGGTAACTTGGGAGAAGAATGAAAATCAAACCCCACC